>NZ_JBXAIG010000005.1:0-497205 GCF_058795995.1 Variovorax sp. GW823-FHT04F07
CCTGCGCTTCGCCATCCGTGAAGGCGGCCGTACCGTGGGTTCGGGCGTCGTGGCCAAGATCCTCGACATCTAAGCCGAGCGTAAAGAGTACCGGAGGGGTATAGCTCAATTGGCAGAGCGTCGGTCTCCAAAACCGAAGGTTGTAGGTTCGATTCCTACTGCCCCTGCCACCTAGGTGGCACCCCGACAAGCCCATCGCGATCCGATGGGCTTCGGCGTCTCAAGAGACGCATTGAATTGAAGGCCGCGAGGTCACAGGAAATCAGCCGACATGGCCACTTCTCAAATCGAAACCGTGAGCACGGGTGCCGACAAAGCCAAGCTGGCTGCGGCGGTGGTGCTGGCAGTGGGCGCCATCGTGGCGTTCTACCTGCTGTCGCGCCAAGGCTCGCTGGTGCAATGGGCTGCGCTGCTGGTCGGCCTGGCCGCGGCCGTGGGCGCCTTCGGCAGCTCCGAGAATGGCCGTCAGCTGTGGGCTTTCGGTCGTGACTCGTGGCGCGAGGTCAAGAAGGTCGTGTGGCCGACCCGCAAGGAATCGATGCAGATGACGGCCTATGTGTTCGCCTTCGTGGCGATCATGTCCGTCTTCCTCTGGCTCACCGACAAGACGCTCGAATGGGTGTTCTTTGACCTCATTCTGGGCTGGAGAAAATAATGACCGACGACGCAGTTGAAACCACGCAGAGCACGCCGGAAGAGGAGCAGAACCCTCTCCTGACCCCCGCTGCCAACCCTGATCTGCGTTGGTACGTGGTGCATGCCTACTCGGGCATGGAAAAGGCTGTCGAGCGCAACATCACCGAGCGCATCACCCGCGCCGGCATGCAGGACAAGTTCGGCCGCATCCTGGTTCCGACCGAAGAAGTGGTCGAGATCAAGAACGGCCAGAAGCGCACCACCGAGCGCCGTTTCTTCCCGGGCTACGTGCTGGTCGAAATGATCATGGACGACGAGAGCTGGCACCTGGTGAAGCACACCAACAAGGTGACGGGTTTCGTGGGCGGCGCCAAGAACCGTCCGGCCCCGATCTCGCAGAAAGAGGTCGAGGACATCGTCAACCAGATGCAGCAGGGCACCGAGAAGCCGCGCCACAAGGTCGAGTTCACCGTGGGTGAGTTCGTGCGCGTCAAGGAAGGCCCGTTCACCGACTTCAATGGCACGGTGGAAGACGTCAACTACGAGAAGAGCAAGGTCAGCGTGTCGGTCATGATTTTCGGCCGCGCCACCCCTGTGGAGCTCGAATTCGGTCAGGTCGAGAAGACCTGATCCCGTGGCCTGCCTTCGGGCGGGCCTGCCAGTTTCCGGCTGCGCGTTGTCCGACTCGGCGCGCGGCCTTGATCGAAGAGTCGTTTAACCCCGGGGAGCCGCGGCGAGAGCCAAGGCGATATCACCCGCAAGGAGCAAAGCATGGCGAAAAAAATCGTCGGCTTCATCAAGCTGCAAGTGCCAGCTGGTAAGGCCAACCCGTCCCCGCCGATCGGTCCCGCACTGGGTCAGCGCGGTCTGAACATCATGGAGTTCTGCAAGGCGTTCAACGCGCAAACCCAAGGCGTCGAGCCGGGTCTGCCGCTGCCGGTGGTCATCACCGCGTTCGCTGACAAGAGCTTCACCTTCATCATCAAGACGCCCCCGGCGATCACCTTGATCAAGAAGGCCATCAAGCTGGACAAGGGCTCGGCCCGTCCGCACACCGACAAGGTCGGCAAGATCACGCGCGCTCAGCTCGAAGAAATCGCCAAGGCCAAGATGAAGGACCTGACTGCCGCCGACCTCGACGCAGCAGTTCGCACCATCGCCGGCTCGGCCCGCTCGATGGGCGTGAATGTGGAGGGCGTGTAAATGTCCAAGATCACCAAGAAGCAAAAGTCGCTGCAAGGCAAGGTCGACAGCAACAAGCTGTATCCCCTGGCTGACGCCATCGTCATCGTCAAGGATGCCGCCACCGCCAAGTTCGACGAATCGATCGACGTGGCCGTGCAACTGGGCATCGACGCGAAGAAGTCGGACCAGGTGGTTCGCGGTGCTGTCGTGCTGCCGAACGGCACCGGCAAGACCAAGCGCGTCGCCGTGTTCGCCCAAGGCGCCAAGGCTGAAGAAGCCAAGGCCGCCGGCGCCGATATCGTCGGCATGGACGACCTGGCTGCGATGGTCAAGGCTGGCGACATGCCTTTCGACGTCGTGATTGCTGCCCCCGATGCCATGCGCGTCGTCGGTACGCTCGGCCAGATCCTCGGCCCGCGTGGCCTGATGCCCAACCCCAAGGTTGGCACCGTGACGCCTGACGTCGCCACCGCTGTCAAGAACGCCAAGGCTGGCCAGGTCCAGTTCCGCGTCGACAAGGCCGGCATCATCCACGGCACGATCGGCCGTCGCTCGTTCGACAACGACAAGCTGCAAGGCAACCTCGCTGCGCTGATCGACGCTCTGGTCAAGGCCAAGCCGGCGACCAGCAAGGGCGTGTACCTGCGCAAGGTGGCTGTGTCGTCGACCATGGGTCTGGGTGTCCGCGTGGACACGCAAACCATCTCGGCGAGCTAAAGAGATTTGCCCGATCCCGCAAGGAGAGGGCAGATGTGGTGGGTCGCGGCAGCTTCGGTTGCCGCGAGCCATCCAAGACCGCTGGTGTGCAGGGCGCTGCACTTAATGGCCGGATCGATCTTTCCGGTATCCAGCGCAGATGGCGACCCCACTGCAAGGAATTTGATTTTTGTTCCGAAACAGTTGGTCGCTGCATGAAGCGCGATCCGAGGCCCCGGCCGAAGGTCGCATTAAAAGGAGTAGACCTTGAGTCTGAATCGCAGTGAGAAAGAAGCGGTCATCAGTGATGTGACCAGCCTCGCCGCAAAAGCTCAAACGCTCGTGATGGCGGAATACCGTGGCATCACGGTGGCCGATATGACCAAACTGCGCAGCGAAGCGCGCAGCAACGGTGTGACCCTGAGTGTTCTGAAGAACACGCTGGCTCGCCGTGCTGTCGCTGGCAGCCCGTTTGAGATCGTCGGCGACCAGATGACCGGTCCGCTGATCTATGGCTTCTCCGAAGACGCTGTGGCTGCCGCAAAGGTGGTGGCCAATTTCGCGAAGACCAACGACAAGTTGGTGATTCGCGGTGGCGCATTCGGTGGCAAGGCCCTGGACGTCGAAGGCGTGAAGCAACTGGCCAACATCCCTTCCAAGGAAGTGCTGCTGGCGCAACTGCTGGGCTTGATGCAATCCCCGATTTCTCGTACCGCCCGCGTGCTCGCGGCGCTGGCCGAGAAGCGTGGTGGTGGCGAAGCTGCACCCGTCGCCGATGCACCGGCAGAAGAAGCGCAGGCCGCCTGAGCGCGCCCTCGTTTTTGAATATTCAACCCAATTGTTAGGAAACAAAAATGGCATTCGATAAAGACGCATTTCTGACCGCGCTCGACGCAATGACGGTCCTGGAACTCAACGACCTGGTGAAGGCCATCGAAGAGAAGTTTGGCGTGAGCGCCGCAGCCATGTCGGCACCCGCTGCCGGCGGTGGCGCTGCTGCTGCAGTCGCTGAAGAGCAAACCGAATTCAACGTCATGCTGATGGATGCTGGCGCGAACAAGGTGTCGGCGATCAAGGCCGTGCGCGAAATCACCGGCCTGGGCCTCAAGGAAGCCAAGGACCTGGTGGAAGCCGCTCCCAAGGCTGTCAAGGAAGGCCTGTCGAAGGCTGACGCTGAAGCCGCCAAGAAGAAGCTGGAAGATGCCGGCGCCAAGGTGGAACTGAAGTAATTCAGACCCCCTAGAGGGCTGGAGGTGCCTGAAAAGGCCCTCCAGCCTTTGCCGCTTTCAGAGCGCACCCAAAAGCCGGCTTGGCGCCGGTTTTCTCAGAGACCGAAAGGTCGATGAAAAAGCAAAAGCCAAGACGTTTTTGAGTGTCTTCTGAACCCGACTGCAGAAGACCCCTTGGTTCGGGCGATGTGCAATGCATCGCCGTCCGCCAACGGCTGGTAGTGGCCAGCCGCCAAGCAGTGGTGCCGTTCGCCCGGCACTGCTGACAAGTCGCTGAAGATCTCAAGCACCGGAGCTCTCATGGCCCAATCGTCCGCGTACAGTTACACCGAACGCAAGCGCATCCGAAAAAGTTTCGGTAACCGCGACAGCGTCGTCGAAATCCCCTACCTGCTGCAGATGCAGAAAGACGCGTACACCGCGTTCCTGCAAGCCGGCATCGCCCCCAAGCACCGCACCGTCGAAGGCCTGCAGGCCGCGTTCGACGCTGCCTTCCCGATCGTCTCGCACAACGGTTTTGTCGAGATGAAGTTCCTCGAGTACAACCTGGCGAAGCCGGCGTTCGATGTGCGTGAGTGCCAGACCCGTGGTCTGACCTTCGCCTCGGCCGTGCGCGCCAAGGTGCAGCTCATCATCTATGACCGCGAGTCGTCGACCTCGCAGTCGAAGGTGGTCAAGGAAGTGAAGGAACAAGAGGTCTACATGGGCGAAGTGCCGCTCATGACCGACAAGGGTTCGTTCATCATCAACGGCACCGAGCGCGTGATCGTCTCGCAGCTGCACCGTTCGCCCGGCGTGTTCTTCGAACACGACAAGGGCAAGACGCACAGCTCGGGCAAGCTGCTGTTCTCGGCCCGCGTGATTCCCTACCGCGGTTCGTGGCTCGACTTCGAATTCGACCCGAAGGACATGCTGTACTTCCGCGTGGACCGTCGCCGCAAGATGCCGGTCACGATCCTGCTGAAGGCCATCGGTCTGAACCCGGAATCGATCCTCGCGAACTTCTTCGTGAACGACAACTTCCGCCTGATGGACAGCGGCGCGCAGATGGAGTTCGTCTCCGAGCGCCTGCGCGGCGAAGTCGCGCGCTTCGACATCACCGACAAGTCGGGCAAGGTCGTGGTCGCCAAGGACAAGCGCGTCACCGCGCGCCACACGCGTGAACTCGAGCAGGGCGGCACCACGCACATCAGCGTGCCGGAAGACTTCCTGGTCGGCCGCGTCATCGCCCGCAACATCGTCGACGCCGACTCCGGCGAAATCCTGGCCAAGGCCAACGACGAGCTGACCGAAGCGCTGCTCAAGAAGCTGCGCACGGCCGGCGTGCAGGACATCCAGGTCATCTACACGAACGAACTGGACCAAGGCGCGTACATCTCGCAGACGCTGCGCATCGACGAAACGGTGGACGAGTTCGCCGCGCGCGTGGCCATCTACCGCATGATGCGCCCCGGCGAGCCGCCGACGGAAGACGCGGTGCAGGCCCTGTTCCAGCGCCTGTTCTACAACCCGGACACGTACGACCTGTCGCGCGTGGGCCGCATGAAGTTCAATGCCAAGGTCGGCCGCGACGAATCGACCGGCCCGATGGTGCTGACCAACGAAGACATCCTGGCCGTGGTCAAGATCCTCGTGGACCTGCGCAACGGCAATGGCGAAGTCGACGACATCGACCACCTGGGCAACCGCCGCGTGCGTTGCGTCGGCGAACTGGCCGAAAACCAGTACCGCACCGGCCTGGCACGTATCGAGAAGGCCGTGAAGGAGCGTCTGGGTCAGGCCGAGCAAGAGCCGCTGATGCCGCACGACCTGATCAACAGCAAGCCGATCTCGGCCGCGCTGAAGGAATTCTTCGGTGCGTCGCAGCTGTCGCAGTTCATGGACCAGACGAACCCGCTGTCCGAAATCACCCACAAGCGCCGCGTGTCGGCCCTTGGCCCGGGTGGTCTGACGCGTGAACGTGCCGGCTTCGAAGTGCGCGACGTGCACGTGACCCACTACGGTCGCGTGTGCCCGATCGAAACGCCTGAAGGCCCGAACATCGGTCTGATCAACTCGCTGGCCCTGTACGCCCGCCTGAACGAGTACGGCTTCATCGAGACGCCGTACCGCCGCGTGGTCGACAGCAAGGTCACGATGGACATCGACTACCTGTCGGCCATCGAAGAAGGCAAGTACGTCATCGCCCAGGCCAACGCGGTCCTGGACAAGGACGGCAAGCTGACCGGCGACCTGGTCTCGGCGCGTGAAGCCGGCGAATCGATCCTGGTCGGTGCCGAGCGCATCCAGTACATGGACGTGTCGCCCGCGCAGATCGTGTCGGTGGCCGCCTCGCTCGTGCCGTTCCTGGAGCACGACGACGCGAACCGCGCGTTGATGGGCGCCAACATGCAGCGTCAGGCCGTGCCTGTGCTGCGTCCCGAAAAGCCGATGGTCGGTACCGGCATCGAGCGCGTTTCCGCGGTCGACTCGGGCACCGTGGTCACGGCCACCCGCGGCGGTATCGTCGACTACGTCGATGCGACCCGTGTCGTGGTGCGCGTGAACGACGCTGAAGCGGCTGCCGGTGAAGTCGGTGTGGACATCTACAACCTGATCAAGTATCAGCGTTCGAACCAGAACACCAACATCCACCAGCGCCCCATCGTCAAGCGCGGCGACAAGATCGCCAAGGGCGACGTGGTGGCCGACGGCGCATCGACCGACCTCGGCGAACTGGCCCTCGGCCAGAACATGCTGATCGCGTTCATGCCCTGGAACGGCTACAACTTCGAAGACTCGATCCTGATCTCGGAACGCGTCGTCGCCGAAGACCGCTACACCTCGATCCACATCGAGGAGCTGGTGGTGATGGCCCGCGACACGAAGCTGGGCGCCGAGGAAATCACGCGCGACATCCCGAACCTGGCCGAGCAGCAGCTCAACCGCCTCGACGAATCCGGCATCATCTATGTCGGCGCCGAAGTGCAGCCGGGCGACACGCTGGTGGGCAAGGTCACGCCGAAGGGCGAGACCACGCTGACGCCGGAAGAGAAGCTGCTTCGCGCCATCTTCGGCGAGAAGGCTTCCGACGTGAAGGACACCTCGCTGCGTGTGGACCAAGGCTCGCAAGGCACCGTGATCGACGTGCAGGTGTTCACCCGCGAAGGCATCCAGCGCGACAAGCGCGCCCAGCAGATCATCGACGATGAACTCAAGCGCTTCCGTCTCGACCTGAACGACCAGCTGCGCATCGTCGAAGCCGACGCGTTCGACCGTATCGAGAAGCTCTTGACCGGCAAGGTCGCCAACGGCGGCCCGAACAAGCTGGCCAAGGGCACCAAGCTCGACAAGGCCTACCTGTCGTCGGTCGAGAAGTTCCACTGGTTCGACATCCGCCCGGCGGAAGACGACGTGGCCTCGCAGCTCGAGTCGATCAAGAACTCGCTCGAGCAGACGCGCCACAGCTTCGACCTCGCGTTCGAAGAAAAGCGCAAGAAGCTCACACAGGGCGACGAGCTGCCCGCGGGCGTGCTCAAGATGGTCAAGGTCTACCTGGCCGTCAAGCGCCGCCTGCAACCCGGCGACAAGATGGCCGGCCGTCACGGCAACAAGGGTGTGGTGTCCAAGATCGTTCCGGTCGAAGACATGCCCCACATGGCCGACGGCACGCCGTGCGACATCTGCCTGAACCCGCTGGGCGTGCCTTCGCGGATGAACGTGGGCCAGGTGCTCGAAGTGCATCTGGGCTGGGCCGGCAAGGGCATCGGCCAGCGCATCGGTGACCTGCTGCAGCAAGAGGCCAAGGTGGCCGAGCTGCGCAAGTTCATGGAGCAGCTGTACAACGGCTCGGGCCGCAAGGAAGAGCTCGACCAGCTGAGCGACACCGAGCTGCTTGCCATGGCGGCCAACCTGCAAAGCGGCGCGACCTTCGCGACGCCGGTGTTCGACGGCGCCTCGGAAGAAGAAATCCGCGGCATGCTCAAGCTCGCCTATCCGGACGACATCGCCAAGCTCAAGGGCCTGACCGAGACGCGCACGCAGGCCTACCTGTACGACGGCCGCACCGGCGACCAGTTCGAGCGTCCCGTCACCGTCGGCTACATGCACTTCTTGAAGCTGCACCACTTGGTGGACGACAAGATGCACGCCCGTTCGACCGGCCCGTACTCGCTCGTCACGCAGCAACCGCTGGGCGGCAAGGCGCAGTTCGGCGGCCAGCGTTTCGGTGAAATGGAAGTGTGGGCGCTGGAAGCTTACGGCGCCGCCTACGTCCTGCAGGAAATGCTGACCGTGAAGTCCGACGACGTGCAAGGCCGTACCAAGGTGTACGAAAGCATCGTCAAGGGCGAGCACTCGATCGAAGCCGGCATGCCGGAATCGTTCAACGTGCTGGTCAAGGAAATTCGTTCGCTGGGTCTCGACATCGAGCTCGAGCGTTCCTAAGTTGAAAAGGGAAAGAGTCTTATGAAATCGCTACTCGACCTGTTCAAGCAATTCACGCCCGATGAGCATTTCGATGCCATCAAGATCGGCATGGCTTCGCCCGAGAAGATCCGTTCGTGGTCTTTCGGCGAGGTGAAGAAGCCTGAGACGATCAACTACCGCACGTTCAAGCCCGAGCGCGACGGTCTGTTCTGCGCCAAGATCTTCGGCCCCATCAAGGACTACGAGTGCCTGTGCGGCAAGTACAAGCGCCTGAAGCACCGCGGCGTGATCTGCGAGAAGTGCGGCGTTGAAGTCACGCAGACCAAGGTGCGTCGCGAGCGCATGGGTCACATCGACCTGGCCGCGCCCTGCGCCCACATCTGGTTCCTGAAGTCGCTGCCGTCGCGCCTGGGCCTCGTGCTCGACATGACGCTGCGCGACATCGAACGCGTGCTGTACTTCGAAGCGTACGTGATCACCGACCCCGGCATGACCCCGCTGAAGAAGTTCGGCATCATGTCCGAGGACGACTACGACGCCAAGCGCAAGGAATACGGTGACGAGTTCATCGCCAAGATGGGCGCCGAAGGCATCAAGGACCTGCTCGAAGGCATCGAACTCGACAGCGAGATCGAACGCCTGCGCGGCGACCTGACCGGCTCCGAAGTCAAGGTCAAGAAGAACTCCAAGCGCCTGAAGGTGCTCGAGGCCTTCCGCAAGTCGGGCATCAAGCCCCAGTGGATGGTGCTCGAAGTGCTGCCCGTGCTGCCGCCGGACCTGCGTCCGCTGGTGCCGCTGGACGGCGGCCGCTTCGCGACCTCCGACCTGAACGACCTGTACCGCCGCGTCATCAACCGCAATTCGCGTCTGCGCCGCCTGCTGGAGCTGAAGGCTCCGGAAATCATCGCGCGCAACGAAAAGCGGATGCTGCAAGAGGCGGTCGACTCGCTGCTGGACAACGGCCGCCGTGGCAAGGCCATGACGGGCGCCAACAAGCGCGCGCTGAAGTCGCTGGCCGACATGATCAAGGGCAAGAGCGGTCGTTTCCGCCAGAACTTGCTGGGCAAGCGCGTGGACTACTCGGGCCGTTCGGTCATCGTGGTGGGCCCGACGCTCAAGCTGCACCAGTGCGGCCTGCCCAAGCTGATGGCGCTCGAGCTGTTCAAGCCCTTCATCTTCTCGCGCCTGGAAGCCATGGGCATCGCGACGACGATCAAGGCTGCCAAGAAGGAAGTCGAATCGGGCACGCCGGTGGTCTGGGACATCCTGGAAGAGGTCATCAAAGAGCACCCGGTCATGCTGAACCGTGCGCCTACGCTGCACCGTTTGGGCATCCAGGCGTTCGAGCCGATCCTGATCGAAGGCAAGGCCATCCAGCTGCACCCGCTCGTTTGCGCGGCCTTCAACGCCGACTTCGACGGCGACCAGATGGCTGTCCACGTGCCGCTGTCGGTGGAAGCACAGATGGAAGCCCGCACGCTGATGCTGGCCTCCAACAACGTGCTGTTCCCGGCCTCGGGCGAACCGTCGATCGTTCCTTCGCAGGACGTGGTGCTGGGTCTGTACTACACGACCCGCGACCGCATCAACGGCAAGGGCGAGGGCCTGATCTTCTCCGACATCGGTGAAGTGCAGCGCGCGCTGGACGCCAACGAAGTCGAACTCACCGCCAAGGTCGCGGTGCGTATCACGGAGTACACCAAGGACAAGGAAACCGGCGTGTTCACGCCGTCGACCTCGCTCGTGGACACCACCGTGGGCCGTGCCCTGCTGTCCGAGATCCTGCCGAAGGGCCTGCCGTTCTCGAACATCAACAAGGCGCTGAAGAAGAAGGAAATCTCCAAGCTCATCAACGTCTCGTTCCGCAAGTGCGGCCTGAAAGAGACCGTCGTGTTCGCCGACAAGCTGCTGCAAAACGGCTTCCGCCTGGCGACCAAGGCCGGCATCTCGATCGCGATCGACGACATGCTGGTGCCCGCTGAAAAGCACGGCATCATCGAGCGCTCGGCCAAGGAAGTGAAGGAGATCGAACAGCAGTACGTCTCCGGTCTCGTGACCTCCGGCGAACGCTACAACAAGGTGGTGGACATCTGGGGCAAGGCCGGCGACGAAGTGTCGAAGGTCATGATGGCCAAGCTCTCGAAGCAGAAGGTCATCGACCGCCACGGCAAGGAAGTCGAGCAGGAGTCGTTCAACTCCATCTACATGATGGCCGACTCCGGTGCCCGCGGTTCCGCAGCGCAGATTCGCCAGGTGGCCGGTATGCGGGGCCTGATGGCCAAGCCGGACGGCTCGATCATCGAGACGCCCATTACCGCGAACTTCCGCGAAGGCCTGAACGTGTTGGAGTACTTCATCTCCACCCACGGTGCCCGTAAGGGTCTGGCCGACACGGCGCTGAAGACGGCGAACTCGGGTTACCTGACCCGTCGTCTGGTCGACGTGACGCAAGACTTGGTGGTTACCGAGCAGGATTGCGGCACGCACGGCGGCTACCTGATGCGCGCCATCGTCGAAGGCGGTGAAGTGATCGAGTCGCTGCGCGACCGAATCTTGGGCCGCTCGGCCGCGGATGACGTGCTGCACCCGGAAAACCGTTCGGTGCTGCTCAAGGCCGGCGAGATGTTCGACGAAGACAACATCGAAGCACTGGAAGCCCAGGGCGTCGACGAAGTCAAGGTCCGCACTGCGCTGACCTGCGAAACGCGTTTCGGCATCTGCGCGACCTGCTACGGCCGCGACCTGGGCCGCGGCGGCCTGATCAACATCGGCGAAGCCGTCGGTGTGATCGCTGCCCAGTCCATCGGCGAACCCGGCACGCAGCTGACGATGCGTACCTTCCACATCGGTGGTGCCGCTTCGCGCGCTGCCATCGCCTCGAGCGTGGAAGCCAAGTCGAACGGCTCGATCGGCTTCAACGCCACGATGCGCTACGTGACCAACAGCAAGGGCGAGCTGGTCGTGATTTCGCGTTCGGGCGAGATCGTCATCCATGATGAGCACGGCCGTGAGCGCGAGCGTCACAAGGTGCCGTACGGCGCCACGCTGACGGTCAAGGCCGACCAGCAGATCAAGGCCGGCCACGTGCTCGCCAACTGGGACCCGCTGACCCGCCCGATCATTACCGAGTTCGCCGGCAAGGCGCAGTTCGAGAACGTCGAGGAGGGCCTGACGGTCGCCAAGCAGGTGGACGAAGTGACCGGTCTGTCGACCCTGGTCGTGATCGACCCGAAGCGCCGCGGCGCTGCCAAGGTCGTGCGTCCGCAGGTCAAGCTGATCGACGCCCAAGGCCTGGAAGTGAAGATCCCCGGCACCGACCACTCGGTGACGATCGGCTTCCCGATCGGCGCTCTGGTGCAGATCCGCGACGGCCAGGACGTGGGCCCCGGCGAAGTGCTGGCACGCATCCCGGTCGAAGGTCAGAAGACCCGAGACATCACCGGCGGTCTGCCGCGCGTGGCCGAGCTGTTCGAAGCCCGTTCGCCGAAGGACAAGGGCATGCTGGCCGAAATGACCGGTACCGTGTCGTTCGGTAAAGAGACCAAGGGCAAGATCCGCCTGCAGATCACCGATCCCGAAGGCGGCGTCTACGAAGACCTCGTGCCGAAGGAAAAGAACATCCTGGTGCACGAAGGCCAGGTGGTGAACAAGGGCGAAAGCGTGGTCGACGGTCCGGCGGACCCGCAGGACATCCTGCGCCTGCTGGGTTCGGAAGAACTCGCGCGCTACATCGTGGACGAAGTGCAGGACGTGTACCGTTTGCAGGGTGTGAAGATCAACGACAAGCACATCGAGGTGATCGTTCGCCAGATGCTGCGCCGCGTCGTGGTCGACAACATCGGCGACACGAGCTACATCTCCGGCGAACAGGTCGAACGCAGCGAAATGCTCAACACCAACGACGCCCTGCGCGCCGAAGGCAAGATCCCCGCGACGTTCACCAACCTGCTGCTGGGTATCACGAAGGCGTCGCTGTCGACCGACTCGTTCATCTCGGCGGCTTCGTTCCAGGAAACGACGCGCGTGCTGACCGAAGCCGCGATCATGGGCAAGCGCGACGAGCTGCGCGGTCTGAAGGAAAACGTCATCGTCGGTCGCCTGATTCCCGCAGGCACCGGCATGGCGTACCACCAGGCCCGCAAGGTCAAGGACGCCATGGACGAGGCCGAGCGCCGCGCCATCGCCGAGTCGGAAGCCGCCGAACTGGCCGGCTCCGGCGACAGCGATGCAGCGACCAGCACGGTGGACGCCAACGAAGGCGCTGCGACCGAATAACTGGTTAGCATCACCGGCATGACCGGTTGCCCACGCCCTCCGACCGCTCCGGTCGGGGGGCGTTTTTCTTTGTGTTCGCAGGGTTCCGACCGATGACCAAGAGGTTCTGTTTCCGATGAGCGTCCTGCCCGATTCGCTGGCCGGATGGCTCGTTGTCGCGCTGCTGCTGTTCTGGTTCGTGGGCGCCTACAACCGGCTGGTGCGTCTGCGCGCGGCCGTGCTCCAGGCCTACGCGGTGCTCGACGTGGCACTGCGCAAGCAGCTGGATTTCGTCCAGGCCAGCATCACCGCCGCGCCCCGGCCCGAGTCGCCGCCCGAAGGCGCGCCCACCGTGGCGCCGCTGCAGGCCGCCACGACGCAGCTCGCGACCCTGCTCGGTGCGACGCGGGTGCGCCCGCTCGACCCGGGCAGCATGGCGGCGCTGGCCACTGCGCTGCAGGTGCTCATCGCCGCATGGCGGCGCCAGTACCCGGGCGCGGTCACCGTGTTCGACGCGGACGGCACGCTGTCGCGGCCCGCGCCGCTGATGCCCGGCCTGGGTGGCGCGTCCGATCCGGCTGCGCCCATCGCCTGGCCCGAGCCCTCGGCGGCGGCGGAAATCGCGCGCGGCCAGTTCAACCAGGCCGTGGCGCAGTACAACGCGGGCATTGCCCAGTTCCCGGCGCTGCTGGTGGCCTGGATCGTGCGACTGCGGCCTGCGGCGCCCTTGCTCTGACCTGCCTCGACCCGACGACAGGCGGGTAACGCCTTCGTTTCCATTCCCACCGCGCGGCGTGCTGTCTTTCTCGCCCGTTACCATCGGCTCCAACTTGCCAGCAGATCTTTCCTCCGACCCCTCTTCGGGCAGCGCCTCCTCGGCGCCGCAACAACCGCCGCTCTGGCGCCAACTGCAACTGACCGCAGGGGCGCTGGCGTCGATTCGCGCCGGCACCTCGGGCACCGTCGCGTTCGAGGCGGTCGAGCCCACACTGCGCCCCGGCGTGCAGGCGCTCGGCTTCCAGGTGCTGCGCTGGCTCGGCCGCGCCGAGGCGCTGCGCCGGCACCTGGCCAAGCGCACGCCGCCGCCGCTGCCCGACGCCCTGCTGTGCACCGCGCTCGCGCTGGCCTGGCACAGCGACCACGCCCCTTACGAACCCTTCACGCTGGTCGACCAGGCCGTGGAAGCCGCCAAGCGCAACCCGGCAACGCGGGCACAGGCCAGCTTCATCAACGCCTGCCTGCGCCGCTTCCTGCGCGAGCGCGACGAGCTCGTGGCCGCCACCGACACCGAACCGGTCGCGCAGTGGAACCATCCGCGCTGGTGGATCGAACGCCTCAAGCGCGACCATCCGCGCGACTGGCAGCGCGTGCTGTCGGCCGACAACGCCCAGGCGCCGATGACCTTGCGCGTCAACGCGCTGCAATCGACGCCGGCCGCGTACCTGCTGGAACTGGAAGCGGTGGGCCTCGCGGCCACGCGCGTCGGCGCCGACGGCCTGCAGCTGGCCCGGGCCCGCCCGGTGCAGCAGCTGCCCGGTTTCGCCGACGGCGCCTGCTCGGTGCAGGACGCCGCCGCGCAACTCGCGGCCCCCTTGCTGCTCGACGGCCTGCTGCCGGCCACGCCCGGCGCCGCGCCGCTGCGTGTGCTCGACGCCTGCGCCGCCCCCGGCGGCAAGACCGCCCACCTGATCGAACGGGCCGGCCCTGGCGCCGTCGAGGTGACCGCGCTGGAGGTCGACGCCGTGCGCAGCCGCCGCATAGACGAGACGCTCGCGCGCCTCGGCCTGAAGGCCAAGGTCGTGGTGGCCGACGCCGGTCGCACCGCCGACTGGTGGGACGGCGCCCTGTTCGACGCCATCCTGCTGGACGCCCCGTGCACCGCTTCGGGCATCGTGCGGCGCCATCCCGACGTGCGCTGGCTGCGCCGCGAGAGCGACACCGCCCAGCTGGCGACCCAGCAGGCGATGCTTCTGGCCGCGCTGTGGCCGCTCGTGCGGCCCGGCGGCCGGCTGCTTTACTGCACCTGTTCCGTGTTCCGCGAAGAAGGCTCGCAACAAATTGATGCGTTTCTTGTACGCAACACCGACGCCCGTTTGCTGCCGTCCCCGGGACACTTGCTACCCCAAAGTGGGGCGAATGCCCGTGGCGTCCCGGACAATCCCTCTGGTGACCACGACGGCTTCTTCTACGCCCTGCTTGAAAAACCCGCGCCGCACTGACGGCCGCCGGTCGATCCTGCTGGCCGGCCTGTGGCTGGCCTCGGCCCTGTGGATGGCCCTGTTTCCGGTCGCCGCCACCGCCCAGGGCAAGCCCGGCGGCGCCACCATCACCCAGATGCGCCTGGAGCAGGCCGACGACGGCGTCTACCTGAGTGCCGCCGTGCAGTTCGAACTGCCCACGCTGGTGGAAGACGTGCTCGACAAGGGCATCGCCATCTATTTCGTGGCCGAGGCCGAGGTCTTCCAGGAGCGCTGGTACTGGACCGACCGCAAGGTCGCCCAGGTGGCGCGCCACATGCGGCTGGCCTACCAGCCTCTCACGCGCCGCTGGCGGCTGAATGTGTCGCCGGTGCCGATCACCGGCGCCGCTGGCTTCGGCATCTCGCTGAACCAGAACTTCGACAGCCTCGGCGACGCGCTCGAGGCCATCAAGCGCATCGGCCGGCTGCGGCTGGGCGACGCCGCCGAGATCGGCGACGAGCCACTGCACCAGGTCACCTTCCGCTTCCGGCTCGACACCTCGCAGCTGCCGCGTCCTTTCCAGATCGGCATGGTCGGGCAGGCCGAGTGGAACATCGCCGCCGAGCGCACCGCCCGGCTGCCGTTGGAGAAGCAGCGGTGAGCAGCAAGCCGCGCAGCGGCGCCGCGGCCACGCCTGCCGCCCGCCGCTCGCGCGCGCTGCGCTGGGCCGTGGGCGTCGGCGCCGCGATGGTCACGGCCATCGGCCTGGTGCTGATGTTCCTGCTGGCCCAGGCCACCAACAACCGCGCGCTGTACGAGCGCTACTACGTGCGCCTGTTCGGCATCAACGTGGTGGTGGCCGTGCTGCTGGTGCTGGTGATCGGCTGGGTCGCGTTCCGGCTGCTGCGGCGGCTGCGGCAGGGCAAGTTCGGCAGCCGGCTGCTGATCAAGCTCGCGGCCATCTTCGCGCTCGTGGGGGTGGTGCCGGGGGCGCTGGTCTACGTGGTGTCCTACCAGTTCGTCGCGCGCTCGATCGAGAGCTGGTTCGACGTCAAGGTCGAGGGCGCGCTCGATGCCGGCCTGAACCTGGGCCGGGCCACGCTCGACTCGCTGTCCGACGACCTCGCCGCCAAGACCCGCACCGCCAGCGCCCAGCTGTCGCAGGTGCCCGACGCGAGCGCGGGGCTGCTGCTGGAGCGCATCCGCGACCAGCTCGAAGCCAGCGACGTGATCCTCTGGACCGGTTCGGGCCAGCTGGTGGCCAGCGCGGGCGCGTCGCGCTTCCAGCTCAATCCCGAGCGGCCGACGGCGCAGCAGTTCCGCCAGGTGCGGCCCGACCGCGCCGTTGCGCACGTCGAGGGCCTGGAGGAAACCGCCTTGCCCAGCGCCACGCCGTCGAGCGCCAGCGTGCGCGCGCTGGCCATGGTGCAGCGCCCGGGCTTCGATTTCGACACCGCGCCGCGCTACCTGCAGGTCACGCGGCCGCTGCCGCCGGCGGTGGTCGCCAACGCGCTGGCCGTGCAGGAAGCCAACCGCGAGTACCAGGAGCGTGCGCTCGCGCGTGAGGGGCTGCGGCGCATGTACATCGGCACGCTCACGCTGAGCCTGTTCCTCGCCGTGTTCGGCGCGGTGCTGCTGGCCGTGCTGTTCGGCAACCAGCTCGCACGGCCGCTGCTCGTGCTGGCCGACGGCGTGCGCCAGGTGGCCGCCGGCGACTTGCGGCCCACCGCCGTGCTGCAGGGCAAGGACGAGCTGGGCGGCCTCACGCGCTCGTTCGCCGTCATGACCCAGCAGCTGGCCGACGCCCGCGGCGCCGTCGAGAAGACCATGGACCAGCTCGACGCCGCCCGCGGCAACCTGCAGACCATCCTCGACAACCTGACCTCGGGCGTGATCGTGCTCGACGCCAAGGGCACCGTGCTGTCCACCAATCCGGGCGCCACCCGCGTGCTGCGCGCGCCGCTCGCCGCCTATGAAGGCAAGGCGCTGGTCGATGTGCCGGGGCTGGCCGATTTCGGCGCCAAGGTGCAGCAGCAGTTCGACGAGTTCCTGGTCGAGCGCATGCAGCACGGCCTCGATCACTGGCAGCACGCCTTCGAGCTGCACGCCACCGGCAACGATCTGCCGCAGCAGGACGACGCCATCAACATCGTCGCGCGCGGCGCCGAGCTGCCGGGCGACGCGCGGCTGCTGGTGTTCGACGACATCTCCGAAATCGTCTCGGCCCAGCGCGCGCAGGCCTGGGGCGAGGTGGCGCGCCGCCTCGCGCACGAGATCAAGAACCCGCTCACGCCGATCCAGCTGTCGGCCGAGCGGCTCGAGATGAAGCTCTCGGGCAAGGTCGAGCCGCCCGAGCAGGCCATCCTGGTGAAGTCGGTCAAGACCATCGTCGACCAGGTCGATGCCATGAAGCGGCTGGTGAACGAATTCCGCGACTACGCGCGACTGCCCGCGGCCGACCTCAAGCCGGTCGACCTCAATGCGCTGCTGGCCGACGTGCTGCAGCTGTATCACGCCGAGAACCTGCCGATCACGCTGCGTTCGGAGCTCGACGAGCGCTGCCCACCCGTGCGCGGCGATGAACAGCAGATCCGCCAGGTCGTGCACAACCTGTTGCAGAACGCACAGGACGCCGCCGAGGCCGCCGCCAGCGGCACGGGCCGGGTGGGCGAGGTCGTCATCCGCACCCGGCTGGGCGATTCGGGCCAGCGCGTGCGCCTCACCGTGCAGGACAGCGGCCCCGGCTTTGCCGAAAACATCCTCAAGCGCGCCTTCGAGCCCTACGTCACCACGAAAACAAAAGGTACCGGTTTGGGCCTGGCCGTCGTCAAGAAGATCGCCGATGAACACGGCGCGCGCATCGAGCTTTCCAACCGTGTCGTCGACGGGGCTGTGGCGGGGGCGCAAGTCTCGCTATCATTCGCGCTGGCAGGCGAACCGCGGGCAGCGGTCGCTCACACCGAAGATTCGAAATCTTCGTCCGCCTGAGTACCGGCGAATCCAGCGCATAGGGGCTGGATCGGGAGCGGATCAATACACACCAGCGCATACAACAAGCAGCACTCATGGCAAACATTCTCGTGGTCGATGACGAGCTGGGCATCAGGGACCTGCTCTTCGAAATTCTCAATGACGAAGGCCACAACGTGGAGCTCGCGGAAAACGCCGCCGAAGCCCGCGCGGCCCGACAACGCGCCCGGCCCGATCTCGTGCTGCTCGACATCTGGATGCCGGACACCGACGGCGTCACCTTGCTCAAGGAGTGGTCCACCGCGGGCCTGCTGAGCATGCCGGTCATCATGATGAGCGGGCACGCCACCATCGACACCGCGGTCGATGCCACGCGCATCGGCGCCTTCGCGTTCCTCGAAAAACCCATCACGCTGCAGAAGCTGCTCAAGGCGGTGGAGCAGGGGCTGGCGCGCGAGAGCGCCCGCCGCACCGCCGCCGGCGTGGTGCCGCCGCCCACGGGCGCCCACCAGGCGGCCGCCATCACGACCACGGGCGACAGCCTGCTGATGGCGTCGCTGGCGGCCGTGCCGGTGGCCGACGCGGGTCCGCAGTCGACCCAGAGCTTCGACCTGGACCGCCCGCTGCGCGACGCGCGCGACGGTTTCGAGAAGGCCTACTTCGAGTTCCACCTGGCGATGGAGAACGGTTCGATGACCCGCGTGGCCGAGAAAACCGGCCTCGAGCGCACCCATCTTTATAGAAAACTCAAACAATTGGGCGTGGATCTTTCCCGAGGCCGCAGAAGCGCTGTATAATTTAAGGCTGCACACAATGGCCCGGTAGCTCAGTTGGTAGAGCAGCGGATTGAAAATCCGCGTGTCGGTGGTTCGATTCCGCCCCAGGCCACCAAATTCAGTCAAAAAGCCCGACCTTCCCAGGTTGGGCTTTTTGCGTTCTGGGGTCGTGTAGCGGGAATGCTGCTTCCGCTATCCGGCCCGATCCCCGTTGATGTCGTCATGCCCGCGGCGCCTGCGTTCGGCCCGCGTCTTCGCCAGCGTCGCTTGGCTCTGCTTGGCCGCCGCTTCGCAGCGCGCGTGCAGCGCGATCAGCTCCTTGTCCGTGAGCCGCTCGATGCCGATGAAGTCGTCCTCCGCGTCGGAGGTGCGGATCAGTTCGTCGAGCTTGGTCTGCAGGGCGACGCTGTCGCGGTTCTGCGTGTTCTGGATCAGGAACACCATGAGGAAGGTGACGATGGTGGTGCCGGTGTTGATCACCAGCTGCCACGTTTCCGAAAAACCGAAAAACGGCCCCGCGACCGCCCAGGCCACGACGACGACCACGCAGACCAGGAAGGCCGCCGGGCTGCCCGTCCAGCGTGCGACGGTGTTGGCGAAGGAATCAAAGAGTCGCTCCATGCGCGTGTCCTCCAGTCGGGGCGATGCTGCCGCGGCGGTGCGTGCGAGCGCGTCAGCCGAGGCCCGCCTCGCATGGCATCGCAATTCCCCTGAGGCTGTCGGCGCATGGCGGCGCGTGGCCGTGGCCTCGGACACGGCTTACACGCGTCGTCGGGTCGAGACGACAGGGCGCTTCCCGCACCGTGTCGACCATGAAGGCTCATTGCAGTCTTTCTTTCTCAACCCGGCCCTCGCTTTGGCGACCGGCCTTCAAGGAGCAACCACCCATGGCCAACGATACCCAGGCAACCACCGCAGACGCGGTGTCCAACGATCAGGTGATCGACGTTCTGAACGACCTTCTGGAGAACACGCGCGACGGTGAGTACGGCTTTCGCGCCTGCGCGAAGGAAGTCGACTCGGCGCAACTGAAGCCGGTGTTCGAAAGCCGCGCCTCGCAATGCGCCAGCGCGGCATCCGAACTCGCCGCACTCATCCGCCAGCTCGGCGGCAAACCCGACGACGGCGGCACGGTCAGCGGTGCCGTGCATCGCGGCTGGGTGCATGTGAAGGGCGCGGTTGGCGCGAACAGCTCGCTGTCGATACTTGAGGAATGCGAGCGCGGCGAAGACGCGGCACTCGCGCGTTACCGCAAGGCCCTCAAGACCGACCTGCCGGCCGAGGTGCGCATGCTGGTGCAGCGCCAGGCCGACGGTGCGCAAGCCAACCATGACCAGATCAAGGGCCTGCGCGATCAATTCCGCAGCGCCAAGGGCTGACCGGCCGGCACCTCGGGATGCCTTCCTCCATGACCGGTGACAGCCACGCGCCCGCCATGCCCGGTGCGCCGTCCGTGACGGAAGTTGCGGACGGCGTCGGCGAGCGCCTTCTCACCTTCAGCTACCTCGGCTGGTGGTTTTCGTGCGCCGCGCAGCAGGTGGACGATCAGACCTTCAGGCCGGTGGTCTTCTGCCGCGCCTATGGGGGCGGCGACGTCGAAGGCGCGGAGCAGCGCCTGCCGTCCGACACGGACAACGTCGCGTACGGCAGCGAAGCCGAGGCGCTGCGCCACGCCGAGCAGCAAGCCATTCGCTGGGCGCATGACCGCACGGGCGACGGCCAGGGCCGATTCTGATCACGCAGCTCGGATGAGCGCGATCGTCGCGTCGTCCCGCGAACCGTTGAAGTACTGCGCCAGCACATCGCCGAACACGGGGGCTTCAGGCGCCACGATCTCGAACAGCGTCATGCAGGAGCGCAGCTTGAGGTCGTCCGGCGAGCCGAAGACCTGATGCGCATCGGTGCCGGGCAGGGCGCGCACCAGCCCTGCGCAGTGGCGCAGTCGCTCACCGAGCACAGCGTGCTGCCAGTACGCCGTCGCCTCGGCGGCACCGTCGAGGCCGAAGAACTGCGCGGTCGCGCTGCGGCCCAGCGCCTTCAGTTGCGGAAACACGAACCACATCCAGTGCGTGCGCTTGCGTCCCGCCGCAAGTTCCGCGCAGACCTGTGCGTACACGGGCTCTTGCGCCGCCACGAAGCGTTCGAGGTGCCAGTCGATGGTCATGTGTGTCAAGCGCCCGGTGTGGTTGCGGTCGCTCGATCATGCTGCAACCGCGGCGGCAACCGAGGGTCGAGCCAGTCCATGCGCCAGGCCAGCAGCAGCACCGCACCGACCACGCAGGTGACGGCCAGTGCGCCCGCGAGGCCGTGCCGCTGGCGGTACGGGTCGGGCGCGATGCGCTGGGCGCCCGGCGGCACGCGTGCCGTCTGCGACAGCATGCCGCCCAGGCGCACGTTGACCTTCATGCGCCCATTGATGGCCCATCCGCTCGCGTCGAGGATCGGCCCCAGGCTGCGCTGGCGCAGCTTCAGCCACGCGATCAGCATGCTCGGTCCCGAGATCGCGATCACGATGCCGACGAGCGCCACCGGTAGCTGGCTTCGCCGAAGGGCGGCACCATGACGGACTCGGCGGGGCAGGAGGTAGGTACGGTGGCGCAGGACGGACGGCTTCTGCTGCGCAGCGTGGCTGTCGACGCCGCGCAGTACGAGCTGGCGTGGGGCGAGGAGAAGGGGCAGCGCTGCAGCTTGCCGCTTCTGTCGGGCGCGGCGCCGACCGATGCCCCTGCGTCGCCGTGGCAGGTGGTGGACGCTCAGTGCGCCCAGTGAGAGGGCGACCAGTCTCATGACAACGGACAAACAAGGACAAGCGATGAACTGCAAGAGATGGCTACCGAGATCGATCTATCGCATCGTGCGCTCGGCGCTGGCGTGTCTTGCCATGTGCTTGCTGGGGATGCCTTTTTCCGTGAGCGCGCAATCGAAATGCACGGCTTCGCCCAGCGTGGCCGCCGCAGTGCCTGCCACGATCTACGTGAACCCGAATCTGGGGACGGGAGGGGGGCTGACGTCTTGGTTGCCTCTAGTGCAGGGGGGAGGGGGGCTTATGTATACCTGCACCGGAAACGCGCTTCTTGGTGCTGCGATCAAGGTTGTGGGGTTGTCGAAATCGGGTATTCAGGTTCTATATTCCGGTACCCCAATCAGCGTCTTTGACACGAATGTCCAGGGCGTTGGCGTCGCGTTTGCCGCCTCCCTTTTCGTGGGGCCGTGCAACAGCGGTGTCGTCGACGCTGGTGGCCTGCCATCAACGGCCTCTGGATCGGGAGCAGCTGCAACGGTTCAGTTCACACCCTCTTCAGGCGTATGGGTCAAGTGCGGTACTGCAGGAGTTGGCCGAGTGAGCACCTCCGTATTGATGCAGTTTGTGAAAACGGGAGCAATCAGCGGAGGAACCGTGACGCCCTTTGTCCCCATGCTCGAGTCGAGCTACAGCCTCGACGGGGTGCTGACAAAGGGCACGTGGAGCGTTACGGCGGGGCCGACGGTGGTCCAAGGCCTTCCGACTTGCGCAGCGAAGGACGTGACTGTCGCGATGGGCTCGTACAAGAGTTCGGCGTTCACAGGCATCGGCACGACCACGCCAGCGAAGGACTTCGAAGTCTCGGTCACGTGCCCTCCGGGGATGATGCTTGTGGCCACGGGGACTTCGCCCCGACCTGTGTCTGTCGGGTACCGAATCTACTCAAGTGGCACCGAGACGCCGAACGCCACCGTGTTTGCGCTCTCCTCGGGATCGACAGCCAAGGGGATCGGCTTGCGCATCAGCAATTCGGCGTCTGTTCCAGTCCGCTCCGGGTCTGTTTATGCCTTGGACTACAACGCCACCTCCGGCAGCAGCCATTCGGTCAAGTTCCAGGCCGCCTATCAACAGATCGATGCAACGGTCACACCGGGTACGGCAAACGCCGTGTTGATCTTTGCGATGAACTACCAATAGGTGGTCATGCCCTTGACGGTCGACCTCGCGCATCGAGGTCGCGCGCGCTCAGCACAACACGCCATCTTGCACCGAGACAGCGTCGTCAGGTGAAGTGATTGCACTGAGAAGTACGTCACATTGCACGCTTAACATCGCTCCGGTCGCCTTGCCCAAGGCGCTCTTGAACGTGCCGCTTCGGCGGCAGAAGACAAGAAGAGGGAGCACCCATGGAACGACGCGCGGTTTCTCTTCGTCGGTTCGCCGCGATGGCCGGCATTGCCTGGCTGGGCGGCCTGGCGCCTGGCAGCCACGCCGGGGACGGCACCATTCATTTCACCGGTGCCATCGTCGCCTCGCCCTACCAGGTGGCCCTGGTGCAACCCCAGCAACATCAACGACAACAGCCGCAGCGGATGAAGGCGACATCGACGGGCGAACACCAGGCCGAGCTGGCCTTTTCCCGTGAAACCGTGGACCGGCCCAGCGCGCGAATGAAGGTCGAGATGGCGCGCACGCAGGCGGTGTCGGCGCGCTTCGTGGACAGCCGGGGGCGGACGCAGGCCATCGATCCCGCGCAGTGGCATGCGATTGGCCAGCAGGGTGGCACGCTGTCACTGCTTGCGTTGGCGCAGCCGCAAGCAGGCGGCCCATCGGCCGCACTGGTGACGCTCGCCTACGACTGACGCTGCGATATCGCGACGCTGGCGTGAACCGTGTCGGTGGCGGCCATCGCACCGACGCCGATGCCCGCCATGTCGAGCCGCGAGATCGGCAGCGTCTGGCTCTGGCTGTAGCGCATGGCCATCCGCAGGCGGAACTCCTTGGGCGTCATGCCCTTGATCTCCAGGAAGCGCCGGTTGAAGTTTGCGATGTTGTTGTACCCGGCGGCGTAGCAGATGCTCGAGATCTGCTGGTCGCTTTCCATCAGCAGCTGGCACGCCTTGCCGACGCGCAGCCGGTTCACGAAATCGGTGAACGGCACGCCCGTGGCCTGGCTGAACAGCCGCGAAAAACTGCCCTGGCTCAGGCCTGTCTGCGCGCAGACCTCCGAGAGTGACAGCGGCTGGTCGAGGTGCTGCCGGATGTACGCGACGGCCTTGCCGATGCCAGCGACCGTCTCCGCGTTGCCCTTGACCGGCAGCCAGCCCGACGAGAGCACGCGATGCTGCCTGCAGCGCGTGAGCAGGCTCAGCAGGCCGAGAAACTCGGAGAACCGTTCAGGCCCTTCGCTGCGCTGCAGGCGCTCGAGGTGCTCGCGCACGTCGTCGCTGACGCCAAAGAACTCGATCCCGTAGCGGGCCATTTCGAGCAGCGGAGCCGCCTCCTGGAGCTCGGCGAACACCTGCATGCCCTGGCGCAGCGGTGCGTCCGGAAACTGCAAGGCGAGGCTGCGAAGTTCCACGCCTTCGGACGGCAGGTTGAGCGACACCCAGTTGTGCGGCAAGCGCGGCCCGGTGAGCACCAGGTGGCCGGGCTCGAAGCGCCCGACGTGGTCGCCGACGAAGGCCCAGCCTCCCGTGTCGGCGATCAGGTGCAGCTCGTACGCGTCGTGGCAGTGCCAGCGCTCCTGCGGCGACGGGCTGCCGTGCTGCAAGCTGTGCAGGAAGCCGCGCTGGCCCGAAGGCACCGGACCGGTCTGCGGATGGTGCATGAAGCTGTGCTCGATCTCCGGGGCGGGGTTGCGGCGCACGCCCTGGGGCTTGATGGCGCTCCTCATCGCGGATGCGGCGCGGCGGCGCCCCGTGCGGTCTTCCTGCGTGTCCCTCGTCCTGGCATCGAGCACTCCCCTTTGTGTGTGTCTTGTGGCGGTTGCCGGGCCGTCCGGATTCGCGGCAGGCGAACGGTCGGCGCTCAAGACCTATTGGGGCGTAGCTCTGTAAATAAAAAGTAAACAATTCAAAAGCGCAAAGAAACACGCGCAATGCAAACAAGTGTTCTGCGCATGCGGAGGCCCGCGGCCCGGGGGCGCCCGCTCAGGTAACTCGGTCAGGCTGCGTGGGCCGTGGTCGCTGGTGCGTCTGTGCGGTGGTGGGCCAGGGCCTGCGCAATGGCCCGCACCAGGTCGGCCGTGAGGAAGGGCTTGCGCAGGATCCGCGTGCGCGGCGGCACCGCGTAGCGGTGCGCGAGCAGGTCGGAGGGAAGGCCCGAGATCAACACCACGGCAGTGCGCGGGTAGAGGCGCTGCACGTCGCGCATCAGCTGCAGGCCATCACCGCCGGGGCCCAGGCTGACGTCCGACAGCACCAGGTCGAAGGCCTGGTGTTCGAGCGCAGCGGTGGCATCGGTGGCCGACGCCACCGCCTGCACGCGTGCGCCGTGCTCCTTGAGGAATTCGAAGGTGGCGTCGCGCACGTCGGTGTCGTCGTCCACCAGCAGCACCTGCAGCGCATCGAGCGACAGCGCGGGCGGTGGCGGTGCGCAGGCCGGCGCAGCCGACGGTGCGGCCTCGGGCAGCACCAGCGTGAACGCGGTGCCCTGGCCGACGGTGCTGCGCACACGCAGGTCGCCGCCCGACTGCTTGACGAAGCCGTAGACGATGCTCAGGCCCAGCCCGCTGCCTTCGTTCTCCTTGGTCGAGAAGAAGGGTTCGAAGATGTGCTCCAGCACGTGCGGCGGCATGCCGTGGCCCGTGTCGCTGATGCGGATCTCGACCACCGGGCCGGGGCTGCCCTGCGCGCCGTTCACGCCATGCGCCGCAGCCGCCGCCGCGTGCCACGCGCTGTGCAGCGTGAGCACGCCCCCGCGCGGCATCGCAGCGCCCCCGTTCAGCGCCAGGTTGAGGATCGCGTTCTCGAGCTGTCCGCCGTCGGCCAGCACGCACGCCCCGTCGGCCTGCAGGTCGAGCTCGACGCGGATGCCCTGGCCGAGCGAGTACTCGATCAGGTCCTGCAACCCGGCCAGCATCTGGTCGACATCGATCACTTCGGCGCGCAGCGTCTGGCGGCGTGCAAAGGCCAGCAGGCGCGTCGTGAGCACGGCGCCACGCTCCGAGGCCCGGAACGCCCGGTCCACGATCCGGCGCATGTCGGGCGACAGGTCGTCGCGCGACTGCAGCAGCTGCAGGTTGCTGAAGATCGCCGCCAGCAGGTTGTTGAAGTCGTGCGCGACGCCGCCCGTGAGCTGGCCCAGCACTTCCATCTTCTGCGCCTGCCGCACTTGCCGTTCGAGCGCGCGGCTCTCGCTCTGGTCGCTGTACAGCGTGACGAAGCCGCCGGCCGGCATGGGGTGGTTGCGCACGGCCAGCACCTGGCCGTTGTCGAGCAGGTAGTCGTCGCGCCGCCGCTGTGCGTCGGGCGGCCCCAGCAGGTCGACGGCGGGGCGGCCGTCGGCCAGCGCCGGTAGCGCCGCGCGCAGCGTGTCGAGCGTCGCGCCGGTATGGATCGCCTGCGCGGGCAGGCGCAGCAGCGCGGCGAAGCGCGGGTTCCAGGCCACCAGGCGGCCTTCGGCGTCGAACGCGCCCAGGCCGTCGTCGATGCTGTCGAGCACCGTGCGCAACAGGCGCCGCTGCTCCGAAATGTCCGCGCCCATCCGACGCATCGACAGCGTGTTGTCGCGGAACACGTTGAAGGCACCGACGAGCGCACCGACCTCGTCGTCGCGCCGTGAGACATCGGGCGGCGCGCTGGCGTTGCCGTGCGACAGCTCGGTGATGGCGGAGGTGACCCGCGTGAGGTCGCGCAGCGATTCGCGCAGGCTCCAGTACCCGAGCACCAGCGCGGCGGCCGCGACCAGCAGCGCGAGCGTGACCGCGATCAGCCCCGAGCGCACGATCAGGCCCACCGAATGTTCGCGCGAGGACACCTCGGCGCTGAGCGCCGCCACATGGCGGTCGACCGAGCGCGTGAGCTCTTCCGAGAGCACGCGCGTGGAGGTCAGCAGCAGGGTTTTGCGATCGCGCAGCGCGAGGTGCTGCCTGCGCAGCGCGAAGATGCTGTCGGCCTGCGCGGCGATCTGGGCGCGGATCGCCGCATCGATGCGCAAGGCGTTGGCTGAGCCGGCGTAGGCGAGATAGACCCGCTCGGCCTCGTCCAGGTCGAGCGTGTTGTGGGCGTACAAGGCAACCCGCAGCAGATGCAGCGTGTGGTCTGCAACGAACCTGGAACGCTCGGGCAGATCGGCGATGCGGTGCTCCATCTGGCTCAGCGCGTGAATGCGCCCGCGGCCTTCTTCCCGCAGCGCGAGGTCCAGGCGCTTGAACTCGATCAGATCGTCCAGCACCACCTGCATGGCGCTCAGCACCTTCGGCACACCGGTGGCTGCGCCGCTCGCCGGCGGCAGTTGCGCCGCGAGCACGCGCACCTCCTCCTGTCGCTTCAGCAGATCGGCCTTTTCCTGGTTGAGCCGCGCCGATATCGACATTTCCGCCACGTACGGCGCTGCCGCCGCCAGGTGCGTGACGCGCTCCGACAGCGCGAGCGACTTCGCCACCGACGGCAGGATGCGCTCGTCGAAGCCCTGGATCGCGGCCTTGGCGTTGAACAGCGCCACCATCGCCACGGCGGCCAGCACCAGCGTGGTGATGGCCAGTACGGCGAACGCGGAGAGCCATCGCCCGCGCAGGCTGCACGAGCGCTTGCGCCCGCGCGCAGGCGCGTTCGCGTTCGAGGAGGTGCGGGGGCCTTGCATGGGGCGGGCGGGTGCGGGCGCTGCTGCCTCAGCAGCGCACCACGTTCGCTGCAAAGCGGTAGCCCGCGCCGCGTTCCGTGCAGATGAAGCGCGGATGGTCCGGGTCTTCTTCGATCTTGCGGCGCAGGCGCGACACCAGCACGTCGATCGTGCGGCTCACCGCGTCCGACTGGGCGCTGCGCGTCTTGAGCAGCAGCTGCTCGCGGTCGATGACGCGGTTCGCATGCAGCACGAAGACCTCGAGCAGGGCGAACTCGCCGTGCGTCAGGTCGCAGGGCGTGCCGTCGCCGTGCAGCAGTTCGCGCGCGGTGATGTTGAGGGTCCAGGGGCCGAACAGGTAGCGCTCGTGGCTCAGGCGGTCGGTGCGCAGCGAGCGCGGCATGCCGGTCTCGGCCGAGCGGCGCAGCAGCGCGCGGATGCGCGCGACCAGCTCGCGGTTGTCGAAGGGCTTGGCGATGAAGTCGTCGACGGCGGTTTCGAGGCCCAGGATGCGGTCGGCGGCCGTGCCCTGGCCGGTGAGGATGATGATCGGGATGCGCGAGCGCGTGCGCAGCTGGCGTGCGAGCTCGATGCCGTCTTCCTTCTTCAGACGCAGGTCGATGATCACGAGCGAGAAGGCGCGCTGGTCGAGCCGGGCTGCCATGGCCAGGCCGTCCGGCACGGCCTGTGCGCGAAAGCCCGACGACTCCAGCAGGTCGACCAGCGTCTCGCAGACTTCGGGATCGTCGTCGACCACCAGGATTTCGGGTTTCACTACGTCAAGCATGAGGTTCCAGAAGGCCGGACTGTGTGTCCGGTCGTCCAAAATTCTTGCAGACAAAAGCGCACCAATTGATACCTAAAGGTTAATCAAGTCCCTCTCAGGCTGGTATTTCGCGACTTTTTTTCGTCCGATGCTTTACACATGCATCGAAGCATCCCTTTCGGGGACTTCAATGTGATCCGTTTGTTACCCAAGTACGGGCGGTTCGACCGGCAGCGCCCGCTTGTGGGCGCTCTTGCGGTGCGTCGACAGGATCACCGCGCGCGCTGCGGCCGACACCGGCTTGCCTTCGAGGAAATCGTCGATCTGCTCGTAGCTCACGCCGAAGGCGTCTTCGTCGGGCTTGCCCGGCACCAGCGACTCGAGGTCGGCCGTGGGCACCTTGTAGACCAGCGCATCGGGCGCGCCGAGCAGCTGCGCCACGGCGCGCACGCGGCGCTTGTTGAGGCCGGTGAGCGGCGTGATGTCGGCCGCGCCGTCGCCGAACTTGGTGAAGAAACCCATCAGCGCTTCGGCCGCGTGGTCGGTGCCGATCACGAGGCCGTCGTGCGCGCCGGCCACCGCGAACTGCGCAATCATGCGCTGGCGCGCCTTGATGTTGCCGAGCACGAAGTCCTCGTGCGCCGCATCGCGAAACGCCTGCCCGCCCGCGCGCAGCGCGGCCAGCATCGCATCGGCGGCGGGGCGGATGTCCACCGTCAGCAGGCGGTCGGGGCGGATCACCGCCAGCCCGGCCTGCGCCTCGGCCTCGTCGCGCTGCACGCCGTAGGGCAGGCGCATCGCGATGAAGGTGGCGTCGCGGCCTTCGGCGCGCAGCTTCTCGACCGCGCGTTGCGCGAGGCAGCCGGCCGTGAGCGAATCGACGCCGCCGCTGATGCCCAGCACCAGCGTCTTCAGGCCGGTGCTGCGCAGGTAGTCGGCGAGGAAGTCGGTGCGCCGCGCGAGTTCGGCGGCGGCATCGAAGACGGGCGCCACGTGCAGGGCCGCGATGATCTCGCGCTGCGTGGCATCGACGGGGGAGAGGTCTGCACTCATCTGTGGGGCTCGGGAAGTGAGGAAGATCAGAAATCGACAAGACTGAGGCCGATGCTCAGCACCGTGCGCTTGCGGTTGTAGTCCACCAGCGTGTCGCCATAGCCGTGGAACAGCTGCGTGTGGAAACGCAGGTTGCTCTTGGTCGGGTCGCCGATGGCCTTCAGCCATTCGAGGCGCACCGAACCGCGGCCGCTGTCGCGCAGGTTGTTGCGCACCGTGATGCCCAGCTGGTTGTCGCGGTTGAGGTTCCAGCGGCCCGTGACTTCGGCGCGGCCGATGTAGTCGGCGATGTCGGGGTTGTCGTCCTTCGCCGCGCTTTCGGACATGCGCTTCCAGATGCGGCCGGTGACGGTGAAGCGGTCGTCCAGCTCCACGCCGCCCATCAGGTACACGCGGTTCCAGCTGCGCGACAGCGGCAGGCTCTGGCCGTTCGACTGGTGCACGATGCCCACGCCCGCATAGCGCCAGCGCCAGCCGCCGGGCAGGTGGACGTCGGTCGGGTAGACATACATCAGCTCGGGTTCGTGGTCGGTGGTGCGGAAGGGCCGCGAGATCGAGCCGTTGAACAGCTGCCAGGTCGACTGCTGCGAATAGGCGAACCACAGCGAGTCCTTCTTGATCGGGTCGTTCTGCGTGAGCATGCCCTGCGCGAGCTTGGTGCGCACCGACAGGCCGATGCGCATTTCATTCGCCTGGTAGGCCACGGGCTCGGCCGTGTGGCCGGCCGACGGCGAGGTCGGCGGCTGGGGCTTGTCGGTGGCGGCCGAGGCCGACACCGTGAGCGGGCGGTAGCCGCGGAAGCCGAAGGTGCCGCAGTCGGTGGCGTTCTCGAGTTCCCAGAAGCGCGACAGCGTCGAGTACTGGCGGTCGCGGCAGCCTTCGGTGGTGGCGACCGAGACCACGCGTGTGGCCGGAATCGCGCCGTCCACCGGCGGTTGCGTGCTCGCGAGCACCGGCGGCGCCACGGGCACCGACACCGAGGGCAGCGTCTGTTGTTGCGACCAGCGGTCGTAGCAGGCCAGGCGCGCTTCGTTGTTCGCGCCGAGTGCGGCGCACTGCTGCCAGGTGAGCTGCGCGTCGGCCAGCGGACTGGCGGGCTTGTCGACGGCTTGTGCTTGTGCGACAGATGCGGCGCCGAGGCATGCGGCCACGGCGGCGACGGTGCGCAGATCGAACAAAGAAGCAGGGTGTCGTCGTGTCGTCTTCATGGCTTTCCTTCCTGTGCGACGGTCTTGCGCAGCACGAACGGGTGCGTGCGCTCGGTCGCGGCATCGCGCCACGTGCCGCGGAACTCGCGGCCGCAGGCGCCGGGCTGCAAGGTGCCCGACCAGACGCCGCTGATGGCGCGGCCGTCCAGCGATTCGTCGATGGACAGCGCGCCCTCGTCGTCGACATCGCCCGCGAGCTGCGCGACGGTGGTCTTCGTGGCGGCACTGTCGGCGCGGCGCGTGATGGTGCCGCGCACGCCGGCGTATTCGGGGTGCTTGCCCAGCTGCACGACGGCCGTGCCGGGCAGGTCGTCGAAGCGGGCGTCCCACTGGCCGTACAGCGCCTGCAGTGGCAGCTCGCGTGCGTCGGCGGGGCAGTTGGGGTCGCGGGGCGTTGCGCAACCGGCCGCGAGGGCGGCGGCAAGCAGCGCGACCGCGACCGTCGCCGTCGTCCTCATGGCGTGGCGGCGGCCTTGGCCGCGCTGTCTTGCGCCTTGCGTGCGAACTCGGCGCGCAGCGCCTTCAGTTTCTCGCGCGGGTCTTCCTTGGTCGTGGCCTTGTCCAGGCCCATCTCGGCGATGAAGCGGCTGGGCATGCAGGGCACCATGTCGCGGCCCTGCTTGCGCTTCTTGGTCCAGCTCACGGCCAGGCTGCGCTGCGCGCGCGTGATGCCCACGTACATGAGGCGGCGCTCTTCCTGCAGGCGCTGCGTGGTCTCGTCGCTCACCACTTTCTGGCGGCCGTTGTCGTCGTCGAGCTTGAAGGGCAGCAGGCCCTCGGTCACGCCGATGAGCATCACGTGCGGCCACTCGAGGCCCTTCGATGCATGCAGCGTCGAGAGCGTGACCACGTTCTGGTCCTGCTCGCGCTCGCTGATGGTCGACAGCAGCGAGATGGTCTGCGCCACCTCGAGCAGGCTCTTGTGCTCGTTCGGGTTCGTGTCGTCGGCGCCCGAGGCGTCGTCGAGCGAACCGCCGGCGCGCTGCGACATCCAGTCGACGAACTCCAGCACGTTGGTCCAGCGCGTGGCGGCCGCGGCCTCGCTGTCTTCGCCTTCGTAGAGATGGCGCTCGTAGTCGATCTCCTTGAGCCATTCGAGCATGAAGGCGCGCGAGGCTTCGGCGCCCATGGTGCGGCGCGCGCGGTATTCCAGGTCGTTGATGTAGCGGCCGAACTCGTGCACGCCATCGAGCGTGCGCTTGGGGATCACGCTCGGCAGCGACGGGCTGAACAGCGCCGCGAACAGGCTCAGCTTGTACTGGCTCGCGAAGCTGCCCAGGCTGGCCAGCGTCGTGTGGCCGATGCCGCGCTTGGGCGTGGTGATGGCGCGCAGGAACGCCGGGTCGTCGTCGTTGTTGACCCACAGGCGGAACCACCCGCACAGGTCCTTGATCTCGGCGCGGTCGAAGAAGCTCTGGCCGCCCGACACCTTGTAGGGAATCTGCGCCTTGCGCAGCGCCTGTTCGAAGATGCGCGCCTGGTGGTTGGCGCGGTACAGGATCGCGAAGTCGCGGAACTCCTTGTACTGCTTGCCCTGCGACACCGTGTCGCCTGCGCGCAGGCTGATGATGCGCGCCACCGTGCGCTCGGCCTCGTGCAGTTCGGTGTCGGCATCGACGATGCGCACCGGCTCGCCTTCGCCGAGTTCCGAGAAAAGCGTCTTCGGAAACAGCTTGGGGTTGGGGCCGATCACGTTGTTGGCCGCGCGAAGAATGGCGCTGGTGGAGCGGTAGTTCTGCTCCAGCTTGATGACCTTGAGCGTCGGGTAGTCGACCGGCAGCTTCTTCAGGTTGTCCAGCGTGGCGCCGCGCCAGCCGTAGATCGACTGGTCGTCGTCGCCCACCGCCGTGAACTGGCCACGCTCGCCGGCCAGTGCCTTGAGCACTTCGTACTGCGTGGCGTTGGTGTCCTGGTATTCGTCGACGAGGATGTGGCCCAGCATGGCCTGCCACTTCGCGCGCACCTCGGGGAACTCGTACAGCAGCTTCAGCGGCATGCCGATGAGGTCGTCGAAGTCCACGCTCTGGTAGGCCTGCAGCCGCTCTTCGTACTGGACCATGATCTCGGCCGTGATGCGCTCGTTGTCGTCCACCGCGGCGGCTGCAGCCTGCGCAGCGTTCAGGCCCATGTTCTTCCACTTGCTGATCGTCCACTGCCAGATGCGCGCGGTGGCGATGTCGACGGTGCCGCCGCAGTCTTTCAATATCTTGGTGACGTCGTCGGCGTCCAGGATGCTGAAGGCCTTCTTCAGGCCCAGCACGTGGCCGTCTTCTCGCATCATGCGCACGCCCAGTGCGTGGAAGGTGCACACCACCACCTTGCGCGCGTCGCGCCCGATCAGGTCCTTGGCGCGCTCGCGCATTTCGGCCGCCGCCTTGTTCGTGAAGGTGATGGCCGCGATGCGCTCGGGCTTCAGGCCCGACTGGATCAGCCGGCCGATCTTGTGCGTGATCACGCGCGTCTTGCCCGAGCCCGCACCTGCGAGCACCAGACAGGGACCGTGCATGTAGTTGACCGCTTCTTGCTGGGCGAGATTGAGACCGTGGGACATGGGGGAGGGGGAACCGGGAAAGCGGGAACGCGAAAAAGGCAGGAGGGGCCGCAGGGCGCGGCCGTCGCAAAGCGGGCAATGATACGGGCCCGGCTGCGGCCGTCCGTGTCAGCGGGCATCGCGCGACGAAGGAGGACGACAATGCCGGCGTGCTGCCTGTTTTCCTTGTTACTTTTCCTTTCTTCGCCCTGATCGCGGCCGGTTACGCCGCCGCCCGCACCCGCATCCTGCCGCTGGATGCGATCCCGGGGCTCAACACCTTCGTGCTGTATTTCGCGCTGCCCTGCATGCTGCTGCGCTTCGGCGCCGGCACGCCCATCGCGCAGCTGCTGGACGGCAGCGTTGCACTGATTTGGGGCATCTGCGCGCTGGCCGTGGTGGCGGGCGTGGTGCTGTTCACGCGCAATGTGCGTATCGGCTGGAACGACGCGGCCTTCGGCGCGCTGGTAGCGGCCTTTCCGAACACCGGTTTCATGGGCGTTCCGCTGCTGGTGGCGCTGCTGGGCGCGCAGGCCGCCGGGCCGATCATCATCACCATCGCGTTCGACCTGGTCGTGACCTCGTCGCTGTGCATCGCGCTGTCGCGGCTCGACGGTGCCGGCAGCGCGGGCCGGCACGGCGCCACGCTGGCCGCGCGCAAGGCGCTGCGCGGCATCCTCGTGAACCCGATGCCGTGGTCGATCCTGCTGGGCGTGCTGCTGTCGGCCGTGCGCTGGCAGCTGCCCGGGCCGGTCGAACGCACCATCGCCATGCTGGCCGACGCGGCCTCGCCGGTGGCGCTCTTCACCATCGGCGCGGTGCTGGCGCGCTCGGCGCTGCTGGCGCGCGAGCACGGCGCCAGCGCCATGGTGGCGGCGGCGATGGGCACCGGCGCCGGGCCCACGCCGAAAGCGCCGCTGGCCGACGTGCTGCCCGTGGTGCTCGTGAAGCTGGTGCTGCATCCGTTGGCGGTCTGGGCGTTGGGGCGTGGCGCCATCGCGCTGGGGCTGCCGCTGGCACCGTCGGCGCTGGCCGTGATCGTGCTGGTCGCGGCGCTGCCGAGCGCGAGCAACGTGTCGATGCTGGCCGAGCGCTTCGGCGCCGACAACGGCCGCATCGCACGCATCATCCTGTGGACGACGGTGGCGGCGTTCTTCACCTTTCCGGTGGCGGTCGGCGCGCTGCGCTGACCGGGGGCGTCACTCGGTCAGCACGCCCAGCTTGTACGGATCGGCGTCGGAGAGCCGCTCGCACTTCGAGAAGTCGCGGCCCTGCGTGCCGTCGCAGTAGTAGGTGTTGTAGATGCGGCCGAACAGCGTCGGGCTGGCCGTGAAGAGCACGCCGTGGTCCGGCTGCCAGTTGTCCTTGGGGGCGGGCGCGGTGGCTTCCATCGGGCGGGCCGCGTCGGTGGTGCCGGGGGCGGGCGTGAAATCGGCCAGCGTCTTGCGGGCTTCCTCGCCGCGCCAGCGCACCGCCAGCTCGGCCGCCGTGGGGCGGCTCGCCACCGGCACCAGGATGCCGTTGACCTGCAGGCCGTGGCCGAAGCGGTGCGTCTTGCCGGCCAGGAAGGCGTAGGCGCAGGCCGCCATGCAATGGCCGCGCACCTCGGTCTGCACGCCGCTCTCGCGGATCGCGTCGGCGTACGCGCCGGCCGCTTCGGCGGTGCCCCCGAACGAGTCTTCGAAGACCACGGTGCGCACCGTGCCGCTGCTCAGGAGTTCGGTGAAGGCCTTGACCTTGCTGCCGTCGAGCGTGCCCGACACCACCAGCCGCCGACCCTGCAGTTCGAGTTCCGCCGCGCCCGCGGACCCCGCAGCGGCAAGGTACGAGAGCGACACGGCGACAGCCACAGCAACCCCAGCCAGAAGAGACGACGATTTCACGGCGACCTTTGCATCAAGCGAGCGGGCACGAAACACCGCGGACCCAGCGATGGAACCGCACAGGCACAGCTTGTGCAAGGGCGGAGGTACCGTCAACTCTTTTTGCAGATTATTTCGGGGTAATCCCAGGGCATGTCTAAAGGCATACCGTGCGTTATCTCTTCAGATGAATGCTTGCGTATGCAGTTGCACTGCTACAGTGGTTCCGAGTCCAAGGTGTGAAGGGTCCAAGTGGGGCGCGCGATGGCAATACTGGTTCGCATCCTGATGTGGTTGGCCTGGCTCGCTGCGGTGGGCTGGTTCTGGCATGCCGGCACGATCGGCACGGGCGCCGCGCTCGCGCTGGCCGCGCTGAGCCTCGTCGTGTTCGCCTGGCCGAACAGCATTGCACGGCGACGGCACAACGAGCTGCGATACGTCGACATGGGCAAGGAGCCCACCGGCTACCACTGACGACGGCTGACGACCGACGCGGCGCGTTCGTGCAGCGCCTAGGACTTTGGTCCAATGCGCAACGACGCAGAGCTTCCTAGGATGGCGGCGCCTTCCCGCCCTCCAGGAATCTCGCCGTGCCTCTTTTCTCCCCACGTTTTCGTTTCGCCCGTCTTCTGCTGCTGGCTGTTCCGACGGTCGTGCTCGTCGCCTGCGGGGGCGGCGACGGCGGCTCGGCCGTCGGCTTCTGGCCGAACGGCGGCACGACCACCCCGCCGCCCGTCACCACCACCCCACCCGCGACGCCGCCCGACGTGCCCGACGACGGCGATGCCTTGCGCAACGCGCCCTGGGTCGAAGGCGTGTTCCGCACCGCGAGCCTCTACAAGGACCGGTGCGCAGCCCCGCGCACCGGCACGGGCTACGACGGCAAGCCCTTCGCCGACAAGGCCGGGCGCACGGTCGACGAGAACAACTGGCTGCGCGCGTGGACCAACGACACCTACCTCTGGTACGACGAGGTGCCGGACCTGGACCCGGCGCTGTACGCCACGGCCGACTATTTCGACCTGCTCAAGACCTACGCCGTGACGCCGTCGGGCAGGGACAAGGACCAGTTCCACTTCACATACACCACCGAGGAGTGGAATGCGCTCTCGGGCGCCGGCTCGTCCGTCGGATACGGCGCGCAGTGGGCTTTCTTTGCCCTCTCCCCGCCGCGCGATCTGCGCGTGGCGTACGTGGAGCCCGGCTCTCCCGCGGCCACGATGGGCGCCGGCCTGCCGCGCGGCGCCCGGGTGCTCGGGGTCAACGGCGTCGATTTCGTGAACGACCCCACGCAGGAAGGCGTCGATGTCATCAACGCGGCGCTCTTTGGCGCTGCACCGGGGACGTCCACGCGGTTCACCGTCGTCGACGCGGGCAGCAACACCCCGCGCGACATCACGCTGACGGCGGCGCCGGTGATCTCGACCCCCGTCCAGAACGTCAAGACGCTCCCGAACGCGGGCCGCACGGTTGGCTACCTGCAATTCAACGACCACATCGGCACGGCGGAACTGCAACTGAAGGCCGCCATGGAGTGGCTGCGCGCGCAGCGGGCCACCGAGCTGGTCGTCGACCTGCGCTACAACGGCGGCGGCTATCTGGACCTGGCCAGCCAACTGGCCTTCATGGTCGCCGGCGAGGCGCAGACGCGCGGCAAGACCTTCGAGACCATGCGGTTCAACAACAAGCACGCCGAGCGCGATCCGGTGACCGGCGACGCGCTCGCGCCCACGCCGTTCTGGACCACCACCCTGGGCTTTCTTTCTCCCATCGACCCGCCCCTTCTCCTGCCCAGCCTCGACCTGCGACGCGTCTACGTGCTCACGGGCCCCGACACCTGCTCGGCCAGCGAGGCGTTCATCAACGGCCTGCGCGGCATCGACATCGACGTGATCCAGATCGGTGGCACCACCTGCGGCAAGCCTTACGGCTTCTATCCGCAGGACAACTGCGGCACCACCTATTTCAATGTGCAGTTCCAGGGCGTGAACGCCAAGGGGTTCGGCGACTACCCGGACGGCATCGCCCCCACCTGCGCCATGCCCGACGATTTCGGCCATGCGCTCGGCGATCCGGCGGAGGCGCGCCTGGCCGCCGCGCTCTCGCATCAGGTCACGGGTGTCTGCCCTGCCGTGCCCGGCGGTCGCCTCGCCAGGAGTGCTGCCACCGGCCCCGCCGCACCCCTGCTGCACAAGCCCGAAGGCCTGCGCAACCGCATCCTGCGTCCGCGCTGAAGCAGGCGTCCGCGCGCCGCGCTCAGATGCTGTGCGGGTCCACGTCCACCAGCCAGCGGATCACGCCCTTGCCCTCGGGCGTGCGCCGCAGTTCGTGAAGCAGCGGCTGCCAGGCGGCCAGCAGGCGCTGCAGCGCGGCGCGTGAGGGGCTTTCGATGAGCATCTGCGCGCGCTCCACGTTGGCCACGCGCTGGATCGCCAGCGGCACCGCCGGATAGCGCGTGACCAGGTCGGCGCCGGGCAGCGCCTCGGCCTGGTCGGCCGCGAGGTTCAGGAAGCCCTGCGCCACCGCCTGCTCGCGCGCGTCGGCGCGCACCAGCGCCTGGAACGCGAAGGGCGGCATGGCGGCGGCCTGGCGTTCTTCGAGCTGCTGCTTGGCGAAGGCCTCGTAATCGTGCCGGCGCAGCGCCGCGAACAGCGGATGCGGCGCGTGGTGCGTCTGGATCCACATCTCGGCCTTGGCGCCTTGCGCCGCGAGGTAGGCGGCGTCGCGGCCCGCGCGGCCGGCCGACTGCATCAACAGGCTGAACAGCCGCTCGGGCGCGCGGAAGTCGCTGGAGAACAGCGCGCCATCGGGGTTCACGGCGGCCACCAGCGTGATGCGGCGGAAGTCGTGGCCCTTGGCGATCATCTGCGTGCCGACGAGCACGTCGACCTCGCCTGCGTGCACGGCCGCAAGCTGCGATTCGAGCGCGCCCTGTTTCTTGGTGCTGTCGGCGTCGATGCGCGCGATGCGCACCGCGCTGCCGTCCGCATGCTTCACGCCCGCGAACAGCTCGGCCAGGTGCTCTTCGAGCCGCTCGGTGCCGCGGCCCACGGGCGCGATGTCGGGGTTGCCGCAGGCCGGGCAGGCGCGCGGCACGCGCTCGGTGAAGCCGCAGTGGTGGCAGCGCAGCGTGCGGTCGATCTTGTGGAACACGCGGTAGGCGCTGCAGTGCGGGCATTCGCTCTTCCAGCCGCAGTCGCCGCAGGCCAGCACCGGCGCATAGCCGCGCCGGTTCAGGAAGATCATGCTCTGCTCGCCGCGCGCGATGCGCTGGCCGATGGCGTCGAGCAGCGCGCCCGAGATCACCGTCTTCGGCGGCTGCAGGTTCATGTCCACGAGCCGCACCGCCGGCAGCGCGCCCGCGCCGATGCGCGACGGCATCGCCAGCCGCACGTAGCGCCCGCCCGGGTCGTCTCCCTCGGGCGGCCGGCTCTGGTGCCAACTCTCGAGCGAAGGCGTGGCCGAGCCCAGGATCACCTTGGCCTTTTCGCGCTGGCCGCGCCACACGGCGAGGTCGCGTGCCGAATAGCGCGCGCCTTCCTGCTGCTTGTAGCTCGGGTCGTGCTCCTCGTCGACCACGATGAGCTTCAGCCCCGGGATCGACGCGAACACCGCCATGCGCGTGCCCAGCACGATGCGCGCGGCGCCGCTGTGCGCCGCCAGCCAGCTCGCCAGCCGCTGCGGGTTGGTCATGCCGCTGTGCAGCGACACCACGGCCTCGTCGCCGAAGCGCGCCTTGAAGCGGGCCTCGAGCTGCGGCGTGAGGTTGATCTCGGGCACCATCACCAGCGCCTGCGCCTCGGGGTCGCGCGCCAGCAGGTCGGCCACGCAGCGCAGGTAGACCTCGGTCTTGCCGCTGCCGGTGCTGCCCACCAGCAGGAAGGTGCCGGTGCCGGCCTCGATGCGGGCCAGCGCGGCCGACTGTTCGTCGGAGAGCGCGATCAGGTTCGCGGATTCGGCCGTCTCGGCCACCGGCCCGGCCGTGGTCTTGCGCTTGAGGCGGCGCGCCAGCTGCGTCGTGCTCAGGTCGCGCAGCTGCGGCGGCAGGGCGGCCAGCGCGATTTCGCCGATCGAGCGCTGGTAGTAGCGCCCGGCAAACGCCACCAGGTCGCGCCAGGCCTCGCCCAGCGGCGCCAGCGCGTCGAGCGCCGCGCCCACGGGTTTGAGCGCCATGTCGGGCTCGGCGCCCTCCAGCGAGGTCGGCTCGTTCCAGACCACGCCCAGCACCTCGCGCTTGCCCAGCGGCACCCGCACCAGCGTGCCCGGCACCAGCGGCTCGGCGCCGGCGTAGCTCAGCAGGTCACCCAGCGCGGCATGCGCGGGCGTCTGCACCGCGATGTCGAGTCGCCAGGGGTAGGAGACGTTTGTGGCGGATGTGACCGTCGGCGCGCCGGCTTCGGGCAGCGATTCGGCGGAGGGGCTGGGCGTCCTTTTTGGCAAGGTTTGTTAATGCGTTTTGGAGCAAGACCGCTTAAGTTGTTGATTTCACAGCGCTTTGGCGGTCATCCAGAGTTTCTGTGGATAACTTTGTTGACAAGACGGCTGGATAGTCGCCGAAGCCTTGATTTTCAAGGCTTCCGCTGGAATGCCTGTAAAAAAAGCAAAAATCAAAACCTATATAAATCAACCACTTAGCGTCGCTATTGGTTTAGGAGCAGAACCAATGCCCCCTCAGATAATCTTGCGCAGTGCAACACGCGTTTTGTGCATAAGTCGGGCGTCCGGGGCCGTTTTAGGGCTTGACAAACGCCGGGCGACTGGCTTTCAGGGGGCGCTGAGTCTGCCAACCGGGCGGTCGGCAGTTCACATTTGTTAGCTCAAGTGCGCAGCGCGCGCGACTGGTCGTGCACCGCCTGGACCAGCGCCGCGACGTGGTCGGGCGGCGTGAACTGGCTGATGCCGTGGCCCAGGTTGAAGATGTGCGTCGGGCCCGCGGTGGTGCGGTCGGTGTGGGGCTTGCCGAAGGCTTGCAGCACCTTGCCGACCTCGGCCTCGATGGCCGCGGGCGGGGCGAACAGCACGTTCGGGTCGATGTTGCCCTGGATCGCCTTGGCCTTGTCCTCGGTGCCTTCGGCCACGAGGCGGCGCGCGGCGGCCAGGTTCACGGTCCAGTCGACGCCGAGCACCTCGCAGTCGAGCGCGCGCATGGCGCCCAGCCACAGGCCGCCGCCCTTGGTGAAGACGATGCGCGGCACCGGCTGGCCGTCGGGGCCGTGGCGCTTCAGGCCGGCGAGCACGCGCGCGGTGTAGGCCAGGCTGAATTCGTGGAACGCGCCGTCGGCCAGCACGCCGCCCCAGCTGTCGAAGATCATCACGGCCTGCGCGCCGGCGTCGATCTGTGCATTGAGGTACGCGGCCACCGAATCGGCATTGACCGCGAGGATGCGGTGCATCAGGTCGGGGCGGCCGTACAGCATGCTCTTCACGAGGCGGTAGTCGCTCGAGCCCGCGCCTTCGACCATGTAGCAGGCCAGCGTCCACGGGCTGCCCGAGAAGCCGATCAGCGGCACGCGGCCGTTCAGCGCCTTGCGGATCGAGCCCACGGCGTCGAACACGTAGCGCAGCTTGTCCAGGTCGGGCACTTCGAGCGCGGCCACGGCCGCTTCGTCGCGCACCGGGCGCGCAAAGCGCGGGCCTTCGCCGGCCTCGAACGACAGGCCCAGGCCCATCGCGTCGGGCACCGTGAGGATGTCCGAAAAGAGGATGGCCGCGTCGAGCGGGTAGCGCGCCAGCGGCTGCAGCGTGACCTCGGTGGCGTAGTCTGTGTTCGTGGCCAGCCCCATGAAGCTGCCGGCCTTGGCGCGCGTGGCAACGTATTCAGGCAGGTAGCGGCCGGCCTGGCGCATGAGCCAGACGGGCGTGTGATCGGTGGCCTGGCGCCAGCAGGCCCGCAGGAAGGTGTCGTTTTGCAAAGGGGCGAAAGGCATGGCCCGATTGTCGCAGGGCCCCCGCATTGATCGTCTGTTGACCCACAGCGCACTTTGCGTTGCATCAACCCGCCCCGATGCGCCAGGGCGCGCGCCAGCCGCGAGCATCCGTTCCCGACACAACTTCAGTCTGGAACAGACATGGCGCAGCAGGTTTTCGATGTGGTGGTGGTGGGCGCCGGCTCGGCCGGCTGCGTGCTGGCGCACCGGCTGGTGCGCGCCGGGCGGCGCGTGCTGCTGCTGGAGGCGGGGCCGCCCGACGACGACCGCTTCATCCACATGCCCGCCACCTTCGTGCGCGTGATCGGCACCGAGCGCACCTGGGCCTACGAGAGCGAGCCGCAGCCCGCCGCCGCCGGCCGCAAGATGTTCGTGCCGCAGGGCCGCACGCTGGGCGGCGGCAGCTCGGTCAACGCCATGGTCTACGTGCGCGGCACGCCCGCCGACTACGACGGCTGGGAGGCGCAGGGCTGCGAGGGCTGGGGCTGGCGCGACGTGCTGCCGTGGTTCCGCAAGGCCGAGGGCAACGCGCGCTTCGCCTGCGAACTCCACGGCACGAACGGGCCGCTGAAGGTGAGCGACACGCGCTTTCGCCATCCATTGAGCCTGGCCTTCCTGCGCGCCGCGCAGCAAAGCGGCCTGGCCTACAACGACGACTTCAACGGCGCCGCCCAGGCCGGCGTGGGCTTCTACCAGACCACCACCTTCGAAGGCCGGCGCGCGAGCACCGCCGCCACCTACCTCGCGGCCGTGCGCGACGACCCGAAGCTCACCGTGGTGACCGGCGCGCACGTGCTGCGCGTGCTGATGCAGGACGGCGCGGCCACCGGCGTGGTCTACCGCACGGGCCGCAACGGCGGCGGCGAAGAGGTGATCGCCACCGCGCGCGACGAAGTGATCCTCTCGGCCGGCGCGCTCGCCTCGCCCAAGCTCCTGCTGCTCTCGGGCATCGGCCCCGGCGCGCAGCTGCAGGCGCTGGGCCTGCCGGTGGTGAAAGACCTGCCCGGCGTGGGCGAGAACTTCCAGGACCACCTGGAGGTGTCGGTCTACGGCCGCACGCGCGAGCCCGTGAGCCTGCTGGGCAACGACCGCGGCCTGGCGGCGCTGAAGCACGGCCTGCAATGGATGATGTTCGGCTCCGGCCTGCTCACCTCGAACGTGGTCGAGAGCGGGGGCTTCGTCGACACCACCGGCGAAGGCCGGCCCGACCTGCAGTTCCACGTGCTGCCCGTGCTCGTGGGCGACGTCGACCGCGAACCGCTGGCCGGCCACGGCCTGTCGATCAATCCCTGCTTCCTGCGCCCGCAGTCGCGCGGGCGCGTGGCACTGCGCAGCGCCGACCCGATGGCGCCGATCCTGTTCGACGGCGGCTACCTGCAGGCGCAGGCCGACGTCGACACGCTGGTGCGCGGCGTGAAGCTGGCGCGCCGCATCCTGCGCGCGCCGGCGCTGCGCGAGGTGGTGTCCGAAGAGCTGGCGCCGTCGGCCGCCGACGACATGTCCGACGAGGCCCTCGAGGCCTACGTGCGCGAGCGCGCCAAGACCGTCTACCACCCGAGCGGCACCTGCCGCATGGGCCGCGACGCCATGGCCGTGGTCGATGCGCGCATGCGCGTGCACGGCGTGGCCAGGCTGCGCGTGTGCGATGCCTCGGTGATGCCTTCGCTCGTCAGCGGCAACACCAACGCGCCGACCGTGATGCTGGCCGAGCGCTGCGCCGACTTCGCGCTGTCAGGCAACTGAGATTGCACGGTCGGTCAATCGCCGAAGCGCACTGAAACCTAGAGTCCTTCCCAACCAGGAGACACAGCGAATGAGTTCCCCGAATTCCATGGCCGGCAAGGTCGCCTTCATCACCGGCGGCGGCACCGGCATCGGTGCGGCGGTGGCCGCGCAGTTCGTCGCGGCGGGCGGCCGCGTGGTGCTGATGGGGCGCCGCCTCGCGCAGCTCGAAGCGGTGGCGTCGAAGCTCGGCGGGCTCGCGGTGGCGGGCGACGCAGCGAACACTGCCGATGTGCAGCGCGCCCTGACCGCCGCACGCGAACGCTTCGGCGGCGTCGACGTGCTGGTCGCCAACGCGGGCGGCCACGGCGTGGGCGATGCGCTTTCGACCGACGACGCCTCGTGGGCGCTGTCCACGCGCCTGAACCTCGACACCGCCTTCGTCTGCGCACGCGAGCTGCTGCCCGAGCTCATCGCGCGGCGCGGCAACATCGTCGTGCTCTCGTCGCTCGCGGGCCACTTCGCGGGGCCGGGCGTGGTCGGCTACGTGACCATGAAGCACGCGCTCATCGGCCTCGTGCGTTCGCTGGCGCGTGACTACGGCCAGCAGGGCGTGCGCGTGAACGCCGTGTGCCCCGGCTGGGTGCGCACCGAGATGGCCGACGAGCAGATGCAGGTGCTCGTCGACAAGCACCACCTGCCGAACACCGATGCGGCCTACGACCTCGTCACGCGCGACGTGCCCATGGGCCGCGCCGCCAGCCCCGACGACGTGGCGAACGCCGTGCTGTTCCTCGCCTCGCCGCTGGCCGCGATGGTCAGCGGCAGCTCGCTGATGGTCGATGGCGGCGCGTCCGCGGTCGACCTGCCCACCATCGCTTTCGCGCACGACGCCTGAAGAAGGAAAGACGCCATGAGCACCGACACCACCAAGCCCGCCGACTGGAAGACCTACGACCAGTTCGCCCTCGGCATCGCAACCAACCGCCTGCCCGCCACCGACGCACTCGCCGGCCAGACGCTGCGGCTCGCGCTGCCCGGCTTCCAGCTCACGCTGCAGCCGCGCGCGCAGCACACGCTCGACTGGCATGAAGACGGCGCACGCGGGGGCGAAGGCCAGGGCGACTGGTACGAGGCCATCGAGGTCGCGCCCGACACCTTCTTCCTCGACATCACGCAGGCCAGCCGCCCGAGCGAGGCGCTGACCGTGGTCCTCAACACGCGCACGCGCCGCGTGCTCGCCATCCGCTGCCGCATCGTCGGCGCCGACGAGGCCGCGGGCCAGCCGCGCGTGCCGCAGGACTTCTGGCCCGGCACGCTCGAAGGCGGCACTGCCACTGGCAGCGCACCGCACGCCACGCGCGACCTCATCGGCCTGCGCACCTGGCAGACCTACAGCCCCAACCACACCTACGAGCACACCTACCTGAGCGCCGAGCGCTACGCCTGGCAGTGCCTCGTGGGCGTGCAGCGCGGCCACGGCGACGTCGACCTCGCGAGCTACTGGAAGTTCGACGACGACCAGTACGTCTTCACCTTCCGCGAGTTCCTGATCCCGGTCGCGTCGGTGTTCTTCTTCGACTTCGCGAACGGCCGCTCGACCGGCAAGTTCCTCGGGCTCACCGGCACCGGCGCGATCGCCAACAACCCCGCGGGCGCCTTCATGCGCAAGGCCTCGCAGACCTTCTACCCGTCCGAGTTCGGGCCCGTCTGACTTCACCGTTGTCCAGGAGCTTTTTCATGCGCACCCCTTACCAGATCGTGGCCGACCACTACGCGGCCTCCGACCGCCACGACCTCGCCGCGATGTTCGCCGACGTGGCCAACGACGTGCAGTGGACCGAGATGGCCGGCTTTCCCTGCGCCGGCACGCACGTCGGCCCCGCGCAGGTGGTCGAGAAGGTCTTCCAGGTGCTTGGCGCCGAGTGGGAGGGCTACCGCTTCGTGCTCGAGCGGCTGGTCGATGGCGGCGACACCGTGGTCGGCATCGGCGACTACCACGCGCGCCACCGCACCACGGGCAAGCCGATGCAGGCCCGCGTCACGCATGTGTGGCAGGTGCAGGGCGGAAAGGTGCGGCGCTTCGAGCAGTTCACCGACACGCTGCTCGTCGCGCGCGCCATGCAGCCGTGACGCCGCTTTCATTCGCATCCCTCGCATCCCTTCCCGGAGCCCGCCCATGAATCTGCGCGACCTGTCGATCGAACACCTCGGCCAGGTGGGCCTGCTGGCGCAGCGCCGCCGCGGCAACCACATCGACGGCCACGAGGTCGTGCCCCGCAACGGGCAGTACCTGCCGGTGGTCGACCCGGCCACCGAGATGACCGTGGCCGAGGCGCCCGACAGCGACGCGGACGACGTGCACGCCGCCGTCGCCAGCGCGCGCCGCACCTTCGAGAGCGCCGCCTGGAAGTCGCTGCGCCCGGCCGACCGCGAGCGCCTGCTGTACACGCTCTCGATGCTCATCGAGTCGCACGCCGACGAACTCAGCGCGCTCGAAACCTTGCAAAGCGGCAAGCTGCGCGGCATCGCGCGCATGGTCGACGTGGGTGCGGGCGCGGAGTTCGTGCGCTACATGGCGGGCTGGGCCACCAAGCTCGAAGGCCAGACGCTCGACAACTCCATCGGCATCCCCGGCGCGCAGTGGGTCACGTACACGCGGCGCGAACCGGTGGGCGTGGTCGCGGCCATCGTGCCGTGGAACTTTCCGCTCGCCATCGCGCTGTGGAAGGTGGCGCCCGCGCTCGCGGCCGGCTGCACCGTGGTGCTCAAGCCCTCGGAAGAAACGCCGCTCACCGCGCTGCGGCTGGCCGAGCTGGCGCTGGAGGCGGGCTTTCCGCCGGGCGCGCTCAACGTGGTGTGCGGGCGCGGCGCCACGGCCGGTGCGGCGCTGGCGGCGCACCCGGACGTCCGCAAGATCAGCTTCACCGGCTCGACGGCCGTGGGCCGGCACATCGGCCACGCGGCCGTGGACAGCATGGCGCGCTTCACGCTGGAGCTGGGCGGCAAGTCGCCGCTCATCGTGCTGGGCGACGCCGACCCGGTGGCGGCGGCGCAGGGCGCGGCCAACGGCATCTTCTTTCACCAGGGCCAGGTGTGCACCGCGGGTTCGCGCGTGTACGTGCAGCGCAGCCTGTTCGACGAGGTGGTGCGCCGGCTCGCGCAGGCGGCCGAGGGCCTGCACATCGGCTCGGGCTTCGACCCGAAGGCGCAGTTCGGGCCGCTGGTGTCCAAGCGCCATCTGGCGCGCGTGATGGCGCACATCGACGGCGCCGTGGCCGAAGGCGCGACGCTGGTCACCGGCGGGCGCCAGGCCTTCGACGGCGGCTGCTTCGTGCAGCCCACCGTGTTCGTCGACGCGCAGCCGTCGATGCGCATCGCGCGCGAGGAAGTGTTCGGCCCGGTCGCGACGGTCGTGCCCTTCGACGACGTGGACGACGCAGTGCGCCTGGCCAACGACAGCGCTTACGGCCTGGCGGCCAGCGTCTGGTCGAACGATCTCTCGGCCGTACACCGCATCGTGCCGCGCCTGCAGGCGGGCGTGGTCTGGGTCAACGCGCACAACGTGCTCGACAACGCGCTGCCGCTGGGCGGCGTGAAGCAGTCGGGCAGCGGGCGCGACCTGGGGCGCGCGGCGGTGGAGAGCTTCACCGAACTCAAGAGCGTGTGCATGGCGGTGTAGCCCCGCCCCGGTTTCGATCACCCAGAAAGAAGGAGACACCTCATGCAAAGCAAAAGACGAATCGCGCTGTCGGCCGTTGCGGGCGCGCTGGGCCTGGCCGGTTTCAGCGGCGCCTGGGCGCAGGCGGGCCCCGACTGCGGCCTCAACACCGGCAAGCCCGCCACGGGCGAGCCCATTCCCATCGGCGCCGTGGTCGGCAAGACCGGCCCCGACGACTTCAGCGCCTCGGGCCAGGCGGCGGCTGCGTACTTCAAGTGCGTCAACGCCAACGGCGGCATTCATGGCCGGCCGGTCGACTACCTCGTGCTCGACGACCAGTGGAACCCAGAGACCGCGGCACAGGTCGCCTCCAAGCTCGTGAAGGACCGCAAGGTGGTCGCGCTCGTGGGCAGCACCAGCTTCGTGGAGTGCGGCGCCAACGCCAAGATGTACGCCGACGAGGGCGTGATGGTCATCGCCGGCACCGGCGTGCCGCGCGAGTGCTTCAACGCGCGCAACTACGTGCCGGTGAACGCGGGGCCGCGCGTGTCGGCCACCATCGCCGCGATGTACGCCGCGCAGAAGTACAAGGCGAAGAAGATGGTCTGCATCATTCCGAACATCCCGAGCCTGGGCAACTGGGCCTGCGAGGGGCCCAAGGAATGGGGAAAGAAGAACGGCGTGACGGTCGAGACCCTCACCATCGACCCCGGCTCGGCCGACGCCACCTCGACCATGCTGCAGGCCGCCGCGAAGAAGCCCGACACCATCATCATGAACGTGCCCAAGGGCATCCTCGTGCCGATGCTGGCCGCGGCCGAGCAGCAGAACCTGGGCAAGAAGATCCACTTCGTGTCGGCCGCGCCGGCCTACAACGTCGACGTGCCCAAGGCCATCGGGCCGTACTGGAAGGGCAACTTCGACGTCAACCTCGAATTCAACCCGCTCGAATCGGCCGGGCCCGACAACAAGAACTGGCTGGCGGTGATGGACAAGCATGGTGCGAAGAGCGACCCGCGCGACACCTTCTCGCAGGCCGGCTACCTGGCCGCGCGCCTGGCCACGCAGGCGATGCTGAAGATGGACCCGAAGAAGATCGACCGCGCCGGCGTGACCGACGCGCTGCGCAAGGTGAGCGACTTCCGCAGCGACATCCTGTGCAAGCCCTTCTACGTGGGCAGCGGCAACCGCCACAACGCGAACAACAGCGGCCCCATGGCCAGCCCCGACGGCAACGGCTGGCGCTTTGCGCCCGGCGGCTGCCTCACGGCGGACGACCCGGAGCTGGTCGACATCCGTGCCGACGAGCAGAAGATGGGCCTGAAGTAAGCGCGCCGGGCCATGGAGGACTACCTGCCTTTCGTCATCTCGGGCCTGGGCCTGGGCGCGGTCTACGCGCTCTCGGGCGTGGGGCTGGTGGTGCTCTATCGCTCGTCGGGCGTGCTGAACTTCGCCTTCGGGGCCATCGGCGCGCTCGGCGCGTATGTGGCCTGGACGCTGCTCGAAGCCGACTGGCCGCAGGGCCTGGCGTGGTGCGCGGCGGTGCTCGCGGCCATGGCGCTGTCGCTGGCCTACGGGCGCCTGCTGGCGCCGCGCCTGTCGCACCGCGACCCGACCATCCGCAGCATCGCCACGCTGGGCTTCGCGCTCGTGGTGGTGGGCTTCACCGAGTGGACCTGGGGCGAGCAGCCGCGCCGCCTCGTGCTGCCGACCGACGGCGGTGCGCTCGAGTTCGTGTTGGGCGAGGTCGAGGTGCGGCTCACGCACACGCGCGCACTGGGCCTGGCGTTGGCGGTGCTGATGATGGGCGGCGTCGGCCTGCTGCTGTCGAAGACGCGCGTGGGCCTGAAGATGCGCGCGCTGGCCAACGACCGCGACCTGAGCGCGCTGCTCGGCATCCGCGTGCTCGGCGTCGACACGGTGGCGTGGATATTGAGCGGCGCCTTCGCGGGCGTGTGCGGTCTGCTGCTGGCGAACATCGTGCGGCTGCAGGCCACGCTGCTGACCTTTCTCGTGATTCCGGCGTTCGCCGCCGCGATCATCGGCCGGCTGCATTCGCTGCCGGCGACCGTGGCGGGCGGCATCGCCATCGGCGTGCTGGAGGCGCTGGCGATCACGGTGCCGGGCTTCGCGGCCTTTCGCACGGCCACGCCGTTCCTCATCGCGCTGGCGATGATCGTGTTCTACCGCGCGGGGACGCGGTCGGCATGAACGCGTCGGTCCTCGAAGGCGCCATGCCCGCGTCCGACGCCGCACCTGCCGCGCTGGCACAGGCCACGCGCCGCGCCCGCCGTTCGCTCGTGCTCATGGTGGCCTGCGTGCTGCTGATCGGCTGGGCCGTGCCGTGGTTCGCGAACGCGTACTGGATCAAGACGCTCACGTCGTCGCTCGCGCTGTCGGTCGCGGCGGCCGGCGTGGCGCTGCTCTACGGCCAGCTCGGGCTGGTGTCGCTGTGCCAGTACGCGCTGCTCGGCGCGGGCGGCTGGGTCGCGCTGCGCGCGGGGCACGGGCTGGGCTGGCCCTTCGAGCTGTCGGTGCTCGCGGGCGGGCTGCTGTCGTGCGTCGTGGGCATGCTCGCGGGGCTGCCGGCGCTGCGGCTCAAGGGGCTGTACCTGGCGCTCGTCACGATGATGATGGCGGGCGGCTTCCAGGTGGTCGTCAACGTGACGGGCTTTCCTGACGGCGGCGCGGGCTGGCTGGGCCGCGTGTTCGGTAGCGAGCGGCTGATGATGCCGCGCCCCGCGCTGGCGCTGTCCGACACCGCGTACTTCCGCTACGTCGCCGTGTGGCTGGCGGCGGTGCTGGCGCTGATCGAGCTGCACCGGCGCACGCGCGCGGGCCGCTCGTGGGCGCTGATTCGGCGCGGCGAGGCGGCGGCCGTGGCGGCCGGCGTGAACATCCTGCGCTACCAGACCTGGGCCTTCGGGCTCGCGGGCTTCTGCGCCGGCGTGGCCGGTGCGCTGCTCGCGGGCGGCGTGGGGCAGCTCGACGGACGCGCCTTCACGGCCGGCGAATCGGTGATGCTGTTCGCGCTCACGGTGGTGGGCGGCGTGTACCACTGGGCCGGCGCGCTCATCGCAGGCTTGCTGCTGCGCGCGGTGCCGGCGCTGCTGACCGACTTCGGCGTCAACGGCTACCTCGCGATGATCTTCTTCGGCGTGGCGCTGCTGCATGCGCTCATCACCGCGCCGAGCGGCATCGCGGGGCAGCTGGCGGGCGTGTTCGATGTGGTGCGGCAACGCTTCGCTGCATCGAAGGACAAGGACGCCGCGCCATGATCCGCATCGACGATCTCACCGTCGCCTTCGGCGGCGTCAAGGCCATCGACGCGCTCACGGCGCAGCTCGATGCGCCCGTGTGCGGCCTCATCGGGCCGAACGGCGCGGGCAAGACCACGCTGGTCAACGTGCTCAGCGGCCTCGTGTCGCCGAGTGCGGGTCGCGTGGCGGTGGACGGCGCCGACCTGCTGGGCCTGAAGCCCATCGCGCGCGTGCGCTTCGGCCTGCGCCGCTCGTTCCAGACCGAGCAGGTGGTGGAAGACCTCAGCGTGTGGGACAACGTGCGCGCGCTGCTCGACCATGTGCCGCATGCGCGCGGCGAAGCAACATCGCAGGTGGCGCGCGCGCTGTCGCACACGGGCCTGCTCGACGTGGCGACCGTCATGGGCCACCGCCTCAACCTGTTCCAGCGCCGCATGCTGGAGCTTGCGAAATCGCTGGTCGGTGCGCCCAAGCTGCTGCTGCTCGACGAGCCTGGCGCCGGCCTCACCGAGCAGGAGGCCGGCGTGCTGCGCCGCACGATCGGCGCGGTGCATGCGTTCTGCGGCGCGCAGGTGCTGCTCATCGACCACGACGTCGACCTGATCGCCGCGACCTGCACGCAAACCCTGGTGCTCGACTTCGGCCGCCGCCTCGCGCTCGGCCCCACGCGCGAAGTGCTCGACGATCCGGCCGTGCGCAAGGCCTACCTGGGAACGGAGTGACCACCCCATGCTGAACGTGACGGATCTGCGCCTGCAGCGCGGCGGCAAGGCCGTGCTGCACGGCATCGACCTGCAGGTGCCGCCGGGTGAGGTGACGGCGCTGCTGGGCGCCAACGGCGCGGGCAAGTCGAGCACCGTGATGGCCATCGGCGGCGTGCTGCCGCTCACGGGCGGGCGCATCGAGGTCGAAGGCCACGCGCTGCATGGCCAGCGGCCCGAGCGCGTGCGCGCGCTGGGCGTGGCGGTGGTGCCCGAGGGGCATCGCGTGCTCGGCGAGCTGTCGGTGCTCGACAACCTGCGCGCCGCCGCCACCGCACTGCCTGCGGCCGGCGTGGCCGATGCGGTCGAGCGTGTGCTCGGCGTGTTCCCCGAGCTGCGCGTGAAGCTCGCGCTGCCCGCGCGCTCGCTGTCGGGCGGACAGAAGCAGATGGTCTGCATCGCACAGGCGCTCATCGGCAAGCCGCGCTACCTGGCCATCGACGAACTCTCGCTGGGGCTCGCACCCGCGGTGGTCAAGCGGCTGGTCGAGGTGGTGCAGCAGGTCGCGCGCGAGGGCGTGGGCGTGCTGCTGATCGAGCAGTTCACGACGGTGGCGCTGGCCGTGTCGAGCCGCGCCTACGTGCTGGAGCGCGGGCGCATGGCCTTTGCGGGTTCGTCGGAAGAACTGCGCAGCCGGCCGGAGATCCTGCACAGCAGCTACCTCGCGGCGGCCTAGGCGCGCTCCTTCTGCGCCCTCCGTGCGGTGGGCATCACGAAGGACTGGAAGTGGTCGCGCAGCCGCGCGGTGAACTCCTCGGCGATGGCCGAAGGCGCCGACTGCGGCGAGAACGCCATCGACACCTCCACCGGGCAGCGCGGCGACAGCGGCAGGATCTTCAGGTCGCGCGCGAACACGGAGGCCACGTAGGGGTTGACGATGCCGACGCCGGTGCCCTGCGCCGCCATCATGCAGATGGTGACCGAGTAGGTCGTCTCGACCGTGGCGGCGCATTCGATGCGGTGCTGCTGCAGCGTGCGCTGGAACTGCTGGTGGATCTCGTCGTCGGCATTGAGTGTGAGCAGCACCTGCTGCTTCAGGTCGCGCACATGGACGGCGTCGCGGTGCGCCAGCGCATGCCCGGGATGCACGACGCACACCGCGCTGGCCTTGTGCAGGCTGACCGCGTCGAGCTGCGGGTCGTGGAAGGCTGCGGTGCTGAGCGCGACGTCGTACAGGCCGTAGAGCAGGCCTTCGCGCAAGGCGTGCGTGCCGACGGTCTGCAGGTTGACGTGCACCTCGGGATGCAGCCGCGAGAAGGCATGGATCACCTGCGGCATGACGCCGAGCCCGAGCGCTGGCGTGCAGCCCACGCGCAGCGAGCCCGCGCCCGACTTGCGCAGCACCGCCACGCTCTGCTCGATGCGGTCCAGGCCCAGGAAGTGGCGCTGCACCGTGTCGAACAGCTGGCGCGCCTCGTGCGTGGGGCGAAGCCGCCCCTTGTGGATGTCGAACAGCTTGAGCCCGGTGGCATGCTGGATCTGCGAGAGCAGGCGGCTCACGGAGGGCTGCGTGGTGTGCAGCAGGGCCGCCGCGGCGGTGGTGGTGCCGGTCTGCATCACGGCGCGGAAGGCCTCGATCTGGCGGAAGTTCAATGGGCGCGACATGCGGGGGCTCCTGGGGCTGCACGGTGCAAGGCGGAAAGCATGGCATATCTTTTCTGCATAGCCTGTGAATGAAAATGAATTTTTCAGAATGATGCTGCGTTCCTAGACTGCGCCCTATCCACCCCCTCCATCGCGCCGTCGCGGCGCACAGCAAGGAAGACGCATGACACAGCACTGGCCCCGCAGGGCCGCCGGCCTCGGCCTTCTCGCACTGGCCCTGGGCGTCGCTTCGACGTCGCAGGCATCGCCGCCGCAGGCCTACCCCGACCGGATGATCCGGCTCGTGGTGCCCTTCACCGCCGGCGGCAGCTCCGACGTGCAGGCCCGCATGCTGGCCGACCGCCTGGGCAAGCTGTACAAGCAGTCGGTGGTGGTCGACAACAAGCCCGGCGCCGGCGGGCACATCGGCGGCAAGTTCGTGGCCGATGCACCGGCCGACGGCTACACGCTGCTGCTCGGCTCGATCGGGCTGCACGCGACCTACGGCGTGTTCAAGAAGCTGAGCTACGACCCCGCGACCGACCTGAAGGTGGTCACGGTGCTGGCCGAGATGCCGCACGTCGTGGTCGCCAACCCTGCCTTGCCGGCCAACGACCTGAAGCAGCTGGTGGCGCTGGCGCGCAAGCAGCCGGACACGATCAACTTCGGCTCGGCCGGCGTGGGCTCGTCGGTGCACATGATCGGCGAGCTGTTCAAGCTCACGGCCAGCGCACCGATCGTGCACGTGCCCTACAAGGGCAGCACGGCCGCACTGAACGACCTGCTGGCCGGGCAGATCCAGCTGATGTTCGAGAACCCGCCGACCACGCTGGCCCACATCCGCGGCGGCAAGCTCAAGGCGCTGGCCGTGACCGGCAAGACTCGCCTGCCGGCGCTGCCCGAGGTGCCGACCGCGATCGAGTCGGGCTTCCCGGCCTTCGAGGCCACCTCGTGGACCACGGTGGCGGTGAGTGCCAAGGTGCCCGATGCCATCGCCGACAAGCTCAATGCCGACATCCGCAGGATCGTTGCCGCGCCGGAGTTTCGCCAGGGCCTGTCGGAGCAGGGCATGACGCCGGTGGCCAACACGCGCGACGCCGCGACGCGCTTCATCGCCGCCGAGAAGCTGCGCTGGGACAAGGTGATCCAGCAAGGCCGCATTGCCGCGGAGTGAGCCCATGTCGTCGAACCCACTTCTTGAACAACCTCGCCTGGCGCCGGCACCCTGCCGCCGCGTGGGCGATGGCGCGCAGCACCATTTCTTCGGCTACTACAACAAGAGCGCCTGGGACCGCAGCGGGCGCTACCTGCTGGCGCAGCAGGTGCCCTGGATGGACGCCGAACTCACGCCGACGGCCACCGCCCGCATCGGCTACTTCGACCTGCAGGACAACGACCGCTTCCACGCGGTCGGCGACACCACCGCGTGGAACTGGCAGATGGGCAGCCAGCTGCAGTGGCTCGACGGCGCGCCGGGCCGCCAGCTGATCTACAACAGCCGCACCGGCGATGCCGATGCGTTCTACCCCGGCTTCGGCGCCACGGTGCTCGACGTCGACACCGGCGCGAAACGCCTGCTGCCGTTGCCGATCTACGTGGTGGCGCCCGACAGCCGCTGGGCCTTGAGCGTGGACTACCGGCGCCTGTACATCACGCACCGGACCATCGGCTACAGCGAGGCCGGCGGGCCGTTCGAGCTGCCGCTCGCACCGGCCGACGACGGCATCCACGCGACCGACCTGGCCACCGGCACGGCGCGCCTGCTGTTGAGCTACCAGGACCTGCGCCGGTTTCATCCGCGCGCGTCGATGGACAAGGCGATCCACTGGGTGAGCCACATCGAGGTCAACCCGTCGTCGTCGCGCGTGCTGTTCCTGCACCGCTGGACCGAGCGCGTCGAGGACGAGACCTGCTTCCTGCACCGGCTTCTCACGATGAACCCCGACGGCTCCGACCTGCGCCTGCTGGAGTGCTCCGACCACCCGCTGCCGCAGCTGGCGGACGACTTCGACCCGACGGCCGTGGGCACCTTCGACTACGAGAAGTCCGAGTACCAGATCTCGCACCCGCTGTGGCAGGACGACGAACACATCATCGTGTGGGGCCCGCACGCCGGGAAGATCCACTACCACCTGTACCACGACCGCGCGGGCGGGGAGGTCCGCGTGATCGGCGACGGCGTGCTGGTGGAGAACGGCCACATGACCTTCTCGCCGGTCAATACGCGCTGGCTGCTGAGCGACACCTACCCCGACGCCCGCACGCACGAGCGCGTGCTGTTCCTGTTTGACATGGCCACCGGCCGTCGCCACGACCTGGGCAGCTTCTACGCCACGCCGGAGCTGAGCAAGGAGAACCGGTGCGACCTGCACCCGCGCTGGCGCCGCGACGGCCAGCAGGTGTGCATCGACTCCGTGCACGAATCGCAGCGGCAGATGTACATCGTCGACGTGTCGGGGATCGTGGGCAGCCCCTGAAAGGCGTTGCCTAGTGCGTGAGCGCCGGCGACATCGCCCGTTGCGCCTCGCGCCGCTGGAACTCGCGCGGCGACACGCCGTACTGCGCCTTGAACACGCGGCAGAAATGCGCGCTGCTGTTGAAGCCCCAGGCGAAGGCGATCTCCGACACCGAGGCGCGGCCGCCCGCGGCCTGGCGCAGCGCCTCGCTGCAGCGCTCCAGGCGCATCTGCCAGATGAAGCGGTCGAGCGTCTGGTCTTCGTCCTCGAACACGCGGTGCAGGTAGCGCTTGGAGCAGCGCAGCTGCTGTGCGATAAGGTCGAGCGACAAGGCAGGGTCGGCCAGGTGCGCGTGCACGAACTGCTTCACGCGCGTCTTCAGTACGCCGGGCAGCGGCTGCGCGCCGAACTGTTCGTCGGCGTGCGTGGCGAGCGTGGAGGCCAGCAGGCCCAGCACGGTGTCGCTGACCGAGCGGCCAACGGCGTTGGGCAGCGACGGCAGCTGGTCGGCCAGCGAGGTGAGGAACGACCCGAGCACCGCGTACAGCCCTTGCATGGCGGGCGTGTGGGCCTCGCAGGTGTGCAGGTCGGGCATCTTCATGCCCTTGAACTGCTGGCGCGGGATCGTGATGGCCAGCAGGCGCGAGCGCTCGGGGTTGGTGATGGCGTAGGGCACGCGCGGGTCGTACAGGCTCCAGTCGCCCGGGTGCAGGTGGAACTCGCGGTCACGCTGCGAGATGTGGCCGTGGCCTTCCAGCTGCAGCACCAGCTTGTAGTGCTCGTCGAGCGCGATCTCGCGGTGCGTGTCGGGCCGCGCGACGCGGTGCGAAGGCGCCTCGATCATGAACATGCCCAGCGGCCCGAGCTCGTAGGCGTCCATGCGCGCGTCGAACGGGCCGGGGTCGAGGCACTGCACGCGCAGCGCGCCGAAGTACGACTCGTTGATGCGGCCCCAGCAGGCCTGCCGGTCGGCCGGGTGTTCGAGCCGGGTGCTGAAGTGGTGTGCGTTCATGCCGTGGTTCCCAGGGGGCGCCGGAAGCGCTGGTGCAGGATAGGCAGGTCGGCGCGCGCCATCATCGGTACTTCCACCCGGGGCGGCAGGGGCGGTGCGCTCCCGGTCAATGGCCGGTGCGCGCTGGGTCAATGCCCGCGGTTCACACCTTCTCAGACGACGGGCACGCGGCCCGCGTCGGCCGGGTCGACATTGCGGCGGTACAGCATGAGCGTCGCGATCAGCCCGCAGGCCGCGGCGGCCGTCATCCACAGGCCGGGCGCGCCCTTGTCGCCGGTCATCTCGATCAGGCCCGTGGCGATGGCCGGCGTGAAGCCGCCGAACAGCGCCGTGGCGAGGCTGTAGGCCAGCGAGAAGCCCGCGGTGCGCACGCTGACCGGCATCACCTCGGTGAGCGCCACCACCATCGCGCCGTTGTAGCTGGCGTACAGGAACGACAGCCACAGCTCCACCTCGAGCATGCGCGCGAAGCTCGGTGCGGCGACCAGCCACTTGAGCGACGGGTAGGCCGTGAGGATGGTCAGCACGGTGAACAGCACGAGCAGCGGCTTGCGCCCCACGCGGTCCGACAGCGAGCCCATGACCGGCAGCCAGAAGAAGTTGGAAATGGCCACGCACAGCGTGACGATGAGCGCGTCGGTCGTGCTCAGGTGCAGCACGGCCTTGCCGAAGGTGGGCGTGTAGACGGTGATCAGGTAGAACGACACGGTGGTCATTGACACCAGCATCATCCCGGCGACCACGAGGCCCCAGTTGGCCACCATCGAGCGGAAGATCTCGCGCGCGTCGGGGCGGTGCTTGCGCGCCATGAACTCCTCGGTCTCCTGCAGCGAGCGGCGGATGATGAACAGCACCGGCACGATCAGGCAGCCGACGAAGAAGGGAATGCGCCAGTAGAAGTCGCCGATCTCCTGGGGCGTGAAGGTCACGTTGAGCCAGTAGCCCAGTGCGGCGGCGACGACGATGGCCACCTGCTGGCTGGCCGACTGCCAGCTCACGTAGAAGCCCTTGCGCCCCGGCGTGGCCATTTCCGACAGGTACACCGACACGCCGCCCAGTTCCACGCCGGCCGAGAAACCCTGCAGCAGCCGTCCGACCAGCACCAGCAGCGGCGCGATCACGCCGATGGTCGCGTAGCTCGGCACGCAGGCGATGAGCAGCGTGCCGACGGCCATCAGCGCGAGCGTGACGATCAGCCCCTGGCGGCGGCCCACGCGGTCGACGTACGCACCGAGAAAGATCGCGCCCAGCGGTCGCATCAGGAAGCCCGCGCCGAAGGTCATGAAGGTCAGCATCAGCGACGCGAACTCGTTGCCCGCGGGGAAGAAGGCCTTCGAGATCTGGGTGGCGTAGAAGCCGAACAGGAAGAAATCGAACATCTCCATGAAGTTGCCGCCGGTCACGCGCAGGACGGTGGCGAATTTCGAGGAGGAATGCGCGTTGGCAGGCGCGGAAGTCATGGTGTGTCCCCTGGGGCGGTGTTGTGGGCCCAAGGGTAGGTCGGGGTTCCCGACCTGCACCTGACGAGGGGAGTCAGGTAGCTGTCAATGCAGCGCGCCGCGCAGGCCGGCGGCGCGCGTGTGGCACGCTCAACTCTTGTACTTGATCGAACACCCGTACGGCCGCGTGCTCGCCATCGACACCGGTTTTCCGCCGGTCACTTCGCCCAGCGCCTGGTTCACGTAGTTGGTGGCGGTCTTGATGTCGTCCACGCGCGCCGAGGCGATGCTGTCGATGCCGCCGGCATACACCAGCGTGCCCTTGGGGTCGATGATGAAGATGTGGGGCGTGGTGCGCGCGCCGTAGACCTGGCCGATCACGCCGTCTTCGTCCATCAGCACGGCGGTGGGCGCGGCCTTTTGCGACTTCATCCAGGCGTCGAGCGCGTCGGCCTTCAGGTAGTCGCTGGCGGCGCGTTCGGTGGAGTTGATCGCGAGCCAGACCACGCCCTTGTCGGTGGCCGCCTTCTGCGTGGCCGGCATGTTGCCGCTGCCGTAGTGCTTGCGCACGAAGGGGCAGCCGGGGTTGGTCCATTCGAGAACCACGAACTTGCCCGCGAAGTCCGAGAGCTTGTGCTTGGCGCCGGTGGTGTCGACGGCCACGAAGTCGGGCGCCTGCTGGCCCACGGCGGGCGCGGCGAAGGCGTTGGTGCCCATGAGGAAGGTGGCGCCCAGCGCGACGGCGGCGGCCACGACGGCGCGGCGGGAAGCGCGGCTGAGGGCGGCGCGCGCCTGGCGCGCGGCGCGAAGGGAGCGTGAGTCGACAGTGGGCGAGAGCGTCATGGCCAGCTTGAACTCCAAAAAAACAAAATTCCAAACAACAACTGCAGCTTAGAACGGTTTCTTCAAGTGCGTGTGACAACCCATGACAGCGGCGTTGTCATCTCGTTTCAATTCACCGCATCGGCGCTCAAAGCGCTGCCAACGCGGCGCGCACCTCGTCCTTGCTGAGGATTTCGGTCAGCACGACGGGCGCCTTGCCCGGCGCCTGCAGCACGTACACCGGCACGCCACTGCGGCCCAGCGCGGTGAGCGCGGCGGTGATGGCGGGGTCGCGGCGGGTCCAGTCGGCGCGCAGCATGGCGACCTGCTTCGTGTCGAAGTCGGCGAGCACCTCGGCGTCGGCCAGCGTGCTCTTCTTGTTGTACTGGCAGGTCACGCACCAGGCGGCGGTGAAGTCGATGAACACGGGCCGGCCCGCGGCCGCCATGTCGCTCACGCGCTGGGCCGACCACGGCTGCCAGCGCTCGCCGTCGTTCGGTGCAGCCGAGGCCAGCTTGGCCGTCGGCTCGGGCACCTGCACGATGTTGCGGCCGATGGTGCCGGCCAGCACGGCGGTGAAGGCGATCATCACGGCGGCGATGACGACGCGCGTGCGTCCGGTCAGCGTGAGCGCCCAGACCACGGCGGCCAGGCACACCAGCAGCGCGAGCAGCGTGCCCGCGCCGTCGATGCCGCTTTGCTGGCCCAGCACCCAGACCAGCCAGGCCACGGTCGCGAACATCGGGAAGGCGAGCAGGCGGCGCAGCGTGTGCATCCACGGGCCCGGCTTGGGCAGCAGGCGCGCCACGGCCGGCACGAAGCCCGCCACCAGGTAGGGCAGCGCCAGACCGAGGCCCAGCGCGGCGAACAGCAGCAGCGCCTGGGCCGCCGGCAGGCCGATGGCAAAGCCCAGCGAGGCGCCCATGAACGGCGCGGTGCAGGGCGAGGCGATCACCACGGCGAGCACACCGGACAGGAAGTCGTTGGCCAGCGGATGCTTGGCCTGCGCGCTGCACACCGACTGCGGCGCGGCGCGGCCGAACTCGAACACGCCGGCCAGGTTCAGGCCGAGCAGGGTGAAGAGCGCCGCCAGCGCCGCCACCACGCCGGGCGACTGCAGCTGGAAACCCCAGCCGAGCTGCGCGCCGGCCGCGCGCAGCGCCAGCATGGCGCCGCCCAGCGCGAGGAACGACAGCATCACGCCGCCCGTGTAGGCCAGGCCCGCCTTGCGGTGCGCGCTGGCGTTGCCGGCCTGCCGCGCGAAGCCCAGCACCTTGATCGCGAGGATCGGGAACACGCAGGGCATGAGGTTGAGCAGCAGGCCGCCGAGCAGCGCGCCGAGCAGGGCGACGATGAAGGTGCCGGCGGGCTGGGCCTGCGCAGCGGCAGCGGGGGCCGCCGCCTGGGCCGCGTTGGCGGCCAGCGCCGCCTGCAGCGCGGGCGACACTTCGGCGGCGCGCGGTGCGGCGGTGGCGGCGGGCCAGGTGCCCGACACCGGCGTCTCGGCGCGCCAGGCCACGGGCTGGCCGGCCTGGCGGTCGGCCTCGGCCAGCACCACCACGACTGGCATGACGGCGGGGCTTTCGCTGCGCTGATCGGCCAGCGGCACGGTGGCGGTCCAGGTCGCGCCGTCCCAGGCCTGCGTCCAGTCCTTGCCGGACACGGCCGCGGTGCGGATCACCTCGGGCGTTTCGGGGAAGAACTCGAGCGTCTTGCCGCGCACGGCGGCGGGCAGGCCTTCGAGGCGCACCTTCAGCTGCTGACCCTCGACGGCGATGGCGCCGGGCGTGCCCAGCGGCTGCGGCTGCGCGGCCTGCGCGGTGTCGAAGGCCGCCTTGTTCAGCGCGGTCGAGCCGCGCGTGGGCAGCGAGAGCGTGAACTCGCCCTCTTCGGGAATGCATTCCTTGCGGCAGACCAGCCAGGAGGCCTGCAGCTTGATGTCCATGGCCGGCGAGCCGCCGGTGAGCGCCACGTCGGGCTTGTAGAGCGTGGAGACCTCGAGCGGCACCGGCAGCAGCACGGTGTTCTCGTAGCCGTAGTTGGCGAGCGTGCCGACCGGGATCTTCTTGGGCACCGGCCAGGCGATCTCGCCGGTCGAGACGCCGGCGGGCAGCGTCCACTTCAGCTCGGTGGGCAGGCCGGAATCGCCGGCGTTCTTCCAGTAGGTGTGCCACTCGGGCTGGTGAGTGATCTGCAACCCGACCCAGACCGGCGCGCCGGGCGCCACGCCCTGGGGCGCATGGGCGACCAGTTCGGCGCGCACGTGGGGGGTGGTGACCACGGCCCCGGTCTTCGGGGCCAGCTGGGCCGCAGCCGGCATGCAGGCTGCGGCGGTAGCTATCAGAAAAGTAGCGAAAGAGATGCGCGAAAAGGTCATGCCGGTCAGTCGGAGCCAGAGGGCGGGGCGAAGTTCCTGGGGGCCGGGTCTTTCCGGGGGGCTCAGACGGCGGTGGCCGAGGGCCAGCCCAGGACCACGCGCCGGGTGGTCGCGCTCTTCTTCTCGATCTTCGTGACGACCATGGCGCCGATTTCCGCCGTGTTGGCCACGTGCGTGCCGCCGCAGGGCTGGAAGTCGATCGACGGCGCGCTGCCGTCTTCGCCCGTGCCGCCGATGCGGATGGTGCGCACCGTGCCCGTGCCGCGCGGCGGCTGCACGCTCATGCTCTTGACCAGCGCGGGGTTGGCGTCGAGCTCGGCGTCAGTGATGGCGCCCACGGTCAGCGGGTGGGCGGCCTCGACCAGCTTCGCGAGGCCGGCGGTGAGCGTTTCCTTGTCGAGCGGGTCGGTGATGTGGAAGTCGATGCGCGCGTACTCGGGCGTGATCGAGCAGCCGTTCACCGGCACCGGCACGAGGTGGCACAGCAGGTGGCTGGCGGTGTGAAAGCGCATCAGCCGGTGGCGGCGCTCCCAGTCGAGGCGGGCGGTGACGGTGTCGCCGGGCGCCAGCGCGGCCAGCAGCTCGGCCTGGTCGGGCGCGGGCACGTGGACAAATTCGGCGGTCGGCTGGCCTTCGGCGTCCTTGGCCTTGCGGGTGTCGGCGATGGCGATTTCGCGGCCGTCGGCGAGCGCCAGCACGCCGGCATCGCCGGCCTGCCCGCCGCCCAGCGGATAGAACACGGTGCGGTCCAGCACGATGCCGGTGTCGTCGATGCGCAGGATGCGGGCTTCACAGGTGCGCAGGTAGGCGTCGGCGCGGAACAGGTCGTCGGTCATGCGGCGATGGTAGCGACGATGTGCGAAGGAGGTGCGCGCACGCCGGAAAGCGCCCACGACCGACACGCCCGCGCCGCGCGATTGCGCATGATCCGGCGGTCTGCGGCCGCCCGCCGCGCAAGGAATCCGCATGAACGCATCGCCGCACCTTCCCGTCCGCCTCGCTGTGTCCGCAGCGGCCGTGGCCGCCGTGCTGCTCGTCGCCGGCTGCGGCGAGACCGCCAAGCTCGCGCCCGAGCTCACGACCGGCCCCCGGCCGCAGCTGGCCGACCCGAACAAGACGCTGATCCCCACCGTCAACGTGGCGCCCGCCGTCGGCTGGACCGACACCGCCGCGCCCACGCCCGCCGAAGGCCTGCGCGTGACGGCGCTGGCGCGCGGGCTGGACCACCCGCGCTGGGTCTACACCCTGCCCAACGGCGACGTGCTGGTGGCCGAGAGCAACAAGCCGCCCAAGCCCGAGGGGAGCGGCGCCGGCGGCCCGGTCGCCAAGGTGCGCAACTGGGTCATGGGCAAGGTCATGGGCCGCGCGGGCGCCGGCGTGCCCAGCGCCAACCGCATCACCCTGCTGCGCGACGCCGACGGCGACGGCCTGGCCGAGGTGAAGCAGGTGTTCCTGGCGAACCTCAGCTCGCCCTACGGCATGGCGCTGGTCGGCAACGAGCTCTTCATCGCCAACGCCGACGCACTCGTGAAGGTGCCCTACACCGAGGGCCAGACCTCGGTCAGCGCCACGCCCACCGTGGTGACGGCGCTGCCCGCCGGTATCAACCACCACTGGACCAAGAACGTCATCGCCAGCGCCGACGGCAGCAAGTTGTACGTCACGGTCGGCTCCAACAGCAACATCGGCGAGAACGGCATGGCGGCCGAAGAGGGCCGCGCCGCGATCTGGGAGGTCGACGCGAAGAGCGGCGAGAAGCGCCTGTTCGCCAGCGGCCTGCGCAACCCCAACGGCCTGAGCTGGGAGCCCGAGACGAACGTGCTGTGGACCGTGGTGAACGAGCGCGACGAGATCGGCAGCGACCTCGTGCCCGACTACCTCACCTCGGTGAAAGACGGCGCCTTCTACGGCTGGCCCTGGAGCTACTGGGGCGGCGTGGTCGATGCGCGCGTCACGCCGCAACAGCCCGAGCGCGTGGCCAAGGCGCTGGCGCCCGACTACGCGCTGGGCGCGCATGTCGCGCCGCTGGGGCTGGTGTTCTCGCACGCGCGCGGCATGCCGCCCGAATTCGCGAACGGCGCCTTCATCGGCGAGCACGGCTCGTGGAACCGCAAGCCCAAGTCGGGCTACAAGGTGGTGTTCGTGCCCTTCATCGGCGGCAAGCCGAGCGGGCCGCCGGTCGACGTCCTCACGGACTTCCTGAGCGCCGACGAAAAGGCCCACGGCCGGCCGGTCGGCGTGGCGCTGGACAAGGGCGGCGCGCTGCTGGTGGCGGACGACGTGGGCAACGCGGTGTGGCGCGTGTCGAAGGCGAAGTAGCCCGGCGCGGTCGTTTCAGCGCCGCGGGTTGCCGATCCGGAACAGCCGGTGGCCGCGCAGCACATGGCCTTCGGGCACCGCCGGGTGCTCGAAGGCGCCGGCCACGTCCTCGTGCATGCCCAGGCGCGCCATCACGGCGGCCGAGCGCAGGTTGCCGTTGGCGGTGAACGCCACGATCTCGTCGAGCCCGAGCCGTTCGAAGCCGACCTGCAGCGCGCCGCGCGCCGCCTCGGTCGCGAAGCCCTGGCCCCAGCTGGCGCGCGACAGGCGCCAGCCGATCTCCACGCAGGGCGAGAAGGGCAGCGTGGCCATCGGCACGTTCAGGCCGGTGAAGCCGATGAACTCGCTTGTGTCCTTGCGCTCGACGGCCCAGAAGCCCCAGCCCTTCTGCGCGATGAGCGCGCGGGCACGGTTCGCCGCTGCGTCGCTCTCGGCGCGAGTGGGCAAGGGCAGCAAAAATTCCATCACCTGCGGGTCGCAGGCCAGCGCGAAAAATGGCGCGAGATCGCTCTCGCGCCATTGGCGCACCCGCAGGCGCGGGGTGTCGAATTCGATGAGGAGGGACGGGGTGGGTGTGCTTTCGTCGGTCATGCGACCGATTGTGCGCAGATCAGAACCCGGCCAGCACCACCTTGCCCTGCGCCTTGCCGCTCTCGATGAGCGCATGTGCCTTGCGCAGGTTCGCGGCGTTGATGGTGCCGAAGCTCGCATTCGCCGTGGTGCGGATGCGGCCCGCGTCGACCAGCGCGGCCACTTCGGCCAGCAGCTTGCCCTGCTCGGCGATGTCGGGCGTGGTGAAGCGCGAGCGCGTGAACATCATTTCCCAGTGCAGCGAGATGCACTTGGTCTTCAGCGGCATCGCGTCGAGCACCTTCATGTCGTCGATCACTGCGAGCTGGCCCTGGGGTTTGAGGCTTTCGATGAGCTGCGCGTAGTGCTGGTCGGTCTGCGTGAGGCTGGCGACCATGTCGACTTCGTCGATGCCGGCGGCCTTCAGTTCGGCGGCGAGCGGCTTCGAATGGTCGATGACGACGTGCGCGCCGAGCGCCAGGCACCAGGCGCGCGTTTCGGCGCGCGAGGCGGTGGCGACCACGCGCAGCTTCGTGAGCTGGCGCGCGAGCTGGATGAGGATGGAGCCCACGCCGCCTGCGCCGCCCGTGATCAGCAGCGTCTGGCCTTCGCCGCCGTCCTTGGGCACCTGGAGGCGGTCGAACAGCAGTTCGTAGGCGGTGATGGTGGTCAGCGGCAAGGCGGCGGCTTGCGCGTCGTCGAGGCTCTTCGGGGCGAGGGCGGCGATGCGCTCGTCGACCGCGTGCAGCTCCGAATTGGCGCCGGGGCGAATGATCGAGCCGGCGTAGTACACGCGGTCGCCGACCTTGAAGCCGGTCACGTCGCTGCCGATGGCCTCGACAGTGCCGACCGCGTCCCAGCCCAGCACCTTGGCCTGGCCGGCTTCGGGGGCGGCGTTCTTGCGGACCTTGGTGTCGACCGGGTTGACCGACACGGCCTTCACGCGCACCAGCAGGTCGCGCGCGCCGGGCACCGGGGCGGGGAGCTCGATGTCCTGCAGCGATTCGGGGTTGTCGATGGGGAGGGGTTGGTGGTAGCCGACGGCTTTCATGGGAAGAGACCTTCTTTCTGGAACGATGGCTGGACTGTAGGATGACAACGTCTGTTTGATAAGGTGGTCTGAATCACCAACACTTTCAAATGAAGATTGAAAATATATCGGACCTGCAGGTGCTCGTGCAGACAGCGCGTGGCGGCACGTTGACGGCGGCGGGGCATGCGCTGGGGATCACGCCTGCCGCGGCCAGTGCGACCTTGAAGCGGCTGGAGGCGCAGTTGGGGGCGCGGCTGTTCGAGCGGTCGACGCGGGCGATGCGCCTGACGCCGCAGGGGCAGACGCTGCTCGACTATGCGGTCCGTGCTTTTGAGCTGCTGGACGAGGGGGAGTCGCTGGTCACTGCGGATCGCGGCGAACTTGTCGGCACCTTGCGGGTGGCCTCGCCGTCGGACCTGACGCGCAGCACGCTGCTGCCGTGGTTCGATGAGTTTCTGGCGTTGCATCCGGGGGTGCAGTTGTCGCTCTCTGTCGGGGATCGGCCGCTGGACGTGATGCGGGACGAGGTGGATGTGGCGCTGCGCTACGGGGCGCTGGCCGATTCGCGGCTGGTGGCGCGGGCGTTTGCGCTGACGAACCCGGTGCTGACGGCTTCACCGGACTATCTGCGTCGGCATCCCTTGCCTCGGGTTCCGCAGGATCTGCTGCAGCACAACTGCCTGACGTTCAACCGGAGTGGGCGACGGCACCGGGTGTGGCGGTTTGCGCAGTTGGGGCAGTGGACGGAGGTGCGGGTGAATGGGGATCGCAGTGTGGATGATGCTTCGCTGGCGCGGGAGTGGACTGTGGCGGGGTATGGGATTTCGCTGAAGTCCGCTTTGGATGTGCGCAATGACATTCGGGAAGGGCGTCTTGTGCGGCTGCTGCCTGACTGGGAGACGGAGCCTTATCCGTTGCATGCGCTGTTGCCTAGTGGGAGGTTTGTGCCGGCTCGGGTTCGGGGGTTTGTGGATTTCCTGGCGTTGAAGTTCGAGGGGTTGTTGGCTTTGGGGTGAGTGTTTTGTTTCCGGGGCCGGGTCTCGCCCCGGCGGGCGACTCACTTTCTTTGCTTCGCCAAAGAAAGTAAGCAAAGAAAGGCGACCCCACTGTCCGCGTCCCTCCGCTTCGCTGCGGGCAACCTGCGGTGCTCGCGTTTCGCGGGGTCTCGCCCAAACTCGCTTCGCTCAAACAAGGGCGAGCCCTGATCCGCGAAACGCTGCGCTCCTCGGCGCGGCCAGAGGGGAGGGGGAACGGACGGGCCGTCGCTGCGCTCGGCCTGGGGATCGCTTCACTGCGTTCGCTCCCTCGTGCTGTTCGTTGTCAGATCATCGGTGTCACCGCGCCATCCATTGCCACGATCGCGCCGGTCACATAGCTTGCCTTCGGCGACGCCAGGAAGAGCACGGTGTTGGCGACTTCCTCGGGCGTCGCGATGCGGCCCAGCGGCAAGCGTGCCGTGGCGCGCTCCAGCGCTTCGTCGGTGTCGATGCCCTGCAGCTTGGCGTCGGCCTTCATGCCCTCCTGCAGCCGCGCGGTCAGCGTGAGGCCGGGGTTCACGGCATTCACGCGCACGCCCTTCGCGGCGTAGGCGGCGGCCATGCCGGCGCTCACGAGCATGAGCGCGGCGTTGGCGGCGCCGCCGGCCATGTGCACGGGGCTGGCGACCTTGCCGCCCTGGCCGATGACGTTGACGATGGCGCCGCGGCCGCGCTGGCCCATGCGCTTAACGACCGGGTCGATCATGTGGATGTAGGTGAAGTACTTGGCGTCCATCGCGTCGTGCCACGCAGCAGGCGTGAGCTCGTCGGGTGGGGTGCGGCGCGCGGCGCCTGCCGAGTTGACGAGCACGTCGACAGGGCCGAAGGCCTGTTCGGCGGCGTCGAGGGCGGCCACGGCGCTGGCGGGGTTCTTGAGGTCGGCGGCGTGCAGGCTGACGCGGCCTTCGGCTTGCGGGAACGCGGCGATCAGCGACTGCTGGCCCTGCTGCAGGTTCTGCAGGTCGCGCGAGACCAGGCTCACGCGCGCGCCTTCGCGCAGGAAACCCAGCGCGCAGGCCAGGCCGATGCCCTTGCTGCCGCCGGTGATGAGAACGTGCTGGTCCTGGAGCTGGAGATCCATGTCGGGGTCCTTGAAAGAAGGTGAATCTGTCTGCGGCGCTGCCGCCGCGCGATTGAAGCACCGCCCCGAAACCCCTGCAGCGACGCGGCCGAAAAGGCCGCGTCGGTTGCCTCTGCGCGTCAGGCCTTGCGGCGCTTTGCTGGCGCTTCTTCTTCCAGCGCAGCCGGCGCGGTGTCGGTGGCGTCGCGCAGATGGCCGTGGTGGTCGTGGTGCGCCAGCAGCTGGCGCGTGCGTTGCCAGGTCGACAGGCGCGCGGGCGCGACTTCGATGTACGACGCCAGCGCGAACAGCGACGACTGTTCCTTCTCCGGCGGTGTCTCGCTGCGGTGCTGGCGGCGGCGCAGCGGGCCCATGATCAGCATCGAGGCAAGGATCACGCCGATGACGATGGCGTACAGGCCCAGCAGCTGAAGCACCTCGGGCTGGGAGCGCGCACCCATCACGTAGGGCCAGGCGTACCAGATGGCGCAGAACCAGATCGCGACGGTGATCGCGGGGCGCAGCACGCGCAGCCACAGGTACATGGCCAGGGTGCGCGCCGGCGAACGGCCGTTGCCGAAGGCGTGCAATGGAATGCGCGCGGCGTCGATGATGGGTTCGTCCACCGCGGGCTGGCCCCACGAACGGGTGCGGGGCGGCGGGGCTTCGTGCAGCGCCGGCGAAGAGAGCGGGTTCTCAGGATGCATCGGAAGAAACTCCTCGGTCAGGGCTCGTCCACACCGCGCGCTTGCCGCGACGACGCATCAGAGCGTTGGGAAGGGCGACCACCGTGGTGGCCATCGTGATCGTCCAGAACGCGATCGGGTACCAGATCGTTCCGGCGAAATAGCGCATGAGGTCGCGGTCGTAGCGACGGTCGATCCACAGGCTCAGCAGCATCTGCAGGATGCAGGTCATGGCCAGCAGCGTGCCCTGCCAGTGCGGCAGCAGCGCCGAATGCCAGGCCGACTCGTGCGGCAGGAAGGGGCGGATGAAGCTGATCAGCAGCACCAGCGCCATCGCATAGGCCCACACCACGCTCACCATGTACTCGCTGTAGATGAGCCACAGGCGCCAGCTGCGCAGGCGCAGGATGGACGGCGTGATGCGCAGCATGGTCTGGATGCCGCCGACGGCCCAGCGCAGGCGCTGCTTCCACAGGCCGCGCAGGGTCTCGGGCATGAGGATCCAGCACAGCGCGCGCGGCTCGAAGCGCAGGCGCCAGCCGGCGAGCTGGAGCTTCCAGCTCATGTCGATGTCCTCGGTGAGCACGTCGGGGCTCCAGAAGCCCACTTCGAGCACGGCGCGGCGGCGGAACATGGCCAGCACGCCCGACACCGTGAACAGCGTGCCGATGAGCTGCTGCGAGCGCTTGATGAGGCCGATGATCGACGAGAACTCGCCCACCTGCATGCGCCCCAGCAGCGTGGTGCGCGTGCGGATGCGCGGGTTGCCGGTGACGGCGCCGATGCGATCCGAGGCCAGCATGCGCTTGAGCATCCACGCAATGGCGTTGGGGTCGACCAGCGCGTCGCCGTCGATGCCCAGGATGTACTCGCCGCGCGCCAGCTGGCAGGCGGTGTTCAGGCCCACGGCCTTGCCCTGGTTGCTGGCGTTGTGGATCACGCGCAGGCGGCTGAACTCCAGCGTCATCTCGTCGAGCAGCTCGCCGGTGCCGTCGGTGCTGCCGTCGTTGACGGCGATCACCTCGTAGTTCGGGTAGCGCGTGCGCATCAGCTGCTCGATCACTTCGCGCAGGTGCGGCGCCTCGTTGAAGCAGGGCACCACCACGGTCACGAGCGGCTGCGAGGGCAGCAGCGGCAGCGGGTCGATCTCGACGTCGCGCTTGCGCTCGAACGACCACGCGTGCGAGAGGCCGCCCGCGATCCACACCCACGCCATGAAGAACGGGTAGTAGAAGACGAAGCCGAAGAGCACCGGCGGAATCAGGTCCACCAGCATCTGGAGCGTGTTCATCGGGGCTTCCCTCCTTCAGGCGGCAGCGTGGCGGCGTCGTGATTGCGCCGGGGTGCGCGCGACAGCAGCGAACGCACCGAGATCGCGCGGCGCACGGTCTCCAGCGAGGGCTGGTTGTTCAGGAAGTCGTCGGGGTAGTAGCCCAGGTGGCGCACGCCGGCACGCTGCAGCAGGGTCCACTGGCGCGTGAGCTCGGCGTCGGCCACGGGTTTCCCGGTGCGCCAGTCGCGTGCCTGCAGCTCGAACACGGTGTGGTCCAGGCCGTGCGGCGTGGCGGCCGCGCGCTGGGCCAGGCGGCCCAGCCAGGCGTCGCTGTCGGCCGGGGTGCGGGCCTCCTGCTCCATGCGCGGCATGGCCATCAGGCCGACGTAGTCGTAGGCGGCAAGCGAGGCTTCATAGTTTTGGGCAAACCATTGCTCGGCCGCGGGTTCGAGCACCGGCCGCGCGTAGAGGTTGCGCGCCGTTTCCAGGGCAGGGCGCCAGGTGCCCACGCGCGCCGCGAGTTCGTGCGTGAACTCGATCAGGTGGCGGGTCTTGGCGCTGGTCCAGCGCGCCATGAGCGCGGGGTCGGCGCGCAGCGCGGCCACGTCGGCCGGCAGACCCCAGCGGCGGTAGGTGTCGAGCGCGGCGGGGCCGGCGTCCTCGTCGTCCGAGAGCATGGCGTCGTCGTGGAACAGCAGGCCTTCGAAGAAGGTGTGGCGGCCCAGGTCTTCGTACAGGTCGCCGACCAGCGTGCGCACGGCCGGGTCGAAGGGCGAGAGCCGGTGGTAGCGGTCGGCCGGCGCGTCGCCCTTGAGCGTGCGCACCGTGTGCGTGGCCAGCGGGTTCGACGCCGGCAGCCGGTAAGCTGTGACGGGCATCCACGCGTAGACCTTCACGCCGGTGCGGCTGCGCAGCTGCCAGGCGGCGCGGGCGAACAGGTCGGCGCGCATCGGCAGGTGGCGGTTGGGAAAGTACAGCGCGTCGGCCACGCCGTCGCCATCGGGGTCGGCATAGGCCTGCAGGAACACCGAGCGTGGGCGCACGGCGGCCACGCGCTCGATCAGCGCCGAGAGGTTGCGCTCCTGTTGGGCCGGGTCGGCGTCGTACACGTAGTCGAGGTCGACGTGCATCACGCGGTTGATCGGGCGCACCTCGCCGCCCACCGGGCTGCGCAGCATCTGCACGTAGTCGGGCGCCTCGTTGTCGTAGGCGGCCAGCGCGCGGCGGATGCGGCTGAGCGGAATCTCCTTCGTGTTCGCGCCGTCGTCGAGCGTGAAGGTGATCGGCATGCCCACGCGCGCCGAGGCTTCCAGCGCGGGCGTGTTGTAGGCGCCGTAGGGCCACACGGTGGCGCGCACCTTGGCGCCGGTGCGCTTCTCGATCAATTCGCGGCTGCGGCGCAGGTCGGTCTCGATGCGGCGCAGGTAGGCGGCGTCGTCCTCGTAGCGGCCGGTCGTCGGGTCGTAGCGGTGCGTGGCCGCGGCGGGCAGCATGTTGCCCTGCGGGTTGGCCTGGATGCCGGTGTGCATCGCGTCGGTGTGGCTCGCGAACTCGACCAGCGGCGAGCGCGCCATCTCGGCGGCTTCGCGCCACAGCAGGAAGTTCTCGCGCGGCGCGGGCTTGTCGCCCCAGTGCACGGGCTGGCCTTCAGGCACCTCGAGCCAGCTCGTCACGAGGGCGAACAGCGCGGGGTAGTTGAAGCGCTGGAGCAGCGGGAACACGTGGGTGTAGGCGCTGCGGTAGCCGTCGTCGAAGGTCAGCAGCACGGGCTGCGAGGGCAGCGGCTTGCCGCCTTTGCGCGCATCGATGATCTGCTGCAGGCTGACCGGGTGGTAGCCGTTGTGGCGCAGCCAGGCGAACACTTCGGCGAGCGTGCGCTCGTCGATGGCGGTTTCGTCGGGCGAGGTCTCGAAGCTGGCGCGCACGTTGGGGCGCACGTCATGGAACGAGATCACGCGGAAGTCGACGCCGTTGTCGGGGTCGGCGGGCAGCACCGGCGCCGCCAGTGCAGGCAGCGCTGCCGCCAGCAGCAGCCCGAGCAGGGCCGCGCGCAGCCGGAGGAAGAAGGTGGGGGCTTGCATCACGGACATCACTGCAGGGGCATCGAAAGGTTCAGGAACACGCCGCGCTGTTTTTCGCGCACGCCGTCGTAGGGGTGGCTGCCGAAGGTCAGGCCGTAGCGCAGCGTGAGCTTCTGGCCCAGGGCCCAGCGGTGCTCGTAGCGCAAGTTCCACAGCGGGCCGCTGCCGAAGCCGGCCTGCTGGTAGCTGCCGCCGCCGAGCTCCAGTACCTGGAAGAACTGGCGGTCGTCGCTTTTCCAGGTGAGCCACTGGCCGCGCACCGACAGCTGTGCGCTGGCATCGCGCGAGGGGCTGAAGTAGCGCACGTCCTGCAGGCGGCTGCGGCTGGCATCGACGCCCAGCCGCGTTTCGACCTGGAAGCGCGGCGTGCTGACCCAGCGCTCGCGCCAGCCGAAGTCGAGGCCGTCGCGCAGGTTGCCGTCGCTGAAGTCGAGGCGGCGCCATTGCAGGTCGAAGCGGCGCGACTCGTTGACGACGTAGGCCGCGCTGGCGCCGAACTCGCGCGCGCCGATGGCCTGCGCGCCGAAGGGCACGGCGCGGGCCTTCCACGGCAGCTCCTTGCTGTCGCCGTCGTAGGTGGCCGACAGGCGCCAGGCATCGCTGGCGCGGTAGTCGACGCGGCCGGCCACGCTGTTGCGGTAGCGCCCGCTGTTCGCATGCTGCAGCACGCCTTCGGCCAGCCAGCGGCCTTGCTGCCAGCTCGCACCGAGGCCGCCGCGCGCCCACTGGGCCGTGCCCTCGGAGGTGTAGCCGCGGCCCAGCGTCTGCGCGTAGAACACGCGCCAGGCATCGCCGATGAGGCCGGAGCTGAGCCGGCTGTCGACGCGCCATTCGCGGCTGGCCAGCGTGCCGCCGCCGCGCGAACCTTCGGCATCGATCTCGAGCTGCGGGCCGACCAGCGAGCGGCGCTTGCGTGCCATCTCGCGCACTTCGGCGGCGTCGGGCGCATCGGCCTCAAGCGCTTCGGCGCGCAGCCGCGCGGCGCGGAATTCGTCGGCGTCGAGCAGCGCCTCGACATGGCCGGTGCGCACGCTCAGGTCGTCGGGGTGGTCGGCGCTCAGCGCCTCGAAGCGCGCCACGGCCGCCTCGGGGTGCTCGCGCAGCCGCTCGGTGAGCGCGGCGCCGTAGGCGTAGCCCGCGTTGAGCGGGGCCTCCTGCGTGAGCGTCTCGAAGCGCGGCTGCGCGATCTTCGGGCGGTCGCCGTACAGCTGCAGCAGCGCACCCAGGCCGCTCACTTCGGAGAACTGGTCGTTGGGGCGGCCGGCTTCCGGCGCCAGCCGCATCAGCACGGGCGTGGCGCTTTCGATGCGCTGGAGCAGCGCCTCGGCCTCGTCGAAGCGGCCGGTGTCCAGGTAGGCATAGACCAGGCCGAAGTGCAGGCTGTCGGGCATCGGCAGGTCGACGACCGCTTTCTCGAACAGCGGCACGGCATCGGCCGAGCGGCGCTCCTGCGCCAGCGCGCGGGCGGCGGTGCCCAGCGCGTAGGGCGGCAGCGCGGTGCCGTCGCCACGCAGGCTGTCGTACAGCGCGATGGTGTCGGCGGGACGGCCGCGCTCCAGCAGCGCCATCATGCGGTCGGACTGCAGCCGCATGCGCAGCGTGCGCCAAGTGTCGGCGTCTGGCGGGGCGGGCTGCGCGAGCGCGGCGTTGACCCGGGCCAGCGCGGCACTCTGGGCGGCCAGCACCTTGTCGAGGTCGGTGACGCGCGCTGCGCCCAGGCGCTGGTCGCGCGCCTTCACGGCCCAGCGCAGCTGCTGCGCCAGCGCCTGCTGTTCGAGCAGCGCGAGCGTCAGCGGCGCGAGGCTGCCGGGCTGCTTGCGTTCGGCCGCCTGCGCGTCTTCGAACGCGGCAGTGGCGCCGCCGTACTCGGCCAGCAGGAAGTCGGCGTCGCGCTGCGCATCGCGGCGCGTGGGTTGCAGCGCGGTGATCTCGCCGTAGGCCGTGAGCGCCTGGAAGGGCTGGCCCTGCGCACGTGCCAGTGCGGCGCGCAGGTCGAGCAGCGCGACGCGGTCGGCCACGGCGGTGGGCGCGGGTTGTGCCAGGGCCCGATAGATCGTCTGCGCGCCGGCCGTGTCGCCGCTGGCCAGTCGCCAGAAGGCTTCGTGGATGCGCGGTTCGCGGGCCGCCGGCTGGCGCGCACGCCAGACCTTGACGGTATCGCCTTGCAGGGCGATGTCGCCCGTGCGCCGCGCGGCACCGGCCAGCGGGCCGAGCGCGTAATCGCCCAGCTCGCCTGGCGGCACCTGGTGGCCCACGGCCACCGCGTCGGCGAAGCGGCCGTCGGCCACCGCGATCGCGATGGCGTCGGACGCCACGCGCCGGCGCTGGTCGTCGGCCAGGGGCGCCGCCAGCCATTGGCGCAGCTGCTGCAGGGCTTGGGCCGGCGCGATACGACCGGCGCGGCGCGCGACGATGAGGGCGTCGTGCTGCGGGGCGTCATACGCCAGCGCGCTGCCCAGGGGGGCGGCCGACGGGGGCGCGACAGTGGATTCCGCGTACGCGGTGCTGCTTCCGAAGACCAGCACGCACACGATCGGCGGCAAACCCCGCACGGCTCGTGCGAGATGGTGAGGCAATGCCTTGAAGGGCGCGACTTTGCGCCCGGCAACGACGGTGCCTCCATTTTTTTGTGGATGGATGGACACGCTACTCCCTTTTGCGTGAACTCTCCTGGGCCGTGACAAGCCGTGGCGGAAAGTTCGTGAAAAGGGACTCTAGGCCAATTTGTAAACAATAGGACCGAACATCGGGAAAGATGAGAACTAATCGTGAACAGATTCGCGATCAATTCATCCGATGTTGGCAAGTTGTATGCAAGTGTTGCCCCATGCGCCGCCCATGGCCCCGTCCTAAGATCGCGGCATGAACGCACTTCCGGTCTCTTCGCCTCGTTGGCCCCGTTTCTGGTCCCAGTTGACGACGCGCGACTTCGCCGCGCTCGACGCGGCGACCACCGTGGCGGTGCTGCCGCTGGGCGCGACCGAGCAGCACGGCCCGCACCTGCCACTGGGCGTGGACACCGTGCTGGCCGACGGCATCGTGGCCGCGGCGCTGCCGCTGCTGCCGCCGGAACTGCCGGCGCTGTTCCTGCCGACCCAGCAGATCGGCCTGAGCCCCGAGCACGCACGCTTTGCGGGCACGCTCACCTTCTCGGCCGAGACGCTGATCCGCATGTGGAACGAGATCGGCGCGGGCGTGGCGCGCGCCGGCGTGAAGAAGCTGGTGCTGTTCAACGCCCACGGCGGCCATGTGGGCGCGATGGACATCGTGGCGCGCGAGCTGCGTGCCGCGCACGGCCTGATCGTCTACAGCGTGAGCTGGTTCAACCTGCCGCTGGGCGATGCGAACGCGCAGTTCAGCGCCCGCGAGCATCGCTTCGGCGTGCACGCGGGCGAGATCGAGACCTCGATGATGCTGGCGCTGACGCCCGCGCGCGTGCGCATGGACGAGGCGAAGGATTTCAGCTCCACCTCGGAGCAGCGCGCGGCCGACTGCGCGATCCTCGGCAACGGCAAGAGCGCCAAGCTCGGCTGGGCCATGGAGGACTACAACGCGCAGGGGGCGGCGGGCAATGCCGCAGCGGCCACGGCCGAGAAGGGGCAGGCGGTGATCGATGCGGCCGCGCAGCAGTTGGCCTTGCTGCTGGCCGAGGTGTCTCAGCTGCCGTTGAGCACGGCGAACACAGGGCCGCTGCCCTGAGACCGGATCAGGCGCTGCGCCCCAGCACCCCGGCGAACATGTCCGCGTCGACATTGCCGCCGCTCAGCGCAACGCCCACCGTCTGCCCGCGCCAGCGCTCCTTTTGCTGAAGCGCCCCCGCCAACGCAGCCGCACCCGCGCCTTCGGCCACGTTGTGCGTGTCGCTGAAGAGCACGCGCATGGCTTCGGCCACCTCGTCGTCGGTCACGGTGATCACGTCGTCGGCTTCGCGCAGGATCACCTCCAGCGACTCGGGCACCGGCGTGCGGCAGGCCATGCCGTCGGCCAGCCGCGTGGTGGCGGGCGACTCGACCGCACGGCGCGCGCGGAAGGAATCGCGGTAGGCCGTGGCATGCGCCGACACCACGCCGATGAGCTTCGTCGACACGCCGCAGTGCGCGCGCGCTGCCGCCGCGCCGGCAAAGCCGGAGCCCAGGCCGATGGGCACGAACAGCACGTCGGGCGGTGAAGCTTTCAATGCGCTGAAGAACTCGACGTACGCGGTCGACACGCCGCGCACCAACTCGCGATGGAACGAGGGCACGCGGTGCAGCGCGTCGCGTTCGGCCAGCACCGCGGCGTGTTCGGCGGCCGCTTGAAAGTCGTCGCCATGCTCGACCAGCGTCACGCCGAGCGCGCGCATCGCCGCGTTCTTCTCGCGCGAATTGCCGTGCGGCACCACGATGGTCGCGGCCAGCCCGTGGCGCTGCGAGGCGAAGCCGACCGACTGGCCGTGGTTGCCGCGCGTGGCGCTGATCACGTGGCGCACGGCGGGCTGCTCGCGCGCGAGGGTCTCGAAGTAGGTCAGGCCGCCGCGGATCTTGAAGGCGCCGACCGGCGTGTGGTTCTCGTGCTTGGCCCAGACCGTGGCGCCCAGGCGCTGCGACAGCTGCGGCCAGGTGTACTGGGGCGTGGGCGGCATGGCCGCATGCACGGTGCGCTGCGCGGCTTCGATCTCTTCGCGGGTGAATCGCATCGACGTCCTTCGGGTTGCTTACTTGCGTTCGGTGAGCGCCACGCGCACGGCCAGCGCGGCCAGCACGCTGCCCATGATGTAGCGCTGCGCGCGCAGCCAGCCCGCGCTTTGCGACAGCACGGCCGTGATGCTCGCGGCGCCGACGATCATCACGGTGTTGACCAGCGCGCTGCTCGCCATCTGCGCCATGCCCAACTGCAGGCTCTGCAGCAGCACGGAGCCGCGCTCGGGGTGGATGAACTGCGGGAAGAACGACAGGTAGAACATCGCCACCTTCGGGTTCAGCAGGTTCGTGAGAAAGCCCATGCGGAACAGCTTGGCCGGCGGATCGGCCGGCAGCGCGCGGGCCTCGAAGGGCGCGTTGCCGCCGGGCTTGACCGCCTGCCATGCGAGCCACATCAGGTAGGCCGCGCCGGCGAAACGGATCGCGTCGAACGCGACCGGCACCGCCAGCAGCAGCGCCGTGAGGCCCAGCGCCGCGGCGAACAGGTGCACGAGGAACGCCATCAGCACGCCGCCCAGCGAGATGAGCCCCGCGCGGCGGCCCTGGATCAGCGTGCGCGACACGCAATAGATCATGTTCGGCCCCGGCGTGAGCGCCAGCAGCAGCGAGGCGAGGGCGAACCAGGCGATTTCGGTCAGGGTGAGCATGGGGTCAGAGTCCTTGCGATTCGAGGGTGACAGGGCCGCGCGGCGTGTCGAGCACGGCGACGAGGTTGGGCGGCCCGGCATCGACCGGCAGGCCGCCCATGCCGATGGCCGTGAGCGCGGCCGACAGCGCCGGCGCGCGCGGATGCGCCACGCGCAGCGAACGCAGCGCCAGGCCCGAGGCGGGCATGGCGTCGGTGGGGTGCACCGCGCCCCACTGGATCAGCGTGGGCAGCGCGCCGTAGAACAGGCGCTGGCCGTCGTCGCGCACCGTGATCTGCCACTCGAGCCGGCCGGCCGGCGTGTCACGCGAGGCTTCGAGCAGGTGGCCGCGGTCGATGTGCGCATGCTCCTCGCGCGCGAGCGCCTGCGTGGCGGCGTGTGCGTCGGGCACGCGCGCCACGAAGTGGATGAGGCGCGGGCCGCGCTGCGCGAGCGCGGCCTGCAGCGCGGCGTCGTCCAGGTCGAACCAGCGGCGCGTCTTCGGCCGCGAGGGCGCCTTGCCGGGCTCGATGGCGATGATCTCGGCATAGGCGCGCGGGAACGCGTCGCTCGCGATGTTCAGCAGCCGGTTGTGCGTGCCCATCAGCGGGTGCACGCCGCCGGGCGCGGGCGTGACGCCGAGCGTGGCCTCGCACCATGCCACGCCCTCGGCCAGCGAGGCGGCGGCGATCACCAGGTGGTCGATTTCGGCGGGGGCCATGGCGTGCCTTGGTTCAGAGGGTGACGTGGCCGTCGACGCAGGTCACGGCATCGCCGCCGACCCAGATCGTGCCGTCGCTGTCGCGCTCGATGTGCACGCGGCCCGCGCGGCCCAGGCACTGGCCTTGCGCGGCCAGGTAGCGCTCGGGCATGTGGCCGTCGGCGATCAGCCATTCGGCCAGGCTGGCGTTGAGGCTGCCGGTGACCGGGTCTTCCTGCACGCCGATGGGCTCGGCGAAGGCGCGCACCTCGAGGTCGATCTTCGCGCCGTCGTCGTTCGGCGTGGCGGGGCGGTTGCCGAAGGCGCGCGCCTCGCGGTTCGAACGGCCGATGAGCAGCGAGGTGTCGTGCGCCGAGGGCACGCCCGCCACGCCGGCCTTCACGCCCAGTTCCTTCAGCGCGCGGTGGTCGGGCTGCAGCGCCAGCACGGCGTCGGCGTCGTTCAGCAGCAGGCCGAACCAGACCGGGCCGTTGTCGAGCACCTGCGCCGCGATGACCTGCTGCGCCTTCAGGCCCAGCGCGCCGGCCACCTTGGCCAGCAGCGCGGGGCTTGGGGCGCTGCGCTTGAGCGGCGGCGCGGCAAAGGCCAGGCGCTCGCCGTCGCGCCGCAGCGGCACCAGGCCCGCGCCGCACTGCTGCACCACGCGGCCCGCCACCTTGGGCTTGCCGCCGGCCTGCAGCCACGCATGGCAGCTGCCGATGGTCGGGTGGCCGGCAAAGGGCAGCTCGCCGCCGGGCGTGAAGATGCGCACGCGGTAGTCGGCGCCCGGGTCGGTCGGCGGCAGCAGGAAGGTGGTCTCCGACAGGTTGGTCCACTGCGCGAAGCGCTGCATGGCGGCGTCGTCCAGGTCCTGGCCGTCGATCACCACCGCGAGCGGGTTGCCGTAGTAGGCGGTGGCGGTGAAGACGTCGACTTGCTTGAAGGGGCGGGATTTCATCAGGGTCATTCGAGGGAAAGGTCGAGCACGCCGCGCGTGCCCGGGCGGGAAAGCAGTTCCGAATACCAGCGCTCGACGTTGGGCCAGACCGGCCGGCGGTACTCGGCACCAGGCAGGCCGAACCAGCGGTGCGCTTCGCAGCCGATCGGGATGTCGGCCATGGTGAAGCGCTCGCCCGCCATGTAGGGGCGCTGCGCGAGGTGCGCGTCGAGCATCGCGAACAGCGCCTCGCTCTCGCGCACCGACGCGGCGATCAGCGCGGGCTGCCGTTCCGAAGGCGCCGTGCGCACCCATTGCACGAAGGCATCGCGGCTGGCGCGGTTGAGCGTGGTCTGCTGCCAGTCCATCCAGCGCTCGGCGTCGAAGCGCGCGGGCAGCTCGCTCGGGTAGAGCGTGCCGTGCGAGTAGCGGGCGCACAGGTAGCGCACGATGACGTTCGACTCCCACAGCGTGACGCGCTCGGCGCCTTCGCCGTCGTCGATGGTGGGCACCATGGCGTTCGGGTTGAGCGCGCGGTATTCGGGCGTCTGCACCACGCCGAACTTGCCGCCGGCCTCGGTGCGCTGGAAGTCGAGCCCGAGCTCCTGCGCGCACCACACGACCTTGCGCACGTTGATCGAACTGATGCGGCCCCAGATGTTGAGCATGGTGTTCAGTGTCCTTGTGCGGAAAGGGCGTCGGCCGTGGCCTGCAGGTACGGCTCGATGTTGCGCATCGCGCGCGCCACGTAGTCGTCTTTCTCGCCGACCGGCGCGACGTAGTGCAGCGCGCTCTTCGCGGCCTCGAGGCCTTCGGTGCGCGCGATGAGCCAGGCCGCGAGGTAGGGCGCCGAGAAGCAGCCGCCCGCGGTGGCCACGTTGCCCTGCGCGAAGAAAGGCTGGTTGAGCACCTCGACGCCGGCTTCCTGCACCCAGGGCTTGGTCGTGAGGTCGGTGCAGGCCGGCACGGTGCCCAGCAGGCCGAGCTTGGCCAGCAGCAGCGTGCCCGAGCACTGCGCGCCAATGAGCTGGCGCGACGGGTCGAGCCCGCGCAGCACGCCCATCAGGCCCGCGTCGGCGGCGATCTCGCGTGTGCGGATGCCGCTGCCGACGATCACCGCGCCCGCCTCGCAAGCCGCCTCGAGCGTCGCGGTGGCGTGCACGGTGACGCCGTTCATCGAGGTCACGGTGGCGCTGGGCGAGGCCAGCGTCACGCGCCAGCCGGGCTTCTTCACGCGGTTGAGCACGCCGAGCGCGACCAGCGAGTCGAGCTCGTTGAAGCCGTCGAAGGTGAGGATGGCGATGTGCATCGTCGTCGGCCTTGTCAGGCGTGGGCGGGGGCCAGCAGCGCCAGTTCTTCGCGCAGCGTGACGGCGAGCGCGGCGATGGCGGTGTCGATCTCCTCGACGCTGGCGGTCACGAACGACAGGCGCAGCGTGCGCGGATCGCCTTCGCCCGCGTAGAACGGCGCGCCGGGCACGAAGGCCACGTTGCGCTCCACGGCCTTGGGCAGCAGGGTCACGGTGTCGATGCCCTCGGGCAGGCGCGCCCACAGGAACATGCCGCCCTTGGGGGCGTTGAACTTCACGTCGAGGCCGGCCATCTCGCGGTGCAGCGCGGCGATCATGGCGTCGCGCTGGCGCTTGTACAGCGCGCGGATGGTGGGCACGTGGCGGTCCAGGAAGCCGTCCTTCATCACGGCCGAGACCATGCGCTGCGTGAAGATCGGCGTGTGCAGGTCGACCGCCTGCTTGGCCTGCAGCAGCTTGGGGAAGATGGCCTTCGGCGCCACCAGGAAGCCCAGGCGCAGGCCCGGGGCCAGCACCTTGGAGAACGAGCCCAGGTAGATCACGCCCTCGGGGTTGCGCGCGGCCAGCGGCAGCGGCGGGGCTTCGTCGAACCAGAGCTCGCCGTAGGGGTTGTCCTCGACGATCGGCAGGTTCGCGGCGGCTGCGGCAGCGGAGACGGCGGCGCGGCGCGCCTCGGTCATGGTGCGGCCGGTGGGGTTCTGGAAGTTGGGCAGCAGGTAGACGAAGCGCGCGTCGGCCGCCTTGCTCACGAGGTCGTCGACGATCACGCCGTCGTCGTCGCTGGCTACGCCCACGGGGTGCGGCTCCATCGGGCCGAAGGCCTGCAGCGCGCCCAGGTAGGTGGGCGTCTCGACGAGCACCTTGCTGCCCGGATCGATCAGCACCTTGGCCACGAGGTCGAGGCCCTGCTGCGAACCGGTGGTGATGAGCACCTGCGAGGCGTCGACGTCCCAGGGCAGCATGTCGGCCACGGCCTGGCGCAGCGGCGCATAGCCTTCGCTGGCGGCGTACTGCAGCGCGGCCTGGCCGTCGTTGTGCAGCACTTCGGCGCAGGCGTCGGCGAACTCCTGGATCGGGAAGGTCTTGGGCGAGGGCAGGCCGCCGGCCAGGCTGATGATGCCGGGGCGCTCGGTGACCTTGAGGATTTCACGCAGCACCGAAGGATTCATCTTGGCGGCGCGGGCGGCGAGTTTCCAGTTCATGGGAGGCTTTCTTCTTTCTGGCGAATGAGAGGTGAGTCTGAGTGTGTCGTCAGGATGGCGGGATGTCGCCACGGTGCACGACATGGATTTTGTTGCCGTCCGGGTCGCGCAGGTAGGCGCCGTAATAGCCCTGCCCGTAACGGGGGCGGGGCCCGGGCGCGCCTTCGTCGCGGCCACCGTGGCGCAGGGCCGCCTCGTGGGCGGCATGAACGGCCTGCGGCGAGGGCGCGCAGAACGCGACCATGCTGCCGTTGCCGGCGCTGGCGGGTTCGCCGTCCAGCGGGATGTACACGTAAAAGCGCGGCAGCGTCTGGCCCGGCGCGATCCAGCAGGCGGCGTCGGGGCCGCCGTCGGGCGTCACGGGGCGGCGGATGAGGCCGAGCGGGGCCAGCACCGCGTCGTAGAAGGCGGCGGCGCGCGGCAGGTCGGTGCAGCCGACGGTGACATGGCTGAACAGCGTCATGGTGGTCAGCTCCTGGCTTGCGGCTCGGCGCCGCGTGGAACAGCGGCAGGCGCCGCCGGTTGCGACAGCCGCTTGCCCGCGACCACCGTGGCGACCACGGCGGCGGCGAAGCCCAGCGTCACGAGGTCGAGCGGCTCGCCCAGCAGCGGGATCGACGCGAGGATCGACAGGAAGGGCTGCAGCAGCTGCGTCTGGCTCACGCGCAGCGCGCCGCCCAGGGCCAGGCCGCGGTACCAGGCGAAGAAGCCGATCCACATCGAGAACATGCCCACGTAGGTGAAGCCGACCCAGGCCGAGGCGGCCACGGGCTGCTGCGGCCACAGGGCGATGGTGGCGGGCAGCGTCACGGGCAGCGCCATCACGCAGACCCAGCAGATCACGCGCTCGGCGCCCAGCGACGGCGTGACCTGCGCGCCGTAGATGTAGCCGACCGAGGCCGCGACGACCGCGCCGACCAGCAGCAGGTCGGCCCATTCGAAACCGAAGCCGTGGCCGCTCTGCTGCGCGCGCAGCACCGAGAACACCACCACCAGCAGGCTGCCCGCGATGGCGCAGAGCCAGAAGCCCAGCCGCGCGCGCTGGTGCAGCACCCAGGCCGCGACCGCGGCCGTCACCAGCGGCAGCAGCGCCGTCACCACCGCCGCATGGCTGGCCGTGACCACGCGCAGCGCAAAGGCCAGCAGCAGCGGAAAGCCGATGCAGTTGCCCAGCACCGCCATGCCCAGCGGCTTCCACTGGTGCGGCGCCGGACGCGGCGAGCGCGTGACCAGCAAAAAGACGGCCGACAGAACGCCCGCCAGCGCCGCGCGCCCGAGCGTGACGAACCACGGCGACAGCTGCGGCGCCTCTTGCGTGCCCGTGGCCAGCCGCGTCATCGGCAGCGTGATGGCGAACAGCGCCACGCCGACCACACCGAGCCACATGCCCAGCGTTTCGTCCTTGAGGGCGAGCTTCATACGCCCACCATCCACCAGGCCGTGAGCACGAGGATCAGGCCCATCGCGCGGTTGAACCACAGCAGGCGTTGCCCCTTGGCCAGCCACTCGCGCAGCAGCGCGCCGACCAGCGCATAGGCGAAGTTGCTGGTGAAGGCGTAGGTCAGCATCACGGGCGCGACGATGGCGAAGCGCGCGAGCGCGTCGGGCTGGCCGGCGATCCAGCCCGCCACCAGCGTGAGCGCCAGCAGCCAGGCCTTGATGTTCACGAACTGCAGCATCACGCCTTGCCCGAAGCCGACCGAGAGGCGGGCGCTGTCGGCCTTGCCGAGCTGGGCGCTGCCGCTGAGCTTGTAGGCCAGCCACAGCAGGTAGGCGATGCCCAGGCCCTTGATCGCCAGGCGCAGCGGCGGCATGGCCACCACCAGCGCGCCGAGGCCGGCCGCGCAGATGGCGAGCAGCAAGGTCCAGCCCACCGGCACCGCGACCACGAAGCGCATCGCACGCGGCAGGCCGCCGTTGGCCGCCAGGGCGGTGGAGAGCGTGGTGTTGGGGCCGGGCGAGAAGCTCATCGCCGTGGCCAGCACCAGCAGCGCGGTGAATTCTTGCCAGTTCATGTCACAGACTCTAAACTTTGGACCATTACAGTTCCAGTACAGATGATCGAACAAATCTGAAATCTGTATTGGTCATTCCTTCGACACACGCCGCCCTTTTCTTGCTCTCTGTGCGATGCAGCCCGATCCGATGCTGACCCGAACCTCCACCCAGTCCCTGACCGGGCAGCTGGCCGACCGCCTCGCCGAGCGCATCCGCAACCGGCTGCTGGCGCCCGGCGCGCGCCTGCCCTCGGTGCGCGAGTGCGCGCGCCAGCAGGGCGTGAGCCCGTACACCGTGGTCGCCGCCTACGACCAGCTGCTCGCGCAAGGCCTCGTCGAGGCGCGCCGCCAGCGCGGCTTCTACGTGCGCGACGCGGCGCCGGTGCCCGAGAGCTCGCGCAACCCGGCGCATGCCGCGCCTGAGGTCCCACCGATGATGGCGTCGCGTGTACCGGCCGATGCCAGCTCGCTGATCCGCAGCATGTTCCACCGCCCGAGCGACAAGCCGCAGCCGGGCATGGGCGTGTTCCCGCCCGACTGGATGGCCTCGACCTTCCTCGCGACCGCGGTGCGCCGCGTGACGACCACGTCGGCGCTGCAGGAACTGTCGCTTCAATACGGCGAGCCTTCGGGCGACCTCGCGCTGCGCCGCAGCCTGTCGCAGAAGCTGGTGCGCATCAACGTGCCGGCCGGGCCGGACCAGATCGTGACCACCATCGGCGCCACGCATGCGCTGGACATCGTGAGCCGCACGCTGCTGCGCGCGGGCGATCCGGTGATGGTCGAGGAACCCGGCTGGGCGCTGGAGTTCGCGCGGCTCGAGGCGCTGGGCATGCGCATCCTCCCTGTGCCGCGCCGCGCCGACGGGCCCGACCTCGACGTGATGGCGCAGTATTGCAAGCTGCACAGCCCCAAGCTCTTCGTCAGCGTGAGCGTGCTGCACAACCCGACGGGCTACAGCCTCACGCCGGGCAGCGCGCACCGCGTGCTCAAGCTGGCCAACGAGCATGACTTTCACATCGTCGAGGACGACACCTACAGCCACCTCGCGCCCGAGCACGCCACGCGGCTGAGTGCGCTCGACGGGCTGCAGCGCACCATCTACGTCAGCGGCTTCGCGAAGATCCTGGCGCCCAACTGGCGCATCGGCTTCCTGGCCGCCTCGCCCGCGCTCAAAGAGCGGCTGCTCGAGACCAAGCTGCTGGCCACGCTGACCTCGCCCACGCTGTTCGAGCGGGCGCTGTCGTGGTGCATCGACCAGGGCCAGCTGCGCCGCCATTCGGAGCGCGTGCGCATCCGCCTGGACGGCGCGCGCGGTCGCGCGGTGAAGCTCGCCATGTCGCACGGCTGCACCTTCGCCTCGGAGCCGGCGGGGCTGTTCGGCTGGGTCGACACGGGCGTGGACACCGACGCGCTCACGCAACGCATGCTCGACCAGGGCTACCTGCTGGCGCCGGGTTCGCTGTTCCATGCGCGCCGCCCGCCGAGCACGATGATGCGGATCAACTTCGCGACCTCGCAGGACGCGAATTTCTGGAAGGTTTTCAGCCGGGTCAGGGACGAGCTCTGATTCGCTTGCAAAGGGCTTGGAGTAAGCTGGCAGCACAAGAAAACCCAGCCAGGAGACCTCCCGCATGAGCAACGCCAGCAAACCCTTCGACTTCAGCCAGTTCGTCCCCGGATTCGACTTCCTGAAGAACCTCGCCGGCGGTGCCGCCGCGGGCTCCGGGTCGGTGCCCGGCATCCCCAGCCTCGCGAGTTGGGTCGCGCCCACCATGAGCGTCGAAGAGGTCGACAAGCGCATCCAGGAACTCAAGACGGTCCAGTACTGGCTCGAACAGAACGGCCACGCGCTCAAGGCGACCATCCAGGCGCTCGAGGTGCAGAAGATGACGCTGTCGACCCTGCGCGGCATGAACGTGCGGATGGAAGACATCGCCAGCGCGTTCACCAAGCAGGCCGCGGCCATGGCGCCGGCACCGGCTCCCGCCCCGGCCCCCGCACCGCGGCCCGAACCGGAAGCTGTCGAGGAAGAGGAAGAAGAGTTCGACGAGGCCGAGGAAGAAGCGCAAGAGGTGGAAGAGGAAACCCCGGCGCCGAAGAAGACATCGCGCGCCAAGCCCGCAGCGTCCAACGGCGCCGCCGGCGTGGTCGACCCGATGCAATGGTGGGGCTCGCTCACCGAGCAGTTCCAGCAGATCGCGAGCACCGCGCTGCAGGATGCGGCGCAACTCAAGGTGCCCGCCATGGCGCAGCCGCTGGCCGACGCCGTGGGGCAGGTCATCGGCAAGGCGACGGCGGCGCGCAAGCCGGCCGCCAAGGCTGCTCCGAAGAAAGCTGTCGCCAAAAAAGCCGCGCCGGCACCCGCCGCGCGCAAGAAAACCACGTCCACCGCCGCGCGCAAGCGAACCTCCGGCCGGCGCTGACGTCTTACAGACACCTTTCCAGACGACGACGCACGGGTCGGTACGCACCATGAAACTGTTTCCCACCGGCCATGCCACCCACCCGCAATGGCGCATGGCCGCCGGCCTCGTGCTGGCCCAGTTGCGCGCGCAGATGGCGCTGCCCGACTACGCGTCGAACCCGACGCTCGGGCTGCTCTACATCACCGACCACTACGCGGCCGAGGCGCAGGAGATCCTCGATCACCTGAGCGCCGAGCTGCCCGAGGTCACCGACTGGTCGGGCACCGTCGGCATCGGCGTGTCGGCCAACAACGCCGAGTACTTCGACGAGCCCGGCCTGAGCCTGATGCTGTGCGCGCTGCCCAGCGACCAGTACCGCGTGTTCTCGGGCGTGGCGCCGCTGGGCAGCTCCGAAATGAGCGGCTTCGAGGCGCACACCGCGCTCGTGCACGCCGACCCCGCCACGCCCGACCTGGGCGAGCTCATCGGCGAGATGGCGGGCCGCACCGACACTGGCTACCTGTTCGGCGGGCTCTCGTCCGGCCGCGGCGGGGCGCTGCAGTTCGCGGTCGGCGGCAACGGCAACATCCGCGGCCACGGTGCGGCGGGCGGTGTGTTCTCGGGCGGCTTGTCGGGCGTGGTGTTCGGCGAGGGCGTGCGGCTGGTGTCGCGCGTCACGCAGGGCTGCCAGCCGCTGCGCACCGGCGGCGCGCGCGAGCGCGAGATCACCGAGGCCGACGGCAACCTGCTGCTGTCGCTCGACGGCGAGCCGGCGCTCGATGTGCTGCTGGCCGACCTGCAGGTGTCGCTCGACCGGCCGCAGGAAGCCATCGACGCCGTGCGCAACACGCTGGTCGGCCTGGCCGACGCGGGCAGCGACGGCATCCGCCGCACCGGCGACCTGGGCGCCGACGTGTTGGTGCGCCACATCATCGGGCTCGACCCGACGCGGCGCGGCATCGCCATTGCCGACAACGCCGAGGCCGGCATGCGGCTGAGCTTCTGCCGCCGCAACGCGCAGGCGGCGCGCGCCGACCTGATGCGCATCTGCGCCGAGATCCGCGAAGAGCTCGAACCCGAAGAGCAGACGCTGGCCACCGCGCGCGCCGTGGCGGCCGGCGAGGCCGAGGCCGCGCCGCATCCCGCGCGGCGCATCGCGGGCGCGGTGTACGTGAGCTGCTCGGGGCGCGGCGGCCCGCACTTCGGCGCGCCGGGCGCCGAATTGCAGATCGTGCGGCATGCGCTGGGCGACGTGCCGCTGGTCGGCTTCTTCGCCGCCGGCGAGATCGCACGCCACCACCTGTACGGCTACACCGGCGTGCTGACGGTGTTCACCGCGCCGGACTGACTGGCTGACTGACGGGAAAAAACGACGCGTGCATCCGCGCACTGTGTTCGCAGGCGCTTCGCGTCGCTAGAATCCGCCCGCTTTCTTGAATCTCTGCTGCTGCAAGAAAGAGTGATCCGCGCGCCCCGAGGCACGCGGTCGATCTCTTTCGCCCCGCCACGCGATGTGACGGGGCCCGGAAACCGACACGGTTTCCCCGAATGGAATTGCAGCCATGGGCAGCCCTACCAACAGTCATTTTTCGAGACTCCAGCGCGCCTTTTCGCGCGCGAACATCGCCGTCGATTACCGCGACGGCATCTATCACCTGCGCAACGAAGCCGCGCAGGCGACCGTGCTTCTGCCGCAGAGCCTGCCGCTGGAAGAAAAAGCCGTGAACCAGCTGCTGGCCTTCGCCAGCGTGCGCTCGCCCGACGGCGCGCACGGTGTGTGCAAGGCCTGCGCGACGCCGGACTTTCATCCGGGCTCGGTCGCGCCGGTGGGCAGCGTCGTCGCGACCGATGGCGACTTCGTGATCCCCGCCGCGGTCGGCACCGACATCAACTGCGGCATGCGTCTGCTGACCACCGGCCTCACGCTGGACCAGGTGGCGCCGCACAAGACGCAGCTGCTCGCGCGGCTCACGCGCAGCCTGCTCGACAACGGGCGCGACGTGCCGGTGCACACGGCGGCGTTTCGCGCGCTGTTCGACGACGGGCCGGCCGCGTTCCTGGACGCCGTGCGCAACGAGGGGCTCTGGGCGGCCTGCGACCGCGACCGGCTGCAGGCCGAGATCGGCGCGTGCATCGGCCTGGCGAGCTTCGGCGGGCAGTCGCGGCACGCACCGCTGGCCTACACCGGCGCGCGCCACGAGGTGTTCCGCGACCCGTGCCTGGGCACGCCGGGCAGTGGCAACCACTTCGTCGAGTTGCAGGTGGTCGACCAGGTGATGGACCGGCACGCGGCGTACCGCGCGGGCCTCAAGGCGGGCGAGGTCGTCGTGATGATCCACAGCGGCTCGCGCGACATCGGGTTCCATGTCGGGGGCCGCTGGATGGACCGCGCGCGGGCCGAGTGGCCGCAGGGCCTGCGCCATCCGAAGAGCGGGCTGTACGGGCTGGCCGGGCCGCTGGCGCAGGAGTACCTCGAAGCCATGGGCGTGGCCGCGCGCTATGCGTGGGCCAACCGGGTCGTGCTGGCCGAGCTGGTGCGCAAGGACTTCGCCGAGCTGCTGGGCGCCACGGCGTCGACGCTGGTGGTCGATGTGCCGCACAACGTGGTGCTGCGCGAGCACGGCATGAACATCCATCGCAAGGGCGCGACGCCGGCGCATGCGGGCGACCTGGCGCTGATTCCCGGGTCGATGGGCGATCACTCGTACCTCGCGACCGGGCTGGGGCATGAGGACTGGCTGTGGTCGTGCAGCCATGGTGCCGGCCGGCGCATGCGTCGGCAGGAAGTGCGCGCGATGCGGCCCGCACCCGACGACGCCGATGCCAGCTGGCAGTGCGTGACCTTGCGCGAGGAGCGCCGCATCGAGGAGGCGCCGCAGGCCTACAAGCCGATCGGCGCGGTGATCGAGGCGCAGGAAAGCGCGGGGCTCATCCGCTGCGCCGTGCGGCTCAAGCCCTGGGTCACGTTCAAGGCATGACCCGAGGGCGCGTGTCGTGTCAGCCCAGTGCGGGCTGCACGGCGCGCGGTGCGGGTGCCGGCATGCCGGCGAACGCGAAATCGACCTCGGGCGCCAGCCCGCTCACGATGCGCGCGATCGACTTGCCCGAGCCGCAGGCGTGCGTCCAGCCGAGCGTGCCGTGGCCGGTGTTGAGGAACAGGTTCGGCAGCTTGGTCTTGCCGATCAGCGGCACGTTGCTCGGCGTGGCCGGACGCAGGCCGGTCCAGAACTGCGCGCGTTCGGTGTCGCCGGCGCCGGGGAAGAGTTCTTCGACGCGCCGCACGATGGCTTCGCAGCGCACGCGGTTCAGGTCGCGGTCGTAGCCGTTGAGCTCGGCCGTGCCGGCGATGCGCAGGCGGTCGCCCGACTCCGACGTGTAGCGCGAGAACACCAGCTTGTATTCGTCGTCCGTGAGCGAGACCTGGTGTGCCTTCGATGCGTCCTTGACGGGGAGCGTCACCGAGTAGCCCTTGGCGGGGTAGATCGGCAGGCGGATGCCCAGCGGCGCGGCGTACAACGGACTCAGCGAACCCATCGCGAGCACGAAGGCATCGCCGCGGATGCGCTGGAAGCGGCCTTCGTTGTCGGTCGCCTCGACGTGGTCGATGCTGCCGCCGGCTTCGCGCAGCGCGGTCACCGTGTGGCTCATGAGGAACTTCACGCCGGCCGCCTCGGCCAGCTTCACGAGTTCGCGCGCGAAGCGGTTGGCGTCGCCCGATTCGTCTTCGGCGGTGTAGGTGGCGCCGGCGAGTTGGGGGCGGATGTGGGCGAGGGCGGGTTCGATCTTGATGGCCTCGTCGGCCGAGATGACCAGGCGTTCGCAGCCCAGAGCACGCATCTGCTCGGCGGGCGCGAGGGCACCGTCGAATTCTTTTTGCGTCGTATAGAAGTGCAGGATGCCTTGCGTGCGCTGGTCATAGTTCAGGCCCGTGTCTCGACGCAATTGCTGCAACATTTCCCGGCTGTATGTACCGAGACGAACGATCTGTTCGATGTTGTGGCGGGTGCGTGCGGGGGTGCATTCGCGCAAGAACTGCAGGCCCCAGAGCCACTGGCGCATGTCGGCGCGGATGCGAAACAGCAGCGGCGCATCTTCCTTGCCGAGCCATTGCAGCACCTTCAGCGGCGCGCTCGGATTGGCCCACGGTTCGGCATGGCTGACCGAGATCTGGCCGCCGTTGGCGAAGCTGGTTTCGGCGGCCGGGGTGGCCTGCCGGTCGATCACGGTCACCTCGTGGCCGAGTTGCTGGAGGTAGTAGGCCGAAGTCACGCCGAGCAGGCCGGCGCCAAGAACGATCACACGCATTGCAAGTACCTTTGAGTTTGCAGCGCTTGAACGGCGGGCGTGGAGTGCTATTGAAAAAATAGCAAGCAACCGGACGACCGATGTCCAAGTTGCCGCTCCCCCTGTCCTCGGTACCTGAGAGATTCACCCTGCTGCACCCGCAGCGGGTTTGCTCCTTCGGTGCGCCACATGGCGTGGCGGCTCTCCAGACGGCTGTATCGATGAGTGCAGTACTGACCCCTTGCCGAAGTTCCTGGGCGTTGCCTGGAATTTCGTCGGGCCGACCTGAGCGTTTATGGGAGTTTGCGCCTTCGGTAGGGCCTCCGTGGAAGCCCGCTCTCCTGCAATTGTTGGCGATTGTAGGCGGGCCCCGCAAGCCGGCCAAGCCCTGTACATCGGCACTTCACACCGATGGGATAATTGAATGTTGATTTTTGGTAAAGCAAACTTTTTTCTACATGCAGGGGACTCCATGATCCTGGTTACCGGCGGCGCAGGCTTCATTGGCGCCAATTTCGTGCTCGACTGGATCGCGCAGGGCAACGAGCCCGTCGTGAACCTCGACAAGCTGACCTACGCGGGCAACCTCGAGACCCTCGCGTCGCTCAAGGGCAACGCGAACCATGTCTTCGTGCAAGGCGACATCGGCGACAGCGCGCTGCTCGATCGCCTGCTGGCCGAGCACAAACCCCGTGCCGTTGTGAACTTTGCCGCGGAATCGCATGTGGATCGTTCGATCCACGGCCCGGAAGACTTCGTGCAGACCAATGTGCTCGGCACCTTCCGCCTGCTCGAATCGGTGCGCGGCTACTGGAACGCCCTGCCGGCCGACCAGAAGGCGGCCTTCCGTTTCCTGCATGTGTCGACCGACGAGGTCTACGGCTCGCTCTCCAAGACCGACCCGGCCTTCACCGAAGAGAACAAGTACGAGCCCAACAGCCCGTACTCGGCCAGCAAGGCCGCCAGCGACCACCTCGTGCGCGCCTGGCATCACACCTACGGCCTGCCGGTGGTCACCACCAACTGCTCGAACAACTACGGCCCGTTCCACTTCCCCGAGAAGCTGATCCCGCTGATGATCGTCAACGCACTGGCCGGCAAGAACCTGCCCGTGTACGGCGACGGCATGCAGGTGCGCGACTGGCTCTACGTGAAGGACCACTGCAGCGCCATCCGCCGCGTGCTCGAGGCCGGCAAGCTCGGCGAGACCTACAACGTCGGCGGCTGGAACGAGAAGCCCAACATCGAGATCGTCAACACCGTGTGTGCGCTGCTCGACGAACTGAGCCCCCGCGCCGACGGCAAGCCGTACAAGGAGCAGATCACCTACGTCACGGACCGCCCGGGCCACGACCGTCGCTACGCCATCGATGCACGCAAGCTCGAGGCCGAACTCGGCTGGAAGCCCGCCGAGACCTTCGACACCGGCATCCGCAAGACCGTCCAGTGGTACCTCGCCAACGGCGAGTGGGTGCGCAACGTGCAAAGCGGCGCGTACCGCGAATGGGTCGAGAAGCAATACGACGCTGCGCCTGCAAAGGCTTCCGCATGAAGTTGCTGCTGCTCGGCAAAGGTGGACAGGTCGGCTGGGAGCTGCAGCGCAGCCTCGCGCCGCTCGGCGAAGTGGTCGCACTGGACTTCGACAGCACCGACTTCCACGCCGACTTCAGCCGTCCCGAGCAGCTGGCTGCAACCGTGCTGGCGGTGCGCCCCGACGTCATCGTCAATGCCGCCGCGCACACCGCCGTCGACAAGGCCGAGAGCGAGCCCGACTTCGCGCGCAAGCTCAACGCCACCTCGCCCGGCGTGGTGGCCGAGGCGGCGCAGCAGATCGGCGCGCTGATGGTGCATTACTCCACCGACTACGTCTTCGACGGCAGCGGCACTAGGCCCTGGAAAGAAGAAGACGCGACCGGCCCGCTCAGCGTGTACGGCCAGACCAAGCTCGAAGGCGAGCAGCTGGTGGCGCAGCATTGCGCGAAGCACCTGATCTTTCGCACCAGCTGGGTGTACGCCGCACGCGGCGGCAACTTCGCCAAGACCATGCTGCGCCTGGCCAAGGAGCGCGACAAGCTCACGGTCATCGACGACCAGTTCGGCGCCCCCACCGGGGCTGAGTTGCTGGCCGACATCACTGCGCACGCCATCCGCGCCACCTTGCAAGACCCGACCAAGGCCGGGCTGTACCACGCCATCGCCGGCGGCGAGACCACGTGGCACGGCTACGCGCGCTTCGTGCTCGAGATGGCGCAGCAGGCCGGCGTCGAACTCAAGGCCGGCCCGCAGGCCGTGGAGGCCGTGCCCACCAGCGCCTTTCCGACGCCCGCGAAGCGCCCGCACAACTCGCGGCTCGACACCACCAAGCTGCAGACCACCTTCGGCCTGCGTCTGCCGCCCTGGCAGGAAGGCGTGGCACGCATGCTGCGCGAGACGCTCTGACCGACTGATTTTTCCTGCCCCTCACAGAAGAAGACTCCCATGACGCAACGCAAAGGCATCATCCTTGCCGGTGGCTCCGGCACCCGCCTGCACCCGGCCACGCTCGCCATGAGCAAGCAACTGCTGCCGGTGTACGACAAGCCCATGATCTATTACCCGCTGAGCACCCTGATGCTCGGCGGCATGCGCGACATCCTGATCATCAGCACGCCGCAGGACACGCCGCGCTTCCAGCAGCTGCTGGGCGACGGCAGCCAGTGGGGCATCAACCTGCAGTACGCGGTGCAGCCGAGTCCCGATGGCCTGGCGCAGGCGTTCATCATCGGCGACAAGTTCGTGGGGAACTCGCCGAGCGCGCTGGTGTTGGGGGACAACATCTTCTATGGGCATGACTTTGCCCATCTGCTGTCGGACGCTGATGCGAAGCAGAGTGGTGCGACCGTGTTCGCGTACCACGTGCACGACCCCGAGCGCTACGGCGTGGTGGCCTTTGACGCCAACGGCAAGGCCAGCAGCATCGAAGAAAAGCCCGTCAAGCCTAGGAGCAGCTACGCCGTGACCGGCCTGTACTTCTATGACAACCAGGTCGTCGATATCGCCAAGGCCGTGAAGCCGAGCGCGCGCGGCGAACTGGAGATCACGGCGGTCAACCAAGCGTACTTGGACCTGGACCAGCTCAACGTGCAGATCATGCAGCGCGGCTATGCGTGGCTCGATACGGGCACGCACGAGAGCCTGCTCGAAGCCGGCCAGTTCATCGCGACGCTGGAGCATCGGCAGGGGCTGAAGATCGCCTGCCCTGAAGAAATTGCGTGGCGCAATGGCTTCATCGACAGCGCCCAACTCGAAAAGCTCGCTGCACCGCTGCAGAAGAACGGGTACGGAAAGTACCTGAAGCACCTGCTGACCGAAGAGGTGCGTTCGTGAATGTCATCCAAACCGAGATCCCCGACGTTCTGATCATCGAGCCGAAGGTCTTTGGCGATGCCAGAGGGTTTTTCTACGAGAGCTTCAATCAACGCGCATTCGAGGAGGCGGTTGGATCGAAGGTCGACTTCGTTCAGGACAACCATTCAAGGTCATCCAAGGGCGTGCTTCGGGGGTTGCACTATCAGGTCCAGCAAGCGCAAGGAAAGCTGGTGCGCGCGGTACGCGGCGCGGTGTTTGATGTGGCCGTCGACATTCGGCGCTCTTCGCCCACGTTCGGGCGTTGGGTGGGCACGGAGTTGAGCGAAGGCAATCACCGACAGTTGTGGGTTCCGGCGGGCTTCGCGCACGGATTCTTCGTTCTCACGGACTCTGCGGACTTTCTGTACAAGACGACGAACTACTACGCGCCTGAGCACGAGCGATGCATTGCTTGGAACGACGCGAGCCTGCAGATCGCGTGGCCTGACATTGGCATGGCGCCGCAGTTGTCCAGGAAGGATGCCGAAGGCAAATCGCTTCAAGCGGCGGACGTCTTCGAGTAAACAGAATTTTTGAACGAGGCACCTGAGTGCCTGCCGAATTCGAGGCTTCATTTCTTGATCGCGCATCAATGAACGAATGCCGAAAGTGAGATCTTCTTGCTGTATTTGAAATATTCCCGCTGCCCGTGAATGTGAGTTGCTTCTGATGGAGTGAGCCGAACGACTCCGGCCCCATGCGCATTCGATCGACGGACAAAGGCCTGCGCGTGTGAACGCGAGGAAGCGCATCAATTTTCATGAAACCCGGAATGAATTTCAAAAAGCTACTGAAGCGCAGCGCTCAGCTTGTGAACGAGTATCGCGATGCCGGTCTGCTCCGGCAGTCGGATCTGTTCGATAAAAATTGGTATCGGGAGCGCAATCCGGATGTTCCGGAAGGCGCTGAGATCCAGCATTTCCTTCGATTCGGCGGCAGGGAAGGGCGTGCACCGAGCGAAAAGTTCGATGCAGCAGGGTATTTGGAGGCCAACAAGGACGTGGCGTACCGGGGCCTCAATCCCTTGGTGCACTATCTCAAGTGGGGTAAAGAGGAGGGGCGGAAGATTGCAGTTGGCTCCCCGCCGATGCGCTCGCCCCCCCCCGAGAAGCGACGTTCGGCGCCAGCCATCGATCTCAGTCGCTATTCAAGAAATGGCACGTTGCTCGTCACAGAGCAGGAGATTCGCGATCTCGAATTGCTCCATGAAACCGACCTCTTCGATGCCGAGTGGTACCTCGAAAACTACCCGCATCTGAAGAATCAGGACCCTTACCTTCATTTCCTGCGGCATGGCGGTTTCGAAGGATTGAAGGCCAGTGAGAATTTCGATTGCGAGTGGTATTGCGACATCTATCCGGATGTCGTCTTGCACGGCGTGCACCCACTGCTTCACTACCTGAAACACGGGATGAAGGAGGGGCGCTTCAAGGGCATGTCGCCCAAGATCGCATCGGTCGTCAAGCGAACCGTTGCCGACCTGATGGCGCTCGACCCCGAAATCGAATCGTGCCATCCGTTGCACGGCAAGCACTTGAGGCTGCGCCCGAATTTCAGCATCCCGACCGATGAACTCGGTGCAGCGTGGACTGAAATTTTTCATGACCTGCCTGCCGGAATCCGGCACGTCGTTTTCATGCCGTGGCTCGTCAAGGGCGGGGCGGATCTCGCCGGGGTCAACATCCTGCGTGCAGCGCAGGAGGCGGTCGGCGTTTCTGCCACGCTGCTCGTCTTGACCGATCATGACAAGGTGGATGCCTTCGACTGGCTGCCCTCGGGGTCGCAGGTGCTGGTTTTGTCCGATTACGACGCCGATCTCAATCAGCGGAACAGACAACGCATTGTCGAGGCGCTGATATTCGCGCTTCAACCCGAGTCGATCACGAACGTAAACAGTTTGGCGTGCTGGGCCGCTCTGGTTGAAAAGGGCAAGGCTTTCCAGTCGATATGCAAGGTCTACACGACGCTGTTCTGCCGCGACTTCACGGAAGATGGCCGCGGGGCGGGGTATGCGGATACGCACCTTCGGGCTGCGATCCATAACGTCGACAAGATCTATTTCGATACCAACGTCTTCCTTGAAGAAGTGGTGGCGAGGTATGGATTTACTCCTGCATTGACGCAGAAGCTCCAGTTCTTGCCTCAGCCTGCATTGGACGATCTGCGAGAGATTTCCAAGAAATCCCAATCCGACGAACAGCGACCGGCCATCTTCTGGGCGGGCCGGTTCTGCCATCAGAAAAATACGGAGTTGTTGGGGCGGATCATCCGGTCTCTGCCGGAGGTCGCGCTGGACGTCTACGGCGGCGGTGAGCCTCAGCGCGAAGCCGAATTGGCGGCGCTCGCAGACACGCAGCCCAAGCTGCGTCTGCTGGGGATGTTCGCCTCGTTCAGCAAGCTTCCCCTGGAGCGGTATGCCGCCTTCCTCTTCACGTCGCGTTTCGAAGGCATGCCGACGGTCCTGATCAATGCCGCCGCCGCAGGCGTCCCCATCATCGCGAGCAATGTCGGAGGCGTCTCTGAACTGGTGACCAGCGAAACCGGATGGCTGATCGATGCCCTGGACGACGAGCGCGCTTACTGCGCGGCCATCCAGGAAATTCTCGACAATCCGGAAGAGGTGGAGCGTCGCCTGCAGGCCATGAGGAAAAAGTTGGGCCTCGAGCGTTCCTGGTCCGCATTCACAGCAGGACTCCCTTTCTCGTCCATGTCCTCCAGCGAGGCTGAGCATGTCTAAGTTTCACGTCACTGCGATCGTCAATGCGCACAAGGAGGGCCTGTGGCTCAAGCCGGCATTGGACAGTGTCTGGGCGTGCTTCGAGGCGGCCCGGGAACGGGGTTTGACCACCGAACTGCTCGTCGCGATGGACCGCGCGGACGCACTTTCTGTCGAGATCGTCAGCGACAGCGTCGCAAGATTTCCCCATGTGCGCGTGGTTCCCATGAACCATGGTGATGTCGGGCATGCCCGGAATGAGGCGGCATTGATGGCCGAGGGCGAGTATGTGGCGTTTCTCGACGGCGACGATCTTTGGGGCCCTGCCTGGCTTTCGGACGCCTATGCCATGGCGAGTGCGGACGAGCGGGAACTCGTGCTTCACCCGGAGGTGAATGTCTATTTCGGGCACGACCCTCATGTTTTTGTGCATATCGATGCCGAAAGCAAGAATTTCGACACGGCTGCACTTGCATTGGTGAACTACTGGACGTCACTTTGTTTTGTGCGCAGGGAATTTCTTGTGGAGAATCCCTATCCAGAAACAGATCTGGCAGCACAAATAGGCTACGAAGATTGGGCCTGGAATCTCAAGGTGATGTCTGCGGGTGCCGTGCACAAATGCGTTCCAGGAACCGGGCATGCCATCCGGATGAAGAGAATTTCTTTGGTTCGTCAAACAAGTTCGGCAGGTTGTATCGCGGCGCCCAGTGATATTTTCAGGAAAGTCCTGAAAAATCAGACAAGAAGACCTGATTCGAAGCTTCGCATCGCAGTTTAGTTCGCGCTTCCCGAGAAGCTTTTTAATTTGGCTTCAATGTGTGATGGAAAAAACAAAATTCAAAATTCTTGACGGGTGGGAGAGTACTCATGTCAAGTTGCTGTTGATCGTATTTGGTGCAGCGCTGATTGCAAAAGGCGGGGTTCTGGCGCGCGGTTTTGCCGTCGATGACTACGCGTTCGGGCAGGGGTTCACAAAGGGCGAGCTGAGCACATTTTTGACGCAGGGCCGGTTCTTGCTAGGAGGCATTGACAGTTTCATCGACTCCCTCGGTGTGAACATCAATGACTTGTACGTGTCGCTCGGCGTCTGCGCACTGCTTCTTCAGGCCGTGCTGGTCGTTTCCATCTTGCGATTCGTAGGTGTCGCGAATGCGCGAGGTGCGGCGTTGGTGGGCGCTGTCATGGTGGCCCATCCATATCTGGCGGAAATACTCACCTTCCGCATGGTGTTGCCTGGATATTGCGTGGCGGCGGCGTTTTCCATCGTGTCGCTGGAGATGATTTCGAGAAAGCCGTTGAGGTGGCCGTACATCGCGATTGCACTGGCTGCCACGGTCGGCATGCTGTTCATCTACCAGGGGTTTCTGAACTATTTTTCCGCAGCCATCGTTTTTGCCTATCTGTTTGGCGCAATTTCCTGGAAGCGGATCGGTTTTGAAGTAACTGATGGACAGGATCTCAAACGACGCGCTGTGGTGTTGATGCTCGTTTGCCTTGTTTCTGCGCTCATTTTCTTGGCCATTCTCAGCGTATCGAAGAGCCTGGGATGGATCGAGCTGACAGGAAGAGCGAACTTCATTGAACGCGGGTTCATTGCGGAGAGAATGGGGCAGATCAAGGATCTACTGCTTCGGATCTACTGGTCGGGTGAGCCGGTGTCCCCTCGGTGGTTGAAGGTTCTTGTTGCCGCGATGATTTCCATCGCCGTGATCTTGATCGCAAATATTTTCTGGTCTCAAGAAAAAAATTCAAAGAAGCCGCTTGATATTCTTGGCATTGCATTGGGTTTGCTCTTGCTGATTCCAGTGACTGTGGGCGTGATTGCTCCATTCAAGGACTGGCATCCGGTGCCGAGAGTGCTTCCCCAGGTTGCATTGATTGTTGGATTGTTTCTGCTCGTCGGTTATTCGGCGGTGCGAGGGTTCTTTGGAAAAATTCCGGGAGATGTTTTCTCGGGTTTGTTGGTTGTTTTGCTGGTGGTGTTTGTTTTTGTAAACAATCAGATATTCGCAGATCAACAAAGAATCAATTCTTGGGACGGAGCTGAGGCGAATCGAGTGATTGCTCGTCTTGAGCAACAAGAAGAGTTCTCGAAGATTGAATACATCTTCGTAAGCGACGGTGGCTGGCGCCATCCTTCCCGGTTGAGCACGATTCAAGGGGATATGAATATTTCGGCTTTTTCTCCAGAGTACTCAAGGGCGCCATTGCTGGTTGAAATTTCTGGTTATGCCTTCAAGAAATCCTCTGGTGATAAAAATCTGATTGGCGAAAGGTATTGCGAAAAATCCAAGCCATGGCCAAGTCGGGAGTCTGTTTTCGTTATTGAAAATCTGGCTATTGTTTGCTTGAAGAAGTGAGCTTTTGATTTCGACAGGGGTTTCTGACTTGAGTTCTATTTCAATGGCGAAAAATTAAACTGTTAGAATTATTAAAATGAGCAGGTTAGAACGAGTTTCCATAGTGATCCCGGTTTATTCGGGGGAAAAGACGCTGCCAATTCTCGTGGCCGAAATCGAGAAACTGACGCACCCGCAAGTCACTGCGGCCGGAAACTCGTTCGTCGTCAGCGAAGTCGTGCTGGTCCACGATTGCGGCCCGGACCGATCGGACCTCACCATGACCGCGCTCGCGGAGAGCCATGCCTTCGTTCAGCCGGTATGGCTGTCCCGAAACTATGGACAGCACGCCGCCACCATGGCCGGCATGGCCAGCGCCACGGGGGACTGGGTCGTGACCATGGACGAAGACGGCCAGCAGGACCCCACGAGCATCGGTGCGATGCTGGACCTCGCCCTGAGTGCTTCGCTCCAGCTCGTCTACGCTCAGCCCACGAATCCGCCGCCGCATGGCTGGTTGCGCAATCTGATGAGCCGGACGGCGAAGGGCATCAGCACGCGTCTACTCGGCAACAAGACCATTGGTCGCTTCAACAGCTTCCGGTTCATCGATGGCGAAATTGCCAGGACGTTGTCCGCCTATTGCGGCAACGGTGTCTATCTGGATGTCGGACTGTTCTGGATCACGGGCCGTGTGGGGCACTGCCCATTGCGTCTCAGGGAAGAACTGGGCCGCCCTTCGGGTTATTCCTTCCTGTCGCTGGTCAGACATTTCTGGAGCCTGGTGCTCACGACCGGCACCCGACCGCTGCGTCTCATCACCATCATGGGATTCTTCTCGATTCTGTTGGCGATGGGATTTGCGATCTATGCCCTCTACGAGAAGTACACGGGGCAGGTGCCCGTCGAAGGGTGGACATCGCTCGCCGTCGTGGTGGCATTTTTCTCTGGGGTCATCCTGACAGCGCTTGGCGTGATCGCGGAGTACCTGGCGGTGACGATGGGCATCGCGATGGGCAAGCCGCTCTACGTCGTGAGTTCGAAGCCGACCCGGCCAAACCGTCCATGACGTTGACCTGGGTGCTCGGCAGCCGAGGTTTGCTGGGTTCCGCTTTCTGCCGAGCGCTTCGACTCGATGGCGCCACGGTATTCGCTCCTGCTGTGCATTTCAGCTGGGCGGATGAGGCGCAACTGGCATCGCAGATCGACGCCGCGGTGGACGCCTTTTCTCTCCAGGCGCGTCAGGCATCCGGATGGGAAATCTACTGGGCCGCCGGGATCGGGACAATGGGCAGTGCGGAAGAGTTGCTCGAGCCGGAAGTCCGGGCGCTGGCATCGCTCATTCGACGAATCCAGTCGAGCGACGTGTTGATGACGATGCCGGGTGCGCTGGCGCTTGCGAGTTCAGCGGGTGCAATCTACGCATCGTCCAAAGACGAAGTCATCACCGAAAACTCCGTGCCGGCGCCCAACAGTGCCTATGCGCGAGCCAAGCTGCGACAGGAAGACCTTCTGCGCGCTTTCGGGGCCGTACACCCGCAAGTTTCTGTGCTGCTGGCCCGGATATCGACGCTCTATGGCACAGGGCAGGCTGTCGGGAAGGCGCAAGGGTTGCTGACGCACATGGCCCGCAGCATCGTGCGCAACCGTCCCGTGGGCATCTATGTCCCGATCGACACCATCCGCGACTACATCTCTGTGGACGACGCGGCCTCCGAGATCATCGGGACCTTGCGTGAACCGGGTCTGTGGCCGGGTGTGCTCTTGAAGATCGTGGCGTCGGGACGGCCGACGACGATCGCCGAGATCATCTCCATCTTCAAGAGAATTTCCAGGAAGCCACCCAAAATCACCACGGGCGTCAGCAAGGCTTCCAGCCTCTATCAACGGAAAATTCAATTTCAGTCCATCGTTGGAAATGGAAAGCGATTGTCACAGGCTCGCAGTTTGGGCGTAGGGATACACCAGATTCTCAGCGCCGAGCGGGCTGCGCACGCCAATCCTGGGAAAATCTCGAAATGATGGAGCCCTATCTCTTTGAGATTTTTAATTCCTTGAATTCGAATAAAAATGAAGCGAACTGAAATTTTTTCTTTTCAGTTTGTTCGTTTTCTCGTGGTCGGGGTTGCCAATACGCTGGTGGGATTGTCGGTGATATATGCCGCCAAATATTTCTTCCATGCAGGCGATGTCATGGCCAATGCCATCGGGTACGCCGTGGGAATCTGCGTGAGCTTCAACTTGAACAGCCGTTGGACGTTCGCCTACAAAGGGCTCATGGTGCCAGCGGCGATGAAGTTTTTTCTGGCCACCGCCGTGGCGTACGCGGCCAACCTGTTAACAGTCATGACGGCAATCGATGGTTTTGGTATAAATACTTATCTGGCTCAGGCGTTGGGCATGCCGGTCTATACGGTCGTGGCCTACCTGATCAGCAAGTATGTGGTGTTTCGTTTAAAAATAAAATAAAACACATTGAATTTTTTGAGGGAGATTTTTCAATTATTCTTCTTTGGCGATTGATCCGATGTTAAGGTTGATGATTTTTTAATTCCCCGTGAGTTTTGATTTTCAATCCACGATTTTGCATTTCTCGATGGTTTCTGATTGAGATTTGATAAATAAAAACAGGAAAATAAAATGAGTGTGCGAGGTCGGCGTTTCGTAGAGTTCTGGCGGGAGAACGGTTCGCGGGCGGCTGCGAGATTGATTCGCGAGAAGCTGGGAGACGCGATCGCAGGACGTGCCGTGTTCAGCAAGGAGGACGACGAGTCCAATGCCGAATCGGTGCCGCAGCTTCGGGCCCGCCGGTTCATTTCCCAGCAGGCGCTGGAGGTCTACACGATCCCCCGGCCCTCGGTGCCCCGCATCAGCCTGGTGACGGACAGCATCGGCTCCGAGAGCCTGTTTGGCGGCGTGGGGACCGCCCTGCTTTTTTCGGCGCAACTGGCGAATCAGATGAATGCGACGCTGCGGGTCGTCACGCGAACCGAGGTCCCGTCACCAGCCAATGCGTGGCAGATCCTGAATGCATATGGGATTCAGCTTCAGCAGGAGATCCAGTTCGCTTTTGCACCGCTCAAGAGCGACGAAACCGACGCGTCGCCTGTTGTGGAGGCTGCTCCCGGCTTGGACATCCATCCTGACGAGATCTTCGTCACGACCTCCTGGTGGACCACGGCCGCCACGCTGCCAAGCGTTCCGGCCGCATCGATCATCTATCTTCTCCAGGAAGACGAGCGCATGTTCTACCCGTTCGGGGAAGACCGCGTGCATTGCGAGCGGGTCTTGCGCAACCAGGACATCAGGTTCGTCGTGAACACGCGATTGCTCTACGACCACCTGATGGCCACGGGCCTGGCGCACCTCGGGCGCAACGGGTTCTGGTTCGAGCCGGCATTTCCGAAATCGTTGTTCCATCCGCGCCCCCGTGAGGCCAACGGGAAGAAGCGATTCTTCTTCTACGCAAGGCCGAACAATCCACGCAATCTTTTCCAGATCGGGCTCGGCGTCATCGATCACGCAGTGAACGAGGGCATCCTCGACCTCGAGCAGTGGGAGATTTTTCTTGTCGGCAAGGACATTCCCCACGTGAAGTTCGGCGCGGGCTACACGCCACACCGCTGCGAGGGCCTGGGATGGGAGGCTTATGCCGATCTCGCGGGCTCCATCGATCTGGGGCTCAGCCTGATGTACACGCCGCATCCCAGCTATCCGCCGTTTGACCTTGCCGCGAGTGGCGCGGTGGTCGTGACGAACAGCTTCGCCAACAAGCAGGATCTGTCGGGCTATTCACCCAACATCATTTGCGCCGAGCTGGAGACGCGGGCTTTGCTGGATGCACTTCGTTCGGGCGTGGCGATCGCCAACGACAGGGACACTCGCAATCGCAATTTTGCGGCGAACGGGTTGGGAACGGACTGGACGCTGGCGTTCGCAGATGTCCTTCGGGCGCTCACGGCAGGGCGCTGATGTTTTCTCTCGACGTTCCTGCGGTTCCTTATGCCGACCCATGGCTCTTGCCGGTCTCGGCGCGTCTGGCGATGCTGCACCAGCGCCGCGGTGCAAAACGCATTGCCTATTTCTACGAAGAGCCGAACAACAGCACCTTCCGCTACCGTGCGTACAACATGGCGCAGGTGCTCAACGAGTCCGACGTCGAGAACGTCTCGGCCAGCTACTTCTTCCTGTCGGACAGCGAACGATTCGATGAAATCGCCGATGCGGCCGACGTGCTGGTGATCTGCCGTTCCCGCTACTGCCATCGCGTCAACGGGCTCATCACCAAGTTCCGCTCGCGCCGCAAGCGGGTGCTGTTCGATGTCGATGACCTTGTCTTCGATACCGATTACGCCCACCTCGTGATCGCCACCTTGGGCCTCGACCTGACCCAGGCGGGGGTCTGGGATGACTGGTTCGCGATGATTGCGCGCATGGGGCAGACGCTGAGACTCTGCGACGGTGCCATCACCACCAACGAATTTCTTGCCCGGAAGCTTGCAGACTATGCGGGCCTTCCGGTCGCCGTCGTGCCGAACTTCATGAACCGGGAGCAGCTGGCGCTGGCGGAAAAGGTCTATGCAGCCAAGGAGCGCATGCGCTTCACCGGCGATGGCAAGGTCTGCCTCGGCTACTTCAGTGGCTCACCTTCGCATCGTCTCGACTATGCGATCGTGGAGCCGGCGCTGATCGAGGTGATGGCCGAGCGGCCGGACGTGGAAGTCATGGTCGTCGGCTATATCGACCACGGCCCTGCGATGAAGGAGTTCGCCCACCGCATCAGCCGACAGCCGTTTCACGACTACGTGAACTTGCAGCGGCTGCTCGGGACGGTCGAATTCAACCTCATGCCGCTGCAGTCGAACGCCTTCACCGATTGCAAGTCCGAGCTGAAGTACTTCGAGGCCGCCAGTGTCGGGACGCTGAGCATTGCATCCCCGGGCTTCACTTACCGGCATGCGATCCGTGATGGCGAGAACGGCTACCTCGCAAAGGCCCATGAATGGACCGAGGCGATATTGAAGGCCGTGGACCGCAGCGGTGCGAACTACGGCACGATGGCCGCGTTGGCGCGGCAGGACGCGCTGGCGAAGTTCGGTTGGCAACACCAGACCGAGGCGATTCTCACAGCCTTGCAGATCGCCTAGAGGCCCCTGGGGCGGCCCCTGGTGCGCACACGGGGAGTCCCGCCCCCGCGCGCCCTTTCAGCGCTCGACGATCCGCCCGTGCTCCAGGTGAATGACCCGGTTGCATTCCTTGGCGATCAATTCCGGCGAATGCGAGGCGAGGATCAGGATGCCGGACTTGGCGACCACGTCCTTCATGCGCTGTTCGGCCTTCTCGGTGAAGGCGGCATCGCCGACCGACAGCCACTCGTCCATCAGCAGGATGTCCGCTTCGACGCTGGTGGAAATGGAGAACGCGAGCCGCATCAGCATGCCGGTGGAATAGGTTCGCACAGGCATGTGCACGTATTCGCCCAAGCCACTGAATTCGCAGATCTCCGGGGTCAGCTTGTCGAGCTGCTTCTTGCTCATGCCCATGACGAGGCCGCGCAGCATGATGTTCTCGATGCCCGTGGCATCGGCTTCGATGCCCAGCGAAGGATCGATCAAGCTGGAGACCGAGCCTTGGCGGGTGAATTCACCTGACGAAGGCTCATAGACCCCGGCCAGGGTGCGCAGGAGCGTGGACTTGCCCGCGCCGTTGTGGCCGACCAGCCCCAGGCGGTCGCCGCTCTTCAATTCGAGGTTGATGTTGCTGAGCGCCTGAACCACGGTGACGCCGGTCTCCTGGCCGAACCGGCCGCCGGTGACCGAGGCCGCGATGGTCTTCTTCAGCGAGTTGGCGCCCGCCCCATAGATGGGGAAGTTGACGGAGACATCTTTGAGTGAAATGAAAGCCATGTTTCTTCAGAGCCAATAGACGACGCGGCGGCGGTACCTTGCGAACAGCAGGCACGAAACGGCGACACAGGCCGCAGTCCATCCGAGGATGCCCCACCAGCTGTGGGCTTGGGCGACCCCGCCCATCAGTGGCGTGCGCAGGAGGTCGAGCATTTGTGCAAACGGGTTCCAGAGGATGTACTTGGCGCGGCCCGGCAGGCTCGAGGGCAGCCAGAAGACGGGCGTCAGGAACATCAGCATCTGCATCACGCTGGTGACGATCTGGGTGACGTCGCGGAATCGGGTACAGACAAGGCCCAGCGCGAGACCCAGGGCGTGGGCGTTGATCAGCAAGAGGACGAATGCCGGCACGAAGAGCAGTGCAGACCACGACAGTGAAATGCCTGCCCAGAGGGCCACCGGGACGTACAGAACGATCTGGTGCGCAAACTGGATGATGTTGCGTCCCATGCTGCGCCAGACGAAGAGGCTGATCGGGAAATAGCTCTGCTTGAGGTAGTTGCCCGAGCTGACGAACGCGTTGCATGAGTCGGTGACCATGCTCGAGAAGAAGCCCCAGAAGATGATGCCGAGCGCCAGGTGCGGGAAGAACGTGGACAGCTCGGTGCCGAACAGCGAGCTGTAAAGCGGCCCCATGCCCCCGATCATGGCGCCCATGCTCAGCGTGAGCCACAGCGGGCCCAGCATCGAGCGCCTGTAACGCAGGACGATGTCGGACCAGGCGAGGGTCCACCAGATGTCCGTGCGGCGTGTGCCCTCCCACCAATCAGCCCAGGCGCTGCGGTGGAGGTTGGAGTGAACTTGGCTCATGTGCGTCTGTACGAGTCTGCGGGGGGTGGACGGTGGTGTCTTCGCCCGAAGAGCTCCGGGCTGTGTCGTGACGGGCAGGAGTCGCCGCGTCAGCGATGCCGGAGGGCGGCCTCATTTTCTATCCTTTGTGTGAACCGCGCGATTTTACCGGGCGGGGTGAACGGCCTGTGTCGGCGGCTTGCGGCCTGCACAGCCTCGGGCGGAAAGGGGAAGCGAAGATAATCGCCTACCGACGGACATCGAGCCCTCGCTTCTCCTTCGAGCCGCCTGTACGGCGCGTATTCCACGAAAAAGTTCCCTCCTTGCCGTTTCAGCCGGCAGGTCGTCTATGAAATCTGTATCTCGGCTCTTCGACTTCTTCCTGACCGTGCTCTGGAGAACCCCCGGTGTCGGGGGGCGGCTCCAACGGGCGTGGCGGATGTTCCGCAAGGCGGGCTGGCGCGGCATTCAGTGGGAGCTCGGACGGCGCGTCACGGGGTTCAACGACTATGCGCGCTGGGTCCGCGACCACGACACCCTGACGCCCGCCACCAGGGACAGGCTGGCCCAGCGCGTGGCCGCCATGGCCGATCGGCCGTTGATTTCCGTGCTCATGCCCTCGTACAACCCCAATCCGGTCTGGTTGCGCGAGGCCATCGAGTCGGTGCGCGGGCAGATCTACCCGAATTGGGAGCTGTGCATCGCGGACGACGCGTCGCCGTCGGCGGAGGTCCGGACGATCCTGCAGTCCTATGCCGACAGCGACCCTCGCATCAAGGTGGTGCTCCGGCCGAAAAACGGCCATATCTCCGCTGCATCGAACAGTGCGCTCGAGCTGGTCGCCGGCGCATGGATCGCGCTCATGGACCATGACGACCTGCTGCCGGCGGACGCGCTGTTCTGGGTGGCTGACTGCATTGCCAGCCATCCCGATGTCCAGTTGATCTATTCCGACGAGGACAAGGTCGATGAAGCCTTGAACCGTTCCGGCCCGTATTTCAAGTGCGACTGGAATGCCGATCTTTTCCGCTCGCAGAACATGTTCAGCCACCTGGGCGTGCTGTCGGCCGACCTCGTGCGTGCCGTCGGCGGCTTCCGGTTGGGCATGGAGGGTTCGCAGGACTGGGACCTCGTGCTTCGCTGCATGGAGCGCGTCGAGGCAAGGCAGGTGCGCCACATCCCCCGGGTGCTCTATCACTGGCGTGTGCATGCGGAAAGCACCGCGAAATCGATGGACGCCAAGCCCTACGCCGTCGTGGCCGGCGAGCGCGCGCTCAATGAGCATTTCGAGCGGACCCAGACGCGCGCGACCGCAGAACACATCGGGTTCGGCTACAGGGTGCACTACGCGTTGCCTGATGCACCGCCGCTCGTGTCGCTGGTCATTTCGACGCGCAATGCCGCGGTGTCGCTGCGTCGGTGCGTGGACGCGATCGTCGCAAAGACCGTCTACCCGCGCTACGAAATCATCGTGGCCGACAACGCCTCGGACGATGCTGCGGCGCAGGCCTGCCTGGAATCTGTGGCCCGGCGTCCGAACGTGCGCGTGCTGCGCCACGCGCAGAAGCAGGGCGCCGCCGCGCTGCGCAACGCGGCGGTCGAAGCCGCGACGGGCGACGTGATCGCATTGCTCGACGACAGCCTCGAGGTCATCACGCCCGAATGGCTGTTTGAAACGGTGAGTCTGGCGTTGCAGCCGGGTGTCGGCGCGGTGGGCGCGAGGCTGATGGACCGGCGCCGGATCCTGACGCACGCCGGCATCATCCTGGGCCTCGGACCCGATGGCGTGGCCGGCTGTTCGCACCGCGGCATGCCTGCAGGGCGTGAAGGCTACGGCGGCCGTGCCGCGCTGATCCAGTCGCTGTCGGCCGTGACATCCGCCTGCCTCGTGATCCGCAGGGACCGTTATCTTCAGATGGGGGGGCTCGACGAGACCCATCTGAAGGAAGCGTTTGCGGATGTGGACCTCTGCCTGCGACTGGGAGAGACCGGGCTGCGCACGCTCTGGACCCCCTACGCGGAGCTGCTCGACCACCGACCTGCGGCGCGCGCCAGAAAGAGCACCGAGCCGGCAAGCGGGCCGTTTCAGGACGATGTGGCCTACATGAAGCGCCGATGGGGCGCTTGGCTGCAGAACGACCCCGCCTACAGCCCCAACCTCATGCTGGAGCGCGAAGACTTCAGCTACGCCTGGCCGCCGCGCGTGGCGCCGGCCTGACGCGATGGCGTCCGGCGTTTCCGTCGCGCTGTGTACCTACAACGGCGCGCGCTATCTTCCCGACCAGGTCCGCAGCATCTGCACGCAGGTGCCGCTGCCGCTGGAGATCGTGCTGTCCGACGACAACTCCAGCGACGACACGCTGGCGGTCGTGCGCGACACCCTCGCCGAATGCGGCGTGGCGGATCGCGTGGCGCTGCGGGTGTTCAGCAACAAGCCGTCGCTGGGCGTCACGCGCAACTTCGAACAGGCCGTGCGTGCCTGTCGCCATGACCTGATCGTGCTGTGCGACCAGGACGATGTCTGGCATCCCGGCCGGCTCGCACGCATGGTGGCGCAGTTCGAAGCGCGCCCCGACCTGCTGCTGTTGCACACCGACGCCCGCCTGGTCGACGACCGGCTGGCGCCGTTGGGCTCCACCCTTTTCCATGCCCTGGAGGTGCAGCCCGGCGAGTTGGCGGCCATTGCACAGGGCGAGGCCTTCGACGTGTTCCTGCGACGCAATCTGGTGACCGGCGCGACCACCATGTTCCGCAGGACCCTGCTCGACGTGGCCCTGCCGTTCGCGCCGGAATGGGTGCACGACGAGTGGCTGGGGGCGGTCGCCGCCGCCATCGGGCGCGTAGACGTCCTGCCGGAGCCGACCATCGACTACCGGCAGCACGCCAGCAACCAGATCGGTGCGCGGCGTCTCACGCTGTCCGAAAAGATGGCCAAGGCCTTCGCCGAACGCGGCGACAAGCACGTGGGGCGCCTGCACCGGGCAGAGGCACTGCTGCAGCGCCTGCAGCAACTCGGCGACCGGGTGTCTGCGAGGTACGTGGCATCGCAGCGTGCCAAGGTGGCGCACCAGCGCTTCAGGGCGCAGCTTCCGGCTGCGCGGGTCCTGCGGCTGGTGCCGATCCTCATCGAGGCCGCCCGGGGGCGTTACGCGCGTTTTGGCCGGGGCGGGCACGCCATGGCGCAGGACCTGTTCGAGCGCGGGTAATCGCTAGCGCTGCAGCCGCCAGTAGCGCCAGAAAGCGCCCGACAGCCACACCTTGAGCAGGCTGGTCACGTGCCAGTACAGGTACTTCTTGCTGCGGTGGCTGGCGCGCTGGGCGTCGTGGCGCGCGCGCAGGTCTTCGGTCACCTGGAGCTTCCAGCCGGCCAGCCGGGTGCGGGCGCAGATGTCGAAGTCTTCCCCGTACATGAAGAAGCGCTCGTCGAAGCCGCCGATGCGGCGGTAGGCTTCGCTGCGAAACAGCATGAACAGCCCGGGAATCCAGGCCGGCACGGCCGGCGGCTGGTAGCCGGGCTTCTTGCGGCCCAGGATCTCGAAGGGGGTCAGCAGCGCACGGTGCGGCTCGGGCTCGGGCCGGCCCGACTCCAGGATGCGCGGCGTCATCAGGCCGGCGTCGGGCGCGGCCTGGGCGAGCATCGGGGCGAGCACGTCGGCGTCGAAGCGGATGTCGGGGTTGAGCACCAGGAACCAGGGCGTGTCGCAGTGCGCGAAGGCCTGGTTGTGGTTGGCGCCGAAGCCCAGGGGCGCCGCGTTCTCGATGCGCTCGATCGGAAAGCCCCACTGTCGTCCTGCGAGCAGGTCGGCCTCGGGAATGTTCAGCGTGAGCACGACCTTGGCGATCGCGTCCCGGCTGTGCCGGTCGAGCTGCTCGAGCAGCGGCAGCACCAGCGCGAGCTGGCCGTGGCTCACGATCGACAGGGTGACCGGGGCGTGGGGTGAAGAAGGGGGCGTGGGCATGGTCTAATTTCGCTCGGGAATTCTAGGGTTCCCCCAACCCCACTCATGATTGCCCTGATCATCCTCAGTTTCTTCGTCTCCGCCATCGCGGTGCAGCTGTTCATGCGCCGCGCGCGCAGACACGCGCGCCGCTACGGCGCCGACATGCCCCAGCGTTTCCACAAGGGCCACGTGCCGCGCCTGGGCGGGGCCGGCATCATGCTCGGCATGAGCGCGGCCTGGCTGGGCGCCGGCCTGATCGAGCCACTGAACATCGCCTGGCCGCTCAAGTCCTCGATGCTCACGCTGGTGTGCATCCTGCCCGCCGTGCTCGGCGGCATCGTCGAAGACGTGACGCAGCAGGTCAAGGTGCGCTACCGGCTGGGCCTGACCATCGGCTCGGCGCTGCTGGTGTGCTGGGTGCAGGGGCTGGGCGTGGCGCGCACCGGCTTCGAGACGCTCGACGGCTGGCTCGCGTTGCTGCCCTATGCCTCGCTGGTCTTCGCGGCCCTGGCCATCGGCGGCCTGCCGCATGCCTTCAACATCATCGACGGCTACAACGGGCTGGCCGGCACCGTGGCCGTGCTCGTGTGCCTGGCGATCTCGCACGTCGCGCTGCAGCTGGGCGACCGGCAGCTGGCCGCGATGGTGATCTGCCTGGTCGGCGCCACCTTCGGCTTCCTGGTCTGGAACTACCCGCGTGGCAAGATCTTCGCCGGCGACGGCGGCGCCTACGTCTGGGGCATGGTGATCGCCGTGGCCTGCGTGACGCTGGTGCAGCGCCACCGCGTGGTGTCGCCGTGGTTCCCGATGCTGCTGCTGATCTACCCGGTGTGGGAGACGCTGTTCTCCATCTACCGCAAGCTGGCCCGCGGCCAGTCGCCGGGCACGGCCGACGCGCTGCACTTCCACCAGCTGATCTTCCGGCGCATCGTGCGCGTGGCCTTCGCGGACGACGAGGCGCGCCAGCTGCTGGCGCGCAACAACCGCACCTCGCCCTACCTGTGGATGTTCGCCGCGCTGTCGGTGGTGCCCGCGGTGCTGTTCTGGAACAACACCTTCGTGCTGATGCTGTTCTGCTTTCTGTTCGTCACGACCTACGTCGGGGCGTACCTGATGATCGTGCGCTTCAAGGTCCCGCGCTGGCTGCGGCCCTGACCGCCGGCGCCGCCTTGTTGCGAGAATTCTTCCCATCGTCCACCGCTTTGGAGCCTGACCGCCCATGACCGACCCCGTCCTCAACATCCCTCCGCGCGACAAGGCCGAGATCCTGGCCCAGGCGCTGCCGTACATCCGCAAGTTCCACGGCAAGACCATCGTCATCAAGTACGGCGGCAACGCCATGACCGACCCGGCGCTGCAGGCCGACTTCGCCGAAGACGTGGTGCTGCTCAAGCTGGTCGGCATGAACCCGGTGGTGGTGCACGGCGGCGGCCCGCAGATCGAGGCCGCGCTGAACAAGCTGGGCAAGAAGGGCAGCTTCGTGCAGGGCATGCGCGTGACCGACGCCGAGACCATGGAAGTCGTCGAATGGGTGCTGGCCGGCGAGGTGCAGCAGGACATCGTGGGCCTGATCAACCAGGCCGGCGGCAAGGCCGTGGGCCTCACGGGGCGCGACGGCGGCCTCATTCGCGCGCAAAAGCTCAAGCTGGCCGACCGCACCGACCCGAACGTGCACCACGACGTGGGCCAGGTCGGCGACATCGTTTCCATCGACCCCAGCGTGGTCAAGGCGCTGCAGGACGACGCCTTCATTCCCGTCGTGAGCCCGATCGGCTTCGGCGAGGAGAACGAGAGCTACAACATCAACGCCGACGTCGTCGCCGGCAAGCTGGCCACCGTGCTCAAGGCCGAGAAGCTCATGCTGCTGACGAACACGCCCGGCGTGCTCGACAAGAACGGCAACCTGCTCACCAACCTGAGCGCGCGCGAAATCGACGACCTGTTCGCCGACGGCACCATCTCGGGCGGCATGCTGCCCAAGATCGAAGGCGCGCTCGACGCGGCCAAGAGCGGCGTGAACGCGGTGCACATCATCGACGGCCGCGTGCCGCACGCGATGCTGCTCGAGATCCTGACCGACCAGGCCTACGGCACGATGATCCGGGCGCGTTGAGCGCCCTCCGCGTGCCTTCCGTCGGCGGAAGGCGCGCGCTCACTGCGCTGTGCGAGAATCAATTGATTACATCTTTGCACGCGCTCCCATGCAGAACGAAGAGACAGCTGCCCCCGGCGTAGAGACCCCGGCCGACACGCCCGCCGCCGCACCGACGCGCAAGCGCCCCAAGCCGGGCGAGCGGCGCGTGCAGATCCTGCAGGCGCTGGCCGCCATGCTGGAGCAGCCCGGTGCCGAGCGGGTCACCACCGCCGCGCTGGCCGCGCGGCTCGAGGTGAGCGAGGCGGCCCTGTACCGCCACTTCGCGAGCAAGGCCCAGATGTTCGAGGGCCTCATCGACTTCATCGAGCAGAGCGTCTTCACGCTGGTCAACCAGATCCTCGAGCGCGAAGGCGCCACCGGCAGCCAGCAGGCGGCCCGCATCCTCGTGCTGCTCGTGCAGTTCGCCGAGCGCAACCCCGGCATGACGCGCGTCATGGTCGGCGATGCGCTGGTGTTCGAGAACGAGCGCCTGCAGCAGCGCATGAACCAGTTCTTCGACAAGATCGAGGCCACGCTGCGCCAGGTGCTGCGCGGCGCGGCCGCCGCCGACGGCTCGGCCACGCCCAGCGTCGACGCCCAGGTGCGCGCCGCGGCGCTCACGGCCTTCGTGGTCGGGCAGCTGCAGCGCTTTGCGCGCTCGGGTTTCCGCCGCGCGCCGTCCGAACACCTGGAAGCCACGATCGCCCTGATCGTTTGACGGCCTTGCCGGCAAGTCCGGCGCCGCCACGCTGAACTCGACGCGGCCCCTGGCGGCGCGTACGATCAATTTCCTCCCTTGCCGCCACGCGGTGCCGCGGTGACAAGCCCGTTTCGCATGACCTCTGGATCGGAGGCTCGCATGAGTGCTTGTCCTTCCCGCAGCCGCTGGCCTTCCGGGGCGCGCCATGCCTGACGCCGCCGCCCGTCCGGCCCTTCTCCTGCATGCCGTTGCGCTCACCGCGGTCGCCATGGTCGCGTTCGCGGCCAACTCGCTGCTGTGCCGGCTCGCGCTGCAGCACGGCGGCATCGACCCGGCCAGCTTCGGCAGCATCCGGCTCGCGTCCGGGGCGATCACGTTGGCGCTTGTCGTGCGCTTCCGATCGCAGCCGTCCGCCCTCGGGCGCACCGGCTGGCTTCCGGCCGTCATGCTGTTCGCCTATGTGGCGTTCTTCTCCTTCGCGTACCTCAGCCTTTCGGCGGGCACGGGCGCGCTGATCCTCTTCGGCGCGGTGCAGCTCACGATGCTGGGCGCGGGGCTGGGCGGCGGCGAGCGCTTCGGGGTGCTGGCGTGGTGCGGCTTCGTCCTTGCGGCGGCCGGCCTCGTCTACCTGGTGTCGCCGGGCATCGCCGCGCCGCCGTTGCTGGGCGCCGTGCTGATGGCGGTGGCGGGCGTGGCGTGGGGCGTGTATTCGCTGCGCGGCCGGGGCGTGGCCGACCCGCTGGCCGCGACCGCGCGCAACTTCCTGCGCGCCGTGCCGCTGGCCCTGGCGCTGAGCCTGGTGTTCGCCACGCGCGCGCACGCCGATGCGCGCGGCGTCGCGCTGGCCGTGGCCTCCGGCGCGCTGACCTCGGGGCTCGGCTACGTGGTCTGGTACGCGGCGCTGGGCCGGCTGTCGGCGTTGCGGGCGGCCACGGTGCAACTGTCGGTGCCGTTGCTGGCGGCGTTCGGCGGCGTACTGTTCCTGTCGGAAGCGATCACGCCGCGGCTGGCACTCGCCTCGGTGGCGATCCTTGGCGGCATCGCGCTCGTGCTGAGCCAGAAGTCGCGCCAGGCGGCGCGACGCTAGGCGACGGCCACGCCCACCTTGGCGCCGGCGGCGACGATCTCGCCCCAGGTCGCGTCATCGACCCACACGCCGTCGCGCCGGCGCGCCACGCGCGCCTGGCGCTCCGGTTCGCCTGCGATCTGCACGGCCTCGAAGCCCTGGCCCGGCGGGCTTTGCCGCAGCCAGCCGATGAACTCGCGTGCCTCCTCGTCGAAGGCCTTCTGCGTGCCGAGCTTCACGGGGTCGATCAGCACCGTCAGCATGCCGTTGAGCACCGTGCGCGCCGTGTCCGCCGGCCGGTGCCAGGTGCCGCCGCCCGTGAGCGCGCCGCCCAGCAGCTCGCAGGCCACCGCCATGCCGTAGCCCTTGTGTTCGCCGAAGGTCATGAGCGCGCCGAACAGGCCGTTGCCCTGCGGCACCACGACCACGCCCGGGTCGTTGGTGGGCGCGCCGTGCTCGTCGATGAGGTAGCCGTCGGGCACCTGCTCGCCCTTGTTGTGGGCCACGCGCATCTTGCCCTGCGCCACGCGGCTGGTCGCGTAGTCGAGCACGAAGGGCTCGGCGCCCGCCAGCGGAATGCCGATGCAGCACGGGTTGGTGCCGAAGCGCCCGTCGCCGCCGCCCCAGGGCGCCACCACGGGCCGCGAGAGCACGTTGACGAAGTGCATCGCCACCAGCCCCTGCGCCGTCGCCATTTCCGCGAAATGGCCGATGCGCCCCAGGTGGTGCGCGTTGGCGAGCGTGAAGATGCAGCTGCCGTGCTGCTTCGCGCGCGCGATGCCGAGCTCCATCGCCTGCACGCCGACGATCTGCCCGTAGCCGTGCTGGCCGTCCAGGCCCATCAGCGTGCCGATGTCGAGGTTGACCTTCACGGCGGCGTTGGGCACGAGGCCGCCTTCGGCCGCCGCATCGATGTAGCGCGGCAGCATGCCCACGCCGTGCGAGTCGTGGCCGCTCAGGTTGGCCAGCACGAGGTTGGCGGCCACCTGCTGCGCCTCGGCGGCCGTGCTGCCTGCGGCTTCGAGGATGCGGGCGACGTTGGCTTGCAGGCCGTCGGCCGGCAGGGTTCTGGACATGGATCAGGCTCCTCTTGCGTTCAATGGGATGGCGTGGCCGACGGGGCGGGCGGGCAGGGGCTGCATTGGCCTCACATCACCGCGCCGACTTGCCACGGCACGAACTCGTTCTGCCCGTAGCCGTGCTGTTCGCTCTTCGAGTGCGCGCCCGAGGCGGTGGCCAGCACCAGCTCGAAGATGCGCTGGCCCATCTCCGCAATTGAGGCCGTGCCGTCCACGATCTCGCCGCAGTTGATGTCCATGTCTTCTTCCTGCCGCTGCCACAGCGCCGAGTTGGTCGCCAGCTTGAGCGAAGGCGAGGGCGCGCAGCCGTAGGCCGAGCCGCGACCGGTCGTGAAGCAGATCAGGTTCGCGCCGCCGGCCACCTGGCCCGTGGCGCTCACCGGGTCGTAGCCTGGCGTGTCCATGTAGACGAAGCCGTGCGCGGTGACGGGCTCGGCATATTCGTACACCGCCTCGAGGTTGCTGGTGCCGCCCTTGGCGACCGCGCCCAGCGACTTCTCGAGGATGGTGGTGAGCCCGCCCGCCTTGTTGCCGGGCGAGGGGTTGTTGTTCATCTCGCCTTCGTTGATGGCGGTGTAGTGCTCCCACCACTTGATGCGCTCCACCAGCTTCTGGCCGACCTCGCGCTTCACCGCGCGGCGTGTCAGCAGGTGCTCGGCGCCGTACACCTCGGGCGTTTCGCTCAGGATGGCCGTGCCGCCGTGCGCCACCAGCAGGTCGACCGCCGCGCCCAACGCCGGGTTCGCGCTGATGCCCGAGTAGCCGTCGGAGCCGCCGCACTGCAGCCCGATGGTGATGTGCGCCGCGCTGCACGGCTCGCGCTTCACTGCGTTGGCGCGCGGCAGCATTTCATTGATGAGCGCCACGCCCTTCTCGACCGTCTTGCGCGTGCCGCCCGTGTCCTGGATGTTGAAGGTGCGGAAGTTCTCGCCCTCGGCCAGGTGGCCGGTCGCGAGCCAGGCGTTGATCTGGTTGGCCTCGCAGCCGAGTCCGACCACCAGCACGCCCGCGAAGTTCGGGTGCGTGGCGTAGCCCGTGAGCGTGCGCTCCAGGATCTGCATGCCCATGCCCTGCGTGTCCATGCCGCAGCCCGTGCCGTGCGTGAGCGCGACCACGCCGTCGACATTCGGAAACGCCGCCAGCGCCTGCGGATTCGTCTTGCGAGAGAAGTGGTCGGCAATCGCGCGCGCGGCCGTGGCCGAGCAGTTCACGCTGGTCAGCACGCCGATGTAGTTGCGCGTGGCCACGCGGCCATCGGCGCGCTTGATGCCCATGAAGGTGGCCTCGCGTTTTGCGGGCGCGGGCTTCACGTCGGCGCCGAAGGCGTAGTCGCGTTCGAAGTCGCCCTTGTCGGGGCCCATGTCCAGGTTCTGCGTGTGCACGTGCTCGCCGGCGGCAATGGGCTTGCTCGCGAAGCCGATGATCTGGTTGTAGCGGCGCACCGGTTCGCCCTGCGCGATGGCGCGCATGGCGACCTTGTGCCCCGGCGGGATCAGGCCGCGCACGGCCACGTTCTCGACGAGCGTGCCGCCCAGCAGTTGCGAGCGCGCGATGACGACGTCGTCGGCGGGATGGAGTCGGATGTAGGGGGTCATCGTGGGTATCGTTCTCGGAGCCGGCGCGGGTGCGCCGGCGGTGGTCGTTACTGCATGATCTTCGGCAGCCACAGCACGGTGGCAGGCCAGTAGGTGATGATGCCCAGGCTCAACAGCAACGGCACCAGCCAGGGCAGGATCGCCATCGTCGTGCGCTCGATGCTGAGGTTGGCGATGCGTGCCAGCACGAACAGCACCATGCCCATCGGCGGATGCAGCACGCCGATCATGAGGTTGAGCACCATCACCACGCCGAAATGCACCGGGTCGATGCCCAGCTGGTTCGAGATCGGCAAGAGGATCGGCACCAGGATCGTGATGGCCGCGGTGGTCTCCAGGAAGCAGCCCACGAACAGCATCAGCAGGTTCGCCAGCAGCAGGAACACCCAGGCTTCCTTGGTGAAGTTGAGCACCCAGCTCGCGATGTCGGCCGTGACGCCGGTGGCCGTCAGCATCCAGCCGAAGATCGAGGCGGCCGCCACGATGAAGAGCACCGTCGAGGTCGACTCGACCGTCTCCAGGCACACCTTGACGAACATCTTCCACTGCAGCGTGCGGTACCAGAAGAAGCCCAGCACCATCGCCCACACGCAGGCGGCAATGGCGCCTTCGGTGGCGGTGAACAGGCCCGTCGCCATGCCGCCGATGAGCAGCACCGGCGTCATGATCGGCAGCACCGCCTCGAACTTGAAGACCTTGTCGGCCGCGAAGAGGATCACCAGCGCAATGGCCACCGCCGGTTGGGCCGGCGCGCCGAACTTGTCGACTGCGAACCACAGCAGCGTGGGCCACAGGCACACCACCAGCAGCTCGACCAGCGCCTTCATGAGGCGCGGCCACTGGAACTTCACGTCCGCGCCCCAGCCGTTCTTGTGCGCGTAGTAGGCCACCGTGAGCATCATGAGCAGCGTCATGATGAGCCCCGGCATCAGCCCCGCGATGAACAGCGCGCCCACCGACACGTTGGCCATCATCCCGTAGATCACGAAGGGCAGGCTCGGCGGAATGATCGGCCCCAGCGTGGCCGAGGCCGCGGTCACGCCGACCGCGAACTCGGTCGAGTAGCCGTGTTCCTTCATGGCCTTGATCTCGATCGTGCCCAGGCCCGCCGCGTCCGCGATGGCGGTGCCGCTCATGCCCGAGAAGATCACCGAGCCCAGGATGTTCACGTGCCCCAGGCCGCCCTTGAGCCAGCCCACCAGCGCGAGCGCGAAGTTGTAGATGCGGTTGGTGATGCCGGCGTTGTTCATCAGGTTGCCGGCGAGGATGAAGAAGGGAACGGCGAGCAGCGGAAAGCTGTCGACGCCGCTCACCATGCGGTGAATGACGACGAAGCCCGGCAGGTTGCCGCTCCAGAGGATGTAGACCAGCGAGGCACCGGCCATGGCCACGGCGACCGGGATGCCGGCGCTCATGAAGAGCAGGAAGGCGATCTTCAGCATGTTGTTGTCGTGATGGAGTGGGGTTGCGACCTCAGCGGTCGTCGATCGTGGATTCGGGCCGCTCCAGCACGCAGTAGCCGCGGCGCCAGTGCACCACGCTCACCTGCACCGAGCGCACGCACATGGCGACGAAGCCCAGGAGGCACACGCCGTAGACGATGTTCATCGGCAGGTCGACGATGGTCATGCTCGCGTTGTTGCCGATCTTGAGCATCATCTGCACCGTCATGACCACCGCTGCCGCGAAGAACGCCGTGCGCAGCACGTCGACCAGAAGGCCCAGCGCGCGGCCCATGGCCGGCGGCATGTGGCGGTAGAAGAAGTCGACCTGGATGTGGTTGTTGCGCGCCACGCCGATCGACGCGCCCACGAACACCGTGCCCACCAGCAGGTAGCGCGCGATCTCCTCGGTCCAGGAGGCCGAGTCGTTCAGCACGTAGCGCGTCACGAACTGGTAGAGCACCGTGAGGCCCAGCACCCAGAAGATGCCCAGGGCGGCCCAGGCCTCCACGGTGGTGCCGGACAGGTCGACGGCCTCGTCCTTGGCGTGGAACTCGCCGTCGTCGCCCAGCAGCTTGTCGTCGCTCATCGTGTGGCCTTACTTGATCGCGATGATGCGGTCGTAGTCCTGCTGGCGGTAGCCGTGGTCGGTGGGCTTGGTGTTCTTGAGCACGGCCTCGCGGAACGCGCCCTTGTCGACCGTGATCACGTTGTTGCCCTTCTTCTTGAACTCCTCCACCAGCCGGGTCTCGGAGGCGATGATCTCGCGGCCGGTCTTCTCGGCGGCTTCCTGCATCACGTCGTTGAACATCTTCTTCTCGTCGGCGCTGAGCTTGGCCCACAGCTGGCCCGAGACCACGGTGAGCAGCGAGTCGACGATGTGGCCGGTCAGCGAGATGTTCTTCTGCACTTCATAGAACTTCTTGGCCTCGATGGTGGGCAGCGGGTTCTCCTGCGCATCCACGGTGCCGCTTTGCAGCGCCAGGTAGACCTCGGCGAAGGCGATCGGCGTGGCATTGGCGCCCAGCGACTTGGGGAAGGCCAGGTAGGCGGGCGCGTCGGGCACGCGGATCTTCAGGCCCTTCATGTCTTCGGGCTTGCTCACCGGCTTGGCCGCGCTCGAGGTGACGTGGCGCGCGCCGTAGTAGTTGAGCGCCGTGATGTGGTTGCCGGTCTTGTCGTCGTAGCCCTTGGCGAGCTCCTTGAACACGTCGCTCCTGGCGTACTTCAGCTGGTGCTCCGCGTCGCGGAAGATGAACGGAAAGTAGGTGATCGCCAGCGGCTTGTAGCTGTTGCCCGCGAAGCTCGCGCCGGTCAGCACGATGTCGACCGTGCCCAGCGTCAGGCCCTGGTTGATGTCGGCTTCCTTGCCCAGGCTGGAGGCCGGGAACACCTGGATGTCGTACTTGCCGTTGCTGCGCTTCTTGATCTCCTCGGCCGCCCACACCGAGTACTTGTGGAAGGGCTCCGAGGTCTCGTAGACGTGCGCCCACTTGAGCTTGGTCTGCGCCGAGGCGGTGCCCGATACGCCCAGTGCGCCGGCCGCGAGGGCGCAGGCGGCCAGGGCCTTGAGGGCGGTGCGTTTGCTGTTCTTGCTGCTGCTGATCATGGGGTGTGTCTCCGTTGTAGTGAACTGGCAGGAAGGCTGGCGAGGAATCAGGCGGGCTTGGCGCGGCGCCAGCTCGCGCTGAAACGGTGGTGCGAGTTGTCCATGTGCGTGTGCATCGCGCTGCGCGCGGCGTCGGCGTCGCGCGCGGCAATGGCGTCGCGGATCGCCTCGTGCTCGGTGATGGCGGCGCGCCACGAGGTCACGGTCTCGAAGTAGCCGCCCAGCCGCGTGAAGATCGGGCCGCGGCGTGAATCCCAGAAGCCCTGCACCGTCTCGACCAGCACCACGTTGCCGCTGGCGCCGACGATGGCCAGGTGAAAGGCGCGGTCGCCGTCCAGCGGCATGACGTTGCGGTCGGCCATCTCGCGCATGGTGGCGATGGCGCGCGTCATCGCGTCCACGTCCTTGCGCTTGCCCGAGAGGGCGGCGATGGCGGCGGTCTCGCCCTCGATCACGCGGCGCGCGCGGATCAGCTCCAGCGGCCCCCACTCGGTGGGCGCCACCGGTGCGCTCGCGCGGTGCGAGCGGTCGAGCACGTACACGCCCGAGCCGGTGCGCACCTCGACCCAGCCCTCGACCTCCAGCGCGATGAGCGCCTCGCGCACCGAGGGCCGGCTCACGCCGAGCTGCTTGGCCAGGTCGCGCTCGGCGGGCAGGCGCGCGCCCACGTCGAATTCGCCCTTGGCGATCAGCCCCCGGAGCTGGTCGGCAATCTGGCGATAGAGGCGTTGGGGTTCGACGGTCTGGAGCGGCACGGGAGCAAGGTGTGGGTGCGGGCGAGGCGGTGGATCGGCTTAAGGGTTGTCCTGAATTGGACAAGTGGTAAGGCCAATTCAGAATACGGCGATTCACAGATGTCACCCATCGGGCCTAACCCGAACCCACCCCGCATCCGCAGAACACCCCAGGAGACACCGACCATGAGATTGAAGGGAAAGACCGTGCTCGTCACCGCCGCCGGCCAGGGCATCGGCCGCGCCAGCGTGCTGGCGCTCGCGGCCGAGGGCGCCCATGTGTGGGCCACCGACGTCAACGAGCAGCTGCTGTCGGCCTACGCCGGCGTGGCGAACGTCACGGCCCTGAAGCTCGACGTGCTCGACAAGGCCGCCATCGGCGCGGTCGTGGCGCAGCTGCCCACGCTCGACGTGCTGTTCAACTGCGCGGGCGTGGTGCACAACGGCACCATCGAGCAGGCCGGCGACGATGACCTCGACTTTGCCTTCCGCCTCAACGTGCGCGCCCAGATGTGGACCATCCAGGCCGTGCTGCCCGGCATGCTCGCGGCCGGGCGCGGCAGCATCATCAACATGGCCAGCGTGTGCTCCAGCATGAAGGGCCTGCCCAACCGCTTCGTCTACGGCACCACCAAGGCGGCCGTGCTCGGCCTCACCAAGAGCGTGGCGGCCGACTACGTGGCCCGCGGCATCCGCTGCAATGCCGTGTGCCCGGGCACGGTCGACACGCCCTCGCTGGGCGATCGCATCAACGCCAACGCCGACCCCGAGGCCGCGCGCAAGGCCTTCGTGGCGCGCCAGCCCATGGGCCGCCTCGCGCAGGCCGAGGAGATCGCGCCGGTGGTGGTGTTCCTGGCCAGCGACGAATCCATCTTCGCCACCGGCCAGTACTTCACGGTCGACGGCGGCATCACGATATGAACCGGCTCGATTTCGAAGGCCGCCACGCCGTGGTCACCGGCGGTGCCACGGGGCTGGGCTTGGGCATCGCGCAGCGGCTCGTCGCCTCGGGCGGCAGCGTCACGCTGTGGGACCGCGACGAGGCCGCCGCCGGGCGCGCGGCCGAAGCGCTGGGGGCCAAGGCCTTCGCGTTGAAGGTCGACGTGACGCAGCAGCCCTCGGTCGCGAAAGCCGTGGCGGCCACGCTCGCGCACGCGCCGCGCATCGATGCGCTGGTCAACAGCGCCGGCATCACCGGGCCCAACGTCAAGCTGTGGGACTACCCGGTGGACGACTGGCGCCAGGTGATGGAGGTCAACGTCAACGGCGTGTTCCTGTGTTGCCGCGAGGTGGTGGCGCAGATGCGCAGGCAGGGCACGAAGGGGGAGGGCCGCATCGTCAACATCGCCTCGGTGGCGGGCAAGGACGGCAACCCCAACGCCAGCGCGTACAGTGCGAGCAAGGCCGCCGTCATCGGGATCACCAAGTCGCTCGGCAAGGAGCTGGCCGACACCGGCATCCGCGTGAACTGCGTGACGCCCGCGGCGGTGAAGACCGCCATCTTCGACCAGATGAGCCCCGACCACATCGCCTTCATGCTCTCGAAGATTCCCATGGGCCGCTTCGGCACGGTGGAAGAAGTGGCGGCGATGGTCGGCTGGCTGTGCACCGACGATTGCTCCTTTTCCACCGGCGCCGTGTTCGACCTGTCGGGCGGCCGCTCCACCTACTGATTCACCATTCAATGTACTGAAAGGAACGCATGAAACTCGTCCGCTACGGCAACCCCGGCAAAGAAAAGCCCGGTCTCATCGACAACGAAGGCAAGCTGCGCGACCTGAGCGCCGTCATCAAGGACATCGGTCCCGACCAGCTCGGCGATGTCGCCCTGGCCAAGCTGCGCAAGACCAAGGTCGACAAGCTGCCGCTGGTCAAGGGCAAGCCACGCTTCGGCAGCCCGGTGGCCAACGTCGGCAAGTTCATCGCCATCGGCCTGAACTACGCCGACCACGCGGCCGAATCGGGCCTGCCGGTGCCCAAGGAACCCATCGTCTTCATGAAGGCCACCAGCTGCATCCAGGGCCCGAACGACCCGGTGATGCTGCCCAAGGGCTCGGTCAAGTCCGACTGGGAGGTCGAGCTCGGCGTGGTCATCGGCACGAAGGCGCGCTATGTGTCGCAAAAGAGCGCACTCGATTACGTGGCCGGCTACTGCACCATCAATGACGTGAGCGAGCGTGAATACCAGATCGAGCGCGGCGGCACCTGGGACAAGGGCAAGGGCTGCGACACCTTCGGCCCCATCGGCCCCTGGCTCGTCACGCGCGACGAGATCGAGAATCCGCAGAAGCTCGCGATGTGGCTCGACCTCAACGGCCAGCGCGTGCAGACCGGCAGCACCAAGACCATGATCTTCAGCGTGGCCAAGCTCGTGAGCTACGTGAGCCAATTCATGACGCTGATGCCCGGCGACGTGATCACCACCGGCACGCCGCCCGGCGTCGGCATGGGCATGAAGCCGCCGCTGTTCCTGAAGAAGGGCGACGTGATGACGCTGGGCATCGAAGGCCTGGGCGAACAGCGCCAGGAAGTGGTGCCCTTCAAGCTCTGAGCACGCGCACCAGCTCGTCGTACACCAGCCGCACGCGCGCCGGCACCGGCGCGCGCTGCGGGCGGTAGACGTGGATCGGCCAGGGCTCGGGCGCCTCGGCCGCCAGCACCTCCACCAGCGCACCCGACTGCAGCCACGGCTGCGCCAGCGGCCCGATGAGCTGGCCGAAGCCGATGCCCGCCAGCACCGCGGCGCATTCGGCGTCGATGTTGTCCGTCACGAACGCGGGCGACGACACGGTGAACACCCGCTTCTTGCTGAACGCCCACGGCCAGGGGCGGCCCGAGCTGTGGTCGATCAGCGCCGTCACCGGCAGCCCGGACAGCGCATCGACGGTGCGCGGCGCACCGACCCGCTCGATGAGTGCAGGTGATGCCACCACGCACAGCGACATCTTTCCCACACCCCGGGCCACGAAGCGCGCGTCGCGCATCGGGCCGACGCGCACGCCGAGGTCGATCTGCTGGTCGACCACGTCGGCATGCTGCTCCGACAGCCGCAGGTCGAGCACCAGCCCGGGGTGCTGCGCCAGCAGCGGCGCCAGCGCCTGCGGGATCAGCCGGGCGTACACATGCGGCGCCGTGACCCGCACCGTGCCCGTGTGCTGCGACAGCGCGCGCCGGTCGATGCGATGAAAGAGTTCGTCCACGCCGCCCACGGCCACGCGGGCGCGCTCGGCGAGCTGGCGCCCGAAATCGGTGAGCTGCACGCCGCGCGTGCTGCGGTGAAAGAGCGGCTCGCCCAGTTCTTCTTCGAGTTCGCGCACCGCGCGCGTCACCACCTGCGGCGACACCGACAGGCGCACGGCCGCCTCGCGGAAGTTGGCGGCATCGGCGGCGGTGAAGAACACGCGCAGGGCTTCGAGGCGGTTGGACATGGGGTGTTCCTTTTTGGGGAATTCTGAAGTCGCTAGAGTTTCATTTACTGGAACGCGTGGATTTTCCACACTGCATGCACTTCTTCAACACATCCCAAGGAAATTCCCATGACCTCCATTCAAGACAACATCCAGGGCAAGGTCGCCATCGTCACCGGTGCCAGCAGCGGCCTGGGCGAATCGACGGCGCGCCACCTGGCCGCGCGCGGCGCCAAGGTGGTGCTCGCGGCCCGCCGCACCGACCGGCTCGACCAGGTCGTCGCCGAGATCCGCCAGGCCGGCGGCGACGCCATCGCCGTGGCCACCGACGTGGCCCAGCGCGCCGACCTCGAAAAGCTCGCTGCCGCCACCGTCGAGGCCTTCGGCCGCATCGACGTGCTGGTCAACAACGCGGGCGTGATGCCGCTGTCGCCGCTGGACAAGCTCAAGGTCGACGAGTGGGACCGCACCATCGACGTCAACATCAAGGGCGTGCTCTACGGCATCGCCGCCGTGCTGCCGCGCATGCAGGCGCAGGGCCGCGGCCACATCGTCAACGTCGCGTCGATTGCCGGGCTGAAGGTGTTCACGCCCATCGGCACCGTCTACAGCGCCACCAAGCACGCGGTGCGGGCCATCTCCGAAGGCCTGCGCGTGGAGGTGGGCAACAGCGGCGTGCGCGTGACCATCGTGTCGCCCGGTGCCGTGGACTCGGAGCTGAAGTTCGGCAGCAGCGACGCCGAGAGCGCCGCCGGCGTGAAGGCCTTCTACGACGCCAACCAGATCCCCGCCGACTCGGTGGCGCGCGCCATCGTCTACGCGGTGGAACAGCCGGCCAACGTGGACATCAACGAGGTCGTGCTGCGGCCCGTGTCGCAGGAGTTCTGATCCCGCGGGGCAAGGGTGCGGCCCCCTGGCGGTCGCCCCTTGCTTTGGCTAACCTTCATTAACCTACCGCGGACCAAGGTCATTTGCGGTCAAAAGTGCAAAGCCCCTGCAAAATAGAACGACCGTTCGTTTTATTCGGAGCTTTCACGATGTCTGCCACCGCCGTTCCCGCCAAGCCGGCCCGCGCCGCCCCCAAAGGCCAGCAGACCAAGGCCATCATCGTCGACGCCGCGCTGGCGCTGGCCGCGCAGATCGGGCTCGAGGGCCTGTCGATCGGCGCCGTGGCCGAAATCACCAAGATGAGCAAGTCGGGCGTGTTCGCCCACTTCGGCTCGCGCGAGGAACTGCAGATTTCCGTGGTGCGCGAATACCACGCCCGCTTCGAGCAGGAGGTGTTCTTCCCCGCGCTCCAGGCGCCGCGCGGCCTGCCGCGCCTGCGCGCCATGTTCGCCAACTGGATGAAGCGCACCTCGACCGAAATCGACTCGGGCTGCATCTACATCAGCGGCGCTTCCGAGTTCGACGACCGTCCGGGCCCGGTGCGCGACGCGCTGGTCGAGTCGGTCAGCATCTGGCAGGCCGCCGTGCTGCGCGCCATCGTGCAGTCCAAGACCGAAGGCCACCTGCGCGCCGACGCCGACGAGCGCCAGGTCGGCTTCGAGATCCACGGCCTGATCCTCGCGCTGCACTACGAAGCCCGCTTCCTGCAGGTGCCCGGCTCCATCGGCCGCGCCAACGTCGGCTTCGACAACATCCTTGCGCGCGCCGCCACGCCGGACGCGCCGCCTGCCTCCAATGCCGCCGAGTCCGCGCCCGCTGCGCGCGGCACGCGCCGGCTCAAGACCGTGCGCTGAGCGCCACGGCTGCCCGTTTCGTTTTTCCGTTTTCGTTTTTTCCAATCTATCTAGCTTCGACCAGGAGAGTCCCGGATGCCTACCTACAACCCCCCCGTGCGTGACATGCAGTTCGTGCTGCACGAAGTGCTCAACGTCGCCGAGGAACTCAAGGCACTGCCGGCCCACGCCGAGACCGATGCCGACACCATCAACGCCGTGATCGAAGAGGCCGGCAAGTTCGCCGCCGAAGTCACCTTCCCGCTGAACATCAGCGGCGACGAAGAAGGCTGCGTGCTCGACAAGGCCACGCACGAAGTGAAGACGCCCACCGGCTTCAAGGACGCCTACGCCAAGTACGTCGAAGGCGGCTGGCCCGCGCTGTCGTGCGACCCGGCCTTCGGCGGCCAGGGCCTGCCGTTCGTGGTGAACCAGTGCCTGTTCGAAATGCTCAACAGCGCCAACCAGGCCTGGACCATGTACCCGGGCCTGTCGCACGGCGCCTACGAGGCACTGGCCGCGCACGGCACCGACGACCAGAAGAAGACCTACCTGCCCAAGCTCACCAGCGGCGAGTGGACCGGCACCATGTGCCTGACCGAACCCCATTGCGGCACCGACCTGGGCCTCTTGCGCACCAAGGCCGAGCCGCAGTCGGACGGCACCTACCGCATCACCGGCAGCAAGATCTTCATCTCGGCCGGCGAGCACGACATGACGAGCAACATCATTCACCTGGTGTTGGCCCGCCTGCCGGACGCGCCCAAGGGCAGCAAGGGCATCAGCCTGTTCGTGGTGCCCAAGTTCCACGTCAAGGCCGACGGTTCGCTGGGCGAGCGCAACCCGATCTTCTGCGCCGGCCTGGAGCACAAGATGGGCATCCACGGCAACGCCACCGCGCAGATCGTGATCGAAGGCGCCACCGGCACGCTGGTGGGCGAGCCCAACAAGGGCCTGGCCGCGATGTTCGTGATGATGAACGCCGCCCGCCTGGGCGTGGGCAACCAGTCGCTCGGCCTGACCGAAGTGGCTTATCAGAATGCACTGGCCTACGCCAAGGACCGCATCCAGATGCGCTCGCTGTCGGGCGTGAAGGCCAAGGACAAGGAAGCCGACCCCATCATCGTGCACCCCGACGTGCGCAAGATGCTGCTCACCGCCAAGGCGTATGCCGAAGGCGGCCGCGCGCTGCAGATCTTCTGCACGCTGCTGCTCGACAAGGAACACAACCACCCCGACGAGAAGGTGCGCAAGGACAGCGGCGAGCTGGTCGCGCTGCTCACGCCCATCGTCAAGGCTTTCATCACCGACAACGGCCACATCGCGACGAACTCGTGCATGCAGGTCTTCGGCGGCCACGGCTTCATCAAGGAATGGGGCATGGAACAGTTCGTGCGCGACAACCGCATCAACATGATCTATGAAGGCACCAACACCATCCAGTCGCTGGACCTGCTGGGCCGCAAGATCCTGGGCAACAACGGCGCCTCGCTGAAGAAGTTCGGCAAACTCGTCGCCAAGCTGGTGGAAGAAGAAGGCGTGAACGAGAAGATGGCCGAGTTCATCAACCCGATCGCGATGCTGGGCGACCAGCTCACCAAGTTCACGACCGAAATCGGCTTCAAGGGCTTCCAGAACCCCGACGAAGTGGGCGCTGCCGCCGTCGACTACCTGCGCGTGGCCGGCCACTTCGTGTTCGGCTACCTGTTCGCCCGCATGGCGCAAGTGGCCCTGCGCGAAATCGCCGCTGGCAACAACGATCCGTTCTACGTCGCCAAGCTGCAGACCGCACGCTTCTACTTCGCCAAGCTGTTCCCCGAGACCGTGATGCTGATGCGCACCGCGCGCACCGGCAGCAAGGTGTTGATGGACACCGACGCCGCACTCGCCTAAGCGACACACAGTCTTTCTTCATCGACCCACCGGGAGCCCGCTCATGAAAGCAACGCTTGCAGCCGTCTTGTTCACCGTCACCGCCGTCTCGGCCATGGCCCAGAGCACGCCGGTGGGCCTGTGGCGCAACGTCGACGACAAGACCGGCGAGGCCAAGGCCGAGATCCGCATCGCCGAAGCCAACGGCGCGCTGCTCGGGCGCATCGAGAAGTCGTTGAAGAAAGACACTAAGCCCGACGCCACCTGCGATGAATGCGCCGACGACCGCAAGGGCAAGCCCATCGCGGGCCTGGAGATCATCCGTGGCGGCAAGAAGGCCGAGGGCAAGGACGTCTGGGAAGGCGGGAAGATCCTCGACCCCGAGAACGGCAAGGAATACCGCGCGAGCTTCACGCCCATCGACGGCGGAAAAAAGCTCGAGGTTCGCGGCTACCTCGGCCCCTTCTGGCGCACCCAAACCTGGAACCGTGTGCAGTAACTCCGCGCACAACCTATCCAAGAAATACCAAGCAACATGTCCCGATTTCAAGTGAAGAAGGTCGCCGTGCTCGGCGCCGGCGTGATGGGCGCGCAGATTGCCGCCCACCTCGTCAACGTGCGCGTGCCTGTCGTGCTGTTCGACCTGGCCGCCAAGGAAGGCCCGAAGAACGGCATCGTCACGCGCGCCATCGACAACCTCAAGAAGCTCAAGCCCGCGCCGCTCGGTGACGTGGCCGATGCGGGCCTGATCGAGCAGGCCAACTACGAGGACGACCTCGCCAAGCTCGGCGAGTGCGACCTCATCATCGAGGCGATTGCCGAGCGCATGGACTGGAAGCTCGATCTGTACAAGAAGATCGCGCCGCACGTCGCCAAGCATTCGATCCTGGCCTCGAACACCTCGGGCCTGTCGATCACCAAGCTCAGCGAAGCATTGCCTGAAGCCCTGAAGCCGCGTTTCTGCGGCATTCACTTCTTCAACCCGCCGCGCTACATGTTCCTGGTGGAGCTGATCAACACGCCCACCACGCAGCCGCAGGTGCTCGACGACCTCGAGGCCTTCGTCACCAGCACGCTCGGCAAGGGCGTGGTGCGCGCGCACGACACGCCCAACTTCATCGCCAACCGCGTCGGCATCGCCGGCATGCTGGCCACGCTGAAGGAAGTCGAGAAGTTCGGCCTCACGCCCGACGTGGTGGACGACCTCACCGGCAAGAAGCTGGGCCGCGCGAGCTCGGGCACCTTCCGCACCGCCGACGTGGTGGGCCTGGACACCATGGCCCACGTCGTGAAGACGCTGCAGGACAACCTGAATGCCGAGACCGATCCGTTCTACGCCAACTTCGCGACGCCGCCGGTGCTCGCCAAGCTGCTGGAGCTGGGCAACCTGGGCCAGAAGACCAAGGCCGGCTTCTTCAAGAAGGCCGGCCGCGACATCCTGCGCTTCGACCTGAAGAGCGGCGACTACGTGCCCGCCGGCGCCAAGGCCGACGAGGTGTACGGCCGCATGCTCAAGAAGCCCGCGGGCGAGCGCCTGAAGCTGCTGCGCGAGAGCGAAGGACCGCAGGGCCAGTTCCTCTGGGCGATCCTGCGCGATGGTTTCCACTACGCCGCCGTGCACCTGGCCGACATCGCCGAGAGCGCGCGCGACATCGACTTCGCGATGCGCTGGGGCTTCGGCATGAAGCAGGGCCCGTTCGAGCTCTGGCAGGAAGCCGGCTGGGCGCAGGTCGCCAAGTGGGTGCAGGAAGACATCGACGCGGGCAAGGCACTGAGCACGGCGCCGCTGCCCAAGTGGGTCTTCGAAGGCCCGGTCGCGCAGGCCGGCGGCGTGCACACGCCCGAAGGCTCGTGGAGCGCGTCGCAGAACAAATTCGTGCCGCAGCGCAAGCTGCCCGTGCACGACCGCCAGCTGTTCCCCGAGAGCGTGCTCGGCGCGAACGCGGCCGATGCCAACACCGCCGGCACCACGATCAGCGACGAAGGTGATGTGCGCGTGTGGACGCTCGACGGTGAGGTGCTCATCGCGAGCATCCAGTCGAAGATGCACGCCATCAGCCCCGACGTGGCCGAGGCGCTGGGCGCCGCGGTCGACCTGGCCGAGGCCGAATACAAGGGCCTGGTGATCTGGTCGCCCGACGAGGTGTTCTCGGTCGGCGCCGACCTGCAGGCGATGCTGCCGGCCTTCGTGGTCGCGGGCATCGGCGCGGTCGAAGGCGCGGAAGAAGAGCTGCAGAACGTCATGCTCAAGATCCGCTACGCCAACGTGCCGGTGATCTCGGCCGTGCGAGGCATGGCACTGGGCGGCGGCTGCGAGCTGGCCATCCACTCGGCCAAGCGCGTCGTCGCAATGGAAAGCTACATCGGCCTGGTCGAAGTCGGCGTGGGCCTGATCCCCGGCGCGGGCGGCCTGACCTACATCGCTCGCCGCGCTGCGGAGAACGCATCGGCCTCGACGGGCACCGACCTGCTGCCGTTCCTCACCGAAGGCTTCACCGCCGCGGCGATGGCCAAGGTCGGCACCGGTGCGCTCGATTCGAAGAAGCTGGGCTACCTGCTCGACAGCGACGTGATCGTGCCGAACAAGGACGAGCTGCTGTACGTGGCGCTGCAGCAGGCCAAGGCCATGGCCGACGCCGGCTACCGCCCCCCGCTGCGCCGCACCTTCCGCGTGGCGGGCCGCAGCGGCGCCGCGACGATCAAGGGCCAGCTGGTGAACATGCGCGACGGCGGCTTCATCAGCGCGCACGACTTCCACATTGCCAGCCTGATCGCGAACGTGGTCACCGGCGGCGACGTGGACGCGGGCTCGCTCGTGACCGAGGAATACCTGATGACGCTGGAACGCAAGGCGTTCTGCTCGCTCATCGTGCACCCCAAGACGCAAGAGCGAATCATGGGCATGCTCAGCACCGGCAAGCCCGTGCGCAACTAAGGACAGATTTCATGAGCAAGCAAGTACAAGACGCCTACATCGTCTCCGCCACCCGCACGCCCATCGGCAAGTCGCACCGCGGCTACTTCCGCAACTACCGTCCCGACGACCTGCTCGCGACCACGCTGAAGGCTGCACTCGCGGCAGTTCCCGGCCTCGATCCGAAGGCCATCGAAGACATCATCTGCGGCTGTGCGATTCCCGAATCGCAGCAGGGCCTGAACGTCGCGCGCATCGGCGCGGTGCTGGCCGGCCTGCCGACCAGCATCGGTGGCATCACCGTGAACCGCTTCTGCGCCTCGGGCCTGTCGGCCGTGCAGATGGCGGCGGACCGCATCCGCGTCGGCGAGGCCGACGTGATGATCGCGGCCGGCGTCGAGAGCATGAGCATGGTGCCGATGATGGGCAACTCGCCCTCGCTGTCGCCCTCGATCTTCGAACGCGAAGGCGACGTGGGCATTGCCTACGGCATGGGCCTCACGGCCGAGAAGGTCGCGCAGCAGTGGAAGGTGAGCCGCGAGGCGCAGGACGCGTTCGCGCTGGCCTCGCACCAGAAGGCACTGGCCGCCCAGGCCGCCGGCAAGTTCGCCGACGAGATCACGCCGATCGAAGTGACCGACCGCACGCCGAACCTGGAAACCGGCGAGTCGATCGCCAAGACCCGCACCGTGAGCCTGGACGAAGGCGCGCGCCCCGACACCAGCATCGAGGGCCTGGCCAAGCTGCGCACCGTGTTCGCCGCGCGCGGCACGGTGACGGCCGGCAACAGCTCGCAGACCTCCGACGGCGCAGGCGCGCTGATCCTGGCGAGCGAAAAGGCCATCAAGCAGTACGGCCTCACGCCGCTCGCGCGCTTCGTGAGCTTCGCCAGCAAGGGCGTGCCGCCGCACATCATGGGCATCGGCCCGATCGAGGCGATTCCGGCTGCGCTGCGCTATGCGGGCCTGAAGCACGAAGACATCGACTGGTTCGAACTCAACGAAGCCTTCGCCGCGCAATCGCTCGCGGTGATGAACACGCTGGGGCTCGACCCGTCGAAGGTCAACCCGATGGGCGGCGCCATTGCACTGGGCCACCCGCTGGGCGCGACCGGCGCGATCCGCGCGGCCACCGTGGTGCACGCACTGCGTCGCGAGAAGCTGAAGTACGGCATGGTCACGATGTGCGTCGGGATGGGGCAGGGCGCAGCGGGCATTTTTGAACGCGTCTGATCCGTCCGACCCCGGGACGCCCTAGCAAGGGGCCGCAGAACGAAGGAGACCACGGAATGCAAGCCCTGCAACTGCCGGTCGACGCCGGCGCCCACGTGGCGGTGCGCCGCTACGACCCCGCCGGCGCACCGTGCGCCAGCATCGTCATCGGCGGTGCGATGGGCGTGCGCCAGTCGTTCTACGAGCCCTTCGCGCACTGGCTCGCGGGGCAGGGCCTGCGGGTCTGGACCTTCGACTACCGCGGCAGCGGCGACTCGCTCGGCGATGCGCCGCTGCGTGGTTTCCAGGCCGACCTGTTCGACTGGACGCGCGACTACGAAGCGGTGATCGACGCCGCCAAGGCCGCGCTGCCCGACGAACCGTTGTACCTGCTGGGCCACAGCCTCGGCGCGCAGCTGCCGGGCTTCCTGCAGCGGCCCGGGCAGGTCGACGGCCTCGTGAGCATCGCGGCCGGCAGTGGCTACTGGCGCGAGAACGCGCCGAAGCTGCGGCGCAGCATCCTGTATTTCTGGTTCGTGCTGGTGCCGCTGGCCACGCGCCTGTGGGGCTACTTTCCGGGCCGCAAGCTGAAGAAGGTCGGCGACCTGCCGCGCGGCGTGATCCTGCAATGGCGCCGCTGGTGCCTGAACCCGCGCTACAGCGTGGGCGCCGAGGGTGAGCCCGCGCTGCAAAGCTATGCGCGCGTGCGCTTCCCGGTGCTCGCGCTCTCGATGACCGACGACGAACTCATGACGCATGCCGGCACGCGCAGCCTCGTGAGTTTTTATGCAGGCGCGCCGAGCGCGGTGGAGCGCATCGCGCCGGCCGACGTGCAGGCGCGGCGCATCGGCCACTTCGGCTTCTTCCGCGAGCAGTTCAGCCAGAGCCTGTGGCCGAGCACGCTCGACAAGCTGCACCGACTCGCCGCGCTGACCGCGCCTGCGGCAGTGCAGCACGCCAACGTCCCGCACACGACTGCGTGAGGTCATCCTCCGAAGGCACACTGGCGATCACCATGAGCAGCACGACCCCACACCCCCTCGACAAAGCCCTGGCCCTGCACCACAGCGACATCCGCGTGGGGCACTTCACGGGCACCACGAGTCCCGACTACTGGAACATGGTCGGCCCGTTCGGCGGCACCACCGCGGCGCTGGCGCTGCAGGCGGTGCTCCAGCACCCCGACCTGCTCGGCACGCCCATCGCGCTGACCGTCAACTACGCGGCCGCGCTCGGCGAGGGCGCGTTCGACATCCAGGCCACCGCCGTGCGCACCAACCGCTCGACGCAGCACTGGACGGTGACGATCACGCAGCCCGGCGCCGACGGCACGGCGAACATGACGACCACCGCCACCGTGGTCACGGCCGCGCGCCGCGACACGTGGAGCCAGGCCGACCTCACCATGCCCGAGGCGCCGAAGCCCGAAGCGGTCGATCGCATCCGCATCGGCCCGTCGGGCGTGGCCTGGCTCGAGCAGTACGAGATGCGTCCCTTCAGCGGCGGCATTCCCGCCAAGTGGGATGGCAGCCTGCAGCACAGCGAAACGCGCCTGTGGGTGCGCGACGCGCAGGCGCGCCCGCTCGACTTCGCCTCGCTCGCCGCGTTGAGCGACGTGTTCTACCCGCGCGTGTGGCTGCGCCGCGCCACGCACGTGCCCGCGGGCACGGTGTCGATCACCACCTACTTCCATGTGGGCGCCGCCGAGCTGGCCGAGGTCGGCACGGGCTACCTGCTGGGCTGCGCGGCGGGGCAGCAGTTCTTCAACGGCTTCTTCGACCAGGAGGCGCAGCTGTGGAGCGAGAAGGGCGCGTTGCTCGCCACCTCGAACCAGATCGTCTACTACAAGGAATGACGCGATGACGCTCACCAAGGCCGCTCTCATCGTCGGCGCGGGCGACGCCACTGGCGGCGCCATCGCCCGCCGTTTCGCACGCGAAGGCTACGCCACCTGCGTCACGCGGCGCAGCCTCGACAAGCTGCAGCCGCTGGTGGCGCAGATCGAGGCCGACGGCGGCCGGGCCCACGCCTTCGCCTGCGATGCACGCAAGGAAGAAGAAGTGGTGGCGCTCATCGAGCAGATCGAATCGACCGTCGGGCCGATCGAGGTGATGGTGTTCAACATCGGCGCGAACGTGCCCGAGAGCATCCTCACCGAAACCGCGCGCAAGTACTTCAAGGTGTGGGAGATGGCCTGCTTCTCGGGCTTCCTCAACGGCCGCGAAGTGGCCAAGCGCATGGTGGCGCGCGAGATGCCCGCAGGCGGCCACCGCGGCACGATCATCTTCACGGGCGCGACGGCCTCGCTGCGAGGCGCCGCCAATTTCGGTGCCTTCTCGGGCGCCAAGATGGCCCTGCGCGCGTTGGCGCAGTCGATGGCGCGCGAGCTGGGGCCGCAGGGCATCCACGTCGCGCACGTCGTGGTCGACGGCGCCATCGACACCGAGTTCATCCGCAGCAACTTCCCCGAGCGCTATGCGCTCAAGGACAGCGACGGCATCCTGAACCCGGACCACATCGCCGACAGCTACTGGATGCTGCACGCGCAGCCGCGCGATGCGTGGACGCACGAGCTGGACCTGCGCCCCTGGTCCGAGAAGTTCTGACCGGCGCCGCGCTACGCATCGCATCGCGGCGCACAGCCCCAAGGAGACGACACCCATGACGAAATCCGTCGCGTTCTATTTCGACGTCGGCAGCCCCGCCGCCTACCTGGCCGCCACGCAGCTGCCGCACGTGTGCGCCGACACCGGCGCCGAGCTGGTCTGGAAGCCCATGCTGCTGGGCGGCGTGTTCCAGGCCACGGGCAACCATTCGCCCGCCGAGATCAAGGCCAAGGGCCCGTACCTCACGACCGACCTGCAGCGCTTCGCGAAGCGCTACGGCGTGCCCTTCGTGCACAACCCGCACTTCCCGATCAACACGCTGCTGCTGATGCGCGGCGCCACCGGCGTGCAGATGAAGATGCCCGAACGCTTCGGTGCCTACATCGACGCGGTGTTCCATGCGATGTGGGTCGAGCCGAAGAACCTGAACGATCCCGCGACCGTCGGCGCCGTCTTGCAAAATGCAGGCTTCGACGCCGCGGGCCTGCTCGCGCTGGCCGGCGCGCAGGAAGTGAAAGACCGCCTCAAGGCGGTCACGCAGGAGGCGGTGGAGCGCGGCGTGTTCGGCGCCCCCACCATGTTCGTCGGCGACCAGATGTTCTGGGGCCAGGACCGCCTCGATTTCGTCCGCGAAGCCATCGACGCTTGAGCGCGTCGCCCCCCGTTTTACCTACCCAAGGATCTTTCCATGAGCGACATCCTCGTCCACACCGAAGCCGGCGTGATGACCATCACCTTCAACCGCGTCGACAAGAAGAACTCGATCACCAGCAGCATGTACGCCGCGCTGGCCGACGCGCTCGCCACGGCCGAGAGCGAAGCGGCCGTGCGCTGCGTGCTGATCCAGGGCGACCCGACGATCTTCAGCGCCGGCAACGACATCGGCGACTTCCTCAACGCGCCGCCCGCCAACACCGAATCGCCGGTGTTCCGCTTCCTGCGCGGCATCGCCACCTTCCCCAAGCCCATCGTCGCCGCCGTGTGCGGCCCGGCCGTGGGCATCGGCACCACGATGCTGTTCCACTGCGACCTCGTCTACGCGGGCGACAACGCGGCCTTCTCGATGCCCTTCGTCAACCTGGGCCTGTGCCCCGAGGCCGCGTCGAGCCTGCTGGTGCCGCAGATGCTGGGCTACCACCGCGCCGCCGAAGCCCTGCTGCTGGGCGAGCCCTTCATGGCCGAGGCCGCGCTCGAAGTGGGCCTGGTCAACCGCGTGGTGCCGCCGACCGAAGCCAATGGCATCGCCCAGACGCAGGCGCGCAAGCTCGCGGCCAAGCCGCTGAGCGCGCTGATCGAGACCAAGCGCCTGCTGAAGAAGGCGCAGATGCCCGCCGTGCTCGAGCGCATGGGCGAAGAAGGTGCGAGCTTCGGTCGCATGCTGCGCGAGCCCGCTGCCAAGGAAGCCTTCGGTGCTTTCATGGAGAAGCGCAAGCCCGATTTCTCGAAGGTCTAAGCCTTCCGTGGACTTGCCTGCGGACGGTGCCTGCGTACACTGTTCCTCGTGCCTGCTCCAGACATCAACCTGCCCACAACGCCCGCCACGCGGGCGATGCGTGCTACTGAAAAAGTAGCATTCGGGCTGACGCGCCGGCATGCTTTGGGCTTACTCGCGGGCACGCTCGCGGCGCCCTCGCTGGTGCTGGCACGCGTGCGGCCGTTGCGCATCGGGGTCATCGGCTCATGGTCGGGGCCCTATGCGGGCGGCGGGCGCCAGTTCGACGCCGGCATGGCGGTCTGGCTGGCCGACCACAAGCAGCAGATCGCGGGCCGGCCGGTCGAGCTGCTGCGCCGCGACGTGCCCGGCAGCGCGCCCGAGCAGGCGCGGCGCCAGGCGCAGGACCTCATCGAGAGCGAGCGCGTCGACCTGCTCACGGGGCTGGACTTCAGCTCCAACGCCTACGCCGTCGGCACCGTCGCCACGCAGGCGCGCGTGCCGACCGTGATCATGAACGCTGCCTCCTCGGGCATCCCCGGGCGCTCGCCGTTCATGGTGCGGGTGTCGTTCACCATCGCGCAGGTCACGGCGCCGCTGGCGCGCTGGGCGCTGCAGCAGGGGCTGCGCGACGTGTGCACCGTGGTGGCCGACTACGCCTCGGGCGTGGACGCCGAGAGCGCCTTCGTCTCCGGCATCACCGCGGGCGGCGGGCGCGTGGGCGCGATGCTGCGCGTGCCGCTGAACACACTCGACTACTCGGCCTACATGCTGCGCCTGCGCGAGCTCAAGCCGCAGGCCGTGTTCTTCTTTTTGCCCTCGGGACAGATGCCGGCCATCTTCCTGAAGTTCTGGCGCGACCGCGGCATGGCCGACACCGGCATCCGCCTGCTCGCCACGGGCGACGCCACCGACGACCACTACCTGGACGGCATCGGCGAACTGGCCGAGGGGCTGGTCACCAGCCACCACTATTCCTTCGCCCACGAGTCGCCGGCCAACCGGCGCTTCGCGGGCGCCTTCGAGGCCGAGTACGGCAGCCATCTGCGCCCGGGCTACTTCGCCGTGGCGGCGCACGACGGGCTCGCGGCCATCGACGCCGCGCTGAGCGCGCCGGGCGCGCGCGGCGGCAAGGCGGGCGCCGAGCGGCTGGTGGATGCGTTCCGCGGCCTGCGGCTGGACAGCCCGCGCGGGCCGGTCGAGATCGACGCCCACACGCGCGACGTGGTGCAGTCGGTCTACATCCGCCGCGTGGAGCGGCGCGACGCGCGCTGGATCAACCGCGAGTTCGAGTGCTTCGAGCGCGTGCGCGACGCCGGCATGGGCGTCGCCTGAAGGCGGCTCAGGCCGCCGGCTGTTCGATGGGGCGGGGGCGGCCGTTGTCGTCGATGGCCACGTAGGTGAAGGTGGCCTGCGTCACCTTGATGTACTCGCCCTGCGCCCGGAAGCGCTCGGCGAACACCTCGACCGTCACCGTGATGGAGGTGCGGCCCACGCGCACCAGCTTCGAATAGAACGAGAGGATGTCGCCCAGCCGCACCGGCTGCTTGAAGATGAACTCGTTGACCGCCACGGTGGCCTGGCGGCCCTTGGCGTAGCGCGCCGGGATCACCGAGCCGGCCAGGTCGCACTGCGCCATGACCCAGCCGCCGAAGATGTCGCCGTTGGCGTTGCAGTCGGCCGGCATCGGGATGACCTTGAGCACCAGCTCCATGTCGGTGGGCAGGCTCTTGAGGGTGGCGGCGGCGGCCGCTGCGGCGGAAGCGGCACTGGAAGGGGAGGACATGGGCACAATCTGAAGCAACAACAACACCCACGATTGTCCCCCATGCGCCGAAGCGGCGAAGCCCTTTCCTCCTCTCCCCATGCGCCCGGCGGCCATCCGCCCGCGCGCTCCGACCGTTCCGACTGGGCGACCCTGCGCCGCCTGTTTCCCTATCTCTGGCAGTACAAATGGCGCGTGATGGCCGCGCTGGCTTTCATGGTGGGCGCCAAGGTGGCCAACGTGGGCGTGCCGGTGTTGCTGAAGAACCTCATCGACACGATGACGCCCAAGCCCGACATGGCGCAGGCGCTGCTCATCGTGCCGATCGGGCTGCTGCTGGCCTACGGGTTGCTGCGCTTTTCCACGGCGCTCTTCGGCGAGCTGCGCGAGCTGATCTTCGCCAAGGCCACCGAGGGCACGGCGCGGCAGATCGCGCTGGAGGTGTTCGGCCACCTGCACTCGCTGAGCCTGCGCTTTCACCTGGAGCGCCAGACCGGCGGCATGACGCGCGACATCGAGCGCGGCACGCGCGGCGTGCATTCGCTCATTTCGATGTCGCTGTACAGCATCGTGCCGACCATCATCGAGCTGGCGCTGGTGCTCACCATATTGGGCGTGAAGTTCGATGCGCTGTTCGTGTGGATCACCGGCGTGGCGCTGGTGCTGTACATCACCTTCACCGTGACGGTGACCGAGTGGCGCACGCAGTTCCGCAAGACCATGAACGAGCTCGACTCGATGGCGCAAAGCCGCGCGGTCGATTCGCTGCTGAACTACGAGACCGTCAAGTACTTCAACAACGAAGACTTCGAGGCCAAGCGCTACGACGCCAGCCTCGACCGCTACCGCAAGGCCGCCATCAAGAGCCAGCGCACGCTGAGCATGCTCAACACCGGCCAGCAGCTGCTGATCGCCGTGAGCCTGGTGCTGATGCTGTGGCGCGCCACCTCGGGCGTGGTCGAAGGGCGCATGACGCTGGGCGACCTGGTGATGGTCAACGCCTTCATGATCCAGCTCTACATTCCGCTCAACTTTTTGGGCGTGATCTACCGCGAGATCAAGCAGAGCCTGACCGACCTGGACAAGATGTTCGTGCTGATGGAGAAGGAGCGCGAGGTGCGCGATGCGCCCGGTGCGCAGCCGCTGGCGGGCGTCGACTCGACCATCCGCTTCGAGGACGTGAGCTTCGCCTACGAGCCCGATCGCCCGATCCTCAAGCACGTGAGCTTCGAGATTCCTTCCGGCAAGACGGTGGCCGTGGTCGGCCCCTCGGGCTCGGGCAAGTCGACGCTCGCGCGGCTCCTGTACCGCTTCTACGACGTGCAGCAGGGCCGCATCACCATCGGCGGCGAAGACATCCGCGCCGTGCAGCAGTCCAGCGTGCGCCGCGCCATCGGCATCGTGCCGCAGGACACGGTGCTGTTCAACGACACGGTCGAATACAACATCGCCTACGGCCGCCCCGGCGCCACGCGCGAAGAGGTCGAAGGGGCGGCGCGCGCTGCGCGCATCCACGACTTCATCTCGGCCACGCCCAAGGGCTACGAGACGACGGTGGGCGAGCGCGGCCTGAAACTCTCGGGCGGCGAGAAGCAGCGCGTGGCCATCGCGCGCACGCTGCTGAAGAACCCGCCGATCGTGATCTTCGACGAGGCGACCTCGGCGCTCGACTCGGCCAACGAACGCGCGATCCAGTCCGAGCTGCGCAGCGCCGCGCAGGGCAAGACCACGCTGGTCATCGCGCACCGCCTCTCGACCGTGGTCGAGGCGCACGAGATCCTGGTGCTCGAATCGGGCGTGATCGTCGAGCGCGGCACGCATGCCGATCTGCTGGCCCAGCAGGGACGCTACGCCCAGATGTGGGCTTTGCAGAAGAGCGAAGCAGTGCCGATGCTCTAGCCCGATCATTCACCCCTTCTTTCTTTTCACCGACCCCAGGAGTTCAGACGTGTCGACCAAGATTCCCCTGCTGGTGCTCAACAGCCTCTCGAGCGCCCACCAGGCCCAGATTGCCGAGGTCTACGACATGACCTACGCCTTCGGCGACGCGCAGCGCGCCGCCGCCGTCGCCGAGCACGGCCCCAAATTCCGCGCGGTGCTGACCATCGGCGTCATCGGCCTCACGCCCGCCGAGATCGACGCCATGCCGGCGCTCGAACTGGTCTGCTGCATGGGCGCGGGCTACGAGGGCGTGCCGCTCGAGGTCACGCGCGCACGCGGCATCGCCACCGCCAACGGCGCCGGCACCAACGACGACTGCGTGGCCGACCACGCCTTCGGCCTGCTGATCAGCATCGTGCGCGAGTTCCGCACGCTCGACCGGCTGTGCCGCGAAGGCGTGTGGCGCGAAGCCATTCCGCAGCCGCCGAACGTGTCGGGCAAGAAGCTCGGCATCCTGGGGCTGGGCACCATCGGCCAGAAGATCGCCAAGCGCGCCGCCGCCTTCGACATGGAAATCGGCTATCACAACCGCAAGCCGCGCGAAGGCGCCACGCACCGCTACTTCGACGACCTGAAGTCGCTCGCCACCTGGGCCGACTTCCTGGTGCTGGCCGCGCCGGGCGGGCCGGCGACCAAGCACCTGGTCAACGCCGAGGTGCTCGACGCGCTGGGGCCGCAGGGCTACCTCGTGAGCATCGGCCGCGGCAGCGTGGTCGACACCGAGGCGCTGGCGAAGGCGCTGCGCGAGCACCGCATCGCGGGCGCGGGCCTGGACGTGTACGAGAGCGAACCCAAGCGCCCCGAGCCGCTCATCGGCCTGGACAACGTGCTGCTCACGCCGCACATGGCGGGCTGGTCGCCCGAGGCCACGCAGAAGTCGGTGGACCACTTCCTTGCGAACGCCCAAGGGCACTTCGCGGGGCGCGGCGTGCTCACGCCGATCTGATCAGAACCGATCAGGAGAGGGCCGGCGGGCGCCGCGCCGCCCAGCCGCAGGCCTGGTCGTAGGCATGCCCCAGCCGCAGCACCTCGAGGTCGGCATGGATCGGCCCGGCCAGCTGCAGGCCCATCGGCAGCCCACCGTCGCCGAAGCCCGCGCGCACGTTCAGCGTGGGCAGGCCCGCCAGCGTGAAGGGCGTGACGATCTCCATCCAGCGGTGGTAGGTGTCGCTCTTCACGCCGTTCACCTCGGCCGGCCAGTGCAGTTCGGCGTCGAACGGGAACACCTGCGCCGTCGGCGCGACCACGAAGTCGAAGCGCTCGAAGAGCTTCAGGAACGCGCGGTACACGTTCGAGCGGTAGTGCGAGGCCTGGTACAGCGAGGCGGCGTCCAGGTGCCGGCTCTGCTCGATCTCCCATTGCGCCTCGGGCTTGAGCTGCGCGAACAGCTTCGGGTCGCTCAGGTAGGCGCCGAGCTTGCCGCCCACCAGCAGTTGGCGCAGGCGCAGCCAGGCGCTCCAGTTGTGCTCGCGCGGCACGTCGAGCGTGCAGGGCTCGACCTCGCAGCCGATGGTGCGGAAGGTGTCGAGCGCCTGCTCGCCGAGTTCGCGCACGCCCGGTGCCAGCGGCAGTTCGGGCCAGAGGCTGCCGAGCCAGCCGATGCGCAGGCCGCGGCCGTCGCCGTCCAGCTGCAGGTCGTCGGGCGAGGGCAGGGCGTGCGGCGACGACAGCGGCACGCGCGTGTCGAAACCCGCCTGCACGGCCAGCAGCCGGGCCGTGTCTTCCACCGTGCGGCCCATCGGGCCCTCGCAGCCCAGCTGCTGGAAGAAGAGCTCCTGCTCCGGGTCGCCGGGCACACGGCCGCGCGAAGGGCGCAGGCCGATCACGTTGTTGAAGGCGGCGGGGTTGCGCAGCGATCCCATCATGTCGCTGCCGTCGGCCACCGGCAGCATGCCCAGGGCCAGCGCCACGGCCGCGCCGCCGCTGCTGCCGCCCGCGCTGCGATCGGGCGCGTAGGCGTTGCGCGTGATGCCGAACACCGTGTTGTAGGTGTGCGAGCCGAGTCCGAACTCGGGCGTGTTGGTCTTGCCGATGACCACGGCGCCGGCCGCGCGCATGCGCGCCACATGCAGGCTGTCGGTGCGCGCGGGCGAGCGCGGCGACAGCGGCGAGCCCATCGAGGTCGGCAGGCCGGCGGCGTGGCTCAGGTCTTTCACGGCCAGCGGAAAGCCGTGCATCCAGCCGCGCCGTTCGCCGCGCGCCAGCTCGGCGTCGCGTTCGTCGGCCTCGGCCAGCAGCTGGGCGGGGTCGCGCAGGGAGACGATGGCGTTGAACCGCGGGTTGAGCGCGTCGATGCGGGCGAGCGACGCCTGCATCACCTCGCGGCAGGACACGTCGCGGGCCGCGATCTTGCGCGAAAGTTCGGTGGCGCTGAGGTCAGGCAGGTCGTCGAAAGGCATGGCGCATGCGGGAAAAGGAGGGGGCGCCCAGTATGGCGCGGCGCTCGCATAATCGCCGCGTATGGAAACAAAGTGGCTCGAAGACTTCATCAGCTTGGCGGAAACCCGCAGCTTCAGCCGCTCGGCCCAGTTGAGGCACGTGACGCAGCCGGCGTTCTCGCGGCGCATCCAGGCGCTCGAGGGATGGGCCGGCACCGACCTGGTCGACCGCAGCTCCTACCCCACGCGCCTCACGCCCGCGGGCCAGACGCTGTACAGCCAGGCCATCGAGATGCTGCAGTCGCTGCAGAGCACGCGCGCCATGCTGCGCGGCCACTCGGCCGCCGGCCAGGACGTGATCGAGATCGCCGTGCCGCACACGCTGGCCTTCACCTTCTTTCCCTCGTGGGTCACCAGCCTGCGCGAGCACTTCGGGCCGATCAAGAGCCGCCTCATCGCGCTCAACGTGCATGACGCGGTGCTGCGGCTGGTCGAGGGCAGCTGCGACCTGCTGATCGCCTACCACCACCCCTCGCAGCCGCTGCAGCTGGACGCCACCAAGTACGAGATGGTCAGCCTGGGCGAGGAAACCGTCGCCCCCTGGGTCAAGGCCGATGCCGAGGGCGCGCCGCGCTACCGGCTGCCGGGCCGCCCGGGCCAGCCGCTGCCCTACCTGGGCTATGCGCCGGGCGCCTACCTCGGGCGCGTGGTCGACCAGCTGCTCAAGGAGTCGGGCACGGCCATCCACCTGGACCGCGTCTACGAGACCGACATGGCCGAAGGCCTGAAGGTGATGGCGCTCGAAGGCCACGGCATCGCCTTCCTGCCGCAAAGCGCGGTGCGCAAGGAGATCAAGGCGCGCAAGCTGGTGAGTGCGCTGCCGCCCGAGATCGACAGCCTCGAGGCCAAGATGGAAATCCGCGCCTACCGCGAGCGCCCCAGCGCGCCGGTCCCGGTGAAGGGCGGCGCCGGCCGCTCGGCGGCCCGGGCCGGGCTGTCCGAAAGCCTGCAGCCCAAGCGCACGGCCGACGCCCTGTGGTCCTACCTGGTCGGGACCCAGCCGCCGCACTGAACGAGCGTGAACGGCGGGCAGATTTGTGCACTGCACAATCTATAAGCACCACGCATACGACCCCCCGCAATCAGCATTGGCGGCCCGGCCACGGCGCCACTACAGTCGCGGCAGTTTTTTTCGGCCGTTGCACGCCGGGGATCGCCGGTCGCTGCCTGCGCCACGCACAGCCGCCCGAATGCCGGGCACAAAGGCTGCTTAGTGAAAGTCGGACAATGCGAAATGTCTGGATTGCACCAGGCTGGCGCCCCGATGGGCGCAGCCGGTGCGAGGCGGGCGGCGATGCCCGTGGAATGCACCGGGTTGGTCCGGGTATCCCGCAAAATGCGAGTGTCTAGAATTTCGTTCTATTTGTTTCAGTCACCCTCAGGAGCTTTTCGTATGAAAAAACAAGTATTGGCATTGGCTGTCGCAGCGCTCGCCACCAGCGGCGCCTTTGCACAGGCCAATGACACCCTGGCCAAGATCAAGGCCTCGGGCACCATCACCGAAGGCGTGCGTGAGTCCTCCGGCCTTTCGTACACGCTCGGCAATGGCCAGTACACCGGCTTCCATTACGACGTCTGCGCCAACATCATCAAGGACCTGGAGAAGGCCGCTGGCAAGAAGCTCGAAGTCAAGTACCAGCCCGTGACTTCGCAGAACCGCATCCCCCTCGTGCAGAACGGCACCGTGGACATCGAGTGCGGCTCCACCACCAACAACGCCACCCGCCAGAAGGACGTGGCTTTCGGCGTGACCACTTACGTCGAAGAAACCAAGATCGTCGTCAAGGCCAACTCGGGCATCAACTCGCTGGCCGACCTGAAGGACAAGACGGTCGCCACCACCACCGGCACCACGCCGCTGCAGACCGTGCGCAAGCAAAAGCGCGCCGAGAACCTGACCTTCAAGGAGGTCTACGGCAAGGACCACTCCGACAGCTTCCTGCTGCTGGAAACCGGCCGTGCCGACGCCTTCGTGATGGACGGCTCGATCCTGGCCGCCCTGGCTGCCAAGTCGAAGTCGCCCAAGGACTACAAGATCCTGAACGACGTGCTGGCCGTGGAACCCATCGCCATCATGATCCGCAAGGACGACCCCGCCTTCAAGAAGGCCGTGGACGACAGCATCAAGGCCCAGGCCAAGTCGGGCGAACTCGCCAAGCTGTATGACAAGTGGTTCCTCAAGCCGATTCCCCCGGCCAACGTGACCATCAACCTGCCGCTCGGCGAAGCCACCAAGAACGCGTGGGCCAACCCGAACGACAAGCCGGCCGAAGAGTACGTCACCAAGGAATAAGCGCGCGTCGCTGCGTGAATGGACGCCCACCTTTCGCGGTGGGCGTTTCTTTTCAAGGGACGGTTTTTCGAAAAGAAGCTGAAGGAGTAAACACACATGGGAAACTGGGATTGGCAGGTCTTCCTGCAAGACCCCGGGGGGGAATATCCGAGCTACCTGCAATGGATGCTCTCGGCCTGGGGCTGGACGGTGTCGGTCGCGCTGCTGGCGCTGATCGTCGCGCTGGTGCTCGGCTCGCTGATCGGCATCATCCGCACGCTGCCCGACAGTCCGTGGCTCGTGCGCTTCGGCAATGCATGGGTGGAGCTCTTTCGCAACATCCCGCTGCTGGTGCAGATCTTCCTCTGGTACCACGTGATTCCGGCGCTGGTTCCCGTGATGAAGGGCGTGCCGAGCTTCATCCTCGTGGTGCTGGCACTGGGCTTCTTCACCTCGGCGCGTATCGCCGAGCAGGTGCGCTCCGGCATCCAGGCGCTGCCCAAGGGCCAGCGCTATGCGGGCATGGCGGTGGGCTTCACCACCGCGCAGTACTACCGCTACGTGATCCTGCCGATGGCGTATCGCATCATCATCCCGCCGCTCACGAGCGAGACGATGAACATCTTCAAGAACTCGTCCGTCGCGTTCGCCGTGTCGGTCACCGAACTCACCATGTTCGCCATGCAGGCGCAGGAAGAAACCTCGCGCGGCATCGAGGTCTACCTGGCGGTGACGGCGTGCTACGTGGTGTCGGCCCTGGCCATCAACCGGCTCATGGCGTACATCGAGAAGAAGACCCGCGTGCCGGGCTTCATCGTCTCGGCCAGCGCTGGTGGCGGAGGACACTGACATGATGAATCTCGACCTGTCCTTCTACAACTGGGACGTCATCAGCAACTTCGTCATCAAGGGCTTCTACTTCAGCATCATGCTGACGGTGGTGGCCACCATTGGTGGCGTGATCTTCGGCACGATCCTGGCGCTCATGCGCTTGTCGGGCAAGAAGTGGCTCGATGCGCCCGCGGCGCTGTACGTCAACGGCATGCGAAGCATCCCGCTGGTGATGGTGATCCTGTGGTTCTTCCTGCTGGTGCCGGCGTCGTTCTATTCGCTGTTCGGTTCGCTCGGCTCGAACTACCGCTCCGAGATTTCGGCGGTGATCACCTTCGTGGCGTTCGAGGCGGCCTACTTCAGCGAGATCATGCGCGCGGGCATCCAGTCGATCCCGCGCGGCCAGGTGAACGCGGGCCAGGCGGTGGGCATGACCTACGGCCAGAACATGCGCCTCGTGGTGCTGCCGCAGGCCTTCCGCAACATGCTGCCGGTGCTGCTCACGCAGACCATCATCCTGTTCCAGGACACCTCGCTGGTGTATGCCATCGGTGCCTACGACATGCTCAAGGGCTTTGAAACGGCGGGCAAGAACTTCGGCCGTCCGATCGAGGCCTACCTGCTGGCGGCGGTCGTGTACTTCGCCATGTGCTACGCCCTTTCCTGGCTGGTGAAGCGCCTGCACAAGAAAATCGCCATCATTCGCTGATTGAGTGGCTGAACTGAACCGGAGAGAAACAAATGTCCGAAAAAATGATTGAAATCAAGAACGTCTCCAAGTGGTACGGCCCGGTGCAGGTGCTCAACGACTGCTCGGTGAACATCTCCAAGGGCGACGTGGTGGTGGTGTGCGGCCCGTCGGGTTCCGGCAAGTCCACGCTCATCAAGACCGTGAACGCGCTCGAGCCCTTCCAGAAGGGCGAGATCACCGTCAACGGCATCCCGCTGCACGACCCCAAGACCAACCTGCCCAAGCTGCGCTCCAAGGTCGGCATGGTGTTCCAGCACTTCGAGCTGTTCCCACACCTGTCGGTGACCGAGAACCTCACGATCGCGCAGATCAAGGTGCTGGGCCGCACGCCCGACGAAGCCAAGACCCGCGGCCTGAAGATGCTCGACCGCGTGGGCCTGATGGCGCACAAGGACAAGTTCCCCGGTCAGCTGTCGGGCGGCCAGCAGCAGCGCGTGGCGATTGCCCGTGCGCTGTCGATGGACCCGATCGTGATGCTGTTCGACGAACCCACCTCGGCGCTCGACCCCGAGATGGTCGGCGAAGTGCTCGACGTGATGGTGAGCCTGGCCAAGGAAGGCATGACCATGATGGTCGTCACGCACGAAATGGCCTTCGCCCGCAAGGTCGCGAGCCGCGTGATCTTCATTGACGTGGGCGGCAAGATCCTCGAAGACTGCCCGAAGGACGAGTTCTTCAACCACCCGGAAAACCGTCAGCCGCGCACCAAGGACTTCCTCAACAAGATCCTGCAGCACTGATTCGCTGCCGCACCCAAAAAAAGCCACGCTGTCCGCAGCGTGGCTTTTTTCATGGGGCTTGGTTCAAGGCTCAGGGCAGCTGCGCGATGTGCTCCGTCAGCAGGTCGAAGAAGCCCTGCGCATCGCCGTCGATGACCCACTGCACGTTGGCCGGCCGCTTCAGGCTGCCGTGCCAGTCGGCCACGGTCTGGCCGAAGCCCATGCCTTCGCGGCTGTCGATCTCGACGTGGATGCGCCGGCCCTGGAACAGGTCGGGGCGCAGCAGGTAGGCCGTCACGGTGGCGTCGTGCACCGGGCCGCCGGGCATGCCGTAGTGGGCCATCTCCTGCGGCGCGTAGGCGCCGAGGATGTCGGCGACGATCGCGCCGGCGCGGTTGCCCAGCTGGCGCAGCCGCGCGATGCGCGCGTCGCTCGTGAGGATCTTGTGCGTCACGTCCAGCGGCAGCATGGTGATCGGCACGCCGCTTTTGAGCACCGCCGCGGCCGCATGCGGGTCGGCGAACACGTTGAACTCCGCCACCGGCGTGATGTTGCCGCCGTTGAAATGCGCGCCGGCCATGAGCACCAGCTCGCGCAGGCCGCGCACGATGTCGGGCGCCTGTGCGAGCGCCAGCGCGAGGTTGGTCTGCGGGCCGAGCATGGCGAGCGTCACGCTGTGCTCGGGCGCGGCGCGCAGCGTGCGCACGAGGTAGTCGACGGCGCTGCCCTCGGCCAGCGGCACGGCGGGGTCGTGCACCGCCACGCCCGTGAGGCCTTCGCGGCCGTGGATGTTGGCGGCGTAGATGGGTGTGCGCTGCAGGGGCCGCTCGGCGCCCGCGTAGACCGGAAGCTCCGGCCGTCCGGCCCATTCGCAGGCCAGGCGTGCGTTGCGCGAGGTCTTGGCCAGGGGAACATTGCCCGCCACCGTGGTCAGCGCCTGAATCGCCAGCGATTCGGGCGCCGCCAGGGCGAACAGCAGCGCGATCACGTCGTCCGCGCCGGGGTCCGTGTCGATGATCAGGGTGTGCATGGCGACATTGTCATGCCGCCCCCGATCCACGGCGATGCGCGGCTTACTTCGCGCGCGCCGCGATGGCCTTCTCGGCCTTGGCCACCAGGTCGACGCCGACGGTCGACTTCCACTTGTCGTACACCGGGCGCGTGGCCTTCACGAAGGCGTCGCGCTCGGCCGGCGTGAGGTTGGTCACCGTCACGCCCATGGCCGCGATGTCCTTCAGCACGGGCTTGTCGGCTTCGACCAGGCCCTTGCGCGCGATGGCGATCTCCTGCTTGCCGGCGTCGAGCGCGGCCTGGCGCACGATGGCCTGGTCGGCCGGCGTCCACGAGGCCCAGATTTCCTTGTTCACGACGAACACCAGCGGATCGGCCACGTAGCCCCAGGTAGTGACGAACTTCTGGCCCACCGTGTGCATCTTGAGCACCGTGAACAGGAACAGCGGGTTCTCCTGGCCGTCGACCGCGCCGCTGGCGAGCGCGGGCTGCGCGTCGGCCCAGCTCATCTGCGTGGGGTTGGCGCCCAGCGCGGTGAGCATGTCGGAGTAGATGGGTGAGCCCACCACGCGGATCTTCATGCCCTTGATGTCGGCCGGCGACTTGATCGGCTTCTTCGAGTTGGTGATCTCGCGGAAGCCGTTCTCGCCCCAGGCGAGCGGCACCACGCCGGCCTTGTCGAGCGTCTTGAACATGTCCTTGCCCACCTCGCCCTGCGTGAGCGCGTCGATGGCCGCGTAGTCGGGCATCAGGAAGGGCATGGAGAACAGGTTGAGCTGCTTCACTTGCGGCGACCAGTTGATGGTCGAGCCCACGGCCATGTCGATCACGCCCTGGCGCAGCGCGCTGAACTCGCGCGTCTGGTCGCCTTGAATGAGCGACACGCCCGGGTACAGCTTGATGTTGATGCGGCCCTGGGTGCGTTCCTTCACGAGGTCGGCCCAGATCTTCCCGGCCTGGCCCCACGGCGTGGGCGGGCCCAGCACCAGCGACATCTTGTACTCGGGCTTGTAGGTGGCCTGCGCCATCGCGCCGGTCGAGAACAGGCCGAGCGTGGCGGCGACGGCGGCAAGGCCCAGCAGGGTGCGGCGGAATTTCATGAGTGAGGTCTCCTCTTTGTCTGTCGATGGATCGAAAAAATCAGTAGCCCAGCTTGCGCGGCAGCCAGAGCGCGAGTTCGGGGAAGGCGATCACCAGCACCATCACCACGAACATCGAGAACAGCATCCAGCCCACCCACTGCACGGTTTCTTCCATGCGCACCTTGGCGATGCGGCACGAGACCATGAGGTTGACCGCCAGCGGCGGCGTGAACTGGCCCAGCGCCACCTTCAGCGTGAGGATCACGCCGAACCACACCGGGTCCCACTTGTAGTGCTGCACGATGGGCAGCAACAGCGGCACGAAGATCAGGAAGATCGACACGCCGTCCAGGAACATGCCCACGGTGATCAGCAGCAGGATCAGCAGTGCCAGGATGCCGTACTCGCCCAGCCCCGAATTCACGATGGCGCGCGTGACCGGATCGATGACGCCCAGCGTCGAGAGCGAGTACGCGAAGATGCCCGCCAGCGACACCACCAGCAGGATCACCGCCGACAGCTCGCCCGACTCGCGCAAGATCACGAACAGGTCGCGCACCTTGATCGTCCGGTGGATGCACATGCCCACGAACAGGCCGTAGAACACGGCGACCACGGCCGCCTCGGTGGGCGTGAACCAGCCCGCTCGCATGCCGCCCAGGATGAGCACTGGCGCCGCCAGGCCCCAGATCGCTTCGCGAAAGCTCTTCCAGAACGGCGGGCGCGGCAGCGTCGATTCGAGCGCGCCCATCTTGTGCTTGCGCGCCAGCCACACGGCCGGAATCATCAGCGCCAGGCCGGCCATCACGCCGGGGATCATGCCGGCCGCGAACAGCGCCGGCACCGAGGCGCCGGGCACCAGCACCGAGTACACGATGAACGCGACCGAGGGCGGAATCAGGATGTCGGTGGCCGCCGCGGCGCCCACCACGCTGGCCGAGTAGGCGGCCGGATAGCCGGCGCGGCTCATGGCCGCGATCATCACCGCGCCCACGGCGGCGGCGTTGGCCGGGCCCGAGCCCGAGATGCCGCCCAGGAACATCGCCACCGCAATCGCCACCAACGGCAGCATGCCGGGGCCGCGGCCCACGATGGCAATGGCGAAGTTGACCAGGCGCAGCGCCACGCCCGAGCGGTCGAAGATGGAGCCGACCAGCACGAACATCGGAATCGCCAGCAGCGGGTACTTGCCCAGGCCGGCGTAGAAGTTCTGAGGCACGGCCAGCAGGCCGAACCACTGGGCGTCGGCGTTGGCCAGCGCGATGCAGGCCGCGCCCGCCAGGCCGAGCGCGGCGCCGATGGGCACGCCCACCAGCATCATGAGCACGAAGGCGACGAAGAGCAGGGTGGCGATCACTTGGCGTCGCCCTTCTTGCTGTTGTTGTCGTCAGACTTGTAGTTCGTCTTGCGGCCACGGCGCACCATGAGGCCGATGGCGCGTCCCGCGATCGCGAACGACACGATGGGCAGCCAGATCGAATACCACCAGGCGGGCAGGCCGATGCCGGGCGTGGTTTCCTCGAAGCGGTAGTCGTCCCAGACCATGCGGATGCTGAGCGCGCCGATCAGCGCGAACAGGATGGCGATCATCAGCGCGCCGAACTGGGCCAGGCGCTTGCGCCGCGCCATGGAGCCGCTCTCCGAGAAATACTCGATGCGGATGTGCCGGTCGCGCGCCACCGCGGCCGAGCCGGCCACCAGCGCCAGCATGATCATGAGGAACACCGAGAACTCTTCCGTCCACGCGAAGGACGAGTCGGTGAAGTAGCGCACGATGACGTTGGCGAAGGTGATAAGCGCCAGCGCGCCCATGATGAGGACCGTGAGCCAGTCTTCGATGGCGAGGGGAACCTTGGTGGGTTCGTCGGCGGCTTCGATGTCGGGGGGGAGGGGACTGGCGGCGTCCAGCGTGGGGCCGGACTCGGGAGGAGTTGTCATCGCAGGAAAGGGCAGCTGAGGCAGGCGCCAGGTCACCGGGCGGACGCCGGGACGCGATCCGTACACCTTGACAGGCGAGCAGCGCTCGATGCTAGGGGGTCAATGACCATTCATATATCGGGGGTTTCCTTAGCTGTGGCGGCTGGTTGACTGCCTCTTCGCGGCCTTTGTTCGGGGCGCTGTTGTCGGGGGCGCGTGCAGAGGACACCGGGTACTCCCCTCCGCGAATGTCCCCCGCCCTTCGGGCTCCTCCTTGATTTCGCTGCGGGGAGCACCCGATGCCCTGCGCACGATGAGTGCGGCTGTGACGTTGGCGGGCTGACCGCTGTGGTGGATTGCAGATGGATGTGCGGGGGCGTACCACTGAGCTTTCGTGAGCGACAGGCACTGGCGAAGCAGAAGCCCGAAGGGCTGGTGCCGGATGCGGTCGACATGGACATGGCTGCGTTCAATGTTCGCTTCAGACTGGTTGTTGTCGTTCGATCGGGCGGACCGGAGGGGTGCTATCGGCCACAACCGGACCTTCACAAGCAGGTTAGATTGGCGTCCATGACACGCTCACGAACACCACTTGAGGCCGCTGCAGGCAAACTCATTGCGGCAATTCAGAAGGAGTGGGGCATCGAAGCTGGGGGGCCGGAGGCGGCCGCGAGCGAGGAGGCAATGCATGCGGCCCACGGTCTGTTGCAGGCCGCTTCGAAATCCGGGGCAATCGAGAGCGTCATCGGCTCGAGCTCCGTAGCGACGTACTTGGGCGAGCAGTGGGTTCAGGCTCATCCACAGGTGCTGCCATACATCGAGGCCCTTGAAGGCGCTCAATGAGCAACCGACGTCAAGCGGCCAAAAGCGGAAGTAGAAGAGCACTCATGACCAGCGAAGAACATATCGAGGGCTTAGAAGGCTGGTTCCAGCCTTGGAACGAGCACGATCTGGCGGCTCGACCGCTCTTAAAGATCGGTGGGACATACACCATCTACACGGGACGTCTGACCGAAGGTGAGGTCGCAACTCTGGGCAGGCTGCTTCTTGGATTGCCAGGGGCACGGCCAGGCTCGATGGGCTTCTTCAGTGATTCTTCTGGCGATCCATGCTTAGAAGCGTCGTTTGAGCCATCCGGCATAACCATTGAGGGGCAGGCGTCGTCGGAGCAGTGGACTGCATGGGACATAGCGTTCAGAACCGCCGTCGAGAAAGCCAAGCTGCCGCGCTTCCCAGCGTAGAGGTATAGGTCAACTTGGGGCCGTGTGGTGCCGACCGCCAGTGGGCTACATTCGGCCAATAACGGCCCTTTGTCGTCGCGTCTCCGCTCCTTGTCGGCCGCTCCATCAACTTCTTGTGACGCTCCCCAGCAACCCTTGAACTATGCGCACTCTCATAGCCGCAGCGGCTTCGATAAATCTTCTCGCGGCCTGTGGCAGTGCACCATTGGCGCCGTATCAACCCCCAGTCGCCGGCAGCAAGGCACGAATCAAGTTCTACGACGATGCAAATGGTGTGAGTGCGACTATCGCCGCGAGTGCCCGCTGCTCGGACATTCGTGCGGCACCGACATGGCGGTGGCTGGATGTTCCTGCCGGCAGTCGTGTATACGTCCGGCATTCCAACAGTACAGGGTACCCTGGGAGCACATGCGGCATCAGCTTCTCCTTCGTCCCCGAAGAAGGCGCCTCGTACATCTCAGACCTCAAGGAAAAGATCATCTATTGCACGTTTGAGCAGTGGCGCCAGACCGAAGAGAACGGCGAGAAGCTTCAAATTCCCACGCTACACAAGGAATCTGGCTGCAAACCTGATGAATGACCTCTCCGGGAGGGCTGGCACAGGATATGACGCCGCAGGCAGAACGAGGTAGCACTTGAACGGCTGCTTCGGCGCAATGCGAGTGCCCGCAACGAGCCCATAGCTGAAGTTAACCCGCAGCCAACAAAAGCGTCGAAGGCTTCTGGAGCCCTTCATAATCAAAATCTGCCCCCCGCTTGTTTGAGATACCGATCTTTCGTCATGGATAAATTCTTGCTGCAACAGCAGGTGCTGGAACGGCTCGCCGAAGACTTGCTGCAAGCCGAACAGGCAGTGCGGGCAGCCCATGAAACGGCGACTCATGAAGAGAACATCGCCGAAAACAAATACGACACATTGGGACTCGAAGCCGCCTACCTGGCCACCGGCCAAGCTCGGCGCGCCGAAGCCATACGCCAGGCGATGGCCAATTGGCGCCAATTCCGCCCGCGTCCCTACGACGCCAGCATAGGAATACGGCTCGGCGCGCTGGTCTGCCTGGTCGATTCCGACGACAAGCAGCAACAGCTCTTTCTCGGCCCGGATGGGGGCAGTATGACGTTGGTCAGCGGCACACAGCTTGTTCAGGTCATCAGCAGCGAAGCCCCTTTGGGTAGGGCAATGCTGGGCAAATGCGAGGGTGATGAGGTGTCGATGCAGGTCGCGCCAATCCGACAGCAGTTTGAGGTGCTGCGGGTTCTTTAAGCCGCGACTGGACAGAAGCGGCACGCGTGACATTGAGAGTCAGTCGAAGGCGGCGGACCTCGACCTGCATGGACGCAAACTAGGGTCTCGACGAACGTTCCTCGAGGATTGGCCCCGAATTTCCAGTTGTAGATTTCAGCTGCGCGTTGGCGAGATCTCCAAGACTCCTGATGGCCCCTTCCAAGCGCGGGTCGCCGAGATACCCGTAGTTGATGCGCAGGTGCCGGGTGTATCGGCGGTCGGCTGAAAACAGATGGCCCGGCGCTACGCCTATGCCGAGCCGAAGAGCGTCCTGGTGCAGTGCGAGCGAGTCGACACCTTCTGGCAGCGCGAGCCACAGGAAATAGCCACCCTCGGGGCGCGTGACCCGCGTTCCAGTTGGAAAGTATCGATCGATAAATCGCAAGCATGCAGCCTGCTGGCGGCTGAGCGAATGCCGCAGGGCGCGCAGGTGACGATCGAAACTCTTGTGTTGCAGGTACTCCTGCAACGCCAGTTGCGAGGGGAGTGCCGTCGCCAGCGAGCTCATCAACTTGTTGCGACCCAAAGTGGCTGCAAAGCGACCGCCCGCTACCCAACCGATGCGATATCCGGGTGCCAGGGATTTCGAGAAAGAACTGCAGTGCAGCACCCAGCCAGACCGGTCCCAGGCCTTGGCTGGTGGCGGTCTCCGAGCCCCATGCGCGAGCTCGCCGTACACGTCGTCTTCGATCAGCGGTATGGCGCGGGCGGCGAGCATGCTGACCAGTTGCTCTTTGGCTGCGTCGCTCATGGTGCAGCCCATTGGATTCTGGAAGGTCGGCATGAACCAGCAGGCCTTCACCGGATGCTGGTCGATCACGCGAGCAAGAGAGTCGAGATCTACGCCTGTTCGCGGGTGGGTCTCAACCTCGACCGCGCGAAGACCGCGCCGCTCCAGTGCCTGCAACGCACCATAAAAGGTTGGCGTTTCGATCGCCACGAGGTCGCCTGGCTGCGTCACCGATTCGAGCGCAAGATTGAGTGCTTCCATCGCCCCGCTGGTGATGACCAGTTCAGACGCAGGAACATCCATTCCGACGCTGCCGTAACGCAGGGAGATCTGATGGCGCAATTGGACGTTTCCTGGTGACAAATCCTCGACGGTCTGCCAAGGATCCATCCGCTTGAGCGCTCGCGTCAGGCCGGCGGCAAGTTGTTCGAAGGGAAACAGCTCTGGCGACGGAAAGGCCGAGCCGAGCGGGACCATATCGCGCTCGCGAGCCTGCGCAAGGACCTGAAAGACAAGCGACGAGACGTCGACCGACATGGACCGCAGGACAGGCTCGCTGGCGGCGAGTTCGTGGGTCGGCATTTCCGCGCCCGCTCGAACGAAGTATCCCGACCGCTGCCGCGCTTCGACAAGCCCTTGCGCCTCCAGCAGGTAGTAAGCAGAGAACACGGTGGACGCACTGATGCCCATTTGCGACTTCAGTTCGCGCACGGAGGGAAGGCGATCGTTCGCCTTCAGGCTACCCGCGCGAATACGCTGAGCGATGTTGTCGGCAAGCTTCTCGTAGCGGTTCATGGGCATCTCTTTCTGATACGGTCGTTCTGGACCGCTCCCGAGATTGTCATATCAGACGTCGACCCGCCCCGGCGCGACTACCGGCCTCCTTGCATCTGATACGAGAATTTTCAGCTGATCTGGTTCTGTACGTATCAGCCTGGAAGATGAACACTCGACAGCACGATGAGAGTGCTTCTGTGGTGCAGGCAGACTGCTCCGCCTTTCGACCCATGTCTTGCGTGCCTTTCGACGCGCCTTGCGGACGCCCATTTAGCTCACCGCAACCGTTTCGTTAGGTTGATTGATTGATTGAATTTCCATTTCTTCATCGGTCTATTGAGCTACTCGCCGCACTCGGGCACTTCGCCGTCTGTCACCATTGATATCCCTTCAATCATGAATTCAATCCCTATCTCTTTTGTTATTTTCAAGGTTCTCGTGCTCAGCGTTGGCATGTATTTAGCCGTCAAGTGGCATTACGAACGGGGACAGAAGGACAAGAATCAGAAGACAGCTGCAGTGGTACTGACATCCATCAAGGTGGGCGGGGCGTTCGTCGCTTCTGCGTTCCTCGTGCTCTTCCTCACCTTTGAATTTTGCAATTGGATGGGTCTGGACCTGGCCATGCAGTGATTGGAAGTTTTCGGTCGATAGTCCGGATACGGTGCGACTGACGGCACGACCCTTTCAGAGACGGACATCGACACGATGGCGCGGTATTTGGCTGGCATGCCGACGTGCGAGGCGAGCTCGCCGATGGCAAAGTTCTCGCCCAGAATTCATGTCAAGTGATCGCCTAGCTGCATCGTCTCTGCTCCTGCGCCAACCTGCGTTGGTGCCGGGCATCAGGCCAGTTACCTTCTTGCCAGCAGCCTTGAGGCGGCGCCGGAAATCGATCTGGCCATCTTCGATTTTCATATTCGATGAGCCCGCCGAGTGGCTGCTTGTGGCCGACTGTAGCCGCCGCAGTTAGTGGAATGTAGGGTGCAAAGCGGTTGTTGCGTCCTCAGGAAAGCAGACGTTCAAAGGGACTGACGAGCTTTCTTTCTAGAAGACCGGACATGTTCATAGCAAGCGCAAACGCGTTGGACGCGGCGAACGTGTAGCTCAGGTCATTGGAATCGGTTTCGTGGTGAGAACCACCCACAACGCAGATTTTTGTGTGCTGAAGCTCATAGCCGGCAAGCGGTGCCCGACTGCCAAACCAACTTTGGATTCCATCAAGAGTGGCCTGCCGGTACATCAATGGAATTTCCGTCTCGGCAACGTCCCATATGAACGTCAATCCGGGCGCATCACATGACTCAAAAGCCAGCACTACATGTCCGTACCGCTCTCGGCTGCCTTGCTGTTGAACGTACCGGCCTTCCGCAGTGACGGGGCACTGAAAGCGAAGTTCACGCATTTTTGATCAATTTGGCAGTCGCATTCGATGTCTGGAATTGGCCGATAGTACCCATTCGCGCGAGGCCGAGGGATGTCGGCAACCGCTGCATAGCCGTCCTTCGTGTGCGCCCGCTTCAGACTGTTGCGAGACAGGCCTGCACGCCTGGCTATCTCGCGAATGCACAACCATTCATTTCATTTGCATCTTTTACTCAGAGCAAATCAGCCGGCGCATCATGCCTTGTGCATGTCGTATGGATGCACTTTGGGTCTCGGCTCGACCCACCCGGCCGCTCCGGTATCCAACTACTTCAATTGGAGACCCAAATGAAAAAATTCACTCCCAGCGCCATCGCCAGCCTCCTGATCGCGGGGGCAATCTTGCCGGCCGCCGCCAAGGAGAAAATCGTCGCCCGGAGCATCACGGAAGCGGAAGTCCTGGGGGCCCAGCAGGCCTGGTGCAAGGCGCTGGTCGACATCAGCGCTGCGAATTCCAGCGGAGGGCAGCCGGCCGCCAGGGCGCTGGCCGAAAAGGTCATCGACAGCGCCTACGCCTACCAGCTGGGCGCAGTGCTGTTCAAGCCGACGCTCACGACATCGCCGCAGACCTTTCGCACCGCTCGCGACGGCGCGCTGGCGTACTTCGTGGGCGGCAACCCTGCCTTTCCCAACGACACCGGCTTCGCCCTGAAGGGCTGGACCAAATGCGAGATTGCCAACAGTGCCGTGCTCATCCACGGCGACGTGGCCAGCACGCTGGGTAACGTGCTGTTCACCGACCCGGACGGCAAGGTCACCACGGTCGACAAGACCTGGACTTTCGTGAAGGACGGTGCCGGCAAGCTGCGCATCGTCGTGCATCACTCGTCGCTGCCGTACGCCGGCCGTTGACCAACGCGTTCGAGTGCCGGCAGGCCCAGGCTCTGGTGCGGCGCCTTCAAGGGCCTTCATCTGGTGATGAAGGCCCCTCGGAGGACTGTCATTGGTGGCTCAAAGGCGCGAATCGGTGGCAGAACGGCGTCGTAGCGCTCGACCTGCACCGCAGTGCGTTGCCCCGCGCAACCCTGCGCCAGCGATGAGGTGCCGATGTCGCGCGTCAACAGATTGGGGTTGCCGTGCACGCTTGCACTTCGAGCGGCAGTGGCCAGAGTGGCTGAACGCCTGTCTGTCTTGGGTCAGTAGGCACCCATGTAGTCGCGCTTGCCGATCTCCATACCGTTGTGGCGCAAGATGGCATAGGTGGTGGTCACGTGGAAGAAAAACTGCGGCAGTCCATAGTGCAGAAGGTATGCGCCTGCGGTCAGCTTCTTTTCCTTGGGGGTGCCGGGGCGCAACACGATCTCGCGGCTCTCGCTTGAATCGAATTGCTCAGGCTTGAAGGAGCCGATATGGGCCAAAGCTTTGGCGATCAACGCTTGCAGGTCGGCGAAGCTGACCTCAGTGTCGGGCCAGGACGGCACCTCGGCACCCGCCAGGCGGGAGGCAATGCCCTTGGAGAAGTCTGCGGCGATCTGTACCTGACGTACCAGCGGAAACATGTCAGGGAACAGCCGCGCCTGCAGCAGCGCATTGGGATCGATATTTCTTTGCGTCGCCTGGTCTTCGGCCTTCTTGAGCACGTCGGACAGGGCGCGCAGCATCTGCTGCATGACGGGAACGGAGGCGTTGTACAGCGGGCTGGTCATGGTGAGTTCACTTCTAAAATTTTGGGCACGATGGCCGGAGTTGGCGTGGCAGAGGCCCTGCCGACCATGCAAGGCTAACAGCACAGGGCGAACTCAATCGCCCTGGCTTTTGTGGCCAGCTTTTCTTCCCGCTGGCAGTCGGAGCAGCCGCGTTGAAGGGCAGTTCACTGGCAAGAAGCGGAGCGCGCCGCGAACCCTGCAGCCCGCAGACCAGCCGCTAACCGCCGGTCTCAAGCGCTGCGCGTCGCGCCTTCTCGCTCAGTTGAAACAGCTCTCCCGCCTTGCGAGCGAGTTCAGCCGCAAGCCAAAGCACGTTGTCCAGCTGTCGAGGCCCGTCACCGCTGCACCAGTCGATCTCTTCCCCATGGCATACCCACAGAAGAGCTTCGAGCTGAGAGAGGGTGTTTTCGAGAAGATCCGCCGGGTCTTGGGCGTTGTCTTCGGAAGCTACCGGCGCGCGAGGCCGGGCTATAGTCTTGGTAGCCATTTTTGTGCGTTCCTTCCAAGGCGATTGCACGAACTTGGTTAGACGGCTGGGGTGCTAGTAACACCTCGGCCGTCGCCTTTTGATACCTCGCATTTGCATCGCTGCTTTCGCACCGACGACCTGCCGCGAGGCAAGCAGCCTTCAAACATCTCGGTCGTGGTGGGGGTGTGGCGCCTTTCTTCTTCCCTTGGTGGGGTGTCGAGTGACAGGGGCATTCACTCTAGAGAAGAACCCGGCGAAGTGGCCGGTTCATGCGGCACGAAGTCTCGGCGAGCGCCAACAAATGCAGCTTCTGCGATGCGCCGCGCACGGACCTCGTGGGCCCGCTGCTGCGCCAGTCCGAAGCGGCTCTGAACGCTCACGTCGATGGGGTGCCTTGCGCAGCGAAATCAAGGAGGAGCCCGAAGGGGGGACATTCGCGGAGCAAGGCTCCCCGTCGGCGGGAGCGCGGCAGAGCTTCAGTTCATCCAGCTGCGGGCGCGGTCCAGATGCTCACGGCACTCGCGCACCATGCGTTCCAGCAGCTCGGCGCAGGTCGGGATGTCGTCGATCAGCCCGATGCACTGGCCGGCCGAGACCACGCCGTTGTGCACCTCGCCCGACTCCAGCGCCGCGCGGCCGCGTGCACCGGCCACCAAGGGGCGGATGTCCTCGAACTCGCAGCCGCCCGGACGGCGTTCGGTGGCCACCACTTCTTCGGAGATCGCGTTGCGGAACACGCGCGCCGTGTTGTGCAGCGTGCGGAACATCAGCTTGGTGTCGCGCTCGGTCGCGGCCACCAGTGCCTGCTTGATGTTGTCGTGGATCGGCGCTTCCTGGGTCACGCAGAAGCGCGTGCCCATGTTGATGCCCTCGGCGCCCAGCGCGAGCGCGGCGGCCATGCCGCGGCCGTCGGCGATGCCGCCCGACGCGATGATCGGAATGCGCAGCTTGCGCGCCGCCACCGGCAGGAGCACGAGGCCGGGCACGTCGTCCTCGCCCGGGTGGCCCGCGCATTCGAAGCCGTCCACCGACACCGCGTCGACGCCGTTGCGCTCGGCCGAGAGCGCGTGGCGCACCGAGGTGCACTTGTGGACGATCTTCACGTCGTGGCGCTTCAGGGCCTCGATGAAGTCCTTCGGGCTGTTGCCCGCGGTCTCCACGATCTTCACGCCGCTGTCGATGATGGCCTGCACGTACTCGGCGTACGGCGGCGGCTTCACCGCCGGCAGGATGGTGAGGTTCACGCCGAAGGGCTTGTCGGTCATCGTGCGCGTGCGCGCGATCTCATTGCGCAGGTCGTCGGGCGTGGGCTGCGTGAGCGCCGTGAGGATGCCCAGGCCGCCGGCGTTCGACACGGCGGCGGCCAGCTCGGCGCGGCCCACCCATTGCATGCCGCCCTGGATGATGGGGTAGCGGATGCCGAGCAGTTCGGTGATGCGGGTCTTCATCGTCGCAGCCGCTTACAGCGTGGTCACGAGTTCCGGCACGGCCGTGAACAGGTCGGCCACGAGACCGTAGTCGGCCACCGAGAAGATCGGCGCTTCTTCGTCCTTGTTGATCGCGACGATGACCTTCGAGTCCTTCATGCCGGCCAAGTGCTGGATGGCGCCCGAGATGCCCGCGGCGATGTACAGCTGCGGCGCGACGATCTTGCCCGTCTGGCCCACTTGCCAGTCGTTCGGGGCGTAGCCCGCGTCGACAGCTGCGCGGCTGGCACCGAGGCCGGCGTTGAGCTTGTCGGCCAGCGGCGTCATCACTTCGTTGAACTTCTCGGCGCTGCCCAGCGCGCGGCCACCGGAGACGATGATCTTGGCGGCGGTGAGTTCGGGGCGGTCGCTCTTGGTGACTTCACGGCCGACGAAGCTGCTCTTGCCGCTGTCGGCCACGCCTTCAGCGGTTTCAACGGTGGCGCTGCCACCGGTGGCGGCTGCGGCGTCGAAGCCGGTCGTGCGCACGGTGATCACCTTGGTGGCGTCGGTGCTCTGCACGGTGGCGATGGCGTTGCCGGCGTAGATCGGGCGCTCGAAGGTGTCCGGGCTGTCGACCTTCGTGATGTCGGAGATCTGCGCCACGTCCAGCTTGGCAGCCACGCGCGGTGCGACGTTCTTGCCGTTGGCGGTCGAGGGGAACAGGATGTGGCTGTAGTTCGCTGCGATCGCGAGCACTTGAGCAGCGACGTTCTCGGCGAGGTTTTCAGCGAGGCTGGCGCTGTCGGCAGCGATCACCTTGGACACGCCGGCGATCTGCGCGGCGGCCTTGGCAGCTTCGGCGGCGTTGGCACCGGCCACGAGGATGTGGACGTCGCCACCGCAAGCCAGGGCGGCGGTCACGGTGTTGAGGGTGGCCGGCTTGATGCTGGCGTGGTCGTGTTCGGCAATAACAAGTGCGGTCATGTTCAGATCACCTTCGCTTCGTTCTTCAGTTTGTCCACCAGCGTTGCAACGTCGGGCACCTTGATTCCGGCGCCACGCTTCGGGGGCTCGCTGACCTTGAGGGTCTTCAGGCGGGGCTTGACGTCCACGCCCAGGTCTTCGGGCTTGAAGGTGTCCAGCTGCTTCTTCTTGGCCTTCATGATGTTCGGCAGCGTCACGTAGCGCGGCTCGTTCAGGCGCAGGTCGGTCGTGATGACTGCGGGCAGCGTGAGCGTCAGCGTTTCCATGCCGCCGTCGACTTCGCGTGCGACGGTGACCTTGTCAGCTGCGAGCTCGACCTTCGAGGCGAAGGTGGCTTGCGGCAGGTCGGCGAGTGCAGCCAGCATCTGGCCCGTTTGATTGGCGTCGTCATCGATGGCTTGCTTGCCCAGGATGATCAGCTGGGGCTGTTCCTTGTCGACCAGCGCCTTGAGCAGCTTGGCAACCGCGAGAGGCTGCAGCTCTTCGCTCGTCTCGACCAGGATGCCGCGGTCGGCGCCGATGGCCATCGCGGTGCGCAGGGTTTCCTGGCACTTGGCATCACCGCACGACACAGCGATCACTTCCGTGACCAGGCCCTTTTCCTTCAGCCGAACCGCTTCTTCGACAGCGATCTCGTCGAAGGGGTTCATGCTCATCTTGACGTTGGCAATGTCCACCCCGGTGCCGTCGCTCTTGACGCGCACCTTCACGTTGTAATCGACGACCCGTTTGACAGGCACCAGAACTTTCATGGCTGTTCCTCTTGAATGACAAAAATGGGAAAAGGGGTTACTCGAGCTTGGCGCCCGACTGCTTGATCAGGCGCTCCCACACGGGGCGCTCCTGCTTCCAGGCCGCGGCAAAGAGCTCGGGCGAGCTGTCCTTGATCTCGAAGCCCATGGCCGCGACGCGCTCGCGCACGTCGGGCTGCTGCGTGGCCTTGCGCACTTCGTCGGCGATGCGGTCGACGATGGCCTTGGGCGTCTTGGCGGGCGCGGCAATGGCGAGCCAGCCGGTCACGCGGTATGCCTCGTCCTTCAGGCCTTGCTCGGCCAGCGTGGGCACGTTGGGCAGCGTGCTCATGCGGCGCTCGCCGGTCACGCCGACGGCCTTGAGCTTGCCCGCGTCGATGTGCGGCTTGGCCGCGAGCGCGCTGGCGTAGGCCATCTGGATCTGGCCGCCGATGAGGTCTTGCACCATCGGCGCCTCGCCCTTGTAGGCGACGTGGTTCATGTCGGCCTGCTGCGTGAGGCTCATGTGCGCGCCGGCCAGGTGCGGGTAGGCGCCCACGCCGTACGAGCCGTAGGCGACCTTGCCCTTGTTCGCGGCCACGTACTTCAGCAGCTCGGGGCCGGTCTTGGCGGGCACGCTGGGGTGCACCACCAGCACCAGCGGCGCCATCGCGATCTGGTAGACCAGCGTGAGGTCGCGCTGCGTGTCGTAGGGCAGCTTCTCGTACAAGAACTCGTTGGTCATGAGCGAGTTGCTCAGCGACAGCACGATGGTGTAGCCGTCGGGCGCGGCCTTGGCGACCGTGTCGGTGCCGATGATGCCGGCCGCGCCGGGCTTGTTGTCCACCACGAGGGGCTGGCCCATGCTGGCCGACATCTTCTGGCCCAGCACGCGCGCCAGCACGTCGGTCGCGCCGCCGGCCTGGAAGGGCACGACGAGGCGGATCGGCTTGTTCGGGTAGGGCGCCTGCGCATGCGCGGGGGCCAGCGCGAACAGCACGGCGGTCGATGCTGCCGCGCACAGCAGGGCGCGGCGGGTCGAAGGTTGATGGGTCATGGTTTGTCTCCCGTTCGGTTTCAAAAAATCGTGTCGAAGAAGAAGCAGATCAAGATCACTTCAGCGCGATGCGCGTCTTGAAGGGCAGCGGTTCCAGGGCCTTCTGCAGCCGTTCCTGCAGTGCCGCGGCTTGTGCGCCCGTTGCGGCGGCGTCGATCTGCACATGCACGAGGCTTTCGCCTTCGGTGCTCACTGCGGGGCGGCCCGCATCGCCCACGCCGAGTGCGGCGCAGACCTCGGCGACCGTGGCCGCCACCACCTGCCGCGCGGCCATGGCGCGCAGCTCGGGCTTGTAGATCTTGCCGACGTTGGTCATTGGCATCGTCGCGATCACCGACACCCACTTGGGGCGGGCGGGCGCTTCGTCCACGCGCGCGGAGGTGAAGGCCAGCAGCTCGTCCTCGGTGGCCGAGGCGCCGGGCACCAGCGTCGCGAAGATCACGGGCAGTTCGCCCGCGTAGGCATCGGGCGCACCGACGGCGGCGCACAGCTGCACGGCGGGGTGCGCGCCCAGTGCGTCTTCGATGGTCTTGGGGTCGATGTTGTGGCCGCTGCGGATGATCAGGTCCTTCGAGCGGCCCGTGAGGTGCAGCCGCTCTTCGGCGTCCATCCAGCCCAGGTCGCCGGTGGCGAGCCAGCCGTCGGCGGTGAAGGCCTTGGCGTTGTCGGCCGGATCGACGAAGCCCGAGAAGACGTTGGGCGACTTGAACAGCACCATGCCGGTCTCGCCCTGCGCCACCTCGCGGTCGCTGGCGTTGCCGTTCTCGTCCAGCGCCACGATGCGCACTTGCGCATACGGCAGGCGAAAGCCGACGCAGCCCGCGGGGCCGTTCACGCCGGGCGGCGTGATGGTCGAGATGCCGGCCATCTCGGTCATGCCCAGGCTCTCGTGCACGTGCAGGCCGAACAGGCGCTCGAAGCGCGCGGCCAGCTCGGGCGAGAGCACGGCGGCGCCGGTGCGGCAGTAGGTGATGGACGAGATGTCGGCGCCGTCCAGCGGCACGTTGGCCAGCGCGGCGAGCACCGTGGGCACGGCGGACAGCGAGGTCGGGCGGTACTTCTCGACCAGCTTCCAGTAGTTGGCCAGCACCTCCTTGTTGCGCAGCAGCGAGGGCGTCGGAATGATCACCTCCACGCCCGCCGACAGCGACGACAGCGAGGCCGGCAGCACGCCCGCCACATGGAACAGCGGGTAGCCGTTGATCGAGATGCCTTGTTCGTTCATGCCCGCGAGCTGCACGCTGGCCCACGCGGTAAACACCTGCGCGCCGTGGCTGTGGCGCGCGAGCTTGGGCGCGCCCGTGGTGCCGCCGGTGTGGAAGTAGGCGGCGATGTCGGTGGGCGCGATGTCGCGGCCGCTCACGAGGCGGTCCGAAGGTTGCGCGGCGCGCAGCACGTCGAACTCGGCCACGCCTTCGGGCAACGAACCTGCTGCACCCGGCGCTTCGTCGTGCGGCGCCACGCGCAGCACGGTGGTGAGCGTGGGCACCTGGCCGCGCAGGCGCATCGCCTTCGACCACATGCCCGATTCGGCGTCGGAGCCGTAGGCGATGAGCACCTTGGCGCGGCCCGCGGTCATCAGCGCGACCAGCTTCTCGTCGGTGAGCAGCGGGTTCAGCGGCTGCACGATGCCGGCGGCCTCGCCGCCCCAGAGCGCGAGGTGGTACTCGAGGCAGCCGGGCAGCAGCACCGCCACCGCATCGTCCGGCCCCACGCCCAGCGTGTGCAGCAGGTTGGCGGTCTGGTGGATGCCCGCGAGCAACTGCGCATACGACCAGCGGATGGGTTCATCCGCCGGGTTGCCGCTGCGCAGGAAGGTGAGCGCGGTCTTGTCGCCGAAAGCCGCGCCGGAGTTGCGAAAGAGCTCGTAGGTGCTGCGCACCGTGAGCGCTGCTTCGAGCGGCGTCTCCTCCAGCCGCCGGATGTCGGCGAGACCGCGCACCGGAAACAGGGGGCGGAACGGCGCGCTGGCCGTTCCCGTGGGGTTGTTCTTGTCGTTGCCTGTTGTCATGTTGTCTCCTTGAGGGGGTCTTGCCGGCTGCGGACGGAGGCCGTGTCTTACTGGTTCGTGATCTTGTTGTCGCGAATGACCTTGCCCCAGCGCTCGAAGTCCTGGCGCATGCGCGTGGCGGTCTGTTCCGGCGTGCCGTAGGCCGCGAAGGAGCCCACGCTCTGCAGCTTCTCGCCGACTTCCTTGTCGGCCAGCGCCTTCTTCAGCTCGGCGCTCATGCGGTCGACCACGGCCTGCGGTGTGCCGGCCGGGGCCAGCAGCCCGCCCCACGAGGTGGCGTCGAAGCCGGGGAAGCCCTGCTCGGCCACGGTCTTCACGTCGGGCAGCAGGCTCACGCGCTTGCCGGAGCCCACGGCGATGGGGCGCAGCGTGCCGGCGCGGATGTGCGGGATCACGGCCACGAGGTCGGAGAACATCGCCGGCACCTGGCCGCCGATGAGGTCGGTCACGGCCGGGGCGCTGCCGCGGTAGGGCACGTGCTGCATCTCGAACTTGCCGATGTTCTTCAGCTGCTCGGTCGTCAGGTGGCCGAAGCTGCCGGCGCCGGCGGTCGTGTAGTTGAGCTTGCCGCCGTCGGCCTTGGCCTTGGCGATCAGGTCCTGCAGGCCGTTCACGCCGGGCAGGGCCTTCGGGTTCACCACCATCACGATCGGCAGGTCGTACACCGTGCCCACGGGCGTGAAGTTCTTGAAGATGTCGTAGGGCACGGTGCCGTACAGGTGCGAGGCCAGCAGCGTCGGGGTGGCCAGCATCACGAAGGTGTAGCCGTCGGGTGCGGCCTTGGCCGCGAAGGCCGCGCCGATGGTGCCCGAGGCGCCGCTGCGGTTGTCGACCAGGATGTTCTGCTTGAGCGACAGGGACATCTTCTGCGCCACGATGCGCGAGGCCACGTCGGTCGGGCCGCCGGGCGGGAAGGGCACGACCAGCGTGATCGGCTTGGTCGGCCAGGCCTGGGCGAAGGCGCTGCCGGCCAGCAAGGGAAGGGCCAGCGCGAGCAGGGCGCGGCGCACGGGGTTGCGGGGGGTACGGAGGAACGGGAAGGCCATGGATTTCTCTTCAGGGATGCGGGCGTTGTCTTCGCGTGGTGCGATCAGACGACGCCATTCGTTTTCAGCGCTGCCAGCTTTTCATCCGACAGGCCGAGCAGGGACTTCAGCACGTCGTGCGTGCCTTCGCCCAAAGTGGGCGGCGCGCTGCGCACGGGCAGGCGCTCGCCATCGAAACGGTAGGGCGGCGCCAGCACGTTGACCTCGCCGGCCACCGGGTGCGGCTGCTTGGTCACCAGGCCGGCGTCGGTGGCGCGCGGGGAGTTCAGTGCTTCCAGCAGGCCGAGCACTTCGCCGCAGGGGATGCCCGAGGCGTTGAGCTTTTCGAGCAGCGCGGCGCGCGGGCGCTTCGCGAGTTCGGCGGTCAGCTCGGGCAGCAGCGCTGCGCGGTTGGCCGAACGCAGGATGTTGGTCTTGAAGCGCTCGTCGGCCGCGAGGTCGGGGCGCTCGATCACCTCGGTGCAGAAGCGCATGAACTGGGCGTTGTTGCCCACGGTGATCACCAGCGGGCCGTCGGCCGCGTCGAACACGCCGTAGGGCACGATCGACGGGTGCGAGTTGCCGTAACGCGGCGGGTCTTCGCCCATCAGCAGTGCTTCGAGGCCGTAGTAGGCGGTGATCATCAGGCCGCAGTCGAACAGCGCCATCTCGATGTGGCGACCCGTGCCGGTCTTCTCGCGCTGGTAGAGCGCGGCCAACACGGCCTGCGCCGAGTACATGCCGGTGAACAGGTCGACGGCGGCCACGCCGAACTTCAGCGGCGGCTGGTTGGCTTCGCCGTTCAGCGCCATCAGGCCGGCCTCGCCCTGCACCACGAGGTCGTAGCCGGGGCGCGCGGCCTCGGGGCCGGTGCGGTCGTAGCCAGAGATCGAGCAGTAGATCAGGCCCGGGTTCTCCTTGCGCAGCTGTTCGTAGCCCAGGCCCAGCTTGTCGATGCCGCCGAACTTGAAGTTCTGCAGCACCACGTCGCACTGCTTGGCGAGGTCGCGCGCGATCTGCTGGCCTTCGGGCGTCTGCAGGTCGAGCGTGACCGAGCGCTTGTTGCGGTTCACGCTGTTGAAGTAGGCGGTCTCGGTCTTGCCCACGCGCAGGCCCCAGTCGCGCGTGTCGTCGCCGCGGCCCGGGTGCTCGACCTTGATCACCTCGGCGCCCATGTCGGCCAGCACCATGCCGCACCAGGGGCCGGCAAGGATGCGGGACAGATCGAGGACGCGCACGCCGGCGAGCGGCAGCGAGGAATTCAGCGAGGGCATGGGAACAACTCCAGGAAAACGAAAGACCCCGCATCCGCACGCGGGGAAGGGCTCAGCGCGTCAGGACGCGTCGGGCTGGGGTGCGTGGCGCAACGCGACAAAGTCGGCCTTGCGCTTGCCGAGGAAGGCGCCGATGCCTTCGGCGGCTTCGGCATCGGCCTGCGACGCCACCATGTAGACCGCTTCGGCCTCGAGTTGTTCCTCGAGCGTTGCACGATGGGCCTGGCGGCACAGCGTCTTGATGCGTGCGCTGGCGCGCTGCGGGCCGTTGGCCACCTTGGCGGCGAGTGCGATGGCCTCGGCCAGCGCGCCGCCCTTGTCGGTCAGGCGGTTCACCGCGCCCATCGCGTGCAGGCGCTCGGCCGTGAGGCGGTCGCCGGTGAGGCACAGCTCGGTGAGCAGCTGGCGCGAGACGAACTCCGCAAGGAAGGCCGTGGCGCCGCCGTCGGGCGTGAGGCCGACCTTGACGTAGGCCACCGTGTAGAACGCATCGCGCGCGGACACCAGCATGTCGCAGGCCAGCGCCATCGACAGGCCCGCGCCGGCCGCGCCGCCCTCGACCGCCGCGATCACGGGCTTGCCGCAGTCGCGGATCGCGCGGATCAGGTCGTGCAGGCCTTCGAGCTTCTCGCGGCGTTCGGCCTCGGGCAGTTCGCGGCGCTTGGCCAGCAGGTTCAGGTCGCCGCCCGAGCAGAAGAAGTCGCCCGCGCCGGTGAAGACGATGGCGCCCACCTCGGGGTCGTTCTGCGCGTCCGTGAGCGCGACCGACAGCTCGGCGTACAGCGTCGGCGTGATCGCGTTGCGCGCGGCCGGGTTGCTGTTGGTCAGGATGCGGACGGCGCCTTCCTGCGAGATGAGGACGGTCTTGTCCGTCATGCTGCGACCTCTTTGCCCAGAGCGATGTAGCGCTGCAGGTGGTGGTCTTCGTCGCCGAGCTGGTGGTCGATCATCACGAGGCGCTTGGCGTAGTGGGGCAGCGGCAGCTCCCAGGTCATGCCGATGCCGCCGTGCATCTGGATGCTTTCCTCGGCCACCAGCGCGCCGATGCGGCCGATGCTGAACTTGGCGGCCGACAGCGCGCGTTCGCGCGCCACGCGGTCGCTGCCGTCGATGGCTGCGGCGGCGTTGATCACGGCCGAGCGGGCCTGTTCGATCTCGAGCAGCAGGTCGGCCATGCGATGTTGCAGGGCCTGGAAGCTGCCGATGAGGATGCCGAACTGCTTGCGCGTGCGCAGGTACTCGAGCGTGGCGGTCTTGGCGGCTTCCATCGCGCCCAGTGCTTCGGCGCACAGCGCGAGCACGCCGCGGCCGATGGCGCGTTCCAGCGTGGCGGCGCCCTGGCCTTCGGCGCCCAGCAGCGCGTCGGCGCCGAGCGTCACGCCGTCGAGCGTGAGTTCGGCCACGCGGCCCCCGTCGATGGCGGGGCAGCCGCGCACGGTGAGGCCGGCGGTCTTGGCGGGCACGAGGAACAGCGAGATGCCGGCTTCGTCGTCCACATTGCCCGAGGTGCGGGCCGACACGAGGAACAGGTCAGCCTGCTCGCCTTGCGGCACCACGGCCTTGGCGCCCTGCAGCACCCAGCCGTCGCCACGGCGCTCGGCCTTCGTGGCCACGCGCGTGCGTTCGTAATGCGTGTCGGCTTCGTCGTGCGCAAAGGCCGCCACGGTCACGCCGTTGACGATGTCGCCGATCTTTTCTTTCTGCGCGTCGCTGCCGGCGGCGCTGATCGCCTCGCCGACCATCACGGCGCCCAGCAGCGGCTCGACCACGAGGCCGCGGCCCAGCGCTTCGAAGACCACGGCGATGTCGAAGCCGCTGCCGCCGAAGCCGCCGTCGGCCTCGCTGAACAGCGCGCCGATCACGCCGAGCTCGGCGAAGTTCTGGAAGATCTCCTTGCTGAAACCGTGCGCCGACTTCGCGATGCGGTCACGCGCATCGAAGGCGTACTGCTCGGCGATGAAGCGGTTCAGGCTGTCGGCGAGCATGCGCCGGTCTTCGGTGTGTTCGAAGTTCATTGCGTCTCTCCTTACAGGCCCAGGATCATCTTGCTGATGATGTTCTTCTGGATTTCGTTCGAGCCGCCGAAGATCGACAGCTTGCGGTTGTTGAAGTAGCGCGACGCGGCAGCCTTGGCATAGGCCGGGCCGAAGGTCTCGCCGGTGAAGCCGTCTTGCAGCGCTTCGGCGACGAAGGGGCGGCCGTACACGCCCATGGCACGGCGCGCGAGCGACGAGATTTCCTGGCGGATTTCGGTGCCGCGAATCTTCAGCATCGAGCTTTCCGCACCGGGCACGCCGCCGCCGGCCACCGCCGCGATCACGCGCAGGTTGGTGGTCTTCATGTTCTCCAGGTCGATCTCGACACGCGCCAGGCGCGCGGCAAAGGCCGGGTCTTCGGCGAGCGGCTTGCCGTTCTTGGTCTGCGAGGCGGCGATGCCCTTGAGCTGTTCGAGCGCGGCCACCGAGAAGCCCACGCCCGCGATGTTGGTGCGCTCGTAGGTCAGCAGGTACTTGGCGCAGGTCCAGCCCTTGTTCTCTTCGCCCACGAGGTTCTCGGCGGGCACGCGCACGTCGGAGAAGAACACCTCGTTGACTTCGTGCTCGCCGTCCAGCGTGATGATCGGGCGCACTTCCACGCCGGGCGAGGTCATGTCGACCAGCAGGAAGCTGATGCCTTCCTGCTTCTTCGCCTCGCGGTTGGTGCGCACCAGGCAGAAGATCATGTTGGCGTGCTGGCCCAGCGTGGTCCAGGTCTTCTGGCCGTTGACGATGTAGTGGTCGCCCTGCGCGTCGATGCCGCGCACGGCCGTGGTCTTCACCGCGGCCAGGTCGGAGCCGGCGCCGGGTTCGGAGTAGCCCTGGCACCACCAGTCGGCACCGCTCAGGATGCGCGGCAGCCAGTAGCTCTTTTGCGCTTCGTTGCCGTACTTGATGAGCACCGGGCCCAGCATGTTGACGCCGAAGGGCACGATGCGCGGCGCGAAGGCCAGCGCGCATTCGTTCTCGAAGATGAACTTCTCGACCGCCGTCCAGCCGGGGCCGCCGTACTGCTCGGGCCAGTGGTTGGCGAGCCAGCCGCGTTCATTCAGGATGGCGTGCCATTCCTGCATGTCGGCCTTTTCCAGGATCTTGCCGCTGCGCACCTTGTCGGACAGCCGCGCGGGCAGCTTGTTCGCCAGGAAGGTGCGCACTTCGCTGCGGAAGGCTTCTTCTTCGGTCGTGAAGTTCAGGTCCATCGCGGACTCCTCAATGAATCAGTAAATTTCGAACAGGCCCGCGGCGCCCATGCCGCCGGCGATGCACATCGTGACCACGGCGTACTTGGCGCCGCGGCGCTTGCCTTCGAGCAGCACGTGGCCCGTGAGGCGCGCGCCGGTCATGCCGAAGGGGTGGCCGATGGAGATCGCGCCGCCGTTCACGTTCAGGCGTTCCGACGGAATGCCCAGCTTCTCCTGGCAGTAGATCGACTGCGAGGCGAAGGCTTCGTTGAGTTCCCACAGGTCGATGTCCTGCACCTTCAGGCCGTGGCGCGCCAGCAGCTTGGGCACGGCGAAGACCGGGCCGATGCCCATCTCGTCGGGCTCGCAGCCGGCCAGCGCCAGGCCGCGGAACGCGCCCAGCGGCTTCAGGTTGGCGCGTTCGGCGTCCTTGGCTTCCATCATCACGCAGGCCGAAGCGCCGTCGGACAGCTGCGAGGCGTTGCCGGCGGTGATGAACTTGTCGTCGCCCATCACGGGCTTGAGCTTGGCCAGCGCCTCGTAGGTGGTGCCGCGGCGGTTGCAGTTGTCTTCCGTGGCGGTGACTTCGCGGTGGGTGACTTCCTTGGTCTCCTTGTCGGTCACGGCCATCGTGGTGGTGCAGGCCACGATCTCGTCCTTGTAGCGGCCGGCCAGTTGTGCTTCTTCGGTCTTGCGCTGGCTCTCGGCGGAGAAGCGGTCTTGTGCTTCGCGGCTGATGTTGTAGCGCTTGGCGACGATGTCGGCGGTGTCGATCATCGCCATGTACAGCTCGGGCTTGTGCTCGACGATCCACGGGTCCAGGCTGAGGTCGCCGCCGTCGCCGGGGCTGCGGCCACGGATCTGCGAGATGCTTTCCACGCCGCCCGCGATCATGGCCGGCGCGCCGTCCACCACGATGCGCCCGGCAGCCATGGCGATGGCCTGCAGGCCCGAGGCGCAGAAGCGGTTCACGGTGGTGCCGGCGATGCTGATCGGCAGGCCCGAGCGGATGATCGACTGGCGCGCGATGTTGCGGCCGGTGGTGCCTTCGGGGTAGCCGCAGCCGAGGATCGCGTCCTCGATCAGGGCCGGGTCCAGGCCCGAGCGCTCGACCGCGGCCTTCACCGCGAACGAGGCCAGCGTGGCGCCGGAGGTGATGTTGAATTCGCCGCGGTGCGCCTTGGTGAGCGGGGTGCGGGCGGTAGAAACGATGACGGCTTCACGCATGGGGTTGTCTCCTGGACGGTGGGCTCTAACGGTTACTCGGATTGATTCAGGCTGGCGAAATCGGCGCCGCGTTCCACCAGCTCCACGAGCAGCGGCGACGGCTTCCAGAAGATCGGGTCTTCCTTGGCGAACTCGCGGATGTCGGCGAGCACCTTGGGCAGGCCCACGGTGTCGGCGTACTTCATGGGGCCGCCGCGGTGGCGCGGGAAGCCGTAGCCATAGAGGAAGGTCACGTCCACGTCGAGCGGACGCAGCGCGATGCGCTGGAGCACGACATTGGCGCCTTCGTTGACCATCGCGGCCATGTAGCGGCGCATGATTTCTTCTTCGGTGAATTTGCGCGGCGTGATGCCGGCGCGCACGCGCTCGGCGTCGATGATGGCCAGCACCTCGGGGTCGGGCACGCCGGTGCGCGCGCCTTCGGGGTACAGGTAGTAGCCGCGCTGCGTCTTCTGGCCGAACCAGCCGCGCTCGCAGATGCGGTCGGCCACCTGCACGTAGCGCGCCTGCGGGTCGCGCGTGGCGGCCTTGCGCTTGCGCGTGGCCCAGCCGATGTCGCCGCCGGCCAGGTCGGACACCTGGAACGGGCCCATCGGGTAGCCGAAGTTGCGCACGGCCGCGTCGATGTCGTAGGGCGAGGCGCCGTCTTCCATCATGTGGTCGGCGGCCTGGCGGTACACGGCCAGGATGCGGTTGCCGATGAAGCCGTCGCACACGCCGGCGCGCACGGGTACCTTCTTGAGCTTCTTGGCCAGTTCGAAACCGGTGGCGACCACGTCGGCGCTCACCTTGGCGGGCACCACGATCTCCAGCAGCTTCATGATGTTGGCGGGCGAGAAGAAGTGCAGGCCCACCACGTCCTGCGGGCGCGAGATGCTGGCGGCAATCTCGTCGATGTCCAGGTACGAGGTGTTGGTGGCGAGCACGGCGCCCTTCTTGCACACGCGGTCGAGTTCGGCGAACACGGCCTTCTTGACGCCCATCTCTTCGAACACGGCCTCGACCACGATGTCGACGTTGGCGAAGGCGTCGTAGCTGGTCGAGCCCGAGAAGCGCGCCATGACGGCGGCCTTGGCTTCGGGCGTCATGCGGCCCTTGGCGATGAGGCCGTCGTACACCTTCTCGACGTGCGCACGGCCGCGCGCCAGGCTGGGCTCGTCGCGCTCGACCATGGTCACGGGCAGGCCCGCATCCAACATGGCCACGGCAATGCCCGCGCCCATGGTGCCGCCGCCCACGATGCCGGCCGAGGTGAGCGGGCGCGGGCTGGCCGAGCGGGTCTCGGGCGCCTTCAGCACTTCGCGCTCGGCGAAGAAGGCGTGGATCAGGCCGGCGCGCTGCGGGCTGTCGATGCACTGCAGGAACAGCTTGCGTTCCAGCGCCATGCCTTCGTCGAAGGGCAGCGTGAGCGCGCCTTCGACCGCTTCGACGATCTTCATCGGCGAGAACAGGCCGCGGCTCTTCTTGGCGGTGTCGGCGCGCGCGGCCTCGAGGGCGGCGCGGGCGGCGTCGGTGTCGGCCAGGCCGGCGGCTTCGCGCGTGCGGCGCACGGGGGCGTTGGCGGCGACCAGTTCCTGCGCGTAGGCGAGGCCTTCGGCGCGGGCATCGGCTTCGGCGCCGAGGCGGTCGACGAGGCCGAGCGACAGCGCTTCCTTGGCGCCCGCATGGCGGCCGCTGAGCATCAGTTCGAGCGCGGGCTTCACGCCGATCAGGCGCGGCGCGCGCTGCGTGCCGCCCGAGCCGGGCAGCAGGCCCAGCGCCACTTCGGGCAGGCCCAGCTTGGCGGTGGGCGCGGCGAGGCGGTAGTGCGCCGACAGCGCAATTTCCAGCCCGCCGCCGAGCGCAGCGCCGTGAATGGCGGCGACCACCGGCTTGCTGCAGTTCTCGATCTTCAGGCAGACCTCGGGCAGCGAGGGCTGCTGCGGCGCCTGGCCGAACTCGCGGATGTCCGCGCCGGCGATGAAGTTGCGGCCCGCGCCGACGATCAGCACCGCCTTGGCGCCGCTGTCGGCCTCGGCCGCATCGATGGCGGCGGCCAGGCCGCGGCGCACGTCCACGCCCAGGGCGTTGACGGGCGGGTTGTCGATGGTCACCACGCACACGTCGCCTTGACGCTGGAAGGTGACGGGACCGTTGGACGTGGAAGGGCTGGGAGTGGGGGTGGCCATGTGCGTGTCGCTTGTCTCTTGCTTGCGTGGCAGGCCCTCGTGAAGTCTCGAGGGGTCCGGGGCTCTGGGGAGCCCTGCATTCTTGGCCGGCATCGCTGCTTTGACAATTGCATAGGTGGTTGACAGACTGTCAAAGAATTTTTGACACAATCCGCCCATGGACCTGCAATCGCTCACCCTGCTGGTGGAAATCCTTGACGCGGGCAACCTGAGCGCGGCGGCGCGCCGGCTCAAGATGACCCGCGCCAACGTCAGCTACCACCTGAACCAGCTGGAGCGCTCGGTGGGCGCGCAGCTGATCCGGCGCACCACCCGGCGCGCCGAGCCCACCGAGATCGGCCTGCGGCTGTACCAGCACGGCGTGGCCATCCAGGGCGAGCTGCTGGCGGCGCGCGAGTCGGTCACCGCGCTGGGCGAGGGCCTGCAGGGCCGCGTGCGCCTGAGCGTGCCCAGCGGCTACGGCCAGCTCGTGATGGCCGACTGGCTCATCGACTTCAAGCGCCAGTACCCCGGCATCGTGCTCGACGTGGTGTTCGAGAATCGCATCGAAGACCTGCTGCGCGACGAGGTCGACATCGCCATCCGCGTGATTCCCGAGCCGCCGCAGAACCTCGTGGCGCGCGAGATGGGCCCGGTGCGTTACGTGGCCTGCGCCACGCGCGCGTACGCCGAGCGCCACCCGCTGCCCGTGCAGCTGGACGCACTGCGCGCCACGCCGGTGGTCACGGCCGCCGTCATCGGTCGGCAGCTGCGCATCTCGGCCTACCAGGGTGAGACGCGGCGCGAGGTGATCCTGGAGCCGACGCTGATCTCGGAAAACTTTTTGTTCCTGCGCCAGGCCATCCTCGCGGGCCTGGGCGTGGGCCTCGTGCCCGACTACGTGGTGCAGGAAGACGTGCGCCGCGGCGACGTGGTGACCACGCTGGACGACTGGCGCCTGTCGATCTTCGGCACCCAGATGTTCATGCTCTACATGCCGAACCGCCAGCACACGCGGGCGATCCGGACGTTCATCGATTTCATCCTGGCGCGGGTGCGGCCGGAGGAATGAGCCGGGCGCGGATTCACGAGACGGCGTTTTCGACCTTTGCCTTCAAGGTGCGGCCGGCAGCCTGCACCAGTTCGCGCAACCGCTGCTTGTCGGCCGGATTTCCGAGGCCGAGTTGCACCTTCCAGCGGCCGGAGAGCGCGAAGAATTCGTCCCAGCTCATGCATTCGACGGCCCGGATCACGGCGCGCTGCTTGCCGCTTTTCATGTGATAGATCCGAGCGCCTAGGCTGACCTTGGGGCGCCAGCCGATGGGAAAGCCGGAAACATCCGTCAAACCGCCATGGCGGTGTTCCTCGATGGCGATGTCGACCGCGAAGTCGTCGTCACCCGGCACCGCCGTGCCGGTGGCCGGGGGATAGTCGAACACCTGCGCCAGCACGGTGACCCAGCTGTCGTCCGGCTTTCTCCCGCCGAAGAAACCGGCCTCCAGATGGCGAAGGAAATCCTTGCGCGGCGTGACCCGAACTTCGCCGAGATGAAGCCTGATCGGCGTCTTGCGGAAGAACGAGAACATTGAGGAGGTGGCTCAGCGGCAGGCCCGCATGTCGGCGATCTTCCTCTGCTTGTCGCGGCGCTGCGGCTCGGTCAGGCTGATGCTGTTGGCGGAGACCTCTTCGTTCTTGATGTCGAACTCGGAAGGGCAGGCGCGCGCCTGCTGCGAGGGAGCGCGCGCCATGGCCGCGGAGGTCTGGATCGAGCGCACGACGCCGCTCTCCGTGTAGACGTAGAACGTGCCGTTGTCGCGTTCGTAGATGCGCTGCTCGGTGAAACCGCCCGGGTAGTCGCCGGTGTTGATGCGCGTGGGGGCGCCCATGGCCGACTGCAGTTCCTTCAAAGTCATCCCGCGCACAGGATGGCCCTGGAGGATGGCGACATTGATCGCGCTGCGGTCCGCCGGCGATCGCATGTCCTGCGCAGTGGCAGGCGATGGCGACGGTGCGGCGAAGGTCCGCACGTCACTTTGCTTTTCCGCGTTGGCGCAGGGCGTTTCCTGGAACGCGACTTTCCCGTCCGGCGATTGGCACTTGAAGACAGCGGCAGCCGGCAGCGACAAGAGCAGCAGGGGGAGCAGGACGATCGGCTTCATCGATGGCATGGGGCTTCCTGTTTTGCTGTCAGTCGCAGCGGTAGACGACTTCGCCCGCCGGCACGCCCTGCGCTGGCACTTCCGACAGCGTGCTGCTCAAAAAGCGCATCGGCGCGCCGAAGTTGCGGCAGTAGTTCTCGGCGTCCTGCGCCGTGGGCGACTTGAACACGCCGTCGGCCAGGAAGGTGACGCGCGGCGCGGGTCGCGAGACGCAGCCCGCGCCGATGAGCAGGGCCGGAACGAGGGCGGAGAAAGCAGCGAATCGGCGCATGGGGCAGGGCGGAAAGAAGAGGTCGCGACTGTAGCCGCTTGGCGGCGTCAGTCGGCCAGCCACACGCTGCCGTCCGCCGCCTCGCGCAGCGCCAGCGGCGTGAGGCGCGCGCCGCGGCAGGGGCCGCCCACGCAGCGCCCGGTGTCGGGCTCGAAGATCGCGCCGTGCCGCGCGCACATCAGGTAGCGCCCGGAGCTTTCGAGGATCTGCCCTTCGAAATCGAGCGGGCCGCCGGCGTGCGGGCACTGGTTCAGGTAGCCGTGCACGGCGCCCTGCCAGCGCACCGCGAAGGCCGGCGCGCCGCCGGGCGCGGTGAACAGGGCCGCAAGGCCGCCGTCGGCGAGTTCGGTGGCGATGGGCTGGGCGGTCGGGGCGGGCGCGGTCATGGGGGGCGAGCCTACCAAGGTCCGCCGCGGGGCTGCCGCCCGGGGGGAAACCTCCGTGGCATCACATGTTCCGGCTATGTCATCCGACCAATAGACGCAGGGGCGTGCCGTTTTCACAATGCATCCGCTCGCTTTCCTTCGTCCGTGCATCCTTGTCTCAAGGGGGATTCCCACCGATGAGCACGCTGAAACAGGGCTGGCGCGGGGCCGATGTCCGTCGCCTGCAGGAGGCCCTGAACCGCAAATTGCAGCCCAGCCCCGGCCTCGCGCCCGACGGCGACTACGGCCCCGTCACCCGGGCGGCCGTGCTGCGCTTGCAGGCCGCGCACTGGCTGTGCGAAGACGGCGAAGCCGGCCCCTGCACCCGCAACGTGGCCTTCGACAACGAAAACCACGCTCCCCTGCTGCACCCCGTGGCGCTGATCCCGCAGCCCGCGCCCGCGCTGTGCTGGGCGGCGGCCACCGCGATGCTCACGCGCGCCACCGTGCAGACCGTGGTCGCGCGCACGCCCTCGGAGCTGATGGGCGCCGACGGCGCCTTGCGCCGCCGCGTGGACAGCGACCGCCATGCGCAGGGCAGCGACGATGACGACGACGACAACCGCCGCTTCGCCGCCGCGCACGGCCTCACGCTGCGGCCCCACGGCCCGTGGACCGTCGCCGCGCTGCGCACCGCGCTGCACGCCGGCCCGCTGATGTTCGACCTGCGCTGGGGCGCCAAGGGCGGCGCGCCCGCCGGCCAGCCGGGCCACATGGTCGTGCTCGCGGGCATCCGCGGCGACAACGACCCCGGCGGGGGCGGCACCACGCTGCGCCTGTTCGACCCCTGGCCGCCGGGCCGGGGCGCGCGCAGCTCGACCAGCCATGTGCGCTGGATGCAGGCCGTGGCCGACCGCATCTGCGGGGTGTTCCAGCGGTAGTGGCGCCTGGCTGCGGTGGCTGTTGGCACCGGCGCATGAAAAAATCCTGGTTTTCCGCGAACCGTTTCGGCGGGTGGCCGCCTCTTTCCATGCGGGAGGGGCGTTCTGTTCCCCCGCATTCACACGTCACGGATCGAAGGAAACCACCATGCTTTACGTCAAGAATGTTCCCGGCTGGGAACGCGCCCTGCGCATCGCCCTGGGCCTCGCCGGCCTCGCCTTCGCCGCCATGAACTGGCCGGCGGACGCCATGGCCGTCGCGGTCGGCCTCATGGGCGCGATGCTGGCCCTCACCGGGCTGGTCGGCTTCTGCCCGATGTGCGCGATGGTCGGGCGCACCCTCGACAAGGGCCGCTGACCCATGGCCACCGCAGCGATCGACCGCACCTGCCTGATCCTGGCCGCGCAGACCGGCGACCCCGTCGCCCTCGAGGGCCTGCTCGCCGCCTGCCAGGCCGACGCGCGCCGCTACGCCCGCCGGCACTGCCAGGCCAGCGACGTGGACGACGCCGTGCAGGAATCGCTGCTGGTGGTCGCGCGCCGCGTGCGCGGGCTGCAGGCGGCCGCGGCGTTCTCGTCGTGGCTGTTCACCGTCATCCGGCGCGAATGCCTGCGCCTGCAGCGCGCGATGTTCCGCCACGACCCGCTCGACGAAGACACCGTCGAGCGCCAGCTCGCGGCCCGCAGCGACCACGCGCTGCGCATCGACCTGGCCCACGCGCTCGAATCGCTGCCGGCGCACTACCGCGAGGTCGTGCTGCTGCGCGACTTCGAGGAACTCACCATCGCCGAGATCGCCGAGCGCCTGGGCGAGCCGCCGGGCGCCGTGAAGAGCCGGCTGCACCGGGCGCGCCTGCTGGTGCGGGAGTACCTGCTGGGGTAGGGGCCGCCGCGGGGGCGATGCGACAATCCCCCCGCCATGACAGACACCCTCACGATCACCCGCCCAGACGACTGGCACCTGCACGTGCGCGATGGCGCCGCCCTCGAAGCCGTCGTGCCCCACAGCGCCCGCCAGTTCGGCCGCGCGCTGATCATGCCGAACCTGCGTCCGCCCGTGACCACCGCCGCCCAGGCCGTGGCCTACCGCGACCGCATCCGCGCCGCCGTGCCCGCGGGCACGTCCTTCGAGCCCGTGATGTCGCTCTACCTGACCGACAAGCTGCCGCCCGAAGAAATCGCGCTGGCCGCCGAAGCCGGCGTGCGCGCGCTCAAGCTCTACCCGGCCGGCGCCACCACCAACAGCGATGCCGGCGTGACCGACATCCGCAAGACCTACAAGACGCTCGAGGCCATGCAGAAGCACGGCCTGCTGCTGCTGGTGCACGGCGAAGTGACCGACCCGGCCATCGACCTGTTCGACCGCGAAGCCGTGTTCGTCGACCGCGTGATGATCCCGCTGCGCCGCGACTTCCCCGAACTCAAGGTGGTGTTCGAGCACCTCACCACCAAGGAAGGCGCCCACTACGTGCGCGACGCCGACCGCTTCACGGCCGCCACCATCACGGCGCACCACCTGCTGTACAACCGCAACGCCATCTTCACCGGCGGCATCCGCCCGCACTACTACTGCCTGCCCGTGCTCAAGCGCGAAACGCACCGCGTGGCGCTCGTCGAGGCCGCCACCAGCGGCAGCGACCGCTTCTTCCTGGGCACCGACAGCGCGCCGCACCCCGCGCACCTGAAGGAGCACGCACTGGGCTGCGCCGGCTGCTACACCGCGCTCACTGCCATCGAGCTGTACGCCGAGGCCTTCGACAGCGTGAACGCGCTCGACAAGCTCGAAGGTTTCGCCAGCTTCCACGGCCCCGACTTCTACGACCTGCCGCGCCACACCGACACCATCACGCTCAAGCGCGAAACCTGGACCTTGCCCGAGACCGTGCCCTACGGCGAAGCCACGCTCAAGCCGCTGCGCGGTGGCGAGACGGTGAACTGGAAGCTCGCATGACGGCGCCGGTGCCCCTGTCGTCGCTGCGCGTGATGCTGCTGATCGACGCCGACAACGTCTCGGCCGACGTGATCGAGCAGGCCGTGCAGCGCACGATGGAGGACTACGGCGCCATCCACGTGCGCCGCGCCTACTGCAACGCCGAGATGGCCGTGAACCGCCAGGCGCTGTTCAAGCGGCTGTCGGTGCGGCCCATGGTGAACCTGTCGGCGGGCAAGAACAGCACCGACATCGCGCTGGCCGTCGACGCCATCGACCTCGTGATCGCCGAGCGGCCCGACGTGGTGGTGCTGGTGTCGTCCGACTCCGACTTCGCGCCGCTGGTGATCCGCCTGCGCGAAAAGGGCTGCCGCGTCTGCGGCATCGGCCAGCAGGGCAAGACCGGCGAAGAGACCGTCGGCGTCTACGACAGCTTCATCGACCTCGCGCACCACGGCATCAAGCCGGCCGTGCGCACCGCGCCGGCCAAGAAGGTGGCGGCTGCGAAGAAGACGCCGGCCGCGAAGACCGCCCCCGCGAAGAAGGCTGCGGCCAAGACCGCGCGCAAGACGGCGGCAAAGACGGCCAAGCCGGTGGCACCGCCACCGCCGCAGCAGCCCGAAATCTCCGAAGCCGCCGAGTTCATCCTGCAGGCCGTGCCCGCGCTGCGCCGCGGCACCGACGTGCCGCTGAACGACGTGGCCAAGGCCCTGCGCACCGCCGGCCTGCTCAGCAAGAGCGGCAGCTCGCTCAAGCTCTTCGACAAGCTCACGGGCGAGTTCGCGGTGATGCAGCACCCCGATCGCATCCGATGGACGGGGGCGCCCGCGCCTTGAGCCCGGGCCTGCCGGCGGTCGCGGCCATCGATTGGGCCGCACCCTGGCTGGCCCCTTACCGTGATCCCGGCGAAGCCGTGGCGCGGGCCGTCGCACAGACCGGCACCGTCGCCGCCGCGCTGCAGGCGGCCAGGCCACCCGCCGTGCCCGACTTCGTCACGCAGGACGCGCTGCCCGAGGGCCAGGCCTACGAGGCCCACATCTTCCGCACGCGCACCGTGCCCACGCGCGACAACTTGCACGACTTCTTCAACGGCCTGGTCTGGCTGGCTTTCCCTGAAACCAAGCGCCGGCTCAACGAGCTGCAGGCCACCGAGATCGCACGCGCCGGCGTCGGCGCCACGCGCGGGCCGCTGCGCGATGCGCTCACGTTGTTCGACGAGAACGGGGCCGTGCTCGATGCACCGCCTGCGCTGTGGGAGGCGCTGGTGGCGCGCGACTGGCAGGCGTTGTTCGTCACGCGGCGCAGCCTGTGGCATGAGGCGCGCCTGTTGCTCTTCGGTCATGCGCTGCTTGAAAAACTGGTGACGCCGCGCAAGCCGATCACCGCGCATGTGCTGCTCACGCACCGTGCGACCGGCGCCGCCGCTCTCAACGATGCGGCAATCGCCCGAAGCATCGGTGCGAAAAGGCTCGAAGCCAAGCCTTTCGTTCCCCTGCCGGTGCTCGGCGTGCCCGGTTGGTGCATCGAGAATGACGCGGCTTCGTTCTACGCCGACCCGCAGGTCTTTCGACCGTTGCCGGGCTCGTCGGCAGGCTGAAGCCACGCCAGTACGCACGGGTTCGGGAGGGCCCTCGGCTGGCGGTCGCATCGCGCGCAAGTGCGCGCGACGTACGTCAAGAAAAAATCAGGGAGGTTCAAAAAAAGATGGACACCGTCCTCATCGTTCTCAAGCTCGGGTTGGTTCTCTACGGGATCTACAGCTTCATCACCTACATGTCACGGCGCTCCGAGAACCGGAATGCCCTGAAAGACTTTCGCAGCAGCTCGCCGGTGTTGCGCAGCATCACCGACGAAGAAAAATCGGCGCTGCAACCCTTTCTCATGGGGCAGGGCCTCGTGATCGGCGACAACGTGCACGAGCTCGACGGCGCGTTCGTGCGCCACGGCCTCCAAACGCAAGGCGCGACCACGCTGCACGACACCCTCGGCGACGTCGACGTGCTGCTGCCCTACGACGCCCTCCACTACGTCGAGGCGTACAACGAGGCGCAGGTGGTGTTGTCCGGCAAGTGCGCGGTAGTGATCCGCCTGAACGCCTTCGACCTGCTCGAAGGCCGGGCGCGCGCGCAGCGCCAGCAGGCCCAAGACCAACAATGGCAGCGCGGCGAGCTCGGCGCGCTGCCGTCGCTCGATGAGGCCGTGGCGGCCGAAGTGGCGACTGGCGTGGTGGTGCCGGAAGCCGCGGTGGCATCGATCGCGACCGACCCGAACGCGCGCTACCAGCGCGGCGAGGTCGACATCCTGAGCCAGCGCACCGAAACGCCCGAGGAGGTCGAGAGCCGCATCGGGCGCGGCGGCTGGGCCTCGGCCTTCGCGTGGCTTCTGGCGTTCGTGCTGTTGTGGGTCGCCACCTGGGACGCCACGCGCGCGGCGCGCATCTACCTGCTGGGCGCAGGTCTGCTCGCAGGTTTGTGGGCCGTGTGGCTGTTCGTGCGCAAGCCGCCGGTCGCGGCACCGGAGCGGGAACCGCAGCCGGTGAACCGCGTGCGCGGCATGCTCAACCAGATTTCGGTGACCAACGCCGGCAACACATCGGTCCAGAGCGTGGGCCTGTTCATCGGCGACAAGTTGAGCCTCGTGTTGCCCCCGCACTGGCGCAACGCGGCAACGGTGGCGCACGGTGAGGTGATCGAAGCCGAACTGCGCACCAGCGACTACAGCGCAGTGGGCTTCGGCCCCAAGTGGTCGGTGAGCGACGAGTGGCGGCGTTTCCAGCCCGTGTACTGGGGACGGCACCTGCTGCATCTGATCATCGGCCTGCTCGCCGCGGGTGCGGTCGCGCTGTCGGTGCCGAACCTGCGCAGCGAGGCCGCGTTGGCCGCGCAGTGGGTCATGAATGGCAGCGGCACCACCGCCTATGCCGACGTCGGGCAGTTGGCCGACAATCCGCCGCCCTGGGGCAGCCGCGCGCGCATGGCAGGCGAAGGCCGGTGCGAGATCGACCTGAGCGGCCGTGCCGGCGTGCCCGCCATTGATTGCACCCTGGTGCGCTGGGACGGCACCGCACCCGCCGTTCCCGCGTTGGACATTCCGCAGACCGTGCTGGCGCTCGCCAGCCCCCACTTCATTCGTGTGTCCGAGGACTATACGATGTCCAGCCTGATCGAGGTGCAGCGGCTTCTGCAGGGCGGACGGGTGGACGACAGGCTCGCGGCCTACAGCGCGCGCGAGCGCACGCTGTGGATCGCGCGGGGTTTCGACCAGTCGGTGGCGGCGATCGAGGCCGCCTGCAAGGACGCCGATGGCCTGTCGCCCTCCGCCTGCGAGAGCCTGCAGCGCGACCTCGTGCGCACCATCGACGCCACCGTAGACAAGGACGGCGTCGACATGCCCGTGATCACCTGGCAGGCGTTGGCCGCGAGCGTGGCGACGGGCCAGGAGAACGCATCCCTGAGGCTGTCGCAGCAACAGCTGGCGTCTGTCCGGCGTGCGTTGCAACAAGCCGTCGACAGTACGGTGGCTGCGAAGATCGAGACGGCGCGCACCGCCATCGTGCCCGCCAAGGGCGGCGTGCTGCTGGCGTCTGCCACGCGCATCGTGGACATGCCGGCGCAGCCCGGCAAGGCCGAAGATGGCGAGAGCACCCCGCTCGCCCGCTGGACCCGCCTGCAGCTCAACGCCACACCAGACAGCCTGAAACCCTTCACCCTCGAAGGCCTCGTGACCGCCAGCGGCAAGGACACCACCGGCACGCCGTGGGTGCGCGTCGACCCGAGCCTCGATGCCTCGCGCATGACCGCAGCGGGCGCGCATGTGCTCTGGTGGCTGTTCGCCGCGGGGTTGGTGCTGGTCAACGGCGTGCTGTTTGCACTGCGCTGGACGCAGGGCAGTCGCCGTCGCGCCAGGCTCGAGGCCGACATCGCCACCCGCCCGGCGCCGGGCACCAGCGGCCTTTTCTGACAGGCCTTGACTCCTGCGGGGAATATCGGGGCGCCAGAACTTTTGCTCCTATCATGGCTCCACCGGAAGCAATACCGAGGGCCTCCCCGTCGCGCGCGGCTTGAAGAGGGCCCCGGGGCCCTTATCTAAGGGGGCAGATTTCCCCACGGAGAATTCAACTTGAAACGTATCCTTCTGTTCGTCCTGACCAACGTGATGGTCGTCGCGGTGCTCGGCGTGGTCGCCAGCCTGCTCGGCGTCAACCGCTTTCTCACGGCCAACGGGCTCAACCTGACGGCGCTGCTCGGCTTTGCGCTGGTCATGGGTTTCGGCGGCGCGATCATCTCGCTGCTCATCAGCAAGCCCATGGCCAAGTGGACGGCCGGCCTGCGCATGATCGACAACCCCCAGTCGCCCGACGAGGCCTGGATCGTCGGCACCGTGCGCAAGTTCGCCGACAAGGCCGGCATCGGCATGCCCGAGGTCGGCATCTTCGAAGGCGAGCCCAATGCCTTCGCCACCGGCGCGTTCAAGAACTCGTCGCTCGTGGCTGTGTCCACCGGCCTGCTGCAGGGCATGACGCGCGAAGAGGTCGAGGCCGTCATCGGCCACGAAGTCGCGCATATCGCCAACGGCGACATGGTCACGATGACGCTGATCCAGGGCGTGATGAACACCTTCGTCGTGTTCCTCTCGCGCGTGATCGGCTACGCGGTCGACAGCTTCCTGCGCCGCGGCGACGACCGCTCGTCGGGCCCCGGCATCGGCTACTACGTGAGCACCATCGTGCTGGACATCGTGCTCGGCTTCGCCGCCGCGATCGTGGTGGCCTGGTTCTCGCGCCAGCGCGAGTTCCGCGCCGACGCCGGCGCCGCCGCGCTCATGGGCAACCGCCAGCCGATGATGAACGCACTCGCGCGCCTGGGCGGCCTGCCGGCCGGCGAACTGCCCAAGGCCGTCGAAGCCATGGGCATTACGGGCGCGATGGGCAAGCTGTTTGCCACGCACCCGCCGATCGAAGAGCGCATCGCGGCGCTGCAGAACGCGCGCTGAGCACAGACAGGCCGCGCAGCGGCACAAAGAAAAAGGGGCTGGTGATTCACCAGCCCCTTTTTCATTCACCGAAGAACGGTGTGTCGTTCAGTCAGACCTCAGAGGTTGAGCGCCGAGACGGCTTCCAGGCCCTGCTTGATGTTGTTGCGCGCGGCACCTTCCACCGACATGCGCAGGCGGGTCGTGCCGACGAGCGAGTCGAACGCGCCGCCCGTGTAGGTCGACTTGATGACCTGGCGCATCGCCACCGACTTGTCGGAGGTCTTGATGAGCGACCAGCCCGCTTCCATGTCGACCGTGAACGCGGCGCCGAACGTGGGCTTGGTCAGCTTGACGATCGAGACCGACAGCTCGTAGTCGCCGCTCTTGCCTTTGACGACTTCCTTGAACAGGGCCGATTGCGTGACCGACTTCTCGATGGCGGCACCCAGGTCTTCGTTGGTGATGTCCGAGCTCCACAGCGGGTTCGTTTCATTGCCGCCGCCGGTCTTCACCGACACCGAGTAGGGCAGCTTCTTGCTCGAAGCGATGCTGGTGGGCGTCATGGCCTCGCGGTTGGCCGACGAGGCGCAGCCCGCGAGCACGACGACGACGGAGAGAACGGCCAGGGCGCCTGCGCGGCGAAGGGTGGTGGTGTTGATCATTTGGTCTTGTCCGATTCTTTGAAGATGTTGCCGACCACTTCGTCGACCATTTCGGGCGGCGAGAGGCGCGTGAGGGAGGTGTGGAGCGAATTGCCGGTGGCCAACGGGTAGTCGGACTTCGGTTCGCGGATCGTGACGGTGAGCTCGACGAGGTACATGGTGATGTCCCACATCCACTTGTCGACGTAGGTGACGACAGCGTCGACTGGCTCGGGGGGCTTGGCTTCTTCCGTGACCTCGAAACCGCGTTTGCGCAGATTGCCGGCAATCAGCTTCTGGAGCGTGCCGTCTTCACCCTCGAGCTTCCTGACCTGCACCACGCGCAGCTTGTCGAGATTTGCCGAGGGATCGACGGTCGCTGTTGCGCGGTTGACCGCGCAGCCGCTCGCGAACACGGAAACAGCCACGGCCGCGAGAAGCAGCCTGATGACTCTTTTCAAATGAACTTCTCCTCCGCCCGGAATGGGCCGAAGGAATGTAGCTGGAAATGTGTAAAAACGTTTCCTGAGCGCCGATCCCTGGCGAAAAATTCGCCGCGCCGCAGTCAGACTGCACAGTTGCAGCCTTCTGGGCGCTTCAGGCCGTTCAATTGCCGGTGGCGGCAGGCTCGTCGGACGCGGGCGTGTCCGGTGCGGATTCGGCGGCTTGCGGCGCAGCTTCTGGTACTGCTTCCGGTGCCGCTGCGGCCGCAGCGGCGGCGGCCTCTGCCGCAGCCTCGGCCCGCTTCTTGTCGTCCCGCACGCGCTGCAGCGTGCGTGTCACGTCGCCGGGCTTCATGCCGTACATGTCGGCGAACTCCTGTTCGCTGCGGCCGCTGGCTTCGAAGGCGCGCAGCAGGGCTTCGCGCTTGGCGGCCTGCTGGGCGAGTTCGGCCAGGGCTTCGTCGACGACGGCGTTGTTGTTGGCGTCGCGCGAGCGCACCAGCACGGCATAGGCCTCGTGGTCGAGGCCAGAGGCTTCGATGGCCTTGGCGATGCGCGTCACCAGCTGCGGACGCAGGTCTTCGCCGGGGTTGCGGTGCGAACGGCGGCGGTGCAGCTCGAGGATGGCGTGGTGCACGTGCTCGGGTGCGACCGGGTCGAGCGCGTTGCCGTCCAGGTCATGGCGCGCATGGCCGGCGGCCACGCTCTCGAGGTAGCGCGTGGAGCGCGCATGCTGGCCCATTGCGATCTTCAGGTCTTCGGCCTTGAAGTCTTCGGGGTGGCGCGCGATCAGCTCTTCGTACACGCCGAGCTTCAGCGGCACGAAGCGTGCGCCGAAGAGCTGCGGGTAGAGCGCGAACAGGCGTTCCAGCACCGGGTTGACCTTGCGCGGTGCGCGCTGGGCTTCGGGCTGTTGTTGCTGTTGCGGCTGCTGTCCGCGCGGCTTGCGCCCTTGCTGCGGTTGCTGCTGCCCATGCGGGCGCTGTTGCTTGGCGCGCGGCGGCCGTTGTTGTTGCTGCTGTTGCGCGGGGGCGGTGGGCTGCGTTGCCGACGCGTCAGCGCCTGCGTCGGTGCCCGCGCCGGCCTTCAGCTGCTGCAGCTGCTCGGCCATGTCCGGGCGCTGGCGCCGTGCGTTGCGCGAGTTCGTGTTCGGGGCGGCGGTGGATGCGTCGGTCATACGGAAGGCTCGGCGATGGGCGCGAGGGATGGGAAGGGAAGAAAAAGAACAACCGGTCCCGCGCGGTCAGCGCGGCCGGAACATCCTGCGGGTATTGTCAGGGCGGATCGTCATGCGCGTGCAGTGCCTCGGTCAGCGGCTTGCCGCCCGATCAGCAGCCGGAACGGCAGCAGCATCAGCACGCCGACACCGAGCTTCACGCCCAGGTCGCCGAGCGCCCAGGTGAGCCAGGGGCCGTCAGTGCCTGCGAAGGCGATGCCCCAGAAGACGATGCTGTCGAGCACGGCCGCGATCACCGTGGCCACGAGCGGCGCGCGCCACCACAGGCCCCGGCGCAGGCGGTCGAACACGCGGATGTCGAGCAGTTGCGAGGCGATGAAGGCCAGGCCCGAGGCGGCAGCAATGCGCGCCGGCGCCAGCAGCAGCGACACCGCCACGGCCACCGCGAAGCCGACCCACGCCACGCGCCGCGCCATGCCGGGGCCGAAGCGCCGGTTGACGAGGTCGCTCACGAGGTAGGCCACCGGGTAGGTGAAGGCGCCCCAGGTGAGCCAGTCGTTGATGGCGAACTGCACCAGGAGGTTGGACGCGAGCACCACGGCGGCCATCGCCAGCGTGGCGACGGCCAGCTGGCCGGTGGTGGGACGGTGGAAGTGCATCGTCAAACGGCGCTGCCGAGCACGCTGCGCGCCACGGCCTCGGCCACCTTGATGCCGTCCACGCCGGCCGACAGGATGCCGCCCGCGTAGCTCGCGCCTTCGCCGGCCGGGTAGAGGCCGCGCACGTTGAGGCTCTGGAAGTCGTCGCCGCGCGTGATCCTGATCGGCGACGAGGTGCGCGTTTCCACGCCGGTGAGCACGGCGTCGTGCGTGTCGAAGCCCTTGATCTTGCGACCGAAGGCCGGGAAGGCTTCGCGCATCGCCTCGATGGCGTAGGCGGGCAGGGCCTGGTGCAGGTCGGTCGGCGTCACGCCGGGCTTGTACGACGGGATGATGCTGCCGAGTGCGGTCGACGGCTTGCCAGCGATGAAGTCGCCCACCAGCTGGCCGGGTGCGTGGTAGTTGCTGCCGCCGAGCACGTAGGCGTTGCTTTCGAGCTGGCGCTGCAGCGCGATGCCCGCGAGCGCATCGCCCGGGAAGTCGCGCGGGTCGATGCCCACGACGATGCCCGCGTTGGCGTTGCGCTCGTTGCGCGAGTACTGGCTCATGCCGTTGGTGACCACGCGGCCCGGCTCGCTGGTGGCCGCGACCACGGTGCCGCCGGGGCACATGCAGAAGCTGTAGACCGAGCGGCCGTTGCTGGCGTGGTGCACCAGCTTGTAGTCGGCCGCGCCCAGCAGCGGGTGGCCCGCGTGGCGGCCCCAGCGGGCGCGGTCGATCAGGCCCTGCGGGTGCTCGACACGAAAGCCGATCGAGAAGGGCTTGGCCTCGATGTGCACGCCGCGGGCGTGCAGCATCTCGAAGGTGTCGCGCGAGCTGTGGCCCAGTGCCATCACGACGTGGTCGGCGCGCAGCTCGCTGCTCTGGCCGGTGGTCTGGTCGAGCACGGTGAGGCCACGCAGATGGCCGTCTTCGACGTGCACGTCGGTGACGCGCTGCTCGAAGCGGATCTCGCCGCCGAGCGCGACGATCTGCTCGCGGATGTTCTCCACCACCTTCACCAGCTTGAAGGTGCCGATGTGCGGATGCGCGACGTACAGAATTTCGGGCGGCGCGCCGGCCTTCACGAACTCTTCCATCACCTTGCGGCCGAGGAAGCGCGGGTCCTTGATCTGGCTGTAGAGCTTGCCGTCCGAGAAGGTGCCGGCGCCGCCTTCGCCGAACTGCACGTTCGACTCGGGGTTGAGCACGCTCTTGCGCCACAGGCCCCAGGTGTCGCGGGTGCGCTGGCGCACGGTCTTGCCGCGTTCGAGCACGATGGGCTTGAAGCCCATCTTCGCGAGCATCAGCGCCGCGAAGATGCCGCAGGGGCCGAAGCCGATCACCACGGGGCGCGTGGCATCCGCAGGCGCCTGGCCCGGCGGCGTGTAGCGCATGTCGGGCGCGGGCTGGATGTGCGGGTGGGCGGCGTGCTTGGCCAGCAGCGCGGCTTCGAGCGCGGCATCGGCCAGCTGCACGTCGCAGATGTAGACCGTGAGCAGGTCGACCTTGCGGGCGTCGAAGCTGCGCTTGTAGACGGTGTGGGAGGCGATCGCTTCAGTCGGAACGTCGAGCGTTCGGGCGATCAGGGTAACCAGCGCGTCAGGCGCGTGGTCGAGCGGGAGTTTGAGTTCGGAGATTCGCAGCATGTCGTGGGGCTTGTGGTTATCAAGCAGACCGACGATTTTAAGCGCCCGAGGCGCTATGAAACTTGTAGCTGGTCAGGCGGGCAGGAAGCCTTCGACCGACAGGTAGCGCTCGCCCGTGTCGTAGTTGAAGCCCAGCACCACCGCATCGGGCGCCAGCGAAGGCAGCTTCTGCGCAATGGCCGCGAGCGTCGCGCCCGACGAGATGCCGACCAGGATGCCTTCCTCGACCGCGCAGCGGCGCGCCATTTCGCGCGCCGGCTCTGCGTCGACCTGCAGCACGCCGTCCAGCAGCGAGGTGTCCAGGTTCTTCGGAATGAAGCCCGCGCCGATGCCCTGGATGGGGTGGGGCGCCGGCGCGCCGCCCGAGATCACGGGCGAGGCCACCGGCTCCACCGCGAACACCTGCAGCTTGGGCCACTTCTTCTTGAGCACCTTCGCCACGCCGGTGATGTGGCCGCCCGTGCCCACGCCGGTGATGAGCACGTCGATGCCCTCGGGAAAGTCGGCCGCGATCTCTTCGGCCGTGGTGCGCACGTGCACGTCGACGTTGGCGGGGTTGTTGAACTGCTGCGGCATCCACGCGCCCGGCGTGCCGGCCACGATTTCCTCGGCGCGGGCGATGGAGCCCTTCATGCCGTTGGCGCGCGGCGTGAGGTCGAAGGTGGCGCCGTAGGCCAGCATGAGGCGACGGCGCTCCACCGACATGCTGTCGGGCATCACCAGGATCAGCTTGTAGCCCTTGACGGCCGCCACCATCGCCAGGCCGATGCCGGTGTTGCCCGAGGTCGGCTCGACGATGGTGCCGCCGGGTTTCAGTGCGCCGCTCTTCTCGGCGTCTTCCACCATCGACAGCGCGATGCGGTCCTTGATCGAGCCGCCGGGGTTGGCGCGCTCCGACTTGATCCAGACCTGCTGCTTCGCATGGCCGAACAGGCGGTTGATGCGGATGTGCGGCGTGTTGCCGATGGTCTGGAGGATGTTCTGGGCCTTCATGGAATCTCCTTGGGTGCGAGGGTCGGATGGTCAGCGCGCATTGTGGCGCCCCCTGGGCCGGGTTGCACCCGGCCCGCGACCGTTTCAGCACGGGGGGATGGCAGGCCGTTGCGGTTCAGGCCTCCAGGGCTTCCAGCGGCCCGAAGAACTCGTAGCGCAGCTGCTGCTTCGGCACGCCGAGCGCCAGCCCGTTGGCATACACCGCCTGCATGAAGGGCTTCGGTCCCAGAAAGTACAGGTCGACATCGCGGTCTTCCGGCAGCAGCCCGGCCAGCAGCTCGCGGGTGACGAAGCCGGTCGCGTGCGGCGTGTCGGTGTCGCGCGGCGCGTCGTAGACATACAGCGGCTTCACGTTCGCATGCCGCTGCGCGAGCGCGTCGACGCGGGCGCGGAAGGCATGCGCGCCGCCGTGCCGCGCCGCATGGACGAAGTGCACCGGCCGGCCCGTGTGCGCCACCGATTCGAGCATGCTCATCGCGGGCGTGATGCCCACGCCGCCCGTCACCAGCACGAGGGGGCGTGCCTGCTCACCGGCGGGCTGCAGCACGAAGTCGCCGCACGGCGCCTGCACCTGCAGCCGCGTGCCGACCGCGGCGGCCGCGTGGAGCCAGTTCGAGGCGCGGCCGCCTTCTTCCTTCTTCACGCTGATGCGGTACCACGGCTTGCCCGGCGCGTCGGACAGCGAGTAGTTGCGCCGCACCGGCTGGCCGTCGATCTCCAGCACCAGCGTGAGGTACTGCCCCGGCGTGAACGCCAGCAGCGCGCCGCCGTCCACGGGCTCCAGGTAGAACGAGGTGATGACCTCGCTCTCGTCCTCGCGCCGGGCCACGCGGAACTCGCGCGTGCCGCGCCATCCGCCGGGTTGCGCCGCGTTGGCGCTGTAGACGGCTTCTTCCGCGGCGATGAGCAGGCCCGCCAGCGATTCGTAGGCCTCGCCCCAGGCGGCGATCACCTCGTCGGTCGCGGCATCGCCGAGCACCTCCTTCACGGCGCGCAGCAGGTAGTGGCCGACGATCGGGTAGTGCTCCGGCAGCACGCCCAGCGCGGCGTGCTTCTGGATGATGCGGGGCAGGGCGCCGGCGATCGCTTCGAGCCGGTCGATGTGCGCGCCGTACGCGATGACCGCGCCCGCCAGCGCGCGTGCCTGGGTGCCGGCGGCCTGGTGCGCCTCGTTGAAGAAGGCCTTCACCTGCGGATGGCCCTCGAACATGATCTTGTAGAAGTGGCTGGTGATGGCCTCGCCGTGGGCCTGGAGCGCGGGCACGGTGGACTTGACGATGGCGATGGTTTGCGGGTGCATGGTCTGGCTGTCCTTCGGTTGAGATGCGTTGGTCATCTCACGATCCGTGCCAGCCGGAAGGCCGCTGCAAGTGCTTGACGCCATTGGGGATTTATCATTCGTGGTCAAATTCACAACAACTCCAGCGTTGTACGTATGACCACATTACGTGTCGATTCGACCACCGAGGCCTCGCCGCCCGAGCCCGAAGCCGAGGCCGCCCGCTACCGATCGCTGCTCGCCGCCGCGCGCGGACTGGTCCGCTGCGATGCCGCCGCGCTGCTGCAGCTTGACGTCGACGTGCTGAAGCCCGTCGCGGTCGACGGCCTGAGCGACGAAACCCTCGGGCGCCAGTTTCCCGTGGCCGCCCATCCGCGTTTTGCGCGCCTGCTCGACAGCGAACGGGGCCTGCGTTTCGCCCACGACAGCAACCTGCCCGACCCGTACGACGGCCTCGTCGCCGGCCAGCCGGGCATCCTGCCGGTGCACGACTGCATGGGCGCACCGCTGCGCCTGCGCGGTGCCGTCTGGGGCCTGCTCACGCTGGATGCGCTGGAGCCGCACGCCTTCGATGCCGTGGGCCCGGCGCAGATGGAGGCATTGATCGCCCTCGTCGAAACCGGCATCGAGGCCGCCCACACGATCCGCGAGATGCAGGCGCGCGCGATGCGCGAGCAGGCCGTCGCGCAGGCGCTGCGGGCGGGGCGTGGCGCGCCGCGCGAACTGCTGGGCAGCAGCCCCGCGATGAAGCAGCTGTGCCACGAGATCGACACCGTCGCCGTGTCCGACCTCACGGTGCTGCTGCTCGGCGAAACCGGCGTCGGCAAGGACCTGGTCGCGCAGCGCCTGCACGCGCGTTCGCGTCGCAGCGAGCAGCCGCTGGTGCAGGTCAACTGCGCGGCGCTGCCCGAGTCGTTGGCCGACAGCGAACTCTTCGGCCACAAGCGCGGCGCGTTCACCGGCGCCGTGCAGGACCGCGACGGCAAGTTCGAGATCGCCGATGGCGGCACGCTCTTTCTCGACGAGGTCGGCGAACTGCCGCTGAGCGTGCAGGCCAAGCTGCTGCGCGTGCTGCAAAGCGGCGAGGTGCAGCGCCCCGGCAGCGACCGCATGCGCAAGGTCGACGTGCGCGTGATCGCGGCCACCAACCGCGACCTGCCCGCGGCGATCGCGCAGGGGCGCTTTCGCGCCGACCTGTACCACCGGCTGTCGGTCTATCCGCTCGTCGTCGCGCCGCTGCGCGAGCGGGGGCGCGACGTGCTCGTGCTCGCCGGCAGCTTTCTCGAGGAGAACCAGCACCGGCTGGGCGCGCGCAACCTGCGGCTCTCGCCGGCGTCGAAGGCCGCCATGCTGGCGCACGGCTGGCCGGGCAACGTGCGCGAGCTCGAGCATGTGATCAGCCGCGCCTCGCTGCGGGCGTTCAGGGAACAGCCGCGCGGCTCGCGCTGGACGGCCATCGAGCCGCATCACCTGGCGCTGGACAGCGCCGCCGTCGTGGGAAGCGCCGTGGCAGCGCCCGTGCAGGCCCCGGCGAACGAACACGCGGAGCCTGCCATCGCGGGCGGCACGCTGCGCGACGCAACCGAGGCCTTCCAGCGGGCTTGGCTCTCGGAACTGCTGGCCCGCCACGGCGGCCGCGTGGCCAGCGCCGCGCGCGAGGCCGGCATCGACCGCAGCAACTTCCACCGGACGCTGCGCAAGCTGGGCCTGGTGCAGGCCGGCGACGGCGAAACGCCCGGCTGACAGCCGGCGCGCGACACCGCTTGAAGGGTCATTGATGGGGCGGGCGATAATCGAGCGGTGAAGCACGCCAGACCGCCGCTGGTGCAAGCCCGAAAGGGACGACGCTCTGCCTTCGGGCAACAGCATCGGGTCGAAAGATCGCACTGGAGGAACGTCCGGACTGCACAGGACAGCGCAGGAGTTAACGACTCTCCACCGTGAGGTGAGGATCAGAGCAACAGAGACGAGCCGATTCAGTTCGGGTGAAACGGGCAATCTCTGCGCGCAGCAACACCAAGTAGGCCAGTATTGAGGTGGTTCCGCTGAGCTGGCGGGTAGGTGGCATCGAGCCGTTTGGCGACAAACGGCCCAGAGTAATGGCGGTCACGCCGGGGTCTTCGCAAGAGGGCTCCGGTGCACAGAATCCGGCTTATCGGCGAGCTTCACACTTTTCTTTCTCTCCCCCCTTTTCCCTGGGCCGCGCGCTGACGTGGTGCGCGGCCGCGTGCAAGACTCGGTAGAAACCCGTATAATTGTTAGCAAGCTAACTAATTGATAACGCCGTGGCCGATACCGAACCCATCTCCCCGTTGCGCGAACACGCGCTGATGCGGCTCGGCACCTCGCTGTCGGTGCTCCAGCGCGGCTACCGCGCGGCGGCCGACAAGGCGGTGGCGCACGTGGGCCTGTCGCAGACGCTGGCCTGGCCGGTGGTGGTGCTCGGGCGCATGGAAGACGGCGTGCGCCAGGGCACGGTGGCCGAGGCGCTGGGCATCGAAGGGCCGTCGCTGGTGCGTTCGCTCGACCAGCTGGTCGAGGCCGGCTTCGTCGAGCGTCGCGAAGACCCGGCCGACCGCCGCGCCAAGACGCTGCACCTCACGCCCGCCGGCCGCGCCGTCTGCGAGCCCATCGAGGCCGCGCTGCGCCAGATGCGCGCCGCGCTGTTCGAAGGCATTCCCGACGAGGACATCGCCGCCGCCTTGCGCGTCTTCGGCGCGCTCGAGGCCAAGCTCGGCCGCAGTGCCGCCGGCATGCAGAGCCTGCAGCAGGAAGGGCGCGGCTCGTAAATGGCACTGTCGATGGCCCTGCCGCGCTTCTCCCGCGCGGAAGTCCTGTTTTCCGTCAAGAGCTTCGCCGCCGCGATGCTGGCGATGTACCTGGCCAGCCGCGCCGGCCTGCCGCGCCCGTTCTGGGCGCTCATGACCACCTACGTCGTCGCCCATCCGCTGGCCGGCGCCGTGCGTTCCAAGGCGGTGTTCCGCTTCTGCGGCACGCTCATCGGCAGCGTCGCCACCGTGCTGATGGTGCCCGCGCTGTCCAACGCGCCCGAGCTGCTCACGCTGGTGCTCGCGCTGTGGGTCGGGCTGTGCCTGTACATCTCGCTGCTCGACCGCACGCCGCGCTCGTACGTCTTCATGCTCGCGGGCTACACGGCGGCGCTGATCGGCTTTCCGTCGGTGCAGACGCCGCTCGTGCTGTTCGACACCGCCGTGGCGCGCGTGGAAGAGATCGGCCTGGGCATCTTCTGCGCCACGCTGGTCCACAGCCTCGTGCTGCCCGCGGGGCTCGCGCCCACCGTGCTGGGCCTGCTCGACCGCACGCTGAAAGACGCGCGCCAATGGATCGGCGACCTGTTCCAGCCCGGCGACCGCAGCACCCCCAAGGACACCGACCCCAAGCGCCTGGACGACGACCGCCGCCGCCTCGCCGGCGACATCACGCAGCTGCGCCTGCTCTCGACCCACGTGCCCTTCGACACCACGCACCTGCGCTGGACCGCCGGCGCGATCCGCGCCATGCAGGACCGCGTGGCGGCGCTCACGCCCGCGCTGTCGGCCGTCGAAGACCGGCTGCAGGCGCTGGCGCAGGCCGAAGGGCGCCTCGCGCCCGACGTCACCGCCGTGCTCGCGCTGGCCGCGCAATGGCTGCGCGACGAAAGCGACCCGGCCATCGACGCTTCCGCACGCCTGCAGGCGCTGCGCCAGGCGATCGCCGCGCTGGGCAGCGCGCAGGAGGCGGGGTTCACGCCCTGGGCCCGCGCACTGCGCATCGGCCTGGCGGGGCGGCTCGAAGAACTGGTCGACGGCTGGACCGCCTGCGCCCGGCTGCGCCGCGACATCGACGAAGGCCTGAAGGGCGGCGCGCCGCTGCGCCGCACGGCCGCGCTGGGCCAGCGCGCGATGCACCGCGACCACGGCATGGCGCTGCTGTCGGCGCTGGCCGCCGTCATCGCCATCTGCGTGTGCGGCGCGTTCTGGATCCTCACCGGCTGGACCATGGGCTCGGCCGCCACCATGATGGCCGCCGTCTTCTGCTGTTTCTTCGCCACCATGGACGACCCCGTGCCCGCGATGCACGGCTTCCTGAAGTGGACGCTGTGGTCCATTCCCATCTCGGCTGTCTACGTGCTCGTGCTCATGCCCACGGTGCAGGACTTCGGCATGCTCGCGCTGGTCTGCGCGCCGCTGTTCCTGGTGCTGGGCCTGTACCTGCCGCGCCCGACGCACTTCATGGCCGCGATGGCGCTGGTGTTCGGCGTGTCGGGCACGCTGGCGATGCACGACACCGCCAGCGCCGACCTCGTGAGCTTCATCAACAGCATGACCGGCCAGATCGTCGGCGTGGTGATGGCCGCGCGCGTCACGCGGCTGGTGCGCTCGGTGGGCGCCGACTGGAGCGCGCGCCGCATCCAGCGCGCCACCTGGCGCGAGCTCGGCGACATGGCCGCCTCCACCCAGCCGCAGTACGCGCAGAGCGACGCCTACGCCGTGCGCATGCTCGACCGCATCGGCCTGCTGGCGCCGCGCATCGCGCAGGCCGGCGGCACCGTGGAGGGCGTGGCCGCCAACGACGCGCTGCGCGACCTGCGCATGGGCGCCGACATCGCCGTGCTGCAGCGCGTGCGCGCCCAGCTGCCGATGGCCACCTCGGCCGCGCTGCTCGGCGGCATCGCGCGCTTCTTCCGCCAGCGCGGCGAAGGTCGCATGGCGCCGCGCCCGGCGGCGCTGCTGCCGCAGATCGATGAAGCGCTGGCCGCTGTGCTCGCCGCGCGCGACACCTCCACCGCGTCGCGCGCCGCCGTCACCGCGCTGGTCGGCCTGCGCCGCAACCTGTTCCCCGACGCGCCGCCTTCGCTGGCAGGCGTGTCTTCCTCTTCACCGCAAGGAGCTTCCGCATGATCGGCGAAGCCAGTTTCTACGGGCTCTACGTGCCCTGGCTCATGCTGCTGGCCGGCGCCTCGCTGCTCGCCCTGTGGGGCGTGCGCCGGCTGCTCGCCGCCACCGGCCTGTACCGCTGGGTGTGGCACCCGGCGCTGTTCGACATGGCGCTGTACCTGCTGCTGCTGTACGGCCTGAGCCGCCTCACGGCGCACCTGCAATGACGTCCGCATTGACAACTCAAACAACACAGAGATTCCCATGAAAGCCAACCCCTTCGCAGACAACCCCCGGGCGCAGAGCCTGCTGCGCGTTCTCCTCACCGTGGCCGTGGTGGCCGCCGCCGTCTGGGCGGGCTTTCGCCTGTGGGACCACTACGAGCTCGCGCCGTGGACGCGCGACGGCCGCGTGCGCGCCAACGTGGTCCAGATCGCGCCCGACGTCTCGGGCCTGGTCACCGCCGTGCCGATCCGGGACAACCAGCCGGTCGCCGCCGGCACGCTGCTGTTCGAGGTCGACCGCGCGCGCTACGACCTCGCCGTGCGCCAGGCGCAGGCCGCGCTCGCCGCGCAGCGCGCCGTGAGTGCGCAGGCCCAGCGCGAGAACGCACGCAACACGGGGCTCGACGAGCTGGTGTCCAAAGAGTCGCGCGAACAGACCCGCGCCCGCGTCGAGCAGGCGCAGGCTGCCGTCGCGCAGGCCGAGGTGGCGCTCGATTCGGCGCGCCTGAACCTGCAGCGCGCCGAAGTGCGCGCGCCGGCCGACGGCCTCGTCACCAACCTCGACCTGCGCCAGGGCAGCTATGCCGCCGCCGGCCGGCCGGTGCTCGCGCTGGTCGATGCGCAGTCGTTCTACGTCGAGGGCTACTTCGAAGAAACCAAACTGCCGCGCATCCACCTGGGCGACCGCGTGCGCGTGACGCCGATGGGCGGCGGCGCGGTGCTCGAAGGCGCGGTCGACAGCGTGGCCGCCGGCATCGCCGACCGCGACCGCTCCACCAGCGCCAACCTGCTGCCCAGCGTGAACCCGACCTTCAACTGGGTGCGGCTGGCGCAGCGCATCCCGGTGCGCGTGAAGCTCGACCCGCTGCCCGAAGGCGCGCGCCTCGTGGCCGGCCAGACGGTCACGGTGCAGGTCCTCGAACACGACGCGGCCCACGCGGCCGCCACGCCGAAGAAGGGATGACCGCCATGACCCGCTTCGCCTTTCGCATGGCTTCGCTCGCGGTCGCGGCCGGGCTCGCGGCCTGCGCGGCGGTCGGCCCCGACTACCGGCAGCCGCCCGAAGCGCTGGCCAGCCAGCCCGCTGCGGCCAAGCCTTTCGCCGAAGCACCGGCGAATGCCGCGCCGCTGCCCGCGCACTGGTGGCGCCTGTACCACGACCCGCTGCTCGACCGGCTCGTCACCCAGGCCCTCGCGCACAACACCGACCTGCGCCAGGCCGTCGCCAACCTCGAGCGCGAACGCGCCATCGAAACCGAGGTGGCCGGCGCCAAGTACCCCACGATCGGCGTGAACGGCGGGCCGTCGTTCGGCCACGTCTCGGGCCTGTCGCTGCTGCAAAAGGGCTACGAGCCGCCGAACACCTTCAACTACAGCGCGGGCGCATCGCTGTCGTACCAGGTCGACCTGTTCGGCCAGATCCGCCGCGCCATCGAAGCCTCGGCCGCCAGCAGCCAGGCCGCCGAAGCCGCGCTCGACCTCGTGCGCGTGAACGTCGCGGCGGGCACCGCGCGCGCCTACGCCGAAGCCTGCTCGGCCGGCTTGCGGCTGCAGATCGCGCAGAAGTCGGTCTCGCTGCAGCAAGACGCCGTGAACGTCACCGAACGCCTGCAACGCGCGGGCCGTGCCGGCGCCATCGACGCCGGCCGCGCGCGCGCCCAACTCGCGCAGCTCGACGCCGCGCTGCCGCCGCTGAAGGCCCAGCGCCAGGGCGCGCTCTACCGCCTGGCCACGCTCACCGGCGCGCTGCCACAAGACTTTCCGCGCGAGGTGGCCGACTGCACCACGCCGCCGCGCGTGGCCGGCGCACTGCCGGTGGGCGATGGCGCCGCGCTGCTGCGCCGCCGGCCCGACATCCGCCAGGCCGAGCGCAGCCTCGCTGCCTCGACCGCGCGCATCGGCGTGGCCACGGCCGACCTCTACCCGAAGGTCACGCTGGGCCTGTCGGGTTCGTCGGCCGGCCATGCCACCGGCTTCGGCCGCCAGGACACGCTGGCCTGGAGCGTGGGCCCGCTGATCTCGTGGACCGTGCCCAACACCGGCGCCGCGCAGGCCCGCATCGCACAGGCCGAGGCCGGCACGCGCGCCGCGCTCGCCAAGTTCGACGGCACCGTGCTGACGGCGCTGCGCGAGACCGAGACCGCGCTCGGCACCTACGCCCGCGAGCTCGACCGCCGCGCCGCCCTGCAGGCCTCGCGCGACGAAAGCGCCAAGGTCGCCGCGCAGGCGCGCCAGCTGTACCGCAACGGCCGCACCGCCTACCTCGACGCGCTCGACGCCGAACGCGCACTGGCCGGCGCCGACGCCGCATTGGCCGCCAGCGAGGCGCAACTGGCCGACGACCAGGTCGTGCTGTTCATGGCGCTCGGCGGCGGCTGGGAGCCGGCCGATGACGCGCTCGCACAAAGCCAACAAGGCAAGCCCGCCACGACCGTCCGCTGAGCGGCACGTGCCGCTCGCCGGCCGCAACGCTCAGCGCGTGAACAGCCAGCCGCCCTTGGGCTGGCGCGTCAGCTCGTGGCGCTTGATGGCGCGCTCCTCGCCGTCGTCGCCCACGTAGACCACGTCGAAACGCAGCAGCCGGGGCGACACCAGCTTCCAGTTCTGGATGCGCTGCACCGTCACGCAGGCGGTCTTGTCGTGGTACTGCATCTCGGCCATCGGCCCGCCCTGGAAGCCCGTGCCATCGAACAGCCGACCCGGGGCCGCGAAGGGGTTGAGCACCGCGCCGTTGCGCGCCGTGATGCAGCCTTCGGTGCGCAGGAAGGATTCGATGGTCGGCGACGCGCTCCCCACCACCTTGCCCACCGCGGGGCTCGGGGGCTTGCCGCCGACGGCTTCGCGGATGCGATCCACCTGCACCGCGGTGATCGGCGCGAGGCCGTCCTTGGAAACCACGGCGGGCGGGGCGGCTGTTGTCGCTTCGGTCGGCGAACCGACCGGCGCGTCCGGGAACAGCAAGGCCGTGAGGTAGCTGCAGCCCGCCAGCAGCGTCAGGGGCAGGGTGCAGGCCAGGGTGCGGATCGGTGTGCCGAACTTCATGGTGCTGGTATCTCCCGTGTGCGGCGCGGGGCCGCTGTCTTCAGGTGGCAGTTTGCGGTGCTGCCTCGTCGTCCTCAAGCCGCTTTCAAAAACGCTCGTTCGGCGCCAGGTAGCGCCACTGGCCCGGCTGCAGCCCGGCCAGCGAGACGCGGCCCACGCGCAGGCGCCGCATGGCGACGATGCGCAGGTTCACGCCGTCGCAGATGTGCGCGATCTGCCCGGGCCGCGCGCCCTTCAGCGCAAAGCGCAGGCCGGTCTGTTCGGGCGACTGCCGGCCGATGCTCACGCGCGCGGGCGAACGCTCCAGCCGCGCCAGCACCTCGGGGCTCACCGGGCCGGCCACGTCGACCATCACTTCGTGTTCGAGGATGCCCGCGTCTTCCTGCAGTTTGCGCTCGATGCGCCATTCCTGCGTGTAGGCCACGAGGCCGCTGGCGCCGGTTTCGAGCGGCGTCATGCAGCGCTGGCCGCGCGCATGCGCCGGCAGGAAACGCTGGCCCTCGCGCTCGGGCTCGTGGTGGTTGGCGGTCACCAGCAGCTGGTGGGCGTTGTCGGTCGGCATGCCGGCGGGCTTGTAGAGCACCATCGTCACCGGCACCACGGGCTCGGGCCGCGCGCCGGCGGCGATCTCGACCTGCTGGTGCGGCTGCACGCGCGACTGCGGCAGCAGGGCGGGCACGCCATCGACGCGCACCGCGCCGTTCTCGATCAGCAGCTCGGCCTCGCGGCGCGACACCTGAGCCATCGCGGCCACGCGCTTGGCCAGGCGCACGCCTTCGTCGTCGGGTGCCGAGGGGCGGTTCGAGCGGTTCATCGCACGTCAGCCAGTTGCCGGATGCGCGCCACGTGCGCCGCCAGCGAACGCGCGGCCACCGGCCACATGCGCTCGGGCACGTCGTCGTAGGCGAGCGGCAGCCACTGCTCGGGCGTGCCGTCGGGCAGCCGCTGCATCGCGGCGGCGATCTTGGCCTCGCGCTTGAGGCGGTGCGCCTTCAGGTGCGCGATGGCGGTGCGCGCAAAGCCGATCACGTAGCCGTGCGCCGGCAGGATGAAGTCGATGCCGCCGGCCGCGCAGGCCGCGTCGAGCTTGTCGAGCGAATCGAGGTAGGCCGTCATGTCGCCGTCCGGCGGATCGACCACCGTCGTGCTGCCGTTGAGGATGTGGTCGCCCGAGAACAGCAGGCCGTCTTCTTCGAGCACCAGGCACAGGTGGTTGGCCGCGTGGCCGGGCGTGTGGATGGCGCGCAGCGTGTGCACGAGCGGCGCGCCGTCGGGCGCGGTGCCCGAGAGCACCAGCCGTTCGCCGTCGGCCAGTTCGCGCTCGGCGCTGAAGCGTGCGGTGGAACGGGCCGTGGGCGCGGACGACAGCCCGAGGATCGGCGGCTTGCGCTCGGCGGCGCACAGCGCCTGCAGCGGCGCGGCGCCTGGCGAGTGGTCGGCGTGCGAGTGCGTGCAGACGATCAGGCGGATGTCGCCCTGCGTGGCTTCGATCATCCGTGCGAGGTGCGTGGCGTCGTTCGGGCCCGGGTCGATCACGAGGTAGCCGGTGGCCGCGTCGCCCACGAGGTAGGTGTTGGTGCCCGGGCCGGTCATGGCGCTGGGGTTCGGCGCGGTGAGGCGCTGCACGTTCTTCAGCAGCGCCACGGGCTGCGTGCTCTGCCAGTCGAGCGTGTGCGCGATCTGGCCGTCGGGGCACACCAGCGCGAGCTCGCCGAAGGGCGACTCGTGTTCCATGTAGCGCGCGTCCTCGCCCTTGAGCAGGCCGGCGCGCGGGCAGCTGGTCCACAGCGGCTTCTCCTGGCCGTCGGCCCCGGGCGCGCAGGCCGCGAGCACCGCATCGACCGTCGCGTAGGCCGCCATGCGCTGCAGCGTGCGGATGGTCGGGAAGATCATGAAGAAGCTGCCCGCCTCGTGGCGCGCCAGCGCGTCGGCCGGGCGCACCCAGCAGGGCTCGAACTGCTCGCTCTCGTCAGCCGTGGGCTCCTGGCCCTCGGGCATGCGCGCCACCAGGAAGGGCACGTCGAAGCGCTTGGGCAGGTCGCGGTCGGTGATCCAGTGCGCGAAGGTGAAGACCTCGTCGGCCGACAGCACCAGGCCGCGCGCCGCGCACTGGTCGGCGAAGGCCGTGCCGGCGGTGGCGTTGCGGTCCATCGCGGCGACCTCGCCGGCGCTCACCGCGCGGCCGTCGGCGTGGCGGGCCAGCAGGATGCCGAGTTCTTCGAAGGCCTCGCGGATCGCGGCGATGGCCTGCGTGTGCTGCGTGTCGCTCTGCGTGGCGCGGCGGGCCGCGATGCGCGCGGCGGCGGCGTCGGCCGCGTCGATGTGGCCCCCCGGAAAGACGTAGGCACCGGGTGCGAAGCTCGCGGTGGCCGAGCGGCGGGTCATGAGGACCTCCAGGCCGGTGTCGGTGTCGCGCAGCAGCAGGACGGTGGCGGCGGCGCGCACGGGCACCGGTTCGCGATGGGTGTGGAGTTGTTGTGTGGGGCGGACCATGGAGCGATTATGGAGAGGCAAGGGGCGCGGTGCATAAGCACATGTGCAAACAGATATCAGCCGCGCGCCACAATCGGCGCCTGCACCGTCCGCCTCGAAGAAAGACCGACATGGCCCATTCTCCCTTCCCGCGTCGCGCCCTGCTGGCCGCTGGCGCCTTGCTCTGCACCGCCGCCGCATCGACCCTGGCGCTGGCCCAGCCCGACTGGCCGCAACAACCCGTCACACTGATCATGGGCTTCCCGGCCGGCTCGGGCGTCGACGTGGTCGCCCGCGCCATCCAGGAGCCGCTGTCGCGCCAGCTCGGCAAGCCCGTGATCATCGACTACAAGTCGGGCGCGGCCGGCAACATCGCCAGCGAGTACGTCGCCCATGCCAAGCCCGACGGCTACACGCTCTCGTTCGGCACCGCCGCCACGCACGGCAGCAATGCTGCGCTGTACAAGAAGCTGCCCTTCGACGTGGAGGCCGACTTCGTGCCCGTGGCGCCCGTGCTCGACGTGTCGAACGTGCTCACCATCAACCCCGACGTGATCAACGTGCGCACGCTCAAGGAGTTCGTCGAGCTGGTGAAGGCCAACCCCGGCAAGTACAACTACGCTTCCACCGGCAACGGCGCGGGCACGCACATGGCCTTTGCCGAGTTCAACTCGCGCCTGGGCCTGAACATGGTCCACGTGCCCTACAAGGGCGGCCCCGAGGCCATCACCTCGGTGGTGCGCGGCGAGACCTGCTGCATCATGAACCAGGTGCAGACCGTGCTGCCGCACTACAAGGCCGGCAAGGTGCGCCTGCTGGGCGTGACCACCGCCACGGCGGTGCCGGCCGTGAAGGAAGTGCCGACCATCGCCTCCAGCGGCCTGCCGGGCACCAAGGGCTTCGACAGCGCCATCTGGTTCGGCATCTTCGCGCCCAAGGGCACCGACGCCCATATCGTCGACAAGCTCAACGCCGCCGTGAAGACCGTGCTCGAGCAGCCCGAGATCCGCGAGCGCTTCGAGAGCCAGGGCAACACCGTGCGCATCGAGTCGCCCGCGCAGTTCAAGAAGACCGTGCACGCCAACCGCGTGAAGTGGGCCGAGGTCGCCAAGGCGGCGAACATCAGCATCGACTGATCACAGCGTCTTGGTCAGCGTCAGGATGAAGCGGGCCTTGTTCGGCGAGTAGGTCGTCTGGCCGACGGTGCCGAAACCATAGTCGTAGCCCGGGTTGGCCACGGAAACGTACGAACTCTTCTTGTTCGCGCCCTGCACCGAGCCGGTCAGTGTGAGGCCGCTGCCGAAGTCGTAGGTCGCGCCGACGTTGTAGTCCACGTAGCTCTTGTAGCCCAGGCCGCGGATGTCGCTGGACATGTTCGTGTAGCCGACAGCCGCTTTCAGCGTGACCTTGGGCGCGATCTCCTTGCTGTAGGCCAGGTTCAGGTAGCCGGTGTTGCGGCCCGTGCGGCCCGAGCCGGTCTTGGCGCCGGCATAACCGAAGTAGTCCTTCGACACCGTGTGCGAGTACTTCAGCGTGAACGAACCGAGCGTGGCGTCGGTGTAGCCCGCGCTGGCGTACAGCTCCGTCGTGTTGCCCGTCGAATTGCCCGGGTACAGGTAGGTGAGGGCGCCCACGTCCATGTCGAGCGGGCCGGCCTTGAACTTGTAGCCGCCGTACAGGTCGCTTTCAAGGCTGTTGCCCTTGAGCCAGTTGACGCTCGAATTCCAGTTGCCGACGTAGAAGCCGCTGTCGCCGAAGGCGTAGTCGAAGCCGCCCTGCACGGCGGGCTTGAAGCCGCGGGTCTTGGCGTAATCGTTCTTGCCGAGCATGTCCTGGTCCTGGCCGCGGAACTTGTAGTTCGTGGTCAGCGCCACGTTGCCCGTGAGCTGCGCGTTCGCGAGCATCGGCAGCGCGATCAGGGTGGGAAGAACGAGCACCGGCAAGGCGGTGCGGAGAAGGTGTTTCATCGAAAGAGTTCGCTAACGGATGGAGGAGCCGGCAGCGTAGAAGCGCGGGTCTAAAAGCCGCGTAAAAAACGAAGGCCCCGGCGCAAAAGTTGTGTGTCGGGCATCGTCATCGCGACCACGCCCACCACCACGCAGGCCAGCCCGATCCATGCCGTGGCCGCCAGCGTCTCACCCAGAAACACCACACCGATCGTCACGCCGATGGGCACGCGCAGATAAGCCTGCGCCGAGGTCGACATCGGCCCCAGCGTTTTGATGAGCCGGAAGTAGATAGTGAAGGCCAGCGCCGTGGAGAGCACCGCCAGCGCCAGCACGGCGAGCATCGAGGCGGCTGAGGGCGCGAGCGTCCAGGGCCTGTCGATCGCCAGGCTCGCGGGCACGAGCAGGGCCGCGCCGCTCAGCAGCGAACCGGCCGCGGGCACCATCGGGTCCAGGCCCTTGAACACGCGGCCGAACATCGCGGCGCAGCCGTAGCAGACGGCGGCCACCACCAGCGCCAACTGCGCCAGCAGCGAATGCCCCAGCCCCTGCAGGGCCTCGAAACCCACGATCAGGCAGATGCCCGCCAGCCCCGCCCCCACGCCGAAGAGGCGCTGCAGCGTGGGCTTGCCCGGCCCGCCCAGGCCCCAGCCCAGCAGGAAGATGAAGATCGGCGAGGTCGAGTTGAGGATGGTCGCCAGCCCCGCATCCACGCTGCGCTCGGCCCACGCGATCAGCGTGAACGGCAGCACGCTGTTCAGGCCAGCCTGCAGCGCGAAGCGCCGCCATGTCGCGCCGTCTTTGGGCAAGCGCACGCCGCGCACGCGCAGCACCGCGAGCAGCAGCAACCCGGCGATCAGGGTGCGTGCCGCGATCAGCGTGACCGGCGGGATCGTCGCCACGCCGATCTTGATGAAGGTGTACGAGGCGCCCCAGCAGGTCGCGAGCACCGCGAGCAGCGCCCATTCAAGGGCAGGGGTGTGGGGTTGGACTGAAGCGGCGAGCGGGGTCGTTGGCATGGTGCGCCGATCTTCGCGAGACCGGCCCCTCGACACTTCGCTCATGGGCGAAATGTGGGCGAAATGTGGGCGCGAAAGCCTCAGTGATCGTGCCCGTGGCTTCGCGCCGGCGCAGCGCCGTTCAGCAGCGCCGCCAGGTCGACTTCCTGCTCCGCCGCCGCGCCCGCGATCACGCGCTGCTCCAGCTCGTCCAGGTGCTCCAGCGCCACGGCCAGCGCGGCGTCGAGCGAGTCGCCCATGAGCGCTTCGATGATCTGTTCGTGCTCGCGCGGCGCGCAGCTCGCGGCCTCGGCCGAGTCGTACAGCGCCTTGTACAGCTCGGTGTTCGCAATCAGCCGCCGGATGTACGACAGCAGCTCGTCGCTGCCCGCCATCTGCGCCAGCAGCAGGTGGAAGTCGCCGGCCAGGCGGATCGCGTCCTCGCGCCGGCCTTCCTTGAACGCCTTCTGCTCCGCCTGCACGTGCTTGCGCAGCGCGGCCACCTGCTCGCGCGCCAGCCGGCCAAACAGCGTGGCGACCAGCCCGGCTTCCACGATGCGCCGCGCGCGGTAGATGCCGCGCATGTCGTCGATCGACGGGTTGGGCACGAAGGCGCCGCGGTTGTGCTCCAGCACCAGCCGCTTTTCGGAGCCCAGCCGCGCCAGCACCTTGCGCACCGCGCCGCGCGTGCAGCCCAGCGCCTCGGCCAGCGCGCGCTCGCGCAGCGGCGTGCCGGGGCGCAGCTTGCCGCTGAGCAGCGCCTTGGACACGGCGGCGTAGACGCGCTCGTCCACGTTCGCGTCGTCAGCGGACTCGATGGGTTCGGTCGAAGGGGCGGGCGCGGCGGATCGGCGGGTGGCGGCAGGCATGGGCCTGCGGATTATTGCCTGCACCCCGCCGCCTCCGGGAAAGCCCCCGGATTGACGCGGCCCGCCCGGCTCCGTACCATTCGCGCCGTTTGGTTAACCAAAATATATAAAATGGTTAACCAAAATAAGATCGAATTTCCAACCACCCGAACACACAGAGACATCCCATGAAACTCGCCAAATGGCTGGCCCTGCTGCCGGTCGCCGCCTTCTTCAGCGGGGGATGGCTGTCGTCCGTCGCGCCCACCTTCGTGCTCGGCATGCCCTTCCTGATGGTCTGGAACGTGAGCTGGCTGGTGCTGACCTCGCTGGTCATGGTGGTCATCGACCGCGCCGAAGGCGACCTCGACGCGCAGGATGCGCAGGCTGCCAAGGCCGCAGGAGACGCGCGATGAACGCCGCACTCGGCGTGATCGCGCTCTTCGTGGCCGGCGCCCTCGGCCTGGCCGTGCTCGCGCGGCGCGGGCGCACCATGAGCCTGGAGCAATGGGCGCTGGGCGGGCGCGGGCTGGGCACGATCATGGTGTTCCTGCTCATGGCGGGCGAGTCGTTCTCGACCTTCACCTTCCTGGGCGCCAGCGGCTGGTCGTACAGCAAGGGTTCGCCGGCCTTCTACATCCTGGCCTACGGCAGCCTGGCCTACCTCATGGCCTTCTGGATGCTGCCGGCCATCTGGCGCTACGCCACCGCGCACAAGCTGGTGTCGTTCTCCGACTTCTTCGCCCACAAGTACGACAGCCGCCCGCTCGGCGTGCTGGTGTCGGTGGTCGCGCTCATGGGCATGGTGGCGCTGCTCACCATCCAGCTGCGCGGGCTGGGCATCATCGTGTCGGAGGCCTCGTACGGCTCCATCGCGCCGCAGGTGGCGATCTGGATCGGCACCGTCGTGATGGTCAGCTACATCCTGTTCTCGGGCATCCACGGCTCGGCCAGCATCGCCATCGTGAAGGACATCCTGATCCTCGTGCTCGCCGTGTTCCTGGGCGTGTACCTGCCCTGGCACTACTACGGCGGCGTCACGCCGATGTTCAGCGCCATCCATGCGGCCAACCCCAGCTTCTTCGAGTTTCCGAAAGAGGGCCTGAACCTCACCTGGTACAACTCGACCATCCTGCTCACGGCGCTGGGCTACTACCTGTACCCGTTCAACCTCACCTCGGTGTACGCCGCCCGCAGCGCGAGCGCGGTGCGCCGCAACACCATCCTGATGCCGCTGTACCAGGTGGTCATTGCCTTCCTGTTCCTGGTGGGCTTCGCGGCCATCCTGCAGGTGCCGGGGCTCAAGGGCTCCGAGGTCGACCTGGCCCTGTTCGGCCTCGTGAAGCACACCTTCGACCCGTGGTTCGTGGGCGTGATCGGCGGCACGGGCGTGCTCACCGCGCTGGTGCCGGGCTCGATGATCCTGCTCACCGCGTCCACCGTGATCGGCAAGAACGTCTACAAGGAAGGCTTCGCGCCCCATGCCACCGACAAGCAGGTCTCGCGCGTGGCGCGCGGCGTGCTGCCCGTGTTCGCGCTGGTGGCCGTGTACTTCGTGCTGCGCGGCGGCACCACCATCGTGGCCGTGGCCATCTTCGCGTCGAGCCTGCTCACGCAGCTGCTGCCCTCGCTGCTGTTCAGCCTGATGAAGAAACCCTTCGGCAGCAAGCACGCGGCCTTTGCGGGCATCCTCGCGGGCGGTGCGGTGCTGGCCTTCACGATGACCACCGGCGCGAACCTCGGCACGCTGTTCCCGTCGGCGCCCGTGGTCTTCAAGTCGCTCAACACCGGGCTGGTGGCGCTGGCGGTCAACGCGCTGGTCTTCGTGGCGGTGGCGCTCGTCACGCCGCGCGTGCTGCCGCGCACCGTGGCGGCGCAACCCGCCTGACCGGTCTTCCTTTGCCTCTGACCCACGAACGAAACCGAATGACCCAGCTCCTGATCCGCAACGTGCGCCCCCTGGGCGCGTCTCCTGTCGACGTGCGCGTGCACGACGGCCGCATTGCCGAGATCGGCGCGGCGCTGGCCGCACCGGCCGGCGCCACCGTCGAAGACGGCGAGGGCGCCTTGCTGCTGCCCGGCCTCGTCGAAGGCCACACCCACCTCGACAAGACGATGTGGGGCATGGACTGGTACCGCAACGAGGTCGGCACGAACCTCACCGACAAGATCGAGAACGAGCGCGCCTTCCGCCACGCCAGCGGGCACGACGCCGCCGCGCAGTCGCTGGTGCTGGCCAAGGCTTTTCTCGCGCTCGGCACCACGCGCCTGCGCACGCACGTCGACGTCGACACCCAGGCCGGCCTGCGCCACCTCGAAGGCACGCTGCGCACGCGCGAGACGCTGCGCGAGGTGCAGCAGATCCAGGTCGTCGCGTTTCCGCAGTCGGGCCTGCTCGGGCGCACTGGAACAGCCGAGCTGCTCGACCAGTCGCTGGCCCTGGGCGCCGACGTGCTCGGCGGCCTCGATCCCTGCGCCATCGACGGCGACCCCGTGAAGTCGCTCGACGTGCTCTTCGGCATCGCCCACAAGCACCAGCGCCCCGTCGACATCCACCTGCACGAGCCCGGCGCCATGGGCGCCTTCTCGCTCGAGCTGATCCTGCAGCGCACCGAGGCGCTCGGCATGCAGGGCCAGGTGGCCATCAGCCACGGCTTCTGCCTGGGCGACGTGAGCGAACGCGAGCGCGACGCGCTGCTCGCGCGCATGGCCAAGCTCGGCGTGGTGCTCGTCACCAGCGCGCCGGCCTCGCGCAACGTGCCGCCGCTCATGGCGTGCCGCGCCGCCGGCGTGACCGTGCTCGGCGGTAACGACGGCATCCGCGACACCTGGTCGCCCTACGGCAACCCCGACATGCTCGAGCGCGCCATGCTCATCGGCCTGCGCTACAACCTGCGCCGCGACGACGAGCTCGACGTGGCACTCGACACCGTCACCCATTCCGGCGCGCGCGGCTGCGGCTTCGCGGCCTACGGGCTCGACGTGGGCTGCCGCGCCGACCTCGTGCTGGTCGACGCGCAAACGCCCGCGCAGGCCGTGGTGGGCCGCCCCGTGCGCAAGCTCGTGGTGTCGGGCGGCCGCGTGGTCGCGCGCCACGGCACGCTCGTGCCCGGCGCCGTGCCCGCGTGAGCCGCGCCGCACTCTCCGCCTCCGACAACCCGCGCACCGGCGCGGGCCCGGTCTTCTTCGCCTGCGTGGTCGTGCTGGTGGCGCTCAACCTGCGCGCTTTTCTCACGTCGAGCAGCCCCTTGCTCGAACCGATCCGCGCCGCCACCGGCATCGGCTTCCATGCCGTTGCATTGCTCACCGTGCTGCCGATGTTCGCGATGGGCGCGGTGTCGCTGTCGGGCGCGGCCGTGGGCCAGCGGCTGGGCACGCGCGGCGGCATCGCGCTCGGGCTCGGCGCCATCGCGCTGGCCTGCGCCAGCCGCTACGTGGCCGGCGGCGCCGCGGCGCTGCTGTGGAGCGCCGCGCTCGCGGGCGCGGGCGTGGGGCTGGTGCAGGCGCTCATGCCCGGCGTGGTCAAGCAGGCCTACCCCGCGCGGCTCGGTCTCATGACCGGGCTCTACTCGGCCGCCATCATGGGCGGCGGCGGGCTCGGTGCCATGGCCAGCCCGTGGCTCGCGCGCGCCGTGGGCGGCGATGCGCAACTCGACTGGCACGCCGGCCTCGCCATGTGGGCGGTGCTCGCGGTGGTGGCGCTGGTGGCGTGGCTGCGCGGTGCGCGGCAGCTGCCGTCTGCGTCGTCATCTGCGCGAGGCGCCACCGACCCGTCGCTGGACCGCGCCTGGCTGCGCTGCTTCGGCCACCGCCGCGCGTGGCTGCTGGCGCTGTGCTTCGGCCTCATCAACGGCGGCTACACCAGCCTCGTCGCGTGGCTGCCGCATTACTTCCATGCCGAGCGCGGCTGGACGGCGCAGCAGGGCGGCGCCGTGCTCGCGCTCATGACGCTGGCGCAGGTCGTCGGCGCGCTCACGCTGCCGGCGCTCGCGCGGCGCGGCGGCCAGCGCGACCTGCGGCGCTGGCTGGTCGGCGCGCTGCTGGCGCAACTCGCGGGCTTTGCGGCGCTCGGGCTTGCGCTGCCCGTGCCGGCGGCCGTCATCGCCGTCGTGCTCGGCGCCGGTTTGGGCGGTGCGTTCTCGCTGTGCATGGTGCTCGCGCTCGACCACCGTCCCGACCCCGCGCAGGCCGGCGCGCTCGCGGGCTTCATGCAGGGCGTGGGCTTCATGATCGCGGCGCTCGCGCCCTTCGTCACCGGCTGGGTGCGCGAGCAGACCGGCGGCTTCACCATGGCCTGGGCCTACCTGGCCGCCGTCACCGTGCTGCTGCTGCCCGCCGTGCTGCGCTTCGACCCGCGCCGCTACGCCAGTGCCACTGCCGGCCTGTTCGGCGTGCAGGCTGCGCCCGCGCCATCCCCCATCGAGCAGGCCCGCAAGGCCTGAGACAAACGGAGATCCGACCCATGTACAACGAACACTTCATGCAGCGCGCCCTGGCCCTCTCGGCCCGAGCACTCCAGGAGCCCGGCACCGAGCCCTTCGGCGCCGTCGTCGTCAAGAACGGCGAGGTGGTGGGCGAGGGCTTCAACCACTCCGTCGCGCACCACGACCCCACCTCGCACGGCGAGGTCGAGGCCATTCGCGATGCCTGCCGCCGGCTGGGCACCGTCGACCTGTCGGGTTGCGAGCTCTACACCTCGTGCGAGCCCTGCGCCATGTGCGTGGCGGCCATGCACATCGCGGGCATCGGCCAGCTGTACTACGCGGCCACGCTCGCGCAGTCGGGTGAAGCCTTCAAAGGCGTGACCGTCGCGGCGCGCCACCCCATCGACGTCGACGTGCTGCGCGCCGAAGCCGGCGCACCGCTGGCCGCGCGTACGCAGCCGGCCGCACAGAAGATGGACGCCGAAGCCGTGCGCATCCTGTCGGCATGGGCCGAGCCGCGACGCGGCAACTGACACGCTACGCGGCCGCTGCGTCGCCGCGCGTTGCGGCTTCGAACTCGGCGCGGTTGAGCAGGCCGAAGTACAGCACGTCGTACCACTGCAGCCCCAGCGGATATTCCGTGGCGCGGCTGCGCGTGCTGTCGCAGTCGTCGTCGAAGCGCAGCCCGAAGAACGCATCGAGCGGGGCCGCCTGCTTTTTCGCACCGGCTTCGCGCAGCACCTGCGCCGCCGCCGCGATGTCTTGCGGCAGCGCATCGAGCGCGGCGCCGGCCTGCTGGCAACGCGCGAGCTCCTTCTCGACGCAGGCCCGCAGCGGGGCCTCTTCCGACTCGGTCATCGTGTCGAGCTCGACCGTCTCCAGCAGCAGGTGCTCGTTGCGGTGGGCTTCGAGAAAAGCCAGGGTCTCGTCCAGCCAGCCCGGCAGCTGCGTCGAGCCCGTCGCGGGTGTGGCCGCTGCGCGCGCGGCAGTCGCAGGCGGTGCCTTCGGTGCGGCGGGCGGCGAGAACCAGCCCTTGAGCCGGTCGACGAACGATGTGGCCTTCGGCGCGGCCACGACGGGCGCGGCAGCGGGCGCGGGCGCAGGCAATGGCGCCTGCGCCGCCAGGTACCGCATGATGTCGATGAGCCGCTTCACCCGCGCAAAGCCCGGCTCGAAGCGGCCGCTGATCGCGTACAGCCGGACCTTCTCATCCCCCTCGTCGCTGTCGAGTCCGTCGGAGATCAGCGACGCGCACAACTGCGGATCGCCCGACATCAGCAGCCGGTACATGAACGGAATGTCGTAGTTCCATTCGGACAGGCCCGAGATGGTTTCGGGCCGGTCCGTGTACGCCGCGGGCCGGTTGGTGAGGCTGTAGAGGTAGGAGCGATTGGCCATGGATCAAAGTGTGAATGGCGGCTGCAATGCGAGCGCGTCGCCGTGACAAGAATGAAGAAGAGCCACCCCTCGCGAAGCGGCCTTCGGCCTGGTCGGCAGATTCTGCCTTCGCCAGATTTACACTCCGCCCCATGCAAGGAAAGCAAGGAAGCAACGACGTTCAGCGCGGCCTGCAGCCCGTGGTGGAGCTGCGGTCCGAGGGCGCGTCGTACCTGTATTCCGTGCGCGCGCCGCGCTCCAAGGGCGTGATCCCGCCCAGCTCGTACAGCCACACCGGCTTTGCCAGCGTGGCCGATTGCCTGCGCGACATTGCACGCGCGCTCGGCGGCAACTTCAGTCGCATCTACGTGCGCCTCGAAGGCCACTGCGTCGGCGAGCGCGACATTGCCGAACTGCGCAAGGCGCCCGACATCGTCGCGGCCGAACTGCAGGCCCTGTGCCGTGCGGTGATCGCCGAGCAGCAGAAGCAGCAACAGCAACAAGAACAGCCCAGCGAAGTCACCGCCACGCCGCGCTGCTAGCCGCGCGAAGCGTGGTGTCGTTCGTTCACTGCGGCACGTTCACGATGGTCGCCTGCATCATCGCCACCACCTTGTAGTCGGTATCGCCCGCCTTCGCGAAGGCACGCACTTCGCCCGTGCACACCGCGAGCAGCTTGCCCGAGCTTTGCACGCGGCCCACCGCCAGGAAGCGCTCGCCCAGCGCGGGCCGCATGAAGTTGATCTTGAACTCCGCCGTCACCACGTCGCAGCCCTGCGGCGCCTTCGTGAGCCCCGCGTAGCCGCAGGCGCTGTCGACGATGCTCGTCACCGCGCCCGCATGCACATAGCCGCGCTGCTGCGACAGCGCTTTTGAAAACGGCATCTCGATGTGCACCTCGCCGTCACCCACATGCACCAGCCGCGCGCCGAGCGTGGCCATCAGGCCCTGTGCATTGAAGCTGTCGGAGATGCGGGTGTGGAGGTCGGTCATGGCTGGCAAGCGAAAAGAAGCAGAAGAAAAAGGGCGCCCTTGGGGGCGCCCCGAGGGGTCACTGCATTCTGCCGCGCGGCGCTACGCCCCGCGCCAGCGCCTCAATCCCACGCCGGCGACAGCCCTTGCGGATCGGTCAGCCGCTCGCCCCGGTCGAGCGCCGCGATCTGCGCCATCTCGGCCTCGGTCAGCGTGAGTTGCTGCGCCTTCAGGTTGCTTTCGAGGTTCGCGCGCTTGGTCGACGACGGAATCACCGCGTAGCCCAGCTGCATCGCCCAGGCCAGCACCACCTGCGCGGGCGTGGCGCCGTGCGCCGTGGCAATCGCGCCGATCACCGGGTCGTTCAGCACCTTGCCGTAGGCCAGCGTCATGTACGACGTGATGCGGATGCCCTGGCTCTGCGCGAAGGCCGCCACCTTGCGGTTCTGCAGGTAGGGGTGCAGCTCGATCTGGTTCGTGGCGATGGCCGGCGCGCCCACGGCGGCAATGGCCTCCTGCATCAGCGCGATGTTGAAGTTCGACACGCCGATCTGCTTCGTGAGCCCCAGCGCCTTGGCCTCGGCCAGCGCGCCCATGAACTCCGCCACCGGCACCGCGTTGGCGGGCGAGGGCCAGTGGATCAGCGTCAAGTCGACATGGTCTGTGCGCAGCTTGGCGAGGCTGTCTTTCAGGCTGGGCACCAGCTTGCTCTTCGCGTAGTGGTCGGTCCAGATCTTGGTGGTGATGAAGAGCTCGTTGCGGGCCACGCCGCTTTCGGCAATCGCCTGGCCCACTTCGGCTTCGTTGCCGTAGATCTGCGCCGTGTCGATCGTGCGGTAGCCCAGGTCGAGGCCGTTCTTCACCGAGTCGATCACCACCTGGCCCTGCAGGCGGAAGGTGCCGAGGCCGAAAGCGGGAATGGGGGTGTGGTTGTTCGTGGTCATGGCGTGTGTGTTCCTTGTGTTCAAAGAAAGAAAGAAAAGAAGAGAAGAAGAGAAGAGGAAAGCTCAGTGCCCGACCGGCACCGGCCCCGAGGCGCGCACCGGAATGCCGGCACGGCGGTCGAGCGAGCCGCTCCACTGCGTGAGGGCCAGCGACACCAGCACGACGAGTGCGCCGATCCAGGGCGTGTGCATCAGCCCGAGGTGCGTCACGATCAGGCCGCCGGCCCAGGCCGCGCCTGCAATGCCCAGGTTGAAGGCCGCGATGTTCAGGCCCGAGGCCACGTCCACCGCTTGCGGCGTGAAGCGTTCGGCCTGCTTCACCACGTACACCTGCAGCCCCGGCACGTTGCCGAACGCCACCGCGCCCCACATCAGCACCGCCACCAGCGCCAGCCACTTGTGCGGCGCCGCGAAGTTGAAGACCAGCAGCACGGCCGCCAGCAGCGCAAAGATGATCTTCAGCGCCGGAATCGGGCCCATGCGGTCGGCCAGCTTGCCGCCCCAGATGTTGCCCACCGCCACCGAGATGCCGTACACCAGCATCACCCAGCCCACCGCGCCGGCGCTGAAGCCCGACACATCCGTGAGGATCGGCGCCAGGAACGTGAACGGAATGAACGAGCCGCCGTAGCCGATGGCCGTCTTGGCATACACCAGCAGCAGGCGCGGCTCGGCCAGCACCTTGGCTTGTTGCGCCAGCGAGGCCGGCGGCGTGTGGCGGATGTTGCCCGGCACGAAGATCCAGCTGCCGATGAAGGCGACCACGCCCAGCGCCGACACCGCCAGGAAGGTCTCGCGCCAGCCGAAGTGCTGCCCGATGAACGTGCCCAGCGGCACGCCCGTGACCAGCGCCACCGTGAGGCCCGTGAACATGATCGCGATGGCGCTCGCCGCCTTTTCCTTCGGCACCAGGCCGGTGGCAATCGTCGAGCCGATCGAGAAGAACACCCCGTGCGCCAGCCCCGTGAGCACGCGGGCGGCAATCAGCGATTCATAACTGGGCGCCTGCCACGCCAGCAGGTTGCCGACCGTGAAGAGGGCCATCAGCCCGAGCAGCAGCGCCTTGCGCGGCAACTTGCCCGTGAGGGCCGTGAGCACCGGCGCGCCAATGGCAACGCCCAGCGCATAGAGGCTGACCAGCAGGCCCGCCGAGGGAAGGCCGATGCCGAGGTCGGCAGCGACGGTGGGAATGAGGCCAACGATGACGAACTCGGTCGTTCCGATGGCGAAGGCGCTGAGGGTCAGCGCGAGTAAGGCGATTGGCATGAGAGCACTCCTTCTGGGATGAGGAGGAGTGTCTTGCGGTTACCTTTGCGGATAAATGGGGGGTTTGGCAGAAGATAGTTGCGATGAAGTCAATAGTTGACCCATGCTGTCTTCTTCATTGCCTTGACGCGTGCTCGCGTTCCAATATTTGCTTGGCTTGCTGCTCGCGCCCGGTGAGCGCTCTCTGATTCTTCGATCGATCGATCGGAGATGATGCAGAGAGTTCTCGCCGCGTTTGCCATAGCTTTAAGTGCTGCTTATTTGGCAGTACCAATCGCTCACCCACAATGACCGCACCTGTTACCTCTTTAGGTTGAGACGGTGCATAGGTGCGGGATTTTTCATCACGCGTTCGAAGCCCGAAATACCGGATTGCAGCGCGGACTTCTGCAAGCGTCGTCTTCGTCGCGCCAACGCCCGACACTGTTAGATCATCTACAAAGAGAGTCATCTTGCACTCGTGTGCGTCACAGATTGCCGCGATACGGTCGAACAGTGGCTGCACTGCGAAGAAGGCTACGTAGCCGCTCAAGGCGCTGCCAGTAGGCAGGTGCTTCTGTTGAAAGCAGCATAAGTCGGCTAAGCGTGCCGCGATATCCTCCGCGCATTCGAAACGCTCACGAAAAAGCCTAAACACCATCGCCCAACTAGTGCTTGGATAGAACTTGTTAACGTCTGTCTTTACCAGGGCGATCGTTCCCCGGTGCTGATCGGCGTTGTCGACATAGGAGCGCTTGCTCTTTGAGTAGACATAGTCCGGCGTTTCGATGCGAGAGAGTAGTTTTGCGATGCGCGAATGAACCTTCTCCAGTTCGTACAGCGGCTGCTGAACTTCGCGTCCTTTTGCCGTTGTCCATTTCCGGTAGTACCGCGGATGCAGCAGGCGGGTACCTTCGCTCCATGACACGCCAAGAGTGCGCTCAAGCTCACCCTTTCCAAGCAAACGAAACATCGGGGACGATTGAATTTCGTAAGGGCTACGTGTCTTTTTTGACTGCATCTTTGACCTCCAACCACTCTAAAAGGCGAAGAATCTTGTCCGCAGCTGCTACACGCAAACTCGCACCGGGCTTCTTGCCTGCTTGCATGGTTTCGGAAAACAGCATGATTGAGGACACCGGCATCTTGAAAATTTCGCTGTAGCCCTTGAGGAGTTCCATTGATGGCTGCTTATCGCCTCTCTCAATTTCGCTCAGATACGTATTCGATATGCCTAGGCGGGCCGCAAGGTCCACTTGGGTGAATTGGTGGTAGGTCCGCAAAAGGCGCAAGGCTCTGTTCAACATAGTGCACCTCGAAAATGAGGGGTGTTGACACGCTAGAACAGGACGATGAACTTCAGTACCCAGTAGATGAACTTCAAAACAGCAAATGCCATCTTGATCGTCCCTGGGCGCATCAGCCACACTCGCACCTTGCGCATCAACCCCCGCCGTTCAGAAGGCTCTCGATCGTCATTCATTGACGTTCTCCTCAGCTGCACCAATCAGTCAACGCGAAATGCGTAAACCGTGGCTGTCGTCCGCAACTGACAGAGCAAACGGCGGTTAACCCCTTCTCCTTCTCGACGGCATTCCCGGAGTCGTCCGGGAATGCCCGCGCGCTGCTGTGATCCGTCCGCCGCTACCGGGGCGTCCGGGGCACTGCTGCCCACAATGGTCGAAGTCTTGCAACTTCACAGGATGCTCAGCATCCCTACGTTTCGACAGTTCTCTCTGCTTGCCTTCTGGAGGCGAGCATAGCGGAGAGATTCCGCTATTTGCGGAATTTTTGTGTGACTAAATGTTGACTGTGAGATGCCGGAGCGATCCTCCGTTTGCCTGGCAAGGAGGACGAGGAAAAAGGGGGCGGATAAGCGATTCTTGCTGGGGAAAGACAGCGCCAGCAGCCTAAAAACTGTGAGTCAAATGCTCGATCATTTGACCCTCTGCGTAGTACTCAAGCACGTACGAGCGACGCTTTCGGTTGACTTCAAGATATGCCCCGAGGGTATAGCCGCAAACATGCTCTGGCGGTACCAAACCATTTGGAACCCAGATCCCATCGGGGCTTGTTCGCGTTAGCGCTCGAAGTCTTTCGCGATCCTTGGTCTTCTCGCGTGCTGGACGATCGTGCTTCTTCAACTCGACTGCAATCAGGTTGTCTTGCGCGACGTTCGCGCCCCGGCTGTGAAGTATCAGATCGCAGTTGATCCGAATGACTTCATGAGCGCCGTTGATGATCGTTTTGACTTTTCCGTTCTGCTTGCGGTTGTATTCGACATCCACAACATATCCGGTCATGCCATGAGTTGCTGCCAATTGCTCCATATAAATGGCCCAGCGACCACAGTTGCACCTCTCATTTACTCCCTCGATGAGTTCTTGTCGTTCGCGCTCGACGAATGTTGCGAGCGATTGTTCGAAAAACCCGCGAACAAAATTCAATGTGTATGGCATGCGAATGGTGTCGCTTGTGGCAACAGGATGGCTTGCGGTTGCAGGAAGGTGGTGCGCTATTGGTTCATGCTGGAGTGACCATTGCGGCATATCCGAGACTCATCATCGCATTGGATATATTGCGTCCTTGTCGTACTGGGTAGTGCGACCGGGTTTGGAAGCCTGATGAACCTCTGCGCAACTTGGAGTCCATCTCATGGCTGAATCCGCTCGCGCCTGCGCGCAATCTCGCATTTCCTCCGCCTCCCTCGACGACCTCGCCCTGCAAGCCTGCGACGACGCCGACAACCTCAACGCAGTAATGCGTGCCTACACAGCGCTAGAAAAGCTCGTAGACACCAGCGCCCTGAACGACAGCGAAGAGCTCACCCCCACCCGAACCGAACTGAGCGCCTTGCTGCGCCTGCTCAACGAAGCGTTGATGACCCGCATCGCCACCGTCAATGCAACAGCCGGCGCCGTACGCGATGCGCTGCAAGCGCACCCCTCGCTCAAGCCGGCCTAGCCCCCGGCGGCCGGCGTGAAGCCTTTGCCTCACGACCGGCCCGCCCCCCTCAAGCCGCCTTCGTCTCCGGCAACACCGCCGTCAACGCAAAGTCCACCAGCATCAACCACGTCTCTTCGAGCCCGGTGATGTTGTGGTGGTCCGAGTTCGACACGGTCTGCACGCTCACGGGCGTGGGCCAGGCAGCGATGAGTTTTTCGGAGCGTTCGTGGGGCACCACGTCGTCCTTCGCGGCGAGCAGCACCTGGGTCTTGGCGGCGACTTCCTTGCTGTGCTCGATGGAGTTGAAGCGGTGCCGCAGCAACAGCGACAGCGGCACGAGCGGAAAGCGCTTCTTGGCGACTTCGAGCAGCGAGTCGTAGGGCGTGATGAGCTGCAGGCTCGCAAACTCCTGCCGCGCCACGAGCTGGATGGCCACGCCGGTGCCCAGGCTGCGGCCCACCACGTGCAGGCGCGCCTGCGGAAAGGCGCGGCGCAGGTGGCTGGCGAACTGGGCGGCGTCGGCCACGGAGGCGATTTCAGACGGCGCGCCCTGCGAGTCGGCCACGCCCCGGTAGTTGAGCGCCGCAAAGCCGAAGCCCTCGGGCAGCCAGTGCAGCATCTGCGCGGTGGCGCGCACGTCTTCGCCGCGGCCGGCGAAGTAGATGAACAGGTCCTGCAGCGCGTCTTCGCCCTGCGGGTGATACACGTAGCCGCGCACCATGCCGCCGGGCACGGGGTGCGAGTAGGTCGAGAAGTCGTCCGATAGATGCACCACGGGCAGCTTGCGGGCGTTGAAAAGAATGTGGCCCTGGCGCGTGGCGAGCAGGGTCCAGTAGGCGGCCAGGCTGCCAATGGCGGCGGCCGAGGCCGACAGGGCAATGCGGGCAATCTTGGCTTGGGTGTTCTTCTGCAAATCAGGGCTCCCGAGAAAGTGGCGGCGTGGCATCGCAAGGGCAGGGCCCGGCCGATGCACAACGCGCAAGGGGCGTAGTTTCACCGCGTTCGCGAGGCGGTGCGTTGCGAGGTGTATGGCCGCAGCGCGCGGCGCGCCGGCCGGGGGCTGAAGATAATTCCCGCATGATCGCCATCGACTGCTACTACAGCCTTTCCTCGCCCTGGGCCTACCTCGGCGGCCCGCAACTGCAAGACATCGTGCGCCGCCACCATGTGCAGCTCACGCTCAAGCCCTACGACTTCCAGGCGGTGGTGCCGCAGACCGGCGGCATTCCGCTGAAGACGCGCCCGGAGCCGCGCCGCACGTACCACGCGCTGGAGCTGTCGCGCTGGCGCGATTACCTCGGCATGCCGATGAACCTGGAGCCCGCGCACTACCCGAAGGGCGCGCCGACCGACCCGAACTGGAACAAGTACCCCGGCTGGATGGTGATCGCCGCCCAGCTGCAGGGCCTCGATGCGCAGCCGCTGTCGCACGCGCTGCTGCGCGCGCTGTGGGCCGAGGAGCGCGACACGGCGCAGGCCGCGGTGCGCATCGCGATCGCCGACGAGAACGGCTACGACGGCGCGGCGCTGCAGGCGCTGGAGCAGTCGGCCGAGGTGCTGGCGGTGTACCGCGCCAACAGCGCCGACGCGGTGGAAGCGGGCGTGTTCGGCGCGCCCACGTTCATCCTGAACGGCGAGCGCTTCTGGGGACAGGACCGGCTGGCGTTTCTCGACCGGGCGCTCGACAAGCTGCGCGCCGGCGGCTGAGCGGCAACCTCTCTTTTTTCTTCTCTCAGAGGAACGAGCGCGGCAGCAGCGCGGGCACGAGCGTGCGGTGCAGCCGCTCGCGCCACCAGCGCAGCGCCTGGCCCTGCGCGCCGGTTTTCCACGCGAGCCAGAAGGCCTCGGGTGCGCGCGGTTCCTCGGTCGGCAGTTCGACCAGCGTGCCGCGCGCCAGCTCGTCGGTGATGCAGGCGCGCGGCAGGAAGCCGTGGCCCAGCCCGGCGACCTGGCAGGCGACCTTGGCGGCCATCGACGGCACGGTGATGCGCGGCTGGCCGGCCATGAGGCCCACGGTGCGGTCCGACAGGGTGCGCGCGGTGTCGCCGACCACGATGGCGTTGCAGTCGATGAGGTCGCCGCGCTGCACGGGGCGCTTCAGCCGCGTGAGCGGGTGGGTGGGCGCGACGCAGAAGGCGAACGCCAGGCTGCCCACGGCCACGGCCTGGTGGCCGCCGCCGGCCGGGCCTTCGCCCGCGGCCACGACGATGTCGGCGCGGCCCTCGCGCAGCGCCTCCCAGCTGCCGGTGAGCGCCTCGCAGCCGATGCGCAGCCGCGTGCCGCAGCGCAGGTCTTCGAAGGCGCGGATGTCGTCCATGAAGGCCTGCGTGGGAATGAGCGAGTCGTGCACCAGCCGCAGCTCTGATTCATAGCCGGTGGCAATCTGCCGCATGCGCGATTCGAGGTCGCTCGCGGCGCCGAGCAGCCAGCGGCCTTCCTTGAGCATTTCTTCGCCGGCGGCGGTGAGGGTCACGCGCGGGCCGTTGCGCTCGAACAGCAGCATGCCGAGCTGTTCTTCGAGCTTGCCCACGGCGTAGGAGATGGTGGAGGGCACCTTGTTCAGCCGCGCGGCGGCGGCGGCAAAGGAGCCGTGGCGCGCGATGGCGTCGACGACCTCGATGGCTTCCAGGGTGAGCTTGAGCACGGGGCGTTCCTCGCAGCAAAAAGGAATGATCGAAAACTTCGATCATTGATGGTGAAAAGTTTCGTCGATGGGGCCCTGCGTGCACCGGATGATTCAGCCCACGCCAAGGAGATTCCCTCCGAAAGCGATTGTGAACCGAATCGAATATCCACGCACCCAACTTTGCCGAAGGAGCCTTTCATGACCGTCCAAGCCACCCCCACCGCCGGCGCCAAGCTGCTCACCCCCACCGACCACACGCTGGTGATGATCGACTTCCAGTCGCAGATGGCCTTTGCCACGCACTCGATCGACGCCGTGAACCTGCGCAACAACGCCGCGCTGGTGGCGCAGGCGGCGGCGGGCTTCAAGGTGTCGACCATCCTCACGACGGTGGCCGAGAAGAGTTTTTCGGGCCCGATGTTCAGCGAGATCACCGACGCCTTCCCCGGCCAGAAGATGCTCGACCGCACCTCGATGAACACCTGGGAAGACGCCGCCGTGATCGAGCGCGTGAACGCCATCGGCAAGCCGCGCATCGTGCTGGCCGGCCTGTGGACCAGCGTGTGCATCGTGGGCCCCGCGCTGTCGGCGCTGGACCAGGGCTTCGAGGTGTACGTGATTGCCGACGCCTGCGGCGACGTGTCCACCGAGGCGCACAACCGCGCGATGGAGCGCATGGTGCAGGCCGGCGCGCAGCCGATGACCTCGCTGCAGTACCTGCTGGAGCTGCAGCGCGACTGGGCGCGTGGCGACACCTACGAGTTGACGACCGGTATTGCGAAGAAGGTGGGCGGCGCCTACGGTCTGGGCGTGACGTACGCCAAGACGATGTTCGGCGCCCACGAGGGTTGAGCGCAGAGCACCCGCAAGGCCGACCGACCATGAAGACCTATGTCGTTTCCCTCGCGCTCGGCCTGCTGGTCGGCGTGATCTACGCGCTCTTCCAGGTGCGCTCGCCGGCGCCGCCGGTGATCGCCCTGGTGGGCCTGCTGGGCATCCTGCTCGGCGAGCAGATCCCGCCGCTGGTGCGGCAGGTGTTCGACCGGCCGGCCGCCACCTCGTGGCTGCATGACCAGGTCAAGCCGCACGTGTTCGGCAAGCTGCCGACCTGCGCGCAGCCCGGGGCGGCGAAGACTGCCGCCGGCAGCCGCCCGTCCGAGCGGAGCGACGCATGAACGCCCCCGACCCGCAACGCCGCCACTTCCTGGGCGCCCTCGGCGCCTTCGCAGCCACCTCCCTCGCACCCGCATCCACCATGGCCACCACCCAGACCCCCGACCTCATCCTGCGCAACGGCCGCTTCACCACGCTGGACCGTGCCAACCCCACGGCCGACGCGGTGGCCATCAAGGACGGCCGCTTCACCCGCGTGGGCCGCGCCGAAGACGTGCTGCCGCTGGCCGGCAGCCACACCCGCGTGATCGACCTGCAAGGCCAGCGCGTGCTGCCGGGCCTGATCGACAACCACCTGCACATCATTCGCGGCGGGCTGAACTACAACATGGAGCTGCGCTGGGACGGCGTGAAGAGCCTGGCCGATGCCATGGGCATGCTCAAGCGCCAGGTGGCGATCACGCCCGCGCCGCAGTGGGTGCGCGTGGTGGGCGGCTTCACCGAGCACCAGTTCGTCGAGAAGCGCCTGCCGACCCTGGCCGAGCTGAACGCGGTGGCGCCCGACACGCCGGTGTTCATCCTGCACCTGTACGACCGCGCGCTGCTCAACGGCGCCGCGCTGCGCGCCGTGGGCTACACCAAGGACACGCCCGCGCCGCCCGGCGGCGAGATCGTGCGCGACAGCGCCGGCAACCCCACGGGCCTGCTGCTGGCCAAGCCGAACGCGGCCATCCTGTACGCCACGCTGGCCAAGGGGCCGAAGCTGCCCTTCGACTACCAGCTCAATTCCACGCGCCATTTCATGCGCGAGCTCAACCGCCTGGGCGTGACGGGCGCCATCGACGCGGGCGGCGGCAACCAGAACTACCCCGACGACTACGAGGTGATCCAGAAGCTGCACGACGACGGGCAGCTCACGATCCGCCTGGCCTACAACCTCTTCACGCAGAAGCCCAAGGCCGAGAAGGACGACTTCCTGAACTGGACCGCGAACTCCAGGTACAAGCAGGGCGACGACTACTTCCGCCACAACGGCGCGGGCGAGATGCTGGTGTTCTCGGCGGCCGACTTCGAAGACTTCCGCCAGCCGCGCCCCGACATGGCGCCCGAGATGGAAGGCGACCTCGAAGGCGTGGTGCGCATCCTGGCGCAGAACCGCTGGCCGTGGCGCATGCACGCGACCTACGACGAAACCATCAGCCGCTCGCTCGACGTGTTCGAGAAGGTCAACAAGGACACGCCGCTGGCTGGCCTGAACTGGTTCTTCGACCATGCCGAGACGATTTCCGAAAAGTCGATGGACCGCATCGCCGCGCTGGGCGGCGGCGTGGCGGTGCAGCACCGCATGGCCTACCAGGGCGAGTACTTCGTGGAGCGCTACGGCCCCGGCGCGGCCGAGGCCACGCCGCCGGTCAAGAAGATGCTCGAGCGCGGCCTGAAGGTGTCGGCCGGCACCGACGCGACGCGCGTGGCCTCGTACAACCCGTGGGTGTCGCTGTCGTGGCTGGTCACGGGCAAGACGGTGGGCGGCATGCAGCTGTACCCGCAGCGCAACTGCCTGGACCGCGAAGCCGCGCTGCGCATGTGGACCGAGAACGTCACCTGGTTCTCGAACGAGGAGGGCAAGAAGGGCCGCATCCAGGAAGGCCAGCTGGCCGACCTGGTGGTGCCCGACCGCGATTTCTTCGCCTGCGCCGAATCGGAGATTGCCGACACCACGGCGCTGCTCACGATGGTGGGCGGCAAGGTGGTCTACGGCGCCGGCCCGTTCGCCGCGCACGACGAAGGCGGCCTGCCGCCCGCCATGCCCGACTGGTCGCCCGCGCGCACCTTCGGCGGCTATGCGGGCTGGGCCGACACGGCGCGGTCCGCGGAAGGCGCGCCGCTGCAGAAGGTGATGCGCAACGCCGCGATGTCGTGCGCCTGCGCCAACGACTGCAACGTGCACGGCCACAGCCACGCGACGGCCTGGAGCAGCAAGCTGCCCATCGCCGACCTGAAGAGCTTCTGGGGCGCGCTGGGTTGCGCCTGCTGGGCGGTGTGATGAAGGCCATGCACTGGACCCTGTCGCCCGCCGTGCGCTGGATCGCCTTGCTGCTGCTGTGCGCGGCCTACCTGCAGGGCGGCCTGAACAAGGCACTGGACTTCAACGCCGCCATCGCCGAGATGAACCACTTCGGCCTGTCGCCGGCCGGCCCGCTGGCCGTGGCGGTGATCGTGCTGGAGCTGGGCGCCGCGGCGCTCATCCTCGCCGGCTTCTGGCGCTGGCTCGGCGCGCTCGCGCTGGGCGGCTTCACGCTCATGGCGACTTTCGTCGCGCTGCGTTTCTGGGAGATGCCGCTGGGGCAGGAACGCTTCATGGCGGCCAACTCCTTCTTCGAACACCTGGGCCTGGTCGGCGGCTTCGTGCTGGTCGCCTGGCTCGACCTCCAGGAGCGCCACGATGACTGAGCCCCAAGCCAAAGCCGCCGGCGCGTTCGCGCCGCTGCGCCAGCCGGTCTTTGCCGTGCTGTGGGCCGCCACGGTGCTGGGCAACATCGGCAGCTTCATGCGCGACGTGGCCAGCTCGTGGCTGGTGACCGACCTGTCGGCCAGCCCGACGGCGGTGGCGCTGATCCAGACGGCGGCGACGCTGCCGATCTTTTTGCTGGCGATTCCGGCGGGGGTGCTGTCGGACATCCTCGACCGCCGGCGCTTCCTGATCTTCGTGCAGGTGCTGCTGGCCGCGGTGAGCGGCACGCTGCTGGTGCTGTCGCACACGGGCACGCTCACGGTCGAGTACCTGATCGCGCTGACCTTCGTGGGCGGCATCGGCGCGGCGCTCATGGGGCCGACCTGGCAGTCGATCGTGCCGGAGCTGGTGCCGCGCAGCGAGCTCAAGGGCGCGGTGGCGCTGAACTCGCTGGGCATCAACATCGCGCGCTCCATCGGGCCGGCGGCGGGCGGGCTGATCCTGGCGAGCTTCGGCGCGGCCGCCACCTACGGGCTGGACGTGCTGAGCTACGTGTTCGTGATCGCGGCGCTGTTGTGGTGGAAGCGCCCGGCGGCGGTCGACAGCGGGCTGTCCGAGAACTTCTTCGGCGCCTTCCGCGCGGGCCTGCGCTACACGCGGGCCAGCAAGGAGCTGCACGTGGTGCTGCTGCGCGCGGCGGTGTTCTTTTTGTTCGCCAGCTCGGTGTGGGCGCTGCTGCCGCTGGTGGCGCGCCAGATGCTCGGCGGCACGGCGAGCTTCTACGGCATCCTGCTCGGCGCCGTGGGCGCGGGCGCCATCGGCGGCGCGCTGGTGATGCCGCGGCTGCGTGCCCGGCTCGATGCCGACGGCATGCTGCTGCTGGCCTCGCTGCTCACCGCCGCGGTGATGGGCGCCCTGGTGTTCGCGCCGCCGCAGTGGCTGGCGGTGCCGATGCTGGGCGTGCTCGGGCTGGGCTGGATCATTGCGCTGACCACGCTCAACGGCGTGGCGCAGTCGATCCTGCCGAACTGGGTGCGCGGGCGCGGGCTGGCCGTGTACCTCACGGTGTTCAACGGCGCCATGGCCGCCGGCAGCCTGGGCTGGGGCCTGGTGGCGCAGCAGATCGGCGTGCCGGCCACGCTGGTGGCGGGCGCCGTGGGGCTGGTGGTGATGGGGCTGGTGTTCCATCGCGTGCGGCTGCCCGCCGGCGAAGCCGACCTGCAGGCCTCGAACCACTGGCCCGAACCGCTCCTGGCCGAGCCGGTGGCGCACGACCGCGGGCCCGTGATGATTCAGGTCGAGTACCGCATCCGCAAGGAAGACCGGCCGGCGTTCCTCGATGCGATGAAGCGGCTGTCGCTGGAGCGCCGCCGCGACGGCGCCTACGCCTGGGGCGTGCACGAGCACACGGCCGACGCCGAGCGCGTGATGGAGTGGTTCCTCGTGGAGTCGTGGGCCGAGCACCTGCGCCAGCACCACCGCGTGTCGCACGCCGACGCCGACCTGCAGGCCGAGGCGCTGCGCTTTCACATCGGCCCGGGCAAGCCCGAGGTGCATCACTTCCTGGCGCTCTGAGCGGCGCGGATTCTTTCTCTTTCCCTTTCACCCTTTCGTCCATCTCAAGGAAAAACCATGACCACACTGACCCTTCGCGACGGCACCGAGCTCTATTACAAGGACTGGGGCAGCGGCCAGCCCATCGTCTTCAGCCACGGTTGGCCGCTGAGCGCCGACATGTGGGACGCCCAGATGCTGTTCTTCGCCGAGCGCGGCTACCGCGTCATCGCGTTCGACCGCCGCGGTTTCGGCCGTTCCAGCCAGCCCTGGACCGGCTACGACTACGACACCTTCGCCGACGACATCGCCGAGCTGATCGAAACGCTCGACCTGAAAAACGTGATCCTGGCGGGCTTCTCGATGGGCGGCGGCGACGTCACGCGCTACCTCGCGCGCAAGGGCAGCGCCCGCGTGGCGAAGCTGGCGCTCATCAGCGCGGTGACGCCGCTGTTCATGAAGACGCCCGACCATCCCGTGGGCCCCGAGGCGTCGCTGTTCGCGGGCATCCGCGCCGGGCTGGCCGCCGACCGGGCGCAGTTCATCGACGACTTCAGCACGCTGTTCTACGGCACCAACCGCCCGGGCGCGAAGGTGTCGCAGGGCGTGTTCAAGCAGACGCTGCAGATCGCGCTGCAGGCCTCGATCAAGGCCACCATCGACTGCGTGACGGCGTTCTCCGAGACCGACTTCCGCCCCGACATGGCGAAGATCGACGTGCCCACGCTCGTGATCCACGGCGACGACGACCAGGTCGTGCCCTTCGAGGCCACGGGCAAGCTGGCGGCCGAAATGATCAAGGGCAGCCAGCTCAAGCTGTACGCCGGCGCGCCGCACGCCACCTGCACCACGCACGCGGCGCAGGTGAACGCCGACCTGCTGGCGTTCATCCAGGGCTGAGGCCGGGTGTGTCGAAAGGGCCGCGCCCTGCGGCCCTTCCGGCGCGAAGGGCGCCGCCGGTGGCGATAATCCGGCGATGCGAATCCGCTTTACCAAGATGCAGGGAGCCGGCAACGATTTCGTCGTGCTCGACGAAACGCGCGGCACGCTGGGCCTCAGCGCCGCGCAGTACCGCTTCCTGGCCGACCGCCATTTCGGCGTCGGCGCCGACCAGATCCTCACGGTGCGCCCGTCGCCCGCCGAGGGCATCGACTTCCAGTACGTGATCCACAACGCCGACGGCGGCGAGGTGGAGCAGTGCGGCAACGGGGCGCGCTGCTTCATGCGCTTCGTGAGCGAGCACGGCCTGACCGAGAAGAAAGACGTGCGCGTGCAGACGCTGGCCGGCGTGATCGAACCGCGCATGGGCGACGACGGCCGCGTGACGGTCGACATGGGCGCCCCGGTCTTCGAGCCGGCGCGCGTGCCCTTCGACACGGCCGGGCTCGACCCGCAGCACGAAGGCGCGTGGCAGAAATGGCACCTCGCACTGGGCACCCGGGCCGGCAGCGCTATCGTTTCGGTAGCGGTGCTGTCCATGGGCAACCCGCACGCGGTGCAGGTGGTCGACAACGTCGACACCGCGCCCGTGGCCGAGCAGGGCCCGCAGATCGAGCACCACCCGCGTTTTCCGCAGCGCGTGAACGCGGGCTTCATGCAGGTGGTCGACCGTACCCACATCAAGCTGCGGGTGTTCGAGCGCGGCGCCGGCGAAACGCTGGCCTGCGGCACGGGCGCCTGCGCGGCCGTGGTGGCGGGCATTCGCCTGGGGCTGCTGGATTCCCGTGTCGACGTGCAGACGCACGGCGGCATTCTCACGATCGAGTGGCAGGGCGACGGCCGGCCGGTGCTCATGACAGGACCGGCCACGACGGTGTTCGAGGGCGAGATCGACGTGCCCGACATTTCGGAACAGCCATGACCCCATTCACCCACGACAACAACGCCATGAACCCGATCACCGAAGACGACATCGCGAACTACCTGTCGAACACCCCCGACTTCTTCGAGCGCCACGCCCAGCTGCTGGCGCAGGTGCAGCTCACCAGCCCGCACGGCAACCGCGCCGTGAGCCTGCAGGAGCGCCAGGCCGAGATGCTGCGCGAGAAGATCAAGGCGCTGGAGCACCGCCTGATGGACATGGTGCGCCACGGCACCGAAAACGTGGTTATCGCCGACCGCCTGCAGCGCTGGACCAAGGGCCTGCTGACCACGCGCGACCCGCGCAGCCTGCCGTACCGCATCGCGGTCGACCTGCAGTCGCTGTTCCTGGTGCCGCAAACGGCCATCAAGGTGTGGGACTGCGGCACCGAGTACCTGAACGAAGCCTATGCCCAGTGGGTGAGCGACGACGTGAAGGCGCTGGCCACCTCGCTCACGTCGCCCTACTGCGGGCTCAACGCGGGCTTCGAGGCGGCCAACTGGCTGCCCGAGCCGCAGGGCGCCGCGTCGATCGCGCTGATTCCGCTGCGCCCCGACGCCGAGTCGCCGGCCTTCGGCCTGCTGGTGCTGGCCTCGCCGGACGCGCAGCGCTTCAACGCCGAAATGGGCACGGACTTTCTCGAGCGCATCGCCGAGCTGTCGTCGGGCGCGCTGTCGCGGCTGCGCCCTTGAGCCGTTCCGCGCGAAGCGGGTGGCGCCGCCGGCCTTGGCTGACCGGCCTGTGCGTGGTCTTGCTGGCCGGTGTGCTCACCTACGCCGCCATCGCGGGCGTGATCTGGCAGCGTGCCGAGGCCGCACTGGCCGGCCCGCTGCCGCGCGCGGCCGACGTGGCGCTGGTGCTGGGCAACCGCGCCTACCTCGACGGCAAGCCCAATCCCTGCCTCACGGGCCGGGTCGACCAGGGCATCGTGCTGGCGCGCGCCGGTCGCGCGCAGACGCTGGTGTTCTCGGGCGGCGTCGACGTGGAAGACGGCCGCATCGAAGCCGAGGTGATGCGCGACCACGCCACGGCCGAGGGCTACACGGGGCCGATGGTGCTGGAGTCGGTGTCGTCGTCCACGCGCGCCAACCTGTCGCTGTCGCGCACGCTGCTGGAAGCCAAGGGCGTGCGCAGCGTGATCATCGTGTCGGAGCCGTACCACCTGTGGCGCATCGAGCGGCTGGTGCGTGCCAGCGGCTTCGACCAGGCCTTCGACGTGCAGTACGCCGCCGCGCCCACCTCGTGCTGGCGCCGCTGGGGCATGCTGTTCAAGGGCGCATTGCGTGAGCCCGCCGCCATCGTGAACAATGCATCGCTGGGCTATCTGTTCTAGCTAACGGGCTCGGGCGCCGCACGGAGCACGACGACACCATGGAATGGATCGACAAATACCTCGAACACGTGCGCGTGGAGCGTCGGCTCGCGCCGCGCACGGTCGAGCTGTATGCCTTCCACCTGCGCGCGCTGACCGACCATGCCGCCGAGGCCAACCTGCCGCTGGACCGCGTGCAGACCGCCCACATCCGCCGCTGGATGGCGCAGTTGCACAGCGCCGGGCGCGAGCCGCGCGGCATTGCGCTGGTGCTGTCGTGCTGGCGCAGCTTCTACCGCTGGCTCGGTCATGAAGGGCTGATCGGCTTCAACCCGGTGCAGGACGTGCACGCGCCCAAGGCGGGCCGGCCGCTGCCGAAGGCGCTGGGCGTGGACGACGCGGTGCGCCTGGCCGAGCTGCACGACCCCGAGGCCGACCCCTGGACCGAAGCGCGCGACGGCGCCATCGTCGAAATGCTGTATGGCTGCGGCCTGCGCGTGAGCGAGCTCACGGGGCTCGACGCACAGGCCAGCGCCACGGCGCTCGGCTGGGTCGACCTCGACGCCATGGAAGCCCACGTGCTCGGCAAGGGCAGCAAGCGGCGCAGCGTGCCCGTGGGCAGCAAGGCGGCCGAGGCGCTGCGCGACTGGCTCGCGGTGCGCGGCGAGCGCCAGGAGCCGGCGCTGTTCGTCAGCGCGCGCGGTGCGCGCATGTCGTCGCAGGCGGTGTGGAAGCTGCTGCGCGAGCGCAGCCTGAAGGCCGGCCTGGCCGCGCCGGTGCATCCGCACATGCTGCGCCACTCGTTCGCGAGCCACGTGCTGCAGTCGAGCAGCGACCTGCGCGCGGTGCAGGAGCTGCTGGGCCATGCCAACATCGCGACCACGCAGGTCTACACGCGGCTGGACTTCCAGCACCTGGCCAAGGTCTACGACGCGGCGCATCCGCGCGCCAAGGCCCGGCCGGACAAGGACGGCAAGTAGCCACGGCCCGTCGCCTGCATCGTTTTCTTTCGTCTTTCATTTCTTCTTTCATTCATCTCCCATGAAAACCCTCCGCCTCAAGCCGGGCAAGGAGCGCTCGCTCCAACGCCGCCATCCCTGGGTCTTCGAATCCGCCATTGCGCGCGGCGGCGCGGACTCGGGGGAAACGGTGCGCGTGGAGTCGCACGACGGCCACTTCCTCGCGTGGGCGGCCTTCGGCCCCACCTCCAAGATCCGGGCACGGGCCTGGAGCTTTGACGAGAAGCAGCGCATCGACGCTGCTTTTTTTTCCACGGTCTGCACGCGCGCAGTGCATGCGCGGGGCCTGTTCGACCTGCAGAGCGACGGCGTGCGGCTGGTGCACGGCGAGGCCGACGGCCTGCCGGGGCTGATCGTCGACCGCTACGGCGACACGCTGGTGGCGCAGTTTCTGTCGGCCGGCGTGGAGCGCTGGAAAGACGTGCTGGCCGATGCGCTGCTCAAGGCCACGGGGCTCACCAAGCTGTATGAGCGCTCCGACGCCAGCGGCCGCGAGCGCGAGGGCCTGAAGCCGGTCACGGGCTGGCTGCGCGGCGAAGGCCCCACCCAGATCACGATCCGCGAGCACGGCTGGCAGCTGTCGCTGGACATCGCCACCGGCCACAAGACCGGCTTCTACCTTGACCAGCGCGACAGCCGCCAGCGCTTTGCCGAGCTGGCGCAGCACCGGCGCTTCCGGCGCGTGCTCAACTGCTTCTGCTACACGGGTGGCTTCACCGTGGCGGCGCTCGCGGGCCTGAAGGCGGCCGGGGCGCTCGAGGGCGCCTCGCTGGTGTCGGTCGATTCGTCGCAACCCGCGCTCGAGCGGGCGCGCGCGCACCTGGCGCTCAACGGCTTCGAAGGGCAGGGCATTGCCACGGAGTTTCTCGACGCCAACGTGAACACGGTGCTGCGCGAGTTCATCGACCAGGGCCGCACCTTCGACGCCATCGTGCTCGACCCGCCGAAGTTCGCGCCCACGGTGGCGCACGCCGAGCGCGCGGCGCGTGCCTATAAAGACATCAACCGCCTGGCGCTCAAGCTGCTGGAGCCGGGCGGCGTGCTGCTCACGTTTTCCTGCTCGGGCGGCATCAGCGCCGACCTGTTCCACAAGATCGTGGCCTCGGCGGGGCTGGACGCCGGCGTGGACGGCTACATTACCGAACGCCTGGGCGCCGCGCCGGACCACCCGATGACCATCGAATTTCCCGAGGGCGAATACCTGAAGGGGCTTGTGGTGGTGAGGAAGTCTGCTTGAGCGTGGCGATGGGCCGGGCCGAGGGATGAGCCGCGGCAAGTACAGGCGTCGTGGCGAGGGCGCGCCTGCGCAGCGCAAGGCGAGGGGGAGTGCGCGCAACACGCCCGCCGCCGGCAACGCCGAACTCGACGGAAAAAATCTGGCTGCGGCACTCGCGAAGCGGTGGGGCGTTTCGGTGCCGGTGGCGCATCTTCTGTTGGTCGTCATGGTCCTCTGCGTGTTGGTGGTCGGCGCGATGCTGGTTCCGGGCTGGCCGTCAATCGCGCTGTTCACCTGGGGTGAATGGGGTCCGAAAAACTACATCGAGCCGGATCTCAGCACTGCCCAGAAGGCGGTGGAGGCGTGGCCGCTGCTGAACATCGTGGTCCTCGCGTGCTTGTTCCGCCTGATCCAGGACGTCAGATGGCGGGGCGCGCTCATCGCGGCCGTCGCCGTCACCGTTTGCAGTTGGGGCTCGTACCAGCTGGGTGCCTGGGCATCGGAAGGATCCCTGAGCGACGTCGTCAATCGATGGCGTCCGTCGTCACCCGCCGTTCATGCGACCCGGGTGGTGGACCGTAGCGAGCGGCGGCAGAACACGTATTCCCGGAACGGGAAGCACGTCACCGGGAGTTACCCCGTTTACACCGTGGCGTTGGCCTCGTGGCGCAAGCCCGGCGAAACCATCGCTCTGACCGTGGAGGGGGTGCGCCACACACACGCCATGGGCGTGATCCATCGGGGCGACCCGGTGCTGGTGGACGAGCATGCGGGCCTGCTGGGCCGAGCATGGATCGCCAATGTGCGCCCCTGCGAACCCGCCACATGTCCCCCGTAGGGCCTCCCCCCGCCGCCTCTGCGGCGCCCGGCTCCGCCCGCTAAACTTCCCGCCTTCGCTCTTCCGGACACCCCCGCCATGGCCCTCATTCCCGCGACCATCCTGACCGGCTTTCTCGGCTCGGGCAAAACCACGCTGCTCAAGCGCATCCTGACCGAGGCCCATGGCCAGAAGATCGCGGTCATCGAGAACGAGTTCGGCGAAGAGAACATCGACAGCGACATCCTCGTGACCGAGTCGAAGGAGCAGATCGTGCAGATGAGCAACGGCTGCGTGTGCTGCACCATTCGCGAAGACCTGCGCGAGGCGCTGCAGCTGCTGGCCGCCAAGAAGCGCCAGGGCCTGCTCGACTTCGACCGCGTGGTGATCGAGACCACCGGCCTGGCCGACCCCGGCCCGGTGGCGCAGACCTTCTTCATGGACGACGAGATCGCCGAGAGCTACCTGCTCGACTCGATCCTCACGCTGGTCGATGCCAAGCATGCGCCGCAACAGCTCAACGACCGCCAGGAAGCGCGCCGCCAGGTGGGCTTTGCCGACCAGATATTCATCAGCAAGAGCGAGCTGGTGTCGGCCGAAGAGACCGACGCGCTGATCCATCGCCTGAAGCACATGAACCCGCGCGCGCCGCAGCAGAAGGCGCACTTCGGCGATGTGCCGCTGAAGGACATCTTCGACCTGCGCGGCTTCAACCTGAACGCCAAGCTGGACATCGACCCCGACTTCCTGAAGGAAGACGACCACGACCATCACGACCATGACCACGCGCATGGCGAGGCGTGCGACCACCCCTCGCACAAGCACGAGGGCCACGGCCACCATCACCACACGGACGACGACGTCAAGAGCTTCGTCTACAAGGCCGACCGCGCCTTCGACCCGGCCAAGCTCGAAGACTTCCTGGGCGCCATCGTCAACATCTACGGCCCGCGCATGCTGCGCTACAAGGGCGTGCTGAACATGAAGGGCACCGAGCGCAAGGTGATCTTCCAGGGCGTGCACCAGCTCATGGGCAGCGACCTGGGCCCGGAGTGGGGCAAGGACGAGGCGCGCCAGAGCCGCATGGTGTTCATCGGCATCGAGCTGCCGCGCGAGATCCTGGAGCAGGGTCTGGAGCAGTGCCTGGTCTGAGTACGCCCGCTTGAGCTGAAGAAATAAAAACGGCGCTGGCCTTGCGGTCAGCGCCGTTTCTCATTGGGTGGCAGTGCTTACTTGCCGAAGTTCCCCATCGGCTTGCCCAGGAGCTTGAGCTGGCCTTCGCTGAACTCGACCTGGCTGACCAGGTCGTCGCCCGTGCGCTTCACGTAGCCGTTGGCTTCGCCCTGTTCGATCAGGCCCGCGAGCATTTCAGGCGGCGGCGTGCGGCCGCTCTCGGCGCCGGTTTCGGCCAGCTTCTCGATCCACTTCACGGGCACACGCGCGTTGGCCTTGAGCACGCCGCGCTTGAGCACCAGCGCGTTGCCGGGCAGCTGCAGGTCTTCGTCGGTCACGCCGGCGAGGGCCACCGAGTAGCTGAGCTCGGCGCTGTGGCCGCCGATCTCGACGAGCAGGCGGTCCAGGCCGGCTTCGGGGCTGTGCTTGGCCATGGCCTTGAGGTCGGGCGCGAGCTGCTCGATGAGCGCCTGCATCGCGTCCTTCTGGGCCTTGCTGCGCTGGCCGCAGCCGGCACCGGCGGTCGACTGCAGCCAGGCGTCGGCCAGCTTCTTGTAGCCGGCCGCCTGGATGCGGCGCGCGCTGCTGGCGATCTCGAACTTGTCGATCGCGGTCTCGTTGACCTTGCCCTTGCCCTTGAAGGCGCCTTCGGAGGCGTACAGGCCGTCCTTGATGGTGGCTTCGCCGGTCAGGTCGATGCTTTGCAGCAGCACCTTGATCGCCTTGGCGGGGGCGGCCTCGGTGCCCGCGCCCAGGCCCAGTCCCTTGGGCGCGTTCAGCTCGAAGCTGTCGAGGCGGCCTTCGGACTTGCCGGTGGCGAGCATCCAGCCGGCGCTGCCGTCCATGTCGGCCTTGGCGGTGAACTTGCCCATCTTCAGCTGCACGCCCTTGGAGGCGGTGCTGACGTCCAGGCCCGGCATCGTCATGTCGTAGCGCACATGGGTGCGGGCCGCGTTCATGTCCAGGCGGGCCTGTGCGCCTTGCCAGGCGAACTCGCCCTTGCCTTCTTCGGCCAGCTTGGCGGGCGCGACGGTGAAGTCGCTGGTGAAGCCGCCGCCGAAGCCGACCTGGGTGCGCGCGGTCAGCGGCTTGGCCTTGCCGAACAGCTTCTCGGCCTCGGCCTGCGCCTTGGCGTCGAGCACCAGTTCGCTGTCGATGACGGCCGCGGCCAGCGTGGCGCCGGCGATCGGGCCGTGGCGGATGGTGTCGCGGATGGTGATGCGCACGGGCTTGGGCGGGGTGGCTGCGGCGTCGTTGTCGTCTTCGGCGGGTTCTTCTTCGTCGCCTTCGGTCGCGGCCTCGGCGACATCGGTCGTGGCGGCAGCCGGTGCGGCGGCGGGTGCCGACGCGGCAGGGGCGGTGGCGGCTTCGGCTTCGGCCGGGCAACCCAGTTCGAGCGTCACGGTGCTCACGGCGCCGAAGAAGTTGCGCTCGTAGCTGCGCTCGATCACGCGCACCAGCGCGGTCTGCTTGGGCAGTTCGCCCAGGGCGACGTCATAGCTCGATTTGATTTGCGTGCCGGCCCACCAGGTGCTGCCGCCGTAGGCGACGGCGATGGCCGCGGCCAGGACTCCCAATACTGCTTTTTTGCTCAAGATTATTTTCCGATCGGTTGTTTGAAGGGCCGCCGCGGTGTCTCCCCGACCCGCGGCGTGCCTGCGCCACCCCCTGTGATGGCGCCGGGCGATGCTAACGGAGCAGGGCAGTGCGTCACCCGATGGCCTTGCGTTTCGAGTTCTCTATACAATCGCGCGCCTGTTCCGGGAGCCATGCTTCGTCCACAGGGGCGAGATATGACTTACGGCACGGGGCGCCAAGGGTTTTTGGCGGGCTTTCGGGGGTATAACCCCGGGGTTCACCACTTGAGGACGCCCCCGACAACGTGAGCCGACGCGGCCTGACACCCGCAACGGTTCCCTTGGGAGGAGACACCCAGTGAAAGCGCGTTCCAGTTCGTACAAGGAGCCAGTCACCGTGAAGAAACCCGCCGCCAAGGCCACGCCAGCCACCAAGCCCGCCGCAAAGAAGGCGACGGCTGTGAAGGCTGTACCCGCGACGAAGAAGGTTTCTGCCACCGCTGCTGCTGCCTCTGCCGCGAAAGAGAAAAGCGCTGCCAAGAAGCCTGCGGCAACCCCGGCCAAGACCGGGACCGCGGCTGCCAAGAAGTCCGCCAAGCCCGCAACCAAGTCCGCGGGCGCGGCGCCTACGTCATCCCAACCGGTCGGCCGTCCTGCGGCCGCCCTTTCTGCTCCCCCGACCCCCATGAAAAAAACGGCTGCCGCCTCTTCTTCCGCCCCGGCGACACCCTCGATCCCCGCTACGCCCGCTCCCGCTGCGCGTGGTGGCCGCGTGTCCCGGCTGTCGCAACTGACCGTGCCCTCGATGCCGCAATCCGTGGCCTCGACCGCCGCCAAATCCAGCTTCTCGCAGGCGCCTTCCACCGCGCTGGTGCCGCCGCCGCCCCTGGCCGTCAAGAAAGACCCAAAGCTGGCCAACAACTGGAAGACCAAGACGCCCGCAGAGCTGAGCGACGCCGAGGTCATCGCGATGCCCGACGACGAGTACATGAACGACAAGCAGATGGCGTTCTTCCGCCTGAAGCTCGAAGAACTCAAGCGCGGCATCCTCGAGAACGCCGGTGAAACCACCGAGCACCTGCGCGAAGACACCGTGGTCGTGCCCGACCCGGCCGACCGCGCCACCATCGAGGAAGAGCACGCGCTCGAACTGCGCACGCGCGACCGCGAACGCAAGCTGCTCAAGAAGATCGAGCAGTCGATCCAGCGCATCGACGCCGGCGACTACGGCTACTGCGACGAGACCGGCGAGCCCATTGGCGTCGGCCGCCTGCTGGCCCGCCCGACCGCCACGCTCTCGCTCGAAGCGCAGCAGCGCCGCGAGCTGAAGCAGAAAATGTTCGGGGATTGAACGGCTGCACGGTAGAACGGAACCCGCGCTTTCGATAACCTTCTCTGAATGCCAAAGGAAGAGTCAGGCCGCCTTTTCTCGAAGGTGGCCAAGTTCGTTCGAAATCCCCTGAAAGACTGGTCGGAGTTGGACACGCCGTCCTCCGACTCGTCGCTGCCCGAGCAGACCTACAGCCGCGAGATGCTGAAGGAAATGATCGAGCGGCGCCAGCGCAACGACTTCGTGCGCCGCCGCGAGTTCGACATGCTGCGCAAGCTGCGCCAGCGCGAGGCGGCGGCCCATGCCTTCGAGGCAACGGTCACGCCGTCGTCGTTCAACCTCAACAGCACCTCCGAAAAATCCGAAGGCCGCGCACTCACGCTCAAGAAGATCGACGAGATCGAAGAGCAGATGTCGCAGCAGTGGTGGAAGGGCCGCGGGCCGAACGGCGAGACGCTGGTCAATCCGCCGCCCGACGCGGGCGCTGAAACGCTGCCGCCGGTCGACAGCGGCGGCGACCAGTTGCCGGCTGAGCCGGCCGGGCAGGGCGCACCGGCCGCTTCCGCACCCGTGGCCGCAGCGCCAGCGGTTGCCGCTGCGGCAGCCGCCCCGGCACCGCAGCCGTCGCGCCTTGCACATGACGGCGCACTTGAAGAAGCGGTGATCCGCTTCGCGCACGGCGACGACACCGGCGCCGAGGCCATCCTGCTGCAGGCGCTGGCCGCCGAAAGTGCGTTCGCCGCCGACGACGCGACCGCAGCCGTCACGCTGGAGCGCGACGACGCCCGCTGGCGCGCGCTGTTCGACCTGTACCGCGCCACCGGCGACGCCGCCAAGTTCGCGGCCGCCCGCATGCGCTATGCGCAGCGCATGAAGCGCATGGGTCCCGACTGGGTCTCGCTCGACGAGCTCGCCCGCAGCGTGAAGGCCGTCACCGCCAGCGAGGACGCCGAGGCGGCCTCCGACACCACCGGCGCCGCCGACTGGGCCAGCCCCGCGCACCTGACGCGCGAGGGGCTCATGGCGCTCACGCGCGCGCTCTCGCAGGCCGGCATGGTCTGGACGCTCGACTGGCGCGCGCTCACCGAGATCGATCCGCCGGCCGCCGCGCCGCTGCGCATCCTGTTCGCGCACTGGTCCGATTCGCCGGTGCAGCTGCGCTTCTTCGGCGCCTCGCAACTCATGGCCGTGCTGGCCGCGGCCACGCCCAACAACGAGCGCCATCCCGACGACGCCTGGTGGCAGCTGCGCCTGGCGGCGCTGCGCATGATGCACCTGCCCGACGACTTCGAGCTGGTGGCACTCAACTACTGCATCACCTACGAGGTGTCGCCGCCGTCCTGGCAGGACCCGAAGGGCGAGTGCACCTCGCTGGCCGCGCCGCCGGCAAGCCGGCCGAGCTCGGTGTGGTCGCTGCTGTCGGTCGGGGGCGATTCCGAGAGCTTCCCGTCCACCGACAGCGGCTTTGCCGCGCTGGCGGGCGACCTGCGCGGCGACTCGCTGTCGTGCTGGCAGCGCCTGGACCACGACCTGCGCCACACAACGGCGCCGGTGATCTCGTGCGCGGCCCTGCTGCGCATGGACCTGACGGCGGCCGGCACGCTGCTGAGCTGGGTCCGCGAGCGCGATGCGAACGGTGAGCGGGTGCAGTTCGTCGACGCCCACCGGCTGATTGCCGCGCTGTTCGGGCTGATCGGCATCACCGACCACGCCACGGTCGCGGTCCGCAAGAACTGACCTCGTCACAGGGGTTCCGCGGCCCCTGCGCGGCCGTGTTTTCCGCCAGCAGTTTGTCCGACCGCAAGGGTTGCATTGGCGGGGCCCATCCCCAGATGGCTGCGATGGAACAGTTTCACGGCACCACCATCGTGAGCGTGCGCCGCAAGACCCCCCAAGGCGATCAGGTCGCCATCGGCGGGGACGGGCAGGTCACTCTCGGCAACATCGTCATCAAGGGCACGGCGCGCAAGGTGCGGCGGCTCTATCACGGCAAGGTCCTGGCGGGTTTCGCCGGCGCCACAGCCGATGCCTTCACGCTCTTCGAGCGCTTCGAGGCCAAGCTCGAGAAGCACCAGGGCCACCTGACCCGCGCGGCGGTCGAGCTCACCAAGGACTGGCGCACCGACCGCGTGCTGCGCAAGCTCGAGGCCATGCTGGCCGTGGCCGACGCCACGACTTCGCTCATCATCACCGGCAATGGCGACGTGTTGGAGCCTGAAGACGGCGTGATCGCCATCGGTTCGGGCGGCGCCTACGCCCAGTCGGCGGCCAAGGCGCTGATCGACAACACCGAGCTCTCGGCCGAGCAGATCGTGCGCAAATCGCTGGCGATCGCCGGAGAAATCTGCATTTACACGAACATGAACCACACGGTGGAAGCGCTCTGACCATGTCCATGACCCCCCAGGAAATCGTCTCCGAGCTGGACAACCACATCGTCGGCCAACCCGCCGCCAAGCGCGCCGTGGCCATCGCGCTGCGCAACCGCTGGCGCCGCCAGAAGGTCGACGAGAAGCTGCGCCACGAGATCACGCCCAAGAACATCCTCATGATCGGCCCGACGGGCGTCGGCAAGACCGAAATCGCCCGCCGCCTGGCCCGCCTGGCCGATGCACCGTTCATCAAGGTCGAGGCCACCAAGTTCACCGAGGTGGGCTATGTGGGCAAGGACGTCGACTCGATCATTCGCGACCTCGCCGAGATCGCCGTCAAGCAGACGCGCGAATCCGAAAGCGTGAAGGTGCGCGCCCGCGCCGAAGACGCGGCCGAGGAGCGCATCCTCGACGCGCTGCTGCCTCCGGCGCGCGGCGTCGATGGCGCTGCGCCCGCACTCGACAGCCCCAACCCGACGCGCCAGGCCTTCCGCAAGAAGCTGCGCGAGCACCAGCTCGACGACAAGGAAATCGAGCTCGACCTCGCCGAGACCCGCGCGCCGCTGGAGATCATGGGCCCGGCCGGCATGGAGGAAATGACCGAGCAACTGCGCGGCATGTTCGGCCAGCTCGGCGGCGGCAAGCGCAAGACGCGCAAGCTCAAGATCGCCGAGGCGATGCGCCTCCTGATCGACGAAGAGGCCGGCAAGCTGGTCAACGAGGACGAGATCCGCACGCAGGCCATTGCCAACGCCGAGCAGAACGGCATCGTGTTCATCGACGAGATCGACAAAGTCGCCACGCGCAGCGAAGCGCAGGGCTCCGACGTGTCGCGCCAGGGCGTGCAGCGCGACCTGCTGCCGCTCGTGGAGGGCACGGCCGTGTCCACCAAGTACGGCGTGGTGCGCACCGACCACATGCTGTTCATCGCAAGCGGCGCCTTCCACCTGAGCAAGCCCAGCGACCTCATTCCCGAGCTGCAAGGGCGCTTTCCGATCCGCGTCGAGCTGCAATCGCTCTCGGTGTCGGACTTCGAGAGCATCCTCACGCAGACCCGCGCCTCGCTCGTGAAGCAGTACCAGGCGCTGCTGGCCACCGAAGGCGTGACGCTCGACTTCGCGCCCGACGGCATCACGCGGCTGGCGGCCATCGCCTTCGAGGTGAACGAGCGCACCGAGAACATCGGCGCGCGCCGCCTCTCGACCGTGATGGAGCGCCTGCTCGATGAGGTAAGCTTCGATGCCACCCGCATCGAGGGCCAGACGGTCCGCATCGATGCCGCGTATGTCGACGAGCGCCTCGCGGCACTAAGTCACGACGAAGACCTTTCGCGCTTCATCCTCTGAAGCCGCCTCCCTCGGCCCCTGTAACGGGGTCGTCCTTCACGCATCACTTTCACTGCGTGAGCTAAGTACTTCATTTTCAACACAATTCGCCGATTTCCAGGTTTGGAAATCGGCGCTAAGTCGTTGATTCCATTACAAAAAATACCCCCGGGCCCCAGTTGCGTCGCAAGTGTTTCCTGCTACAGTGGAAAAAAGTGCAGTTAAGTGGGAAAAAGTGCGGGCAACGCCCCTTCCGGGTGTCGCGGCACCTCCCACCACAGGGGTTTCGTGGTCGTGTTTCAAGGCGCTTCATCGCTCAGTCTGGATGCCAAGGGGCGGCTCTCCGTGCCGACCCGGCATCGCGACGTCCTGAGCGCCACGGCAGGCGGCCAGCTCACGATCACCAAGCATCCGCACGGATGCCTGATGGTGTTCCCCCGTCCCGAATGGGAAAAATTCCGCGAACGCATTGCTGCGCTGCCGATGTCGGCGCAGTGGTGGAAGCGCGTCTTCCTCGGTAACGCGATGGACGTCGAGATGGACGGCACCGGCCGCGTGCTGGTGTCGCCCGAGCTGCGCGCCGCCACCGGCATCAACCGCGAGACGCTGTTGCTGGGCATGGGCAACCACTTCGAACTCTGGGACAAGGCCACCTACGAGGCCAAGGAGGCCGAGGCCACCCAGGGCGAGATGCCGGATGTGTTTCAGGACTTCGCGTTCTGAGGAGCCCCGTGAACACCCCCCTGACCCACACGACCGTCTTGTTGAACGAGGCGGTGGAAGCCCTTCTTTCCGGCAGCGCGGCAGCCACGGGCACGTACGTGGACGCCACCTTCGGCCGCGGAGGACATGCGCGCGCCATCCTCGCGCGGCTGGCGCCGGAAGGCAGGCTCATCGCATTCGACAAGGATGCAGAAGCGGTGGCCGAAGCAGCGCGCATCTCGGATGCGCGTTTTTCTATCCGCCACCAGGGATTCCGCTCGCTGGGCGAATTGCCCGACGCCAGCGTCAACGGCTTGCTGATGGACCTGGGCGTGAGTTCGCCGCAGATCGACAACCCGGTGCGCGGTTTCAGTTTCCGTTTCGACGGTCCGCTCGACATGCGCATGGACACCACGCGCGGCGAGAGCGTGGCCGAATGGCTGGCAACGGCCGAACTTCAACAAATTGCAGAGGTGATCCGTGACTATGGCGAAGAACGGTTTGCTGTTCAGATTGCAAAGGCGATTGTTGCTCGCAGACAAGAACGGGGCGCAATTTCAACCACCACCGAACTGGCCGAGCTCGTGGCTGGCACGGTCAAAACCCGCGAGCAGGGCCAGAACCCTGCAACGCGCACATTTCAGGCTTTTCGGATTTTCATCAACGCCGAGCTTGAGGAGCTGCAACAAGCGCTAGAAGCCAGCCTGTCGGTGCTCGCGCCCGGCGGCCGCCTCGCGGTGATCAGCTTCCATTCGCTCGAAGACCGCATCGTCAAGCAGTTCATCGCCAAGCACTCGAAGGAGGTCTACGACCGCCGTGCGCCCTTCGCTGCGCCCAAGGTGATGAAGCTGCACGCGCTCGAGCGCATCAAGCCGTCCGAAGAAGAAGTGCGCGGCAACCCGCGCTCGCGCAGCGCCATCCTCCGGGTGGCCGAACGCACGGAGGCCGGGTAGCCATGGCGCGCATCAACCTGCTTCTTCTGCTGGCCGTCATTGCGACGGCTTTGTACCTTGTGCACACCCAGTACCAGTCGCGCCAGCTCTACACGGAGTTCGACCGCGCCCTGCAGGAGACGCGCAAGCTCGAAACCGAGCATGACCGCCTGCAGGTGGAAAAGCGCGCGCAGGCCACGCCGCTGCGCGTGGAGAAGCTGGCCAAGGAACAGCTGCAGATGCGCACGGCCTCGCCGGCCATCACGCAGTACGTGCGTCCCGACGGCTCGGTGATCCCGGCCGTCGCGCCGCTGCCGCCGACCACGCCGCCCAAGCCCGGCACCACCGCGAGGCCCGCCCGATGAGCCGCGGCAACCGCAGCGTGCGCTACACCACCAGCCCCTTGCTTGCGAGCAAGACGCCGGTGTGGCGCAGCAAGTTCATCGTCGCCGGCATCGCCTTCGGCTTCGTCATGCTGGCGGGGCGGGCCGCGTATGTGCAGGTCTTCAACAACAGCTTCTTCCAGCGCCAGGGCGAAGTGCGCTTCGCGCGCACGCTGGAGCTGCCGGCCAACCGCGGCCGCATCCTCGACCGCAACGGGCTCATCCTGGCGTCCAGCGTGGTGGCGCCCAGCATCTGGGCCATTCCCGAAGACGTGGAGCGCGACGACCCCGAGGTGCGCGCCAAGCTCAAGCAGGTGGCCAAGCTGCTCGGCATGCCGCAGAAGGACTTCGACAAGAAGCTCGAAGACGAAGACAAGACCTTCGTCTGGATCAAGCGCCAGGTCGACGAGCCCATCGCCAAGCAGATCGCGGCGCTCAACCTCAAGGGCATCTACCAGCGCAAGGAATACAAGCGCCAGTACCCCGAGGGCGAGGCGGCGGCGCACGTGGTGGGCTTCACCAACGTGGAAGACAACGGCCAGGAAGGCATCGAGCTGGCGTTCAACAAGGAACTGGCCGGCAAGGCCGGCTCGCGCCGCGTCATCAAGGACCGGCTGGGCCGCGTGGTCGAGGGCGTGGGCGAGCAGGTGCCGCCGGTCGAGGGGCGCGACATCCAGCTCAGCGTCGACAGCAAGGTGCAGTTCTTCGCCTACCAGAAGCTGCGCGACGCCGTCACCGCGCGCCGCGCCAAGGCCGGCAGCGTGGTGGTGCTCGACAGCACCACCGGCGAGGTGCTGGCGCTGGCCAACTACCCGAGCTACGTGCCCGACAAGCGCCAGAACCTCACCGGCGAGCAGCTGCGCAACCGCGCGCTCACCGACACCTTCGAGCCCGGCTCGACCATGAAGCCCATCACCGTGGCGATGGCGCTGGAGGCCGGCCGCGTCAAGCCCTCCACCATCATCGACACCGCGCCCGGGCGCTACCAGCTGGGCGGCTTCACCATCAGCGACACCCACAACTACGGCTCGCTGACGGTGGAGGGCGTGATCCAGAAGTCGAGCAACGTGGGCGCGCTCAAGATCGCCCAGAAGATGACGCCCCACGAGATGTGGGACACCTACACCGCGCTGGGCTACGGCCAGAAGCCGCAGATCCAGTTCCCCGGCGCCGTGACGGGCCGGCTGCGTCCGTGGAAGACCTGGAAGCCGGTCGAGCAGGCCACCATGGCCTACGGCTACGGCCTGTCGGCCTCGCTGTTCCAGATGGCGCATTCGTACACCTCGTTCGCGCACGACGGCTCCATCATTCCGGTCACCATCCTGAAGAACACCGAGCCGCCGGTCGGCGTGCGGGTGTTCTCGCCGTCCAACGCGCTCGCGGTGCGCAAGATGCTGCAGATGGCCGCCGGCCCGGGCGGCACCGGCACGCGCGCGCAAACGGTGGGCTACTCCGTCGGCGGCAAGTCGGGCACGGCCCACAAGCAGGTCGGCAAGGGCTACGCCAGCAACAAGTACCGCGCCTGGTTCACCGGCATGGCGCCCATCGAGAAGCCGCGCATCATCGTCGCGGTGATGATCGACGAGCCGACCGACGGCCAGTATTTCGGCGGCCTCGCCGCGGCGCCGGTGTTCAGCGAAGTCGTGCAGCAGACCCTGCGCATGATGAACGTCCCGCCCGATCTGGCGGTCAAACCCCTCGTGCAGACGCAAGACGTCCCCGAGAGCTTCTGACATGCTGACACTCACTTCCCCCACCACCGCCGCGTTCTGGCTGAAAGAGCGCGTGCAGGGCGCGCTGCTCGCCGACAGCCGCGCGGTCGGCCCGGGCGATGCCTTCATTGCCTGGCCCGGTGCCGCCACCGACGGCCGCCAGCACGTGGCGGCCGCACTGGCGCAGGGCGCCGTGGCCTGCCTGGTCGAGCACGAGGGCGTGGACGCCTTCGGTTTCGACGGCGACGAGCGCATCGTGAGCTACCCCGGCCTGAAGGCCGCCACCGGCCCGATCGCCGCCGCCTTCTACGACAACCCCTCGGCGCAGCTCGACCTGCTGGCCGTGACCGGCACCAACGGCAAGACCTCCACCGCGTGGTGGCTGGCCGAGTCGCTGTCCACGCTGCGCGCGGCCGGCGGCGTGCGCGCCATGCGTCCCGACGGCACCACCGAGCGCGGCGCCCCGTCGCCCTGCGCCGTGGTCGGCACCCTGGGCATCGGCGTGCCGCCCGAACTCACCTACACCGGCCTGACCACGCCCGATCCCGTGATGCTGCAGCGCGCGCTGCGCGACTTCGTCACCGAAGGCTTCGGCGCCTGCGCCATCGAGGCTTCGTCGATCGGCATTGCCGAGCGCCGGCTCGACGGCTGCCGCATCGCGGTCGCCGTGTTCACCAATTTCACGCAGGACCACCTCGACTACCACGGCAGCATGGACGCCTACTGGCAGGCCAAGGCCGAGCTGTTCCGCTGGCCCGGCCTGCGCGCCGCGGTGATCAACATCGACGACATGCACGGCGCCAGCCTGTGCGCCAACCTGCTGGACGCCGGCATCGGCGCGCTCGACGTCTGGACCGTCTCGGCCGGCGGCAAGCCCGCGCGGCTGGTGGCGCGCGACATCGGCTACGACGCGCAGGGCCTGCAGTTCACCGTGGCCGAGCACGGCAGCACGGCGCCGGCCGAACGGCTCGCGACCGGGCTCATCGGCCAGTACAACGTCGCCAACCTGCTCGGCGTGCTCGGCACCCTGCGCGCGCTGGGCCTCACGCTCGCCCAGGCCGTGGCCGCCTGCGCCCATCTCAGCAGCGTGCCGGGCCGCATGGACCGCGTGCAGCCGACCGACGGCGCGCCGCTGGCCGTGGTCGACTACGCCCACACGCCCGACGCCCTCGACAAGGCCCTCGCCGGCCTGCGCCCGCTGGCCAAACAGCGCGGCGGCGCGCTGTGGTGCGTGTTCGGCTGCGGCGGCAACCGCGACCCGATCAAGCGCCCGCTGATGGCGGCCGTCGCCGAGCGGCAGGCCGACCATGTCGTGCTCACCAGCGACAACCCGCGCAACGAGAACCCCGACGCGATCATCAGCCAGGCGCTGCGCGGCTTCACGCGCGTCGAGGCGGCCCGCGTGCAGGTCGACCGCGCGCGCGCCATCGCCGAAACCATCGCCCAGGCCGCGCCGCAAGACGTGGTGCTGATCGCCGGCAAGGGCCACGAAGAGTGGCAGGAGATCGCCGGCCAGCGCCTGCCGTTCTCCGACAAGACCCACGCGCTCGACGCGCTCGCGAAGCGGGGGGCCGCATGACCGCCATGGCCACGCCCGTCTCTACGCCGCTCAACCTGACGTTGGCGCAGGCGCAGCAATGGGTGCCGGGTTCGCGCCTCGTGGGCGACCCGGCCACCGTGATCGCCCGCGTCCACACCGACACCCGCACCCTGGCCGCTGGCGACCTGTTCGTTGCGCTCAAGGGCGAGCGATTCGACGCCAACGATTTCCTGGCCGACGCGAAGCAGCAGGGCGCCGTGGCCGCCATTGCGCACGGCGGCCTCGAAGCCGCGGGGCTCGCCGGCCTCGAGGTGCCCGACTCGCTCGTCGCGCTCGGCGCGCTGGGCGCTGGCTGGCGCGCGCAGTTCCAGCTGCCGCTGATCGCCGTCACCGGCAGCAACGGCAAGACCACGGTCACGCAGATGATCGCGGCCGTGCTCGCCGCCTTCCGCGCCGACCGCGCGCTGGCCACGGCCGGCAACTTCAACAACGAGATCGGCGTGCCGCTCACGCTGATGCGCCTGCGCGCGCAGCACCAGCTGGCGGTGCTCGAGCTGGGCATGAACCACCCGGGCGAGATCGCGCGGTTGGCCGCCATGTCGCGCCCGACCATCGCGCTGGTCAACAACGCGCAGCGCGAGCACCAGGAGTTCATGGCCAGCGTCGAGGCGGTCGCCATCGAGAACGCCGCCGTGTTCGCCGAACTGCCCGACGACGGCACCGCCGTGTTCCCCTACGGCGACACCTTCACCTCGCTGTGGACCGACCTGGCGCGCCAGAGCGGTTCGCGCCGCTGCCTGACCTTCGGCGAGCACGCCGATGCCGACATCTCGCTCGACAGCGCCGAATGGCAGCAGGGCGCCTGGCGCGTGCGCGTGCGCACGCCGCTGGGCGCCTTCGATGCGCGCCTGCACATCGCGGGCCGCCACAACGTGGGCAACGCGCTCGCCGCCACCGCCTGCGCGCTGGCGGCCGGCGTGTCGCTCGACACCATCGCCGCGGGCCTGTCGGCCTTCGAGCCGGTCAAGGGCCGTTCGCGCGCCAGCGAGGTCGTGCTGCCCGGCGGACACGCGCTCACGCTGGTCGACGACAGCTACAACGCCAACCCCGATTCCGTGATTGCCGCCATCGACGTGCTCACCGGCCTGCCCGCCCCGCGCCTGCTGGTGCTCGGCGAAATGGGCGAGGTCGGCGACCGCTCGCCGGAATTCCATGCCGAGGTCGGCGCCTGGGCGCGCCAGCGCGGCCTCGACGCCGTCTACACGCTGGGCGGCGAGACCGTGCATGCGGCGACGGCTTTCAACAACAACGATGGTGTCGATGGACGCCATTTCGACGATTTCGACACGCTCCGCGCGGCCGTGCTCGCCCGCCTGCCGCAGCTGGGCAGCGTGCTGGTCAAGGGGTCGCGCTTCATGAAGATGGAGCGCGTGGTGCAGGCGATCGAAGCACAACAACAAAAGGAGGCCGGTCATGACGCATGAGCCGCGCAACACACCATGCTGATGTCCCTGGCCCAATGGCTGCAGACGCTGTCGCCCGAGTTCGGGTTCTTGCGCGTTTTCAACTACCTCACGTTCCGCGCCCTGATGGCCGCGCTGACCGCGCTCGTCGTCGGCCTGGTGGCCGGCCCGTACGTCATTCGTCGCCTCGCTGCGCTCAAGATCGGCCAGCCGATCCGCGGCTACGGCATGGAAACGCACCTGACCAAGAGCGGCACGCCCACCATGGGTGGCGTGCTCGTGCTGTTCGCCATCGCCTTCGCTACCTTGCTGTGGTTCGATCTCTCGAACCGCTTCGTGTGGATCGTGCTGTGGGTCACGATGGGCTTCGGCGCCATCGGCTGGGTGGACGACTGGCGCAAGGTGGTGCGCAAGGACCCCGAAGGCATGCGCTCGCGCGAGAAGTATTTCTGGCAATCGCTGGTCGGCCTGCTCGCGGGCTTCTACCTGCTGTTCAGCATTTCCGAGAGCTCCAACTGGCGCGTGCTCGAGCTGTTCTACGCCTGGGTGCGCTCGGGCTTCGACCTCGACTTTCCGCCCAAGATCAACCTGCTGGTGCCTTTCTTCAAGGAAGTGAGCTACCCGCTGGGCGGCATCGGCTTCGTGATCCTCACCTACCTCGTGATCGTGGGCGCGAGCAATGCCGTGAACCTCACGGACGGCCTGGACGGCCTGGCGATCATGCCGGTGGTGATGGTGGGCTCGGCACTGGGCGTGTTCGCCTACGTCACGGGCAGCGCGGTGTACTCCAAGTACCTGCTGTTCCCCAACATCCCGGGCTCGGGCGAGCTGCTGGTGTTCTGCTCGGCCATGGCCGGCGCGGGCCTCGCGTTCCTCTGGTTCAACACCCATCCGGCGCAGGTCTTCATGGGCGACGTGGGCGCGCTGGCGCTGGGCGGCGCGCTGGGCACCATCGCGGTCATCGTGCGCCAGGAGATCGTGTTCTTCATCATGGGCGGCATCTTCGTGGTCGAGGCGATCTCGGTGATGGCGCAGGTCATGTACTTCAAGTACACGAAGAAGCGCTATGGCGAGGGGCGCCGCGTGCTCAAGATGGCGCCGCTGCACCACCACTTCGAGAAGAGCGGCTGGCGCGAGACGCAGGTCGTCGTGCGCTTCTGGATCATCACGATGCTGCTGTGCCTCATCGGCCTGTCGACGCTGAAGCTGCGGTAACAAGAAAACCATGCGGCACCTGAAAGACCTCCCCGTTCTCATCCTCGGCCTCGGCGCGTCCGGGCTGGCGATGGCGCGCTGGTGCGCGCGCCACGGCGCGGTCGTGACCGTGGCCGACACGCGCGAGGCGCCGGCCTCGCTCGCGACGCTGCAGGCCGAGCTGCCCGACGCCACTTTCATCGGCGGGCCGTTCACGGCCGCGCTGGTCGAAGGCACGCCGATTCGTGCTGTGTACCGCTCGCCGGGCCTGTCGCCCGCGACGCTGGCGCCGGTCGTCGACGCCGCCAAGGCCGTGGGCCTCGTGGTCGGCGGCGAGCTGGACCTGTTCGCGCGCGCGCTGCTCGATCTGCAGACGGTCGAGGTGCCGGTGGTGGAAGCCGAAGCTGAAGTGCCCGCCGAAACCGCCGTGGTTGAGCCTGTCGTTGAAACGCCGGCCCAGGCCGAGCTGGCCTTGAGCGAAGAAGCCCCTGTGGCGGAGGCTGCGGTGGTCGAGACGCCGGAAGTGCCTGCGCCGGAGGCTGCTGCGGTTGTCGAAGGCGAGCCCGAAGCGGCCGCGCCCGTCGAAGCTGTTGAGGCGACCGAGGCGGTTGCACCCACGGAGGCCGTGGCCGCTGAGTCGACCGAAGCCGCACTGCCAGTCGATGCGACTGCCGCAGAAGCCGAACCCGTCGAACCGACCGAAGCCACCGAACCCACACCGCCCGCCATGGCTGAAGCCATGCCGCGCGATGCATCGCTGAGCGTGCCGGTGACGCCGCCCACCGAAGACGTCGTCGCCGAAGGCGCCACGACGGAAGACGGCGCAGTACCAGCCGCCACCGACACGCCTGCCGTGTCGCCCGCGCCCGCCGCCACCGTCTCCCGCCTCCGCCTGCCCACCCCCGGCAAGCCCTACGTGCCCACCGCGGCGCGCGAGGCCGCCGAGTTCGTCGCCAAGATCGCCGAGCTGTCCGCCACCAACCCGGCGTCGGCCGCGGTCGAGGAAGAGGCCACGCCGCAACTCGAACTCGTGCCCGAACCCGAGCCCGAAGCGCCCAAGGGCTACACGCCCGCCGTGCTTGCCATCACCGGCACCAACGGCAAGACCACCGTCACCTCGCTCACCGGCCAGCTGGTCGAACGCGCGGGCAAGACCGTGGCCGTGGCCGGCAACATCGGCCCCACGCTGCTCGACACGCTGGCCGGGCACCTCGACGCCGGCACGCTGCCCGACGTGTGGGTGCTCGAACTCTCGAGCTTCCAGCTCGACGGCGTGCAGGGCTTCGAGCCCACGGCCGCGACCGTGCTCAACCTCACGCAGGACCACCTCGACTGGCATGGCGACATGCCGGCCTACGCGGCCGCGAAGGCGCGCATCTTCGGCGCCAAGGGCCTGATGATCCTGAACCGCGACGACGCCGGCGTGATGGCCATGCTGCCGCCGCCGGTCAAGGTGCGGCTGCAGCGTCCGCAGATCCGCACCCACGTCACCTTCGGCGGCGCGATGCCGCTGCGCCCGGGTGACTACGGCATCGAGCGCATCAACGGCGTGGCCTGGTTGGTGCGCGCGCTGGAAGCCGACGAAACGCAAAAGCGCAAGCGCGGCGCGGTGGTGGAAGAGGAGCTCTTCTTCCAGCGCCTCATGCCCGCAGACGCGCTGCGTATCCGCGGCCGCCACAACGCCATGAACGCCTTGGCGGCGCTTGCACTCGCCAGCGCCGCCGACTGCCCGCTGGGCCCGATGCTCTACGGCCTGCGCGAGTACCGCGGCGAGCCGCACCGTGTCGAGCCGATCGCCATCGTGGACGAGGTTGAGTTCTTCGACGACAGCAAGGGCACCAACGTCGGCGCCACCGTGGCCGCACTGAGCGGTCTCGGCGAGGAGCGCCGCGTGGTCGTGATCCTCGGCGGCGAAGGCAAGGGCCAGGACTTCGAGCCGCTGGCCGACCCCGTGCGCCAGTACGCGCGCGCCGTGGTGCTCATCGGCCGCGACGCGCCGCTGATCGAGGCCGCGCTGGCCTCCACCGGCGTCTCGCTGAAGCACGCGGGCTCGATGGAAGAGGCCGTGAAGCTCGCCGCCGCGCGCGCCCACCCCGGCGATGCCGTGCTGCTGTCACCGGCCTGTGCGAGCTTCGACATGTTCAAGGACTACGCGCACCGCGCCGAAGTGTTCTGCGAGGCCGTCGAGGCCTACGCCGACAGCCCGCGCGAGGCCGTGGGTGGCGACGACGCGGTGGTGTCGTACGTGCCTGGCGCGTCGCTGTCCACCGCCGGATCGATGGAGGACCCGATTTGAACTCCGCAGCCGCAGGCCAGGAAACCAGCACCGGCAGCCGTTTCGGCGGCTGGTTCCGGCGCGCCCGCAGCGGCATGGATTCGCTGCCCGTGCACCTGCCCGTGCGGTTGGGCGGCGCCGGTGTCGCGCAGACCAAGGCCACGCCGATGCGCGTGCTGGGCTTCGACCAGGCGCTGGTCTGGGTCACGGTCGCGCTGATGACCTGGGGCCTGATCATGGTGTATTCGGCCTCGATCGCGCTGCCCGACAACCCGCGCTTCGCACGCGCCGGCTACAGCGCCTCGTACTTCCTCACGCGGCATGCGGCCTCGCTGGTCATCGCCTTCATCGCCGCGCTGCTGACCTTCCAGGTCCCGATGAAGACCTGGGAGCGCGCCGCGCCCTGGCTCTTCGTGGCTTCGCTGCTGCTGCTGGTGGCGGTGCTCATTCCGCACATCGGCATCAACGTGAACGGCGCGCGCCGCTGGCTGCCGATGGGCTTCATGCGCTTCCAGCCGTCGGAGCTGGCCAAGTTCGCGATGGTGCTCTATGCCGCCAGCTACATGGTGCGCAAGATGGAGATCAAGGAGCGGTTCTTCCGCGCCGTGCTTCCGATGGGCATCGCGGTGGTGGTGGTCGGCATGCTGGTGATGGCCGAGCCCGACATGGGCGCCTTCATGGTGATCGCCGTGATCGCCATGGGCATCCTGTTCCTGGGCGGCGTGAACGCGCGCATGTTCTTCGTGATCGCGACGCTGGTGGTGGTGGCCTTCGGCTCCATCGTGGCGAGCAGCCCGTGGCGCCGCGAGCGCATCTTTGCGTACCTCGATCCGTGGAGCGAAGAGCACGCGCTGGGCAAGGGCTACCAGCTGTCGCACTCGCTGATCGCCATCGGCCGCGGCGAGGTCTTCGGCGTGGGCCTGGGCGGCAGCGTCGAGAAGCTGCACTGGCTGCCCGAGGCGCACACCGACTTCCTGCTGGCCGTGATCGGCGAAGAGTTCGGCCTCATCGGTGTGCTGCTGATCATCGGCCTGTTCCTGTGGCTCACGCGCCGCATCATGCACATCGGCCGCCAGGCGATCGCGCTCGACCGCGTGTTCTCGGGCCTCGTGGCCCAGGGCGTGGGCGTGTGGATCGGCTTCCAGGCCTTCATCAACATGGGCGTGAACCTGGGCGCACTGCCGACCAAGGGCCTGACCTTGCCGCTGATGAGCTTCGGCGGCTCGGCGATCCTGATGAACCTCGTGGCGCTCGCCGTCGTGCTGCGCATCGATTACGAGAACCGCGTGCTCATGCGGGGAGGTCGCGTATGACCGGCCGTACGGCACTCGTCATGGCGGGCGGCACGGGCGGCCACATCTTCCCGGGTCTCGCAGTGGCCGAGGCCCTGCGCGAGCGCGGCTGGCGCGTGCACTGGCTGGGCGCGCCCGGCAGCATGGAAGAAAAGCTCGTGCCTCCGCGCGGCTTCGCCTTCGAGCCGGTGCAGTTCGGCGGCGTGCGCGGCAAGGGCCCGCTCACGCTGTTCCTGTTGCCGCTGAAGCTGCTGCGCGCCTTCTGGCAGAGCCTGGCCGTGGTGCGCCGCGTGAAGCCCGACGTGCTGGTGGGCCTGGGCGGCTACATCACTTTCCCGGGCGGGATGATGGGCGTGCTGATGGGCAAGCCGCTGGTGCTGCACGAGCAGAACTCGGTGGCCGGTCTCGCCAACAAGGTGCTGGCGGGCGTGGCCGACCGCGTGTTCACGGCCTTCCCGAACGTGCTGAAGAAGGCGCAGTGGGTGGGCAATCCGCTGCGCGCGGCGTTCACGTCGCAGCCCGATCCGGCCACGCGCTTCGCGGGCCGCACGGGGCCGCTCAAGTTGCTGGTGGTCGGCGGCAGCCTGGGCGCGCGTGCGCTCAACGCCGTCGTGCCGCAGGCGCTGGCGCGCATCGCGCCCGACGCTCGCCCGCAGGTGCGGCACCAGAGCGGCGCCAAGCAGATCGACGAATTGCGCGCCAACTATGCGGCGGCCGGCGTCGAGGGCGAGCTCACGCCCTTCATCGACGACACCGCGCAGGCGTACGCCGAGGCCGACCTCATCGTCGCGCGCGCGGGCGCCAGCACCGTCACCGAAATCGCGGCCGTCGGCGCAGCAGCGCTGTTCGTGCCTTTCCCCTCGGCGGTCGACGACCACCAGACCACCAACGCGCGCTTCCTCGTGGACGCGGGCGGCGGCTGGCTGGTGCAACAGACCGACCTCACCCCTGAATTGCTGGCTGATTTGCTACAGAAAACCGAACGCACGACCTTGATCGACCGGGCCACCAAGGCCAAGACCCTGCAGAAGACCGAAGCAGTGGACGCGGTCGTCCGCGCCTGCGAGGAGCTTGCGAAATGAAGCACGCGATCCGTCACATCCACTTCGTCGGCGTCGGCGGCTCGGGCATGAGCGGCATCGCCGAGGTGCTGCTGAACCTGGGTTACAAGATCACGGGCTCCGACCTGTCGGACAGCGCCACGCTGCGCCGTCTCGCGGGCCTGGGCATCGGCACCTTCGTGGGCCATGCCGCCGCGCACATCGACGGCGCGGACGCGGTCGTCACCTCCACCGCCGTGCAGTCGGACAACCCCGAGGTGCTGGCCGCGCGCGAAAAGCGCATTCCGGTCGTGCCGCGCGCGCTCATGCTCGCGGAGCTGATGCGCCTGAAGCAGGGCATCGCCATCGCCGGCACGCACGGCAAGACCACCACCACCAGCCTGGCCGCCAGCGTGCTCGAGGCCGCCGGGCTCGACCCGACCTTCGTGATCGGCGGGCGTCTGAACAGCGCCGGCGCCAACGCGCAGCTGGGCAGCGGCGACTACATCGTGGTCGAGGCCGACGAGTCGGACGCCTCGTTCCTGAACCTGCTGCCCGTGATGGCAGTGGTCACGAACATCGACGCCGACCACATGGAGACCTACGGGCACGACTTCGCGAAGCTGAAGAAAGCCTTTGTCGATTTCCTGCACCGCATGCCGTTCTACGGCGTGGCCATCCTGTGCACCGACGATCCGGCGGTGCGCGAGATCGTGGCCGACGTGACCTGCCCGGTCACCAGCTACGGCTTCGGCGAGGACGCCCAGGTGCGCGCCATCGACGTGCGCGCCGTCGGCGGCCAGATGCATTTCACCGCGCAGCGCCGCAACGGCGTGACGCTGCCCGACCTGCCCATCGTGCTGAACCTGCCGGGCGAGCACAACGTGCGCAACGCGCTGTCGGTGATCGCCATGGCGGTCGAGCTCGGCATTGCCGACGAAGCGGTGCAGCGCGGCCTGGCCGGTTTCAAGGGCGTGGGCCGCCGCTTCCAGAGCTACGGCGACGTGGCCGTGCCGAACGACACGGCCGGCGGCACCTTCACCGTCATCGACGACTACGGGCATCACCCGGTCGAGATGGCGGCCACCATTTCCGCCGCGCGTGGCGCCTTCCCGGGGCGCCGACTGGTGCTGGCCTTCCAGCCGCACCGCTACACCCGCACGCGCGACTGCTTCGAGGACTTCGTGAAGGTCATCGGCACGGCCGATTCGGTGCTGCTGGGCGAGGTCTATGCCGCGGGCGAGGCGCCCATCGTGGCCGCCGACGGCCGCACGCTGGCGCGCGCGCTGCGCGTGGCCGGCAAGGTCGAGCCGGTGTTCGTGGACGACATCGTCGCCATGCCGCAGGCCATCCTGGACAACGCCCGCGCGGGCGACGTGGTGCTGTGCATGGGCGCGGGCTCCATCGGCGCGGTGCCGGGCAAGGTGGTCGAACTCGGCACGCCGCCCGCACCCTCATCAACAACTTCAGAGCGCACTGCGCGCAAGGGGAGGGCCGCGTGAGCCTTCAGGATCCACAACTTTTCGGCAAAGTGGCCGTGCTCTTTGGCGGCAGTTCCGCCGAACGCGAGGTGTCGCTGATGTCCGGCGCCGGCGTGCTGCAGGCCCTGCGTTCGCGCGGCGTCGACGCGCATGCCTTCGACCCGTCGGAGCGCGAGCTGACCGACCTGAAGCGCGAAGGCTTCGCGCGCTGCTTCGTCGCGCTGCATGGCCGCCATGGCGAAGACGGCACCGTGCAGGGCGCGCTCGAGCTGCTGGGCATTCCCTACACCGGCTCGGGCGTGATGGCCTCGAGCGTGGCCATGGACAAGGTCATGACCAAGCGCATCTGGCAGGCTGACGGCCTGCCCACGCCCAAGTACGTGCGCCTGGCCTTCGACCAGCAAAGCCGCGAGCAGATCATGGTCGTGCCCGACGTGCTGGGCCTGCCGCTGATCGTGAAGCCGCCGCGCGAGGGCTCGTCCATCGGCGTGACCAAGGTCGAGGGCTACTCGCAGATGCAGGATGCGGTCGCGCTGTCGGCGAAGTTCGACGCCGACGTGCTGTGCGAGGAGTTCATCGACGGCGAGGAAGTCACCTGCGCCGTGCTCGGCCAGGGGCTCGATGCACGCGCGCTGCCGGTGGTGCGCATCGCCGCGCCCGAAGGCGCCTACGACTACCAGAACAAGTACTTCACCGACGACGTGAAGTACCAGTGCCCGAGCGGCCTGCCCGAAGCCGAGGAACGCGAGATCCAGCGCATCACGCTGGCCGCGTACCACACGCTCGGCTGCCGCGGCTGGGGCCGCGCCGACGTGATGATCCGCGCCAGCGACCGCAAGCCCTTCCTGCTCGAGATGAACACCTCGCCCGGCATGACCAGCCATTCGCTGGTGCCGATGTCGGCGCGCGCGGCGGGCATTCCCTACGAAGAGCTGTGCGTGCGCGTGCTCGCGTCCGCATCGCTGGATGCCAAGGGAGGCGCGAACTAAGCCATGGCCGACAGCATCCCCGCTCCCTTCGACGTCAAGCTGATGAACATCGTCGCGAACGTTGCGTTCGTGCTGGTGGCGCTCATGCTGCTGGCGGCGAGCGCGTGGTGGGTGCTGCGCCAGCCTTTCTTCCCGATCTCGGGCATCAAGGTGGACGGCGAGGTCACGCACAACAACGCGGTCACGCTGCGCGCCAACGTGGCGCCGCAGCTCAAGGGCAACTTCTTCACCATCGACCTGGCGCGTGCGCGCACCGCCTTCGAGACGGTGCCATGGGTGCGCAGCGCGGTGGTGCGGCGCGAGTTCCCGAACAAGCTGCGCGTGACGCTGACCGAGCAGGTGCCGGTGGCGGTGTGGGGCGACGAGGCCGGCTCCAAGCTGATCAACGGCTTCGGCGACGTGTTCGAGGCCAACGTGGCCGAGGTCGACGCCGACCTGCCGCGGCTGGACGGACCGATCGAGCAGGCCGGGCAGGTGCTGGGCATGTACCGCGTGCTCGCGCCGATGTTCGAGCCCTACGACTTCGACATCGCCGAGCTGCGGCTGTCCAGCCGCGGCAGCTGGAAGGTGCTGCTGGACAGCGGGGCCGAGATCGAGCTCGGCCGCGGCCAGAGCGACGAGGTGTCGGCGCGCCTGCAGCGGTTCCTGAAGACCGTGACGCAGGTCGCGGGCCAGTACCGCCGCACGGTGGCCGACGTCGAACGCGCCGATCTGCGCCACAACGACGCGTATGCCCTGCGGCTGCGCGGCGTCACCACGGTCTCGCCTGAGGCCCCAAGAAAAATCAAGTAGCGAATACCGAGGACATCTACATGCCCAAAGAATACAAAGACCTGGTCGTAGGCCTGGACATCGGAACCGCCAAGGTGATGGTGGTCGTGGCCGAGGTGCTGCAAGGCGGCGAGCTCAAGCTGGCCGGCCTGGGCATCGCGCCCAGCAACGGCCTCAAGCGCGGCGTCGTGGTGAACATCGACGCCACCGTGCAGAGCATTCAGCAGGCGCTGAAAGAAGCCGAGCTGATGGCCGACTGCAAGATCAGCCGCGTCTACACCGGCATCACCGGCAGCCACATCCGCGGCATCAATTCAAGCGGCATGGTGGCGGTGAAGGACAAGGAAGTCACGCCCGCCGACGTGGCCCGCGTGGTCGAGACGGCGCGTGCCATCAACATCTCGAGCGACCAGCGCCTGTTGCTGGTGGAGCCGCAGGAGTTCGTGATCGACGGCCAGGACGTGAAGGAGCCGATCGGCATGAGCGGCATGCGCCTGGAGGCCAAGGTGCACATCGTGACCGGCGCGCAGAGCGCGGCCGAGAACATCATCAAGTGCGTGCGCCGCTGCGGCCTCGAGGTCGACCAGTTGATGCTGAACCCGCTGGCCTCGAGCCAGGCGGTGCTCACCGAGGACGAGCGCGAACTGGGCGTGGTGCTGGTCGACATCGGCGCGGGCACCACCGACGTGGCGATCTTCACCAACGGTGCGATCCGCCACACGGCCGTGATCCCGATCGCGGGCGACCTCATCACGAGCGACATCGCGATGGCCCTGCGCACGCCCACCAAGGACGCGGAGGACATCAAGGTCGAGCACGGCTACGCCAAGCAGCTGCTGGCCGACCCTGAATCGCAGGTCGAAGTCCCCGGCCTTGGCGATCGCGGCCCGCGCATGTTGAGCAAGCAGGCGCTTGCCGGCGTGATCGAGCCGCGCATCGAAGAGATCTTCTCGCTGGTGCAGCAGGTGGTGCGCGAGTCGGGCTACGAGGAAGTGCTGTCGTCGGGCGTGGTGCTCACGGGCGGCAGCGCCGTCATGCCCGGCATGGTCGAGCTCGGTGAAGACATCTTCCTCAAGCCCGTGCGCCGTGGCATCCCGAAGTACTCGAGCGCGCTCTCGGACATGGTGGCGCAGCCGCGCGCGGCCACCGTGATGGGCCTGCTCGAGGAAGCACGTTTTGCACGCATGCGTGGCTTCAAGGTCGCACAGAAGAACGGGTCCGTAAAGACTGCGTTCGGACGTTTCAAGGACTTCATCGTGGGGAACTTCTGACCATGAACCACTCCCCACTCTGGCTCGCACGCGCGGGCCCTCCGCTGCATTTCAACGAGCGATGGCGACGCACTGGTCCACCATCGCGACGGCGATCCCGTTGATCACGTCACGGCAGAAGAAATATTCATAGACACATAACGGCAACTGCAATATTCAAGGAGTTAGAAATGACCATCGAAATGATCGAAGTCGAAGAATTCAACCAGGGCACGCAGATCAAGGTGATCGGTGTCGGCGGCGGCGGTGGCAATGCGGTCGCCCACATGATGGAGCGTGGTGTGCAAGGCGTGCAGTTCGTTTGCGCCAACACCGACGCGCAAGCCCTGCAACGCAGCAACGCGCACAAGAACATCCAGCTGGGCATCAGCGGCCTGGGCGCCGGCAGCAAGCCCGAGAAGGGCCGTGACGCGGCCGAAGCCGCGGTGGACGACATCCGCGCCGCCATCGACGGCGCGCACATGCTGTTCATCACGGCCGGCATGGGCGGCGGCACCGGCACCGGCGCGGCGCCCGTGATCGCGCGCGTGGCCAAGGAAATGGGCATCCTGACGGTGGGCGTGGTGACCAAGCCCTTCGACTGGGAAGGCGGCCGTCGCATGACCAACGCCGACGCCGGCCTGGCCGAACTCGAAGCCAACGTCGACTCGCTGATCGTGGTGCTCAACGAGAAGCTGCTGGACGTGCTCGGTGAAGACATCACCCAGGACGAAGCCTTCGCGCATGCCAACGACGTGCTGAAGAACGCCGTGGGCGGCATCTCGGAAATCATCAACGAGTACGGCGGCGTGAACGTCGACTTCGAAGACGTGCGCACCGTGATGGGCGAACCCGGCAAGGCCATGATGGGCACCGCTGCCGCAGCGGGCCCCGACCGCGCGCGCATCGCCGCCGAACAGGCCGTGGCCTGCCCGCTGCTCGAAGGCATCGACCTCTCGGGCGCCAAGGGCGTGCTGGTGCTGGTGACGGCATCGAAGGGTTCGCTGAAGCTGAACGAGTCGAAGCTCGCGATGAACACCATCCGCGCCTACGCCTCGCCGGACGCGCACGTGATCTACGGCGCCGCCTACGACGAAAGCCTGGGCGACCAGATGCGCGTCACGGTGGTGGCCACGGGTCTGTCGCGTGCCGACGCACGCCGCCAGGCCCCGACGCTCGAAGTGATCCGCACCGGCACCGACAACATCCCGTTCACCGTGCCGACGCTCGGCGGCGTGGGCCACGCGGGTGGTGGTTCGGGCAGCCAGCCCAACTACGACGGCATGGCCGTGCCCAGCGTGTGGCGCACCAACCGCACGATGGCCGCTGCCAAGGTCGACGCCCTGTCGTCGGGTGGCATGGACGACTTCGAGATCCCCGCATTCCTGCGTCGTCAAGCAGACTGACCGCAGGCCACCGAACGCAGAGGGCACGAGGGTTCGCAAGGGGACGGGGAAGACCTGAAAGGGACTGACCCCCGGCTCTAGGCGCTGCGTCCACCTCGTGCCCCTTGCGTCCATCGCCGGGGGCTCCCGGCTTTTTGTTTTTTCTTATCTGACCGGTCCATGTCTATCGCGGCCATAGCGAAGGGAATAGGGCGTCACGGTCGCCGCCCGCCTAAAATCTCGGGCGTGCTGCAACAACGAACCCTCAAGTCGATCAGCCGCGCCGTGGGCGTGGGGCTTCACAGCGGCCAACGCGTGGAGCTGACCCTGCGACCGGCCCCGGCCGACACGGGCATCGTGTTCCGCCGCGTCGACCTGCCCGAGCCGGTCGAGATCCGCATGACCGCCGAATCGGTCACCGACACGCGCCTGGCGTCCACCGTCTCCACGGGCGGCGCCAAGGTGCAGACCGTCGAACACATCATGTCCGCCTGCGCGGGCCTGGGCATCGACAACCTCTACATCGACATCACGGCCGACGAAGTGCCGATCCTCGACGGGTCGGCCTCGTCCTTCGTGTTCCTGCTGCAAAGCGCGGGCATCGAGCTGCAGAAGGCGCCGCGCCGCTTCATCCGCGTGCTGCGCAAGGTCGAGGTGCGCGAAGGCGAGGGCGCCAACGAGAAGTGGGCGAGCCTGGAGCCGTACCACGGCTTCAAGCTGAGCTTCGAGATCGACTTCGACCACCGCGTCGTCAACTCCACCGGCCAGCGCGTGGAGTTCGACCTGGGCACCGACTCGTACAGCCGCGACATCGCACGCGCGCGCACTTTCGGCTTCACGAAAGAGGTCGAGTACATGCGCAGCAAGGGCCTCGCGCTCGGCGGCGGCCTGGACAACGCCATCGTCATGGACGACACCAAGGTGCTCAATGCCGGCGGCCTGCGCTACGACGACGAGTTCGTGAAGCACAAGATCCTCGACGCCATGGGCGACCTGTACATCATCGGCAAGCCGCTGCTGGCCGCGTACACGGCGTTCCGCTCGGGCCATGCGCTCAACAACAAGCTGCTGCGCGAGCTGCTCTCGCACAGCGACGCCTACGAGGTCGTGACCTTCGAGGACGAGAAGCGCGCACCGCGCGGCTTCGGCGAAGTGGCGCGGGCCTGGTAAGCCCGGCGCAGGCTTTTTCTTTCCGATGCTTCTCTTTCGCTGGGCCATCCTGCTGCTTCTGCTGGTGGCGGGCGTGTCCTTCGCGTTCTATGCGGGCACGGGGCAGGTCAAGTACCGCCGCTTCGGTTGGATCGTGTTCAAGTGGACGGTGCTGGCGGCGCTCGGCTTCTTCGCGGTCCTGATCGCCGAGCGCGTCGCGTAGCGCGAGCCGTTCAATCGACCAGGGCCTGCAGCGCCTGCACCTGCTGCGCAAGCAGCGGCCCCTTGCGGTGCGCAGGCACCAGCAGCATCAGCGTGTCTCCCAGCGCCTTCGGCCGCCCCCAGGGCGCGTGCAGCCGGCCTTTCTCGAGCAGCGGCGCCACCAGCCGCTCGCGACCCATCAGCACCCCTTCACCGTCGAGCGCGGCCTGCAGCGCGAGGCTGTAGAGCGAGAAATCCGGGCCGGCGGCCAGCGCATCGGCTCCGGCCGCCGTGGTGCCGGGGCGCACGGCCTGCAGCCAGCGCGACCAGTCGTCGCGCCACACCGTGTCGTGCAGGCCGCCGCAGCGCGCGAGCACGTCGATAAGGTCGTCGAGCGGGCGCGGGCGTGCGCTCTCCAGCGATGCGCGCACGCGCGGGCTGCACACGGGCACGAGGCGGTCGCGTGCGAGCGGGATGCCCGTGGCGCCGACGGCGGCTTCGGCGCCGTAGAACAGCCCGAGGTCGAAGGGCTCGCGCCGGAAGTTCGGCGGCTGCTCCAGCGCCGTCACCGACACCTGCACGCCGGGCAGCGCGGCCTTCAGCCGCGAGAGCCGCGGCGACAGCCACAGCTGCGCCATGGCCGGCAGGGCCGCCACCTGCAGCGTGCTGCGGCGCGCGGCGGTCTGGGTTTCCTGGCGCAGCGCCTGTACCGCGAGGCCGAGCTGGTCGACCGCCGCGCTGAGCGCGGGCAGCGCGCGCCGGCCGTGCGCGCTGAGCCGGATGCCCTGGCTGTGCCGCTCGAACAGCGCACCGCCGGCCCAGGTCTCGAGCGCTTTGATCTGCTGCGCGACGGCGGCGGGCGTCACGAACAGTTCCTCGGCCGCGCGCGCGAAGCTGCCGTGGCGTGCCGCGGCCTCGAAGGCGCGCACGGCCGTGTGTGGTGGCAGGCGAGGGCGGGGTGGGGCGAGGGACATGGTGTGGAGGCCAAGTTTTTCTAGGGCTCGGGCCCAGTTTATCCATGTTGCCGGCGCAGGCGCAGGGCGCGACCATGCGGTCATTCCTTTCCTCAGCGAGACACCGCATGCCCGCCGCCCTTCACCGCCGTTCCTGGGTTCCCGCCGCCAGCGAGGACCACGTGCTCGCCATTGCCGCCGACGCCGCCGCGCGCGACGCGGCGGGCGTGGCCGCCGAGATCGAACGCCTCGTGGCCGACAGCCACCGCATCCACGACGTCGACGGGCTGAACCTCAACCCGGCCACCAACGTGATGAACCCCGCCGCCGAGGCGCTGCTGTCGCGCGGGCTGGGCTCGCGCCCGTCGCTGGGCTACCCGGGCGACAAGTACGAGATGGGGCTGGAAGCCATCGAGCGCATCGAGGTCGTCGCCGCCGAGCTGGCGGCCGAGGTGTTCGGTGCGCGCTTCGCCGAGGTGCGCGTGAGCTCGGGCGCGCTGTCGAACCTGTACGTGTTCATGGCGACCTGCCAGCCCGGCGACACGATCATCGCGCCGCCGCCCGCCATCGGCGGCCATGTGACGCACCATGCGGCGGGCGCGGCCGGGCTCTACGGCCTGAAGACCGTGCCGGCGCCGGTCGATGCCGACGGCTACTCGGTCGACGTGGTGGCGCTGGCCAAGCTTGCGCGCGAGGTGAAGCCCAAGCTCATCACCATCGGCGGCAGCCTCAACCTGTTCCCGCACCCGGTGCCCGCGATCCGCGAGGTGGCCGACAGCGTGGGCGCCAAGGTGCTCTTCGATGCCGCGCACCTCTCGGGCATGGTGGCCGGCAAGGCCTGGCCGCAGCCGCTCGAAGACGGCGCGCACGCGATCACGATGAGCACCTACAAGAGCCTGGGCGGCCCGGCCGGCGGGCTGATCGTGTCGAACGATGCGGCGCTGATGGAGCGCATCGACGCCATCGCCTACCCGGGGCTCACGGCCAACTCGGACGCAGGCCGCACGGCCGCGCTGGCCCGTGGCCTGCTCGACTGGAAGGTGCACGGCGTGGCCTATGCGGCGGCGATGCGCGACACCGCGCAGGCGCTCGCACGCGCGCTCGATGCGCAAGGCCCGCCGGTGTTCGCCAAGGCACGCGGCTTCACGCAGTCGCACCAGTTCGCGCTCGAGGCCGCGCGCTGGGGCGGCGGGCAACGCGCCGCGAAGCAGTTGGCCCAGGGCGGCCTGCTGGCCTGCGGCATCGGCCTGCCGATCGCGCCGGTCGACGGCGACATCAACGGCCTGCGCCTGGGCGTGCCCGAGATCGTGCGGCTGGGCTTCACGCCCGAGGACATGCCGCAGCTGGCCGACTGGATCGCGCGGGCATTGGCTGGCGATGCAATGTCGGTGGCCGCCGAGGTGCGCGAGCGGCGCACGCGGCTGAACGGCCTGCGCTACATCGTGCGCTGAAGCCTCAGCGCGAACGCCCTTGCCGGTAGGTGCCGGCGTGGGTCTTCGACAGCTCGGCCGCCTCCGCAAGCCGCGCCATCGAACGGCCGACCTGCGCGTGGGTGATCGCGATGCCCAGCGCGTCCGCCGCGTCGGCGCCCGGCAGGCCGGGCAGGTCGAGCAGGCGCTTGACCATTTCCTGCACCTGCGCCTTCGCGGCCTGGCCGTGGCCGGCCACGGCCTTCTTCATCTGCAGCGCCGTGTACTCGGCCACCGACAGGTTGTGGCTCACCAGCGCCGTCACGCAGGCGCCGCGCGCCTGGCCCAGCAGCAACGTCGACTGCGGGTTGACGTTGACGAAGATGATTTCGACCGCCGACGCCTCGGGCTGGTAGCGCGCCGTGATCTCGCCGATGCCGTCGAACAGCACCTTCAGGCGCGCCGGCAGGTTGCCGCTGCCCAGGTGCCGGGTGCTGATGGTGCCGCTGGCCACGTAGCGCAGCGCATGGCCGTCCGCATCGACCACGCCGAAGCCGGTGGTCTGCAAACCGGGGTCGATGCCGAGGATCCGCATGAAAAGGAAGCGTAAAGGCCTAAGCCTGGGTGAGGAAGGTTGAAGAAGGTGCGAATTCGCGCGCGATGCGTGGGGGATCGCGGGCAGAATCCGCCGTTCTTGCATTCCGCCCCGCTCCGCGCGGGGCGCGCCACACAAGGAAGCGAAGGTGAATGTAGTCGAGTCCTCCGCGCAGCAGCAACCGAAGCCATCGAACGACGCCCCGGCCCTGCCCGCGCACCAGCAGCAATCTCCCGCCGAACGCGCCGCCGCGAGCTTTCGCCAGGCGGAGCTGTTGAGCGACCTCGGCCGCCGCCGCGAGGCGATCGCCGCCTGCAGCCGGCTGATCGCCGAGTTCGGTGCGCTGCCCGACGCCGGCGTGGTCGTGCCCTGTTGCCAGGCGCTGCGGCTGCTCGCGCACGTGCTGCGCCAGCTGCACCGCCCGGCCGACGCGCTGGCCACGCTCGACCGCCTGGTGGCCGCGCACGGCGGGCGCAGCGAGCCCGAGATCCGCGCGCACATCGCCCACGCGCTGTACCAGCGCACCTGGCTCATCGACGACGCGGCGGCGCGTTGCGAGGCCTGCGACTTCATGAGCGAGCAGCTCGACGCGCAGGCCGACGCCGCGCTCGATGCGTGGCGGCTCGACGCGCGCCTGCTGAAGGCCGAGATCGAACACCACCGCGGCCTGCCGCAGGACGCGTTGGCCACGCTCGAAGCGGCCATCGAACGCTTCGAGGGCGGCGCCGAGGCCGGCGTGGTGCTGCGCGTGGCGCGGGCCCGGCTGGCCACGGTGCTCAACCTGCGCGAGCTGGCGCAGCACACGCAGGCGCAGGTGCTGTGCCTGCAGGTGGCCGACCAGATCGAGACTGGGCTGGCCGAGGCTGCGCCCGAACTGCGGCTGGAAGGCGTGCGTGCGCTGGCCCTGTTCTTCGACGGTCTCGGGCTCGACGAGGTCGCGCGCCGCGCCGAGCTGGTCGGCTGGCTGCTCGACCGCTACGGCCACGACGCCTCCGCGCAGGTGCGCCGCCTCGCGGCAGTGCGCGCCCACGAGTGGGCCGTGGGGCTGCGCGACCAGGGCGACGGCGAGGCCGCGCTGGCCGCCTGCGAGCGCCTGCTCGGCACCTTCGCCCGCGACGGCGACGCCGTGGTGCAGCGCACCGTGGCCACCACCTTGCTGCACAAGGGTTTCGTGCTGCTCGACCTGCTGGGACGGCCCGAGGCGGCGCTTGCGGTGTACGAGCCGCTCGTCGCGTTGTCGCGTGACGGCGCCACGCCCGAACTGCGCGAGCTGCGCGTGAAGGCCATGGCCGGGCGCGAGGCCTGCCTGAAGCGCCTTCGCAAGACCGGCGGGCTCGACGCCGGCGAGCTGCCGGCCGAGCTCTTCGATGCGGCGTGCGACACCGTCCGCGAAGGCCGCAAGCTCGGCGACGCGGGCGCGTCGCGCGAGGCCATTGCGCTGTTCGACGAGGTGCTCGCGGCGCATGCCGCCTCGCTGCACCCGCTCATGCGCCGCCAGTGCGCGCGCGCCTTGTCGCACAAGACCTTCTGCCTGCTGGCGCTCGAGAATTTCGCCGAGGTCGTCGAGGCCGCCGACGCGATGGACGCGCGCTACGGCGCCGATGCCTCCACCGAGATGCAGTCGCAGGTGGCGCTGTGCCTGCAATACAAGAGCACCGCGCTCGACCGCCTCGCGCGGCCCGCGGACGAGATGCGCGTGCACGACGAGATCGTTGCGCGCTGGGGCAACTCCGAGCTGCCCGACCTGCGCGCGCGCGTGGCTGGTGCGCTGTTCCGCAAGGGCGCCGTGCTGCGCCGCACGAGCCGGTTCGCCGAGGCCGTGGCCAGCTACGACGAGGTGATCGCGCGCACGGCGATGGCGCGGGACAGCGCCCTGCAGCTGTGGGCCGCCAAGTCGCTGATCAACAAGGCCAAGGCCTTCGACAAGATGGACGACGCAGCGGGCCAGGCCAAGGCCTACCGCGTGCTCATCGCGCGCTTCGGCGAGTCGGGCGACGCGGCCTTGCGCGGGCGTGTGGCCAATGCCTGCGAATGGCTGGCCGAGGCCGAAGGGCGGCAGGGCCGGGTGGCGGCGCAGCGCGAGGCGCTGGAGCTGGCGCTCGGGCGTTTCGTCACCGCGCTGTCGGCCGAGCAGCGCACGCGGCTCAAGCGCGAGCTTCAGGCGCTGAAGACGAAGGCCTTGGGGCGGCGCGCAAAGCAGGCCTTCGACCGGGTGGTGCTGCGCAAGGTCTGATCGCCCGCCGCGTGCTTCAGACGTTGAAGTACCAGCGAATCGAGTGGAAGAAGATCGGCGCCGCGAAGCACAGCGCGTCCACGCGGTCGAGCAGGCCGTTGGCGCCGGTCACGCCCACGCCCTTCTGGCCCCAGTTCGGAATGCCGCGGTCGCGCTTGAGCGCCTTCATCACGAGGTGGCCCATGGAGCCCGCGACGCAGGCAATGATCGACACCGCCAGCGCCTGCCCGAACTTGAACGGCGTGATGAACGAGAACAGCGCGCCCACCAGGCTGGCCACGACGATGCCGACGCCCCAGCTGGTCCAGTTGAAGCTGCGGCTCACGTTCGGCGCGAACGGCGTGCGCTGCATGCGCCGCGAGATCAGGTGCTGCACCAGCACCGAGGTCTGCACGACGAACACCAGGAAGAACACGAGGAACGCGCTCTTGCCTTCGTAGCCCGGGAAGGTCAGCAGCAGCAGCGCGGGCACGTGGCTCATGCCGTAGACGCAGACCATGATGCCCCACTGCAGCTTGGCGTTGCGCTCCAGAAAATGGCTGGGGTCGTTGGCCAGCGCGCTCGCCACCGGAATGGCGAGGAACACGTAGACCGGGATGAACACCGTGAACAGGTCGAAGCGCGCGGTGGCCACCAGCCAGAACTGGATCGGCAGCACCACGAAGAACGCGAGGATCAGGCTGCGGTGGTCGCCGCGCCGCGTCGGCGAGAGCGTGATGAACTCGCGCAGCGCAAAGAACGCGATCAGCGCGAACAGCACGGTGGCCACCGTCTCGCCCAGCGCCCAGCCGATCCAGAACACGATCACCATGAACCAGGTGGTGCCCAGCAGCGCGCGGAAATGCGCCAGCTCGGCCTGCCACGACTCGTCGTGCACCGGGTTGCGCCGCTCCTTGAAGCTCAGGAAGAAGACGGCGGTGCTCACGATGAAGAGCAGGCCGAAGACGATCAGGAAGAGGGCCGCGACCTGCTGGGTCGGGCTGAGGCTGCGCAGGAACTGGTTCATACCTTCAGACGTCGCGCAATGCGATCACGGCGGCACGCGCACGGTCGAGGAAAGGGCGGCGCTCTTCGCCGTCCTCGACACGGATCGGCGCGCCGAAGGTGACGGAGCACAGGATGGGCACGGGCACGATCTCGCCCTTGGGCATCACGCGCTGCACGTTGTCGATCCAGGCCGGCACGAGCACCACGTCGGGGAACATCGTCGCCAGGGCGTACAGGCCCGACTTGAATTTCTGCGGCTCGCCGGTGTGGCCGCGCGTGCCTTCGGGAAAGATGATGATCGAGTCGCCGCTGCGCAGGGCGTCGATGAGCGGGGCGAGTGGGTCGGCGGCGGGCGGCTCGGGCGCGGCGGCGGGCGCTTCGGGTTCGATGACCGGCGGTGGAGCGACCGGTGGCGGGGGCGGCGGGGGCGCGGGAAGGTCGAGCTGTCCCTGAATCTCCTGCGGACCTTCGGCAGCCGATGCGTGAGACACCGTTTCGATCGGCAGCAGCGGCTCCATCGACGGCTCGATGCGCTCGGCCGGGGCGATGGGCGCGGCGGGTGGCGGTGCTACCGGCGGCGGTGGCGCAACCGGTGCAGCCCCCGTGGCCGCCCGCTCCACATACACCGCGTTGAACACCTCCGTCGTGATCCAGCGCTTGACCGGCGTGTTGGCCCAGTAGTCGCGCGCCGCAATGGGCCGCGTGATGCTGCGCAGCTCTTCGGGCAGCGCGGCCCAGATCATCACGAGGTCCGCGTGGCTCTGGTGATTCGCGAAGTAGATGCGCTGCTCGGCTTTCGGTGGACAGCCGTACCAGCGCGCCTGCGCGCCGGTGAGCAATCGGACGATTCCCAGCAGCAACCAACCTGTGAGCTTTGCCAGCATATGGAGGCGATGATACGGGCCATGCGATGGCGATTCGATCTTCTTTCCCTGGCGTGGGCGGTGGCCCTCTTCGTGTTGCTCGTGCTGCTGGCCACCGTCGGCGCGCGCTGGGGCTGGGTGCGAAGCTTCTTCGGTGACGTGCTGGCCGTGGCGTGGGTGTACCTCGTGTTCAAGACCTTCGTTGCCGCGCGCGTGCTGCCGCTCGCGCTGGCGGCCTTCGGCGTGGGGCTGTTGGTGGAGCTGGGGCAGTTCCTTGCGGCGACCTGGCACCTGCACATTCCGAACCGCGCGCTGCGCATCGTGCTCGGCGCCACCGCCGACTGGTGGGACGTGCTGGCCTACGCGATCGGCTTCGTCGCCGTGCTGGTGGTGGAAGGCGCGGTGCGCAAGCTCAGGGCAGCTCGACCGCCGGCATCCGCGCCACGATCGTCGATGCCCGTCCGTTGATGTACGAGGAGTTGGGCCGCCGCTCGAAGAACTTCGGGCTCGGCAGCATCACGGCCAGGCGCGCTGCTTCGTATGAAGTCAAGCGTGCGGCAGGCTTCCTGAAGTAGTACTGCGCCGCGGCCTCGGCGCCGAACACGCCTTCGCCCCATTCGACGTTGTTCAGGTAGATCTCGAGGATGCGCCGCTTGTCGAGCAGCACCTCGAGCAGCGTGGCGAGCACCAGCTCCTGGCCCTTGCGCAGCATGGTGCGTTCGCCCGACAGCAGCAGGTTCTTCGCGAGCTGCTGCGTGATGGTGGAGCCGCCGCGCAGCGGGGCCGGCTGCACCGGCTTGCCGCGCGCCGCCGCGCGCGCCATGCGCTTGGCGGCCAGCTGCTCGGCGCGGGCGTTGCGCTGGCGCGCCCGCTCGATGGCTTCCCACTCGACGCCGTTGTGGTCGACGAAGCCGGCGTCTTCGCTGGCGATCACGGCGCGCTTGAGGGTGTCGTTGATCTGCGTGTAGGGCACCCAGTCCTGGCGCCATCCGCCGTCGCGGCCCTGCGAGAGGGCGACGCGCCAGGCCTCGGAGCGCTGGAAGGCCGTGCTCTGCGGATCGATCACGGCCATGGCTGCGATGCGCACCACGAAGAAGAGTTCGAGCGCCAGGCCCGCCACCACGAGGCAGGCGATCAGGCGCAGCAGGCCCTTCATGCGCCGGCGGCGAGCGAGGCGCGCAGCTCGGCCAGCACCTGCGCCGACGGCGGGCGCACGCCGCGCCAGAATTCGAAGGCCTCGGCGGCCTGTTCCACCAGCATGCCGAGGCCGTCGCGCGCGACCGCGCCGTGCGCCTCGGCCCAGGCCATGAAGCCTGCGGCGGCGGGGCCGTACATCATGTCGACGGCCAGCGCGCCGGGGCGCAGCACCTGCGCGCGCACTGGCACCGCGTCGCCTGCGAGGCTGGAGGCCGTGGCGTTGACCACCACGTCGAAGTCGCCCGGCACGTCGTCGAGCGCCCAGGCCTCGAGCGTGGCGCCGTGGCGCAGCGCGAGCGCCGCGTGGCGCTGCACCAGCGCGATGGCCTTGTCGAGCGTGCGGTTGGCCACCACGACGTGCGCGGCGCCCGCGTCGAGCAGCGGCCCGAGCACGCCCGCCGCCGCGCCGCCGGCGCCGATCAGCAGCAGCGACCGGCCCGCCAGCGGCACGCCGGCGTTGCGCACGATGTCGTTGACCAGGCCGATGCCGTCGGTGTTGTCGGCGTGGATGCTGCCGTCGGCCTCGAAGCGCAGCGTGTTCACCGCCTGCGCCAGCGTGGCGCGCTCGCTGGTGTGCTGCGCGAGCGCGGCGGCATCGAACTTGAAGGGCACGGTGACGTTGCAGCCGCGTGCCGCATCGCTCTGCGCGGCCGCTTCGCTGCGGAAGGCGGCAATGCCTTCGGCGAAGGCGCCGATCGGCACCAGGCGCCGGCCGTAGGCCATGGGCTGGCCGCAGAGTTCGGCAAAGCGCGCGTGGATGCGGGGCGAGCGGCTGTGCTCGACGGGGTTGCCCATGACGCAGTACTGATCCATGGCCGATGCTCCGTGTTCTGCTGGGGTGCTGTTGCTATTGGGACGACAGCTCGATGGTCTCGTCGCGCGTGAACTTGAAGCGCGACTGCAGCACGATCTGGTCGGTCTGCTTGCGCATGGCGTCGGTGAATTTGCCGAAGTTGCCGACGCTGCGCACGATGGCCTGGGCACGGCGGTCGAGCGTGGTGTTGCCCGAGCTCTCGTCGACCACGGTGTCGAGCACGCGCCCGTCGTGGTTGATGGTGACCGTCATCTTGAGTTCGCCGTAGAGCTTCTTGCCGGCGGCGGTCGGGAAGTTCTCGGTGCCCTTGACCTCGATGCGCCGGCGCAGCGTGTCGACATACAGCGCGTAGGCCGCCTCGCGCGTGGCGGGGCTCAGGTAGCGCTTCTTGGGGCGCGCGTTTTCCTCGTTCACGCGGCGTTCGATCTCGGCGAGCAGCGCGACCATCTGGCGGCGCTTTTCCTCGCGCGCGGCGGCCTCGGTCGGGTCGCCGGCCTGGCGCGGATCGGGCACGGGCATGGCGGCCAGTTCGCGCTTGAGCTGCGCCAGCATCTGCATCTGCTGGGCCTGCATGGCCTCGACCTGGCGGCGCGATTCCTCGAACGAGTCGCCCATGGTGGTGAAGCTCGACGGCGGCAGCGGGCTGGTGGCCCGGCCCTTGTCGAGGTCGCCGCCGCCCGCGAGCGTGGTCTGAGCCATCACGCGGGCCGCGGGGTCGGGCTTGTCGTTGGTCTTGCTGTTGACCAGGATCACCTCGAGGGGGGTTTCGCTGAAGACCCGGTTGAACGATTCGGGATCGACGAAGCGCACCGCGAGCAACGCGGCATGCGCGATGACCGACACGCCCAGAGCGATCTGCAGCGTGCTGAGGTCCTTGAGATTCATTCTCGAAACTCCTCCAGGGGTCGCGTGTCTCCGATCGTTCGACCGGGGGTCATGCAGGCGTGGTCGTCGCCGGGTCGGGTGCGGCCTCGGTGTCGCTCAGGTCGACCGCGATGGCGATCGGGCCGGCGACTTCTTCTTCGTCGTCCTCACCGCCCTCAGCGTCAGCGGCATCGGCCTGCGGCACGTCGAAGCGTTCGAGCACGGTGCCGCTCACGTCGAGCGCGATCTCGTCGATCTCGCCGAGCTTCACGCGCACGCGCGCGCCGCGCTCCTGCTGGCCGGCCACCGGGAACACCAGCGGCAGCGTGTCGGCACGCACCAGCGCGCCGTTGGGAATGTCCTTGATGACCGTGGCCTCGAGCTCGGTGATGCCCTGCTGCTGCAGGTACTTCAGCGTCCAGAAGCGCTCCATGCCGCCCTGGTAGGCGTTGTACGTGGCGTAGGCCGCATCGAAGCCCGACAGGATCGAGAACAGGTCGGCGTCTTTCGGCTTGAACGGCGCGGCCAGTGCGGCGGTCTTGCCGTGGCGCGCGGCCGCGATGATCTGCCACTGGTTCACGAGGTCGGTGTAGCGGCGCAGCGGCGAGGTGCTCCAGGCGTAGCTCTTCACGCCCAGGCCCGCGTGCGGCAGCGCGCGCGTGCCCATGCGCACCTTGATGCCGGGCGCCAGGCTGGCCTGGCTGCGGTACAGGCCCGGCACGCCGAGCTCGCCCAGCCAGCCGCCCCAGCTGCTGTTGGCCAGGATCATGGCCTCGGACACGATCAGGTCGAGCGGCGCGCCGCGCTGGCGCGTGCTGATCTGCACCTGCTCATTGCCGGTGGGCTCGGCGCCGTCGTTGCCGACGAGGCGGAAGTTGTAGTCGGGCCGGCTGAAGTTCTCGGGCTTGCCGCGCACCACTTCGCGCTGCGCCTTCAGGTGCTTGGCCAGGCGGAACAGGAAGCTCAGCGGCGCGCGCAGCTTCGCGGCGGCGTCGGGGGTGTTGTCCGAATTGAAGGTGGCGTCTTCGAGCCAGGGTTGCGTGACGACGGCGTCGAGCTGGTCGTGGCGCAGGTTGGCGACGATCGGCACGCGCTCGAGCTTGGTCTCGGTGCCCTGCAGCTCCAGCGTGGCTTCGTCGAAGCGCGCATAGAGCGACACGGCCGGACGGTCGCCGCCTTCGAGCAGCGTGTAGGTGTCGACCACCTCGTCGGGCAGCATGGTGATCTTGTAGCCCGGCATGTACACGGTGGACATGCGCGCACGCGCCACGGCGTCGATGGCGCTGCCCGGCGTGAGCGCCAGGCCCGGCGCGGCGATGTGGATGCCGACCGTGATGGTGCCGCTGCCCATGCCCTGCACGGACAGCGCGTCGTCGATTTCGGTGGTCTGCGAGTCGTCGATCGAGAAGGCCCGCACGCCTTCGGCCAGCGGCAGGTCGTCGGCGACGGCCGGCGCCGCGAGCGCGGGGAAGCCGGTGCCCTTGGGGAAGTTCTCGAACAGGAAGCGCCGCCAGTGGAACTGGTAGGGCGAATCGATGGCGCCAGCGCGCTCCAGCAGGTCGAGTGGCGGGCGCTGCGTGGCGCGCGCGGCGTCGACCACGGCCTTGTACTCGGGCGCGTTCTTGTCGGGCTTGAACAGGATCTTGTAGAGCTGCTCGCGGATCGGCGGCGGGCACACGCCCTCGGCCAGCTGGCCCGCCCATTCGACGATCTGCGCCTGGATGGCCTTCTTCTTCTCGATGGCGGCCAGCGCCTGCTGCACGATCTCGGCCGGCGCCTTCTTGAAGCGCCCCTTGCCCGCGCGGCGGAAGTAGTGCGGCGCCTCGAACAGCGCGAACAGCGCGGCGGCCTGCTGCGCCAGCGAGGGCTTGTCGCTGAAATAGTCGGCCGCCAGGTCGGCAAAGCCGAACTCGCCTTCGGCTGCGAATTCCCAGGCGAGGTCGAGGTCCATGGCGGCGGCGAGCGTGCGCGCCTCGGCCATCAGCTCGGCCGGGGCCGGCTTCTCGAAACGCAGAACGATGTTGGCGCCCTTGACCTTGACGCGCTTGCCGGTCTCGAGCTCGACCTGTGCCGAGGCTTCGGCTTCCGACAGGATGCGGCCGCCGAGGTATTTGCCGGCTTCTTCAAACAATACAAACATCCGGCGATTCTCCCACGCTGGATCAGGAGCTCCCTTGCCGGGGATGCCGCGGAACCGGCTTTGCCGGGCCGCAGGCATCGCCCCCGGAAGGGGGTTGGCGAAGCGACACGCAGTGCGCGAAGCCTGGGGGAGAGCTTTAGACGACGGGGTTGATGAACGCCATCACGTCGTCGAGGTGCGCTTTTTCGAAATCGGACAGCGCATGGTCGCCGCCCTCGAGCAGCTTGATGCGGCTGTCGGGGTAGCGCGCCGACATCTCGTGCCAGTCGAGCGCCTCGTCGCCCTTGGCGATGATCGCGAACAGGCGCTCGGGCCGCGTGAGCGCACCGATTTCCATCGCGCGCAGCTCCTGGATGAATTCGGGCTGGAAGTAGAAGTGCTCGGACGGGTCGTGCCAGGCGGTCTGGCTGCCGATGTAGCGCGTGAGGTCGCGCGCCGGGTGCACCGCGGGGTTGAGCAGCACGGCGCGGCAGCGCGTCATGCCGGCCACGTAGGTGGCGTAGAAACCGCCGAGCGACGAACCGATCACCGCCATCGACTTGCGCGGCCAGTGCGCGATGCCCTTCATCACCATGTCGATCGCATCGTGCGGCGACGGCGGCAGCTGCGGGCACCACCACTCCAGGTTCGGGTGCTCGCGCGCCACGTGCTTCGCCACCAGCCGCGCCTTGGTCGAGCGGGGCGACGAACGGAAGCCGTGCAGATACAACAGATGGGTGGTTTGCGGTTCCATGGGAGGAGGTGACTGGGGTGCGCTGGTCGCGCCCCGTGGCCGGATTCAGACAATTTTGCATGAGGTCCGCACCGCCCACGGCGCGGTGACCCCACAAATCCCTGCGAATCGGCGCATGAGAAGGCCGCGAGGGCGTGGCTGGAATTCGAAAGTATTCACGGTGCGGCCGCGCAGGGGGCGGCGGTGCGGCGCAAGGGGAGAAAGAAGAGACAAGTTTCGTGACGCATCTGGCAGGGGGCATCCCATGAACGAGGGAGGCAGGCCCCGCGTGGCGGTGGGTGCCCAGGCTTATGCTTCATCCCATGAACACCGAGGTACAGGATGACGGGATGCCACGCCGCTGGGGCGTGCTCGTGGTCGAGGACGACAGCCGCGCACGCGCCTTCTTCGAGGCCAGCGTGCAGCGCAGCCCGCGCCTGTTCTGGCTCGGCAGCGCCGGCACCGTGCAGGAAGCGCGCACCTGGCTGGCCGCGACCGCGACCATCCCCGACGTGCTGCTGGTCGACCTCGGCATGCCCGACGGCACCGGCCTGGACGTGATCCGTGACGCCGTCGCGCGCTTTCCCGGCTGCGAGCCGCTGGTGGTGTCGGTCTTCGGCGACGAGGAGAACGTGCTGGCCAGCATCGAGGCCGGCGCCGTCGGCTACATCCACAAGGACGCCGCACCGGAAGACATCGCACAGACCATCGTCGAGATGAAGGCCGGTGCCTCGCCGATCTCGCCCATGATCGCGCGCCGCGTGCTCGCCAAGTACCGCAGCCTGCAGGCGGCCGTGCCGGGGACCGCCGGCGCGGCGCCGGCAGAGACGGCGCTCGACGAGGCCGACCGCGGCCTGCTCTCGGCGCGCGAGCACGAGGTGCTGACGTTGATCGCGCGCGGCTTCTCGTACGCCGAGATCGCGCGCCTCAAGGGCCTGAGCGTGCACACGGTGCAGACCCACATCAAGAACCTCTACGGCAAGCTCGCGGTGCATTCCAAGAGCGAAGCGGTGTTCGAGGCCACGCGCCTCGGCCTGCTGTCCCACCCGGGCTGAGGGCGGATGCTGCGGCGGCTGGCGTTCCTGTGCCTGCTCGGGCTGGCGGCGCTGCTTGCCGCGGGGCGCGCCGCCGCAGGGGAGACGCAGGGGCCGATCGAGCTGCGCCACGCCAGGGTGACCACCACCATCGACGGTGTCGTGCAGACCGAAGCGGTCGACCTGTCCTACCACTGGGACCGCCGGCACCGCGGCCGCACCGGCTTCGCGAGCTTCGAGCTGCCGTTCCGGGTCGAGGCCCTGCCCGAGGTGCCCTGGGGCGTCTTCATTCCCCGCGCCGGCAGCGTCTTCGAGGTACAGCTCAATGGCGCGCTGCTGCAGTCCTATGGTGACCTCGGCCAGGGCAACCGCGCCGACTACGCCAAGGCGCCCGTCTACGTGCCGGTGCCCGGGCGGCTGCTGAAAGAGGGCGAGAACCTGCTGCAGATCCGCATCCGCGCCGACAGCGAACGGCGCGCCGGCCTGTCGCGCGTCACCATCGGGCCGGCGACGCCGGTGCGCACCGCGTTGTTCGAAGGCGCCTACGCCTGGCGCTTCACGGGGTCGGTGCTGCTGACGGCGTTCAGCCTCATCGTGGGCAGCATTGCGCTGGCGCTGTGGTTCACCCAGGTCGACACCGGCGCGACCGGCCGCCGCCAGCGCGACGCGCTCTACTTCTGGGCCGCGGTCGCCGAGTTCTGCTGGGCGCTGCGGGTGGCCGACGCCATGATTCCCGAGCCGCCGCTGCCGTGGCAGCTGTGGGGCGTGCTGATGGCCGGTTGCTACGCGGGCTGGGCCGCGTCCGCCATGATGTTCTGCTACCACCTTGCGGACTGGGCGCAGAGCCCGCGCACGCGCTGGGTGCGCTGGCCGACGGCGGCCGTGGTGGTCGGCACCGTGGTGTTCACCTGGCTGGCGCTGAACCGCGAGGAGCCGCGCTGGCTCACGGCCTGGCTGGCGGTCGAGATCACGATCGTCCTCGGCTTCGTGGCCGCCTTCGCCGTCGCCACGGTGCGCCGGCCCAGCGTCGAGCGGCTGCTGGTGGCCGGCGCCGCGCTGGTCACGGTGGCCTTCGGCACGCGCGACTGGCTGGTGATCCGCCTGAGCGACGCCTACGGCGAGACCACCTGGGTGCGCTATTCCTCGGTGATGTTCGGCGTGGCGCTGCTGCTGATCGTGCTGCGGCGCTTCCATTTCGCGAGCGTGCAGGCGCGCGGCTGGGTCAAGACGCTGGCCGACCGGGTGGCGCAGCGCGAGCGCGAACTGGCCTCCACCTACGCCGAGCTGGAGGAGGTGGCGCGCGACCAGGCGCGCACCCACGAGCGCGAGCGCATCCTGCGCGACATGCACGATGGCGTGGGCTCGCACATCAGCTCGGCGATCCGCCAGCTGCAGTCGGGCCAGACCAGCCCCGAGGAGCTGCTGCGCACCCTGCGCGACTCGCTCGACCAGCTCAAGCTGTCGATCGACTCCATCCACCTGCCGCCCGGCGACATCGGCGCGCTGCTGGCGGCGCTGCGCTACCGGCTGGAACCCCGGCTGGCGGCCGCGGACATCGCCTTCGAATGGGGCGTGGACGAGCTGCCCCCGGTGACGCAGCTCGACGCCCACGCCACGCGGCAGCTGCAGTTCTTGCTGTTCGAGGCCATCTCGAACGTGCTGCAGCACGCCCACGCGAGCGCGCTGCGCATCGAGGCCGACGCGCGCGACGGCGCCGTGCGCCTGCGGGTGATCGACAACGGCGTGGGCTTCGATGCCGCCGAGGTGCCGGAGGCGCTGTCCAAGCGCGCCGCCGCCATCGGGGCCCGGCTGGCGATCGAAAGCCGACCGGGGCGCACGGTCGTTCAGCTCGTTTTCGACTGAAGGGGCGGGCGGGGCGGGGATAATCCGCCCCCATCATGTCTGCCGTGTTCAACCAGCCCTCCCTGGCGCGTCGCATAGCGCCCATCTTCCAGGGCTTCGACGGCTTCCTGGCCTTTGCCGTGATGCTGCTCGCCTTTGCCGGGCTGCTCACCATGTATTCCTCCGGCTACGACCATGGCACGCGCTTTCTCGACCATGGCCGCAACATGCTGCTGGCCGGCGGCATCATGTTCGTGGTGGCGCAGGTGCCGCCACAGCGGCTCATGGCTTTCGCCGTGCCGCTGTATGCGGCCGGGGTGGCGTTGCTGATTGCGGTGGCGCTGTTCGGCATCACCAAGAAGGGCGCCCAGCGCTGGATCAACGTGGGCGTGGTGATCCAGCCCAGCGAAATCCTCAAGATCGCGATGCCGCTGATGCTGGCCTGGTGGTTCCAGCGCCGCGAAGGCCAGTTGCGCCCGCTCGACTTCGTGGTGGCGACGCTGCTGCTGGCGGTGCCGGTCGGGCTCATCATGAAGCAGCCCGACCTGGGCACCTCGCTGCTGGTGCTGGCGGCCGGGCTGGCGGTGATCTTCTTTGCCGGGCTGCCGTGGAAGCTGATCGTGCCGCCGGTGGTGCTCGGCGCGGTGGCCATCACGCTGATCGTGGGCTTCGAGTCGCAGCTGTGCGTCGACGGTGTCGACTGGCGCGTGCTGCACGACTACCAGAAGCAGCGCGTGTGCACGCTGCTCGACCCCAGCAAGGACCCGCTGGGCAAGGGCTTCCACATCATCCAGGGGATGATCGCCATCGGCTCGGGCGGCGTGGGCGGCAAGGGCTTCATGCAGGGCACGCAGACGCACCTCGAGTTCATTCCCGAGCGCACCACCGACTTCATCTTCGCGGCGTACTCCGAGGAATTCGGCCTGATCGGCAACCTGACGCTGATTGCGGCCTTCATCCTGCTGATCTTCCGCGGGCTGACCATCGCGCTGAACGCGCCCACGCTGTTCTCGCGCCTGCTGGCCGGGGCGGTGACCATGATCTTCTTCACCTACGCCTTCGTGAACATGGGCATGGTCAGCGGCATCCTGCCGGTGGTGGGCGTGCCGCTGCCCTTCATCAGCTACGGCGGCACCGCCATGGTCACGCTGGGGCTGGGGCTGGGCATCCTGATGTCGATCGCGCGGGCCCGCAAGCTCGCCCAGAACTAGAGTCCCCCGGGGCGGCACGGACGGGGGCGGCTGCCTAGAATGGCAGCCATGATCTCCCGCGAACCCACCATCGAGCGCTTGGCTATAGCGCAACAGCTCCTGCTCACGCCGTTCGGCCTGGACGAATCGCACCTGAGCAAGGCCCTGGCCGAGATCACCGCGCACCGCGTGGACGATGCCGACCTGTACTTCCAGTACACCCGCAGCGAGGGCTGGAGCCTCGAGGAAGGCATCGTCAAGACCGGCAGCTTCAGCATCGACCAGGGCGTCGGTGTGCGCGCCGTGAGCGGCGAGAAAACCGCCTTTGCTTACTCGGACGACATCTCCGAGGCCTCGCTGCTCGACGCGGCGCGCACGGTGCGCTCCATTTCCTCCGCTGGCCGCACCGCGCGTGTGAAGACCGTGCCGCGCAAGATTGCCTCCAGCCGCTCGCTCTACGGCGGCATCGACCCCATCGCCACGCTCGACAGCACGGCCAAGGTGAAGCTGCTCGAGAAGGTCGAGCAGCTCGCCCGCTCGCGCGACCCGCGCGTGGCGCAGGTCATGGCCGGCCTGGCCAGCGAGTACGACGTGGTGATGGTGGCGCGCGCCGACGGCACGCTGGCCGCCGACGTGCGACCGCTGGTGCGGCTGTCGGTCACCGTGATCGCCGAGCAGAACGGGCGCCGCGAGGTCGGCTCGGGCGGCGGCGGCGGGCGCTTCGGCCTGGCCTACTTCACCGACGCGCAGATCGCCGAGTACGTCGACCACGCCGTGAAGGCCGCGCTGACCAACCTCGACGCGCGCCCGGCCCCGGCCGGCGAGATGACGGTGGTGCTCGGCTCGGGCTGGCCCGGCATCCTGCTGCACGAAGCCATCGGCCACGGCCTGGAGGGCGACTTCAACCGCAAGGGCTCGAGCGCGTTCTCGGGCCGCATCGGCCAGCGCGTGGCAGCCAAGGGCGTCACGGTGCTCGACGACGGCACCATCGCCGACCGCCGCGGCTCGCTCAACGTGGACGACGAAGGCCACGCCAGCCAGCGCAACGTGCTGATCGAGGACGGTATCCTCAAGGGCTACATCCAGGACTCGATGAACGCCCGCCTCATGAAGGTCAAGCCCACCGGCAACGGCCGCCGCGAGAGCTACGCCCACGTGCCGATGCCGCGCATGACCAACACCTACATGCTCGGCGGCGACAAGGACCCGCAGGAAATCGTCGCCAGCATCAAGAAGGGCCTGTACGCCACCAACTTCGGCGGTGGGCAGGTCGACATCACGAGCGGCAAGTTCGTGTTCTCGGCCAGCGAGGCCTTCTGGGTCGAGAACGGCAAGATCCAGTACCCGGTGAAGGGCGCGACCATCGTGGGCAACGGCCCCGACGCGCTCACCCGCGTGACCATGATCGGCAACGACATGGCGCTCGATTCGGGCGTCGGCACCTGCGGCAAAGAGGGCCAGAGCGTGCCCGTGGGCGTCGGCCAGCCGACCCTTCGCATCGACGGCCTGACGGTAGGTGGAACGGCTTAGGACTTTCGGCACTTGCCGGCTGTTTCATTCGGTTGCTAAGCTGCGCTCCTTTTTGCGAACGACGAATCAAGGAGCATTTCAATGGGGAACAGGATCAATTCGCCCGCCGTGCTGTGGGCCGCGACCGCCGTGGTCGCGCTGGCCACAGCCGGTTGCGCATCGCGCGGCGGTTCGGGCAGCCAGCCCGCCGCCGCACCGGCACCCGCCCCGGCCGCTGCCGCGCCCGCGGCGCCCAGCGGTTCGAAGGCCGGCATGGACGCACGCGGCAACGTGGTGGATTCTTCCAAGGTCGAGGCCGGCAGCGGCCGCACGGTCAAGGGCCTGAACGGTTTCGAAGGCGAGATCACCGGCAACCCGGCGCGCAACAGCAAGTTCACGCGCCTGCAGATCGGCATGAGCACCAAGCAGGTCACCGACCTCGCCGGCCAGCCCACCGACCAGGGCGCCTACATCACCGGCAAGGCCTGGATTCCCTTCTACTTCGGCAGCGATCGCCATCGCTTCGAGATGACCTACAAGGGCCAGGGCCGCCTGATCTTCGCGGGCGGCGGCATGGGCGATTTCAGCAGCGGCAACCTGATCTGGATCATCCACAACGCCAGCGAATCCGGCTACAGGTAAAAACAACACCGACCCGGCCGCCTGGCCGGGTTTTTGTTTTCCGTGCTACATTCCGCCCACATGTCCGCCCTCCGCGCTTACTTTTTTGCCTACTTTTGGTTCCCGGTTTCCGGCGGACGAGAGGCGAGCGCGTAAAGCAAACGAACACCCTCCCAGAACCGCCGGTGGCTTCCAGCCCCCGGCGGTTTTTTTATGCCCTGACGATTTTTCATTCACACCAACAAGGAAGAGAACCATGAGCACGAACACCCCTCCCACCGGCGACAGCTGGTATGCGAGCGTCGAAAAAACCAGCAAGACCGACGACGAACGCATCAAGGACATCAACGTGCTCCCCCCTCCTGAACATCTGATCCGCTTCTTCCCGATCCGCGGCACGCCGATCGAAACGCTGATCACCGGCACCCGCCGCGGCATCCACAACATCATGGCCGGCAAGGACGACCGGCTGCTGGTGATCATGGGCCCGTGTTCGATCCACGACCCGGCCGCGGCCCTCGAGTACGCCCGCCGCCTCAAGGCCGAGCGCGACAAGTACGCCGGCACGCTGGAAATCGTGATGCGCGTGTACTTCGAGAAGCCGCGCACCACGGTCGGCTGGAAGGGGCTCATCAACGACCCGTACCTGGACGAGAGCTACCGCATCGACGAAGGCCTGCGCATCGCGCGCCAGCTGCTGATCGACATCAACCGCCTGGGCCTGCCGGCGGGCAGCGAGTTCCTCGACGTGATCTCGCCGCAGTACATCGGCGACCTGATCGCCTGGGGCGCCATCGGCGCGCGCACCACCGAAAGCCAGGTGCACCGCGAACTGGCCTCGGGCCTGTCGGCGCCCATCGGTTTCAAGAACGGCACCGACGGCAACATCCGCATCGCCACCGACGCCATCCAGGCGGCGGCGCGCGGCCACCACTTCCTGTCGGTGCACAAGAACGGCCAGGTCGCGATCGTGCAAACCAACGGCAACCGCGACTGCCACGTGATCCTGCGCGGCGGCAAGACGCCGAACTACGACGCCGCCAGCGTCGAGGCCGCCTGCAAGGACCTCGAAGCCGCCAAGCTGCCGCCCACGCTCATGGTCGACTGCAGCCACGCCAACAGCTCCAAGCAGCACCAGAAGCAGATCGACGTGGCCAAGGACATCGCCGGCCAGATCGCCGGCGGCTCCAAGCGCGTGTTCGGCGTGATGATCGAAAGCCACCTGCAGGCGGGCGCCCAGAAGTTCACGCCGGGCAAGGACCAGCTCTCGGGCCTGGAGTACGGCAAGAGCATCACCGATGCGTGCATCGGCTGGGACGATTCGGTGCAGGTGCTCGAGACCCTGTCTCAAGCCGTCAAGCAGCGCCGGGGCTGAAGCGTAGTTAGTTAGAGCATGCTGGCCAGGTCGGGCCAGTGGTGCCGCATCGACGCCGCCTCGTCGCTGCCGGGCGGCACCAGCGAGAAGTCGGCGAAGTCGAAGCCTGGCCCGACCATGCAGGCGACCAGCGTGTAGTCGCCGGCTGCGTGGCCCTGGATCGGGCGCGCGGCCTGCCACTGGCCAGCAGGCACCACGTGCTGTGGCCGGGTGCCGTGCACATCGACCGGACCCAGCTTCACGTGAGCCGGCGCGGTCCGCATCGCGGCATCGCAGGTCCACAGCGCCAGCGGCACGCCTTCCAGGTGCACCCAGACTTCGTCGGACAGCACCCGGTGCCAGCGCGAATGCTGGTGGGCTTCGAGCAGGAAATAGATGCTGGTCAGCGCGCTGCGCGGCGCGCGGCCGTCGGCGGGCGCCACGCTCGCGGCCGACCGGAACACCTCGCTGTACCAGCCGCCCTCGGGGTGGGGCTGGAGCTTCAGGGTGTCGATCAGTTCACGCGCGCGCATGCCGTTCATGATCCGTGGGCGGCGCGCAGGGCGTCCAGCAGTTTCTCGTGCACGCCGCCGAAGCCGCCGTTGCTCATGCAGACGATGTGATCGCCGGGCCGCGCCGCGGCCACGACCTGCTGCACCAGCGGCTCGATGGCGCCGGCGACCTGGGCGCGTGCGCCCATCGGTGCCAGCGCGGCGGCCACGTCCCAGTCGAGGCCGGCCGTGTGGCAGAACGACAGGTCGGCCGATTCCAGGCTCCACGGCAGCTGCGCGGCCATCACGCCCAGCTTCATCGTGTTGCTGCGCGGCTCGAAGGCCGCGAGGATGCGCTCACTTTGCTTGCCGGCGTCGTCGAGCTTCTTGCGCAGCCCATCGAGCGTGGTGCGGATCGCGGTCGGGTGGTGCGCGAAGTCGTCGTAGACGGTGATCGCGCCGCCTTGGCCCTCGACCGTGCCGCGCAGCTCCATGCGGCGACGCACGTTGCGAAAGCGCCCGAGCGCGCGGGCCGCATCGGCCGGCGGCACGCCCACGTGGTCGGCCGCCGCGATGGCGGCCAGCGCGTTCATCTGGTTGTGCAGGCCCGAGAGTTCCCACTCGACCCGGCCGACCACCTCGCCGCGGTGCAGCACGTCGAAGGCGTCGTGCGTGCCGCGCGCCTGCCATTCCGTGGCCGGACCGCCATCGCCGAAGCGGGCGAGTTCGCTCCAGCAGCCCTGGGCCAGCACGCGTTGCAGGCTCTCTTCGGTGGCGTTCACCACCAGGCGCCCGGTGCCGGGCACGGTGCGCACGAGGTGATGGAACTGGCGCTCGATGGCGGCGAGATCGTCAAAGATGTCGGCGTGATCGAACTCCAGGTTGTTCAGCACCGCGGTGCGCGGCCGGTAGTGAACGAACTTGCTGCGCTTGTCGAAGAAGGCCGTGTCGTACTCGTCGGCCTCGATCACGAAGGCCGGGCCGTTGCCCAAGCGGGCCGACACGCCGAAGTCCAGCGGCACGCCGCCGACCAGGAAGCCGGGCGCCTTGCCGCCCTGTTCGAGCACCCAGGCCAGCATCGAGGTGGTGGTCGTCTTGCCGTGCGTGCCAGCCACGGCCAGCACGTGGCGGCCTTGCAGCACGTGCTCGGCCAGCCACTGCGGGCCGCTGGTGTAGGGCTTGCCGGCGTCCAGGATGGCTTCCATCAGCGGGAACTTGGGGCTGCCGTCGGGCAGCCGGGCCCGCGAGACCACGTTGCCGACCACGAACATGTCGGGGGCGAGGGCCAGCTGGTCGGCGCCGAAGCCTTCGATGAGGTCGATGCCGAGCGCGCGCAGCTGGTCGCTCATCGGGGGGTACACGCCGGCGTCGCAGCCCGTGACCCGGTGGCCTGCTTCGCGTGCGAGGGCGGCCACGCCACCCATGAACGTGCCGCAGATACCCAGAATATGAATGTGCATCGGCCAATTCTAGGGAGGCGCTGCGGGTGCCCCGGCGGCTTCGCCCCGGGCGCCGTACTGATGTTCATGTGAGGGACGTCCGCAGCGGGCAAAATGCCCCGATGGACACGTCCAAGCGTGAAATCGCCGCCGTTGCCGCCCGACTCGTCGTCGAGGAGGGGCTTGAGTACGGCCCGGCCAAGCGCCGGGCACTGCGCGAACTCGGCCTCCCGGCGCGCACCGCGCTGCCCAACAACGACGAGGTCGAGGCCGAGGTGCGCGACTACATCGCGGTCTTCTGCGCCGACACCCAGCCCCAGGAACTGCACGCACTGCGCCTGCTCGCGCTCGAGTGGATGGAGCGCATGGCCGTGTTCCGGCCGCATGTGGGCGGCGCCGTCTGGCACGGCACGGCCACACGTTTGTCAGACATTTATATTCAATTGTTCTGCGATGATTCCAAGTCGGCCGAAATCGCCCTGATCGATCACCACGTGGACTACGAGCCGCGCATGGTGACCGGCTTCCATGGCGAGCAGGTCGAAGCCCTCAGCGTCCACGCGCCGAGTCGGGCGCTGGGCGAGGAAATCGGGGTCCACCTGCTGGTGTACGACCTCGACGACCTGCGCGGCGCCCTCAAGCCCGACGCCCAGGGGCGCGCGCCGCGCGGCGACCTGAACGCGCTGCGCCGACGCATTGAACAAGAAAAGGACCAGTAATGACTTCAACGCCCACACGACGCGGCATGCTGTATGCCGGCGTGGCGGCAGTCGCTGCCGCGGCCGGCATTGCCGGCGCCTGGTGGCGTGAGCGCAATGACAGCGGCGTCGCGGCCACCGGCGGCGAAAAGCTCGATGCCGCCATGTTCTGGGACCAGCGCTTCGAGCGCCCCGAGGGTGGCGAGCTGGTCCTGTCGAGCCTGCGCGGCAAGCCCGTGCTGCTCAACTTCTGGGCCACGTGGTGCCCGCCCTGTGTCGAAGAAATGCCGATGATCGACGCCTTTTTCCGCGAACACGGCGCCAACGGTTGGCAAGTGGTGGGATTGGCCATCGACCAGCCCAGCGCCGTGCGCAAGTTCCTGCAGCGCACGCCGGTCACCTACCCGACCGCATTGGCCGGCTTGCAGGGCATGGAATTGGTGAAGAATCTGGGCAATACGGGGGGCGGCCTGCCGTTCACCTTGGTGCTCCATGCCGACGGTTCGGTGCTGGCTCGTAAAATGGGCAAGCTTGAAACGACCGACCTGGACGCTTGGCGACGCCAACTTGTTCACGGTTAGAATTTAAATACACAAGCTGGCGTTAGACGCCAAACGCCGAAAATCGACGGTTTTCGGTCAAGTTCTTTCCTAAAGACCGGCAAAGCTGGCACTGGAGTCCCATGGATCTGCGCAAACTCAAGACACTGATCGATCTGGTGTCCGAATCGAATATTTCCGAACTGGAAATCACCGAGACCGAAGGCAAGGTCCGCATCGTCAAGGGTGGCGGTGCCGCCCCCGTCCAGTACGTGCAGACCCTGGCCGCCGCGCCCGCCGTGGCAGCGCCCGCCGTGGCCGGTGCTGCCGCTCCGGCTGCCGCGGCCCCCGCCGTCGAAGCCGCACCGAGCGGCCATGCCGTGAAGTCGCCGATGGTCGGCACCTTCTACCGTTCGTCCAGCCCGGGCGCCGCGGCTTTCGTCGAAGTCGGCAGCAAGGTGAACGAGGGCGACACGCTCTGCATCATCGAGGCGATGAAGATCCTCAACGAAATCGAGGCCGACAAGGCCGGCACGGTCACGCAGATCCTCGGCGAAAACGGCCAGGCGGTCGAATACGGCCAGCCGCTGTTCATCATCGAGTAAGCATGTTCAAGAAGATTCTGGTTGCAAACCGGGGGGAGATCGCCCTTCGGATCCAGCGCGCTTGCAGCGAAATGGGCATCAAGGCCGTGATGGTCTATTCCGAAGCCGATCGCGAAGCCAAGTACGTCAAGCTGGCGCAGGAAGCCGTGTGCATCGGCCCGGCCCCTTCGGGCCTGAGCTACCTCAACATGCCGGCCATCATCTCGGCCGCCGAGGTGACGGACGCCGAAGCCATCCACCCCGGCTACGGTTTCCTGAGCGAGAACGCCAATTTCGCCGAACGCGTGGAGCAAAGCGGCTTCCAGTTCATCGGCCCGACGCCTGACAACATCCGCACGATGGGTGACAAGGTCTCGGCCAAGCAGGCCATGATCAAGGCAGGCGTGCCCTGCGTGCCCGGCTCGGAAGGCGAACTGTCCGACGACGCCGCCACCAACAAGCGCATCGCCCGTGCGATCGGCTACCCGGTCATCATCAAGGCGGCAGGCGGCGGCGGTGGCCGCGGCATGCGCGTGGTGCACACCGAGGCGGCGCTGGTCAACGCGATCCAGATGACCAAGGCGGAAGCCGCCGCGGCCTTCAACAATCCGGCCGTGTACATGGAGAAGTTTCTCCAGAACCCGCGCCACATCGAAATCCAGATCCTCGCGGACAAGCACAAGAACGCGGTCTACCTGGGCGAGCGCGACTGCTCCATGCAGCGCCGCCACCAGAAGGTGATCGAGGAATCGCCGGCTCCCGGCATTCCGCGCAAGCTGATCGAGAAAATCGGCGAGCGTTGCGCCACTGCCTGCAAGAAGATCGGCTACCGCGGCGCCGGCACCTTCGAGTTCCTGTACGAGAACGGCGAGTTCTACTTCATCGAGATGAACACGCGCGTGCAGGTGGAGCATCCGGTCACGGAGTTCACCACCGGCATCGACATCGTGAAGACGCAGATCATGGTCGCCGCCGGCGAGAAGCTGCCGTTCACGCAGCGCCAGATCGAGATGCGCGGCCACGCCATCGAGGTGCGCATCAACGCCGAAGACCCGTGGAAGTTCACGCCGTCGCCAGGCCGCATCACCATGTGGCACCCGCCGGGCGGCCCGGGCGTGCGCGTCGATTCGCACGTGTACACCAACTACTTCGTGCCCCCGAACTACGACTCGATGATCGGCAAGATCATCGTGTACGGCGACACCCGCGAACAGGCCATGGCGCGCATGCGCACGGCCCTGAACGAGACGGTGATCGAAGGCATCCAGACCAACATGCCGCTGCACCGCGAGCTGATGGTCGACGCCAAGTTCATGAGCGGCGGCACCAACATCCACTACCTGGAAGAGTGGCTCGCAGCGCACAAGCGCTGAGTCCACGCGCAACGCCTTGTATGTTTGAACTCCGCCTCATGGCGCCGGAAGACCGGGTCGAAATGCTCGGCGATGCGCTCGACGCACTCGATGCGCTGAGCGTATCGGTCGAAGACGCCGATGCGCAGACCGATGCCGAGCAGGCCCTGTTCGGCGAGCCCGGCATGCCGCCGCCCAAGGAGGGCTGGCAGCGTTCGCGCGTGATCGCGCTGTTCCCCGACGAAGCTGCTGCCCACGAGGCGGCCTCGGTGCTCGCGCTGCAGGACTTCTTTGAAGGCTGCGCGGTGCTCGGCGTGGCGCCGGTGCCGGACCAGGACTGGGTGCGGCTCACGCAATCGCAGTTCGCACCGGTCGAGATCACGCCCGAGTTCTGGATCGTGCCCACCTGGCACGAGCCGCCGGCCCAGGCCAAGCAGGTGATCCGGCTCGACCCGGGCCTGGCCTTCGGCACGGGCACGCACCCGACCACGCGCATGTGCCTGCGCTGGATCGCGACGCAAGGCGAGGGCGCTTTTGCCGACCAGCGCGTGCTCGACTACGGCTGTGGCTCCGGCATCCTGGCCATCGGCGCGGCCAAGTTCGGCGCGCGCAACATCGACGCCATCGACATCGACGAAGCCGCGGTCTCCTCGACCCGGCTCAACGCCGAAGCCAACGGCGTGCAGCTGAACGCGGGCCTGCCCGAAGCAGCGAAGGGCGAGTACCAGACGGTGCTTGCCAACATCCTCGCGACGCCGCTCAAGGTGCTGGCGCCGCTGCTGCGCAGCCATGTGGCCGCCGGCGGCTCGCTGGTGCTGGCCGGCATCCTCGAGCGCCAGGCCGACGAGCTCAAGGCGGCCTACGCGCCGTACGCCGCGCTCGAAGTCAGCGACACCGAGGACGGCTGGATCCTCATGACCGCGCGCTGCTGAAGCGCGCGGCCGGGCGCTCGCACCGCGGGCGCCCCGGGCACCTGCCTGCACGGTGAGGGCCCAACCCTACAATCGCCCGGTCATGAGCCTCGTCACGCGTTGCCCCGCCTGCACCACCACCTTCAAGGTGGTGCGCGACCAGCTTCGCATCTCGGACGGCTGGGTGCGCTGCGGCCGCTGCAGCCATGTGTTCGATGCCACGCTCGACCTGCAGGAGGCGCCCGACGGTGCGGCGTCCGCGCCTGCCGCGCCGGCACCCGCGCCCACGCCGTCACCTTCGCCGATGTCTTCGATGGCCGCACTGGTGGCGTCTTTCGAGGACGCGCGCCTCGACCTGGCGGCCGCACGGCCGGCGGTCGAGGAGGCCGACTTTCTCGATGACGAGTCCGAGCCGCAGGCGCCACCGCCTGCCCCTCAAGACGAGGCCGGGTTGTCGACCGCCGCCACCAACGTCGCGCCGGCTGCATCCCCGCTGCCTTTCGAGCTGACGCTGCCCGCACACGGCCTCGCCGCGGACGAACCCTGGTCCGATCTCGATGCCACCGAGCCCGCATGGCGTCCACCCGCGAGTTCGCTGCCGCCGTTTCCGAACATCGACCTGAACCTCGGCGCGCCGCCTCCCGCATCGCCGCCGCCTGCGCCGCCTTTGCCCGACCTGCCGCGCAGCTCAGCGCTGCGCGGGCTGGTTGCAGCGACCGGCGAGAACGACGACGGCGCGGCCGCGGAGCGCGAGCAGGAAGAGAAGGACCACGACCAGCTCCTGATCCAGAAGGCGCTGCGCCGTGCGCGCGCCAAGTCGGCCAAGATCGCGAACGCCAAGGCCCGCGATGCGCAACACGAAGAGGCTGCCGCACCGCTGCCGGGTCCCGGCGTGCGGGCCGAAGGCGAGCCGGACTTCTCGCTCTCCGCGACCTTCGAGGCGCCTGAAGAGCATCCCTTCGCCGAAGAAGACGAGCCGACCGAAAAGGCTGTCGGCTTCTGGCAGCGCAAGGGCGTGCGTCGTCTGCTCGTGCTGCTGGCCGTGCTCGCGGCGTTGGCCCTCATCGTGCAGATCGTTCGCCACGAGCGCGACGGCATCGTGGCGCGCCAGCCGAACCTGCGGCCCGCGCTGTCGGCGCTGTGTCAGTACACCGGCTGCGAGCTCGCGGCGCTGCGCCAGATCGGCGACATCGTGATCGAAGGCGCGGCCTTCGCGCGCGAGAAGAGCGGCGGCAACGACTACCGGCTGAGCTTCACCTTGCGCAATGCGGCGACCGTGCCGCTCGCGATGCCGGCCATCGAACTGTCGCTGCTCGACACGCAGGAACAAGCCGTCGTGCGGCGCGTGCTGACGCCTGCCGACTACGGCGCGCCGGGCGTGCTGGCGGCGCGTGCCGACCGCGCGGCCTCGTTGCCGCTGACCCTGTCGGCCAGCGAGGCGGCGGCATTGCCGCCGATCGCGGGCTACCGCGTCGAAGCTTTCTATCCCTGAGCGGAGCGCCGACACGCGCGCCGCTCGTTCCCTTTCTCATCCAACCTACGGTCCACCCATGGCAGCAGTGATTTGCGGTTCCCTCGCGTTCGACACCATCATGACTTTCGAAGGCCGGTTCGCCGACCAGATCCTGCCGGACCAGCTGCACATCCTGAATGTGTCGTTCCTGGTGCCGGGCCTGCGCCGTGACTTCGGTGGCTGCGCCGGCAACATCGCCTACAGCCTCAACGCCCTGGGCGGCACGGCGCTGCCGATGGCCACGCTGGGCAGTGACGGCGCCGACTACGCCGAGCGCATGCGCACGCTGGGCATCAGCACGGAGTTCGTGCGTCAGCTCGACGACACCTTCACCGCGCAGGCGATGATCATGAACGACACGGACAACAACCAGATCACGGCGTTCCATCCCGGCGCGATGCAGCAGGCCCACATCACGAAGGTGGTGGCGCGCGAGGACATCAAGCTCGGCATCATCGCGCCCGACGGCCGGGAGGCGATGCTGCAGCACGCCGAGCAGTTCGCCGCCGCCGGCATTCCCTTCGTGTTCGATCCGGGCCAGGGCCTGCCAATGTTCGACGGCGACGCGCTGCGCCACTTCATCGAGCTCGCGAGCTGGGTCGTGGTCAACGACTACGAAGGCAAGATGCTGTCGCAGCGCACGGGCTGGAGCCTGGCCGAGATCTCGCAACGCGTGCGCGGCCTCGTGGTCACGCTGGCCGCCGAGGGCTGCGAGGTGTGGACCGGCGGCGAGCGCGAGCACGTGCCCGGTGTGACGCCCACGGCGGTGATCGAGCCCACGGGTTGCGGCGACGCGTGGCGCGGCGGCCTGCTGTACGGCCTGGAAAAGGAATGGCCGCTGGCGCGCTGCGCAGCGCTTGGCAACCGCATCGGCGCGCTCAAGATCGCGCAGCGCGGACCGCAGAACTACCAGATCGACCGCGCGACGCTCGACCTGTGATTCGCTGACGACCCGCCCGCATCGCTTCGGCGATTCGGCGACAGCGGGCGCCCATGAAAAAAGCCCGGCACCTTGCGGTGCCGGGCTTCGTGCCTTTCAAGGCCGCTGAGAATTCACTCAGGGCTTGCTGGCCGTCGGAAACGGCCAGGCTGCCTGGGGATTCAGCGTCGTTTGCGCCGCAGGGGCAGGCGCTACGGCAGCCTTCGCAGGCGCGGCGGCCTTCTTGGCAGCAGGCTTCTTGGCAGCAGCGGCAGGCTTGGCAGCGGGCTTTTTCGCGGCTTTCTTGGCCGCGGCCTTCTTGGCAGGGGCCTTCTTGGCGGCAGCCTTCTTCGCAGGGGCCTTCTTGGCAGCAGCCTTCTTGGCAGGCGCCTTCTTCGCTACGGCCTTCTTGGCAGGCGCCTTCTTGGCGGCGGCCTTCTTTGCCGGAGCCTTCTTGGCGGCGGCCTTCTTCGCCGGTGCAGCCTTCTTCGCTACGACCTTCTTGGCTGCAACCTTCTTGGCCGCGACCTTCTTTGCCGGAGCCTTCTTCGCTACGACCTTCTTGGCGACAGCCTTCTTGGCCGGAGCCTTCTTGGCAGCGACCTTCTTTGCCGGAGCCTTCTTCGCGGCGACAGCCTTCTTAGCCGGAGCCTTCTTTGCAGCGGCCTTCTTGGCCGGCGCTTTCTTTGCAGTTGCCATTTCTATTTCTCCTTGATCAAGTTGAAAAAATCAACCTATTGAAGCACTCCACGCGCGTTGGGAGCGTGAAGCGATTCATGGCGTTGGAATCTGAGCCCCAGCACCATGAACACCTGAGCCCTCGTCCATGCCGCGCTCTTTGGCGCAGTCGGTGGCAAGGGCAATTCTTGAATTCATGAATTGTTGTGTATCGAAAAATTCAATCCCAGGAGAGCGCACCACCCGACTGGTACTCGATCACGCGGGTTTCGAAAAAGTTGCGCTCTTTCTTCAGGTCAATCATTTCGCTCATCCAGGGGAACGGGTTTTCCTCGTTCGGGAAGAGCGTTTCGAGGCCGATCTGCTGCGCGCGCCGGTTGGCGATGTAGCGCAGGTAGCCCTTGAACATGGAGGCGTTCATGCCGAGCACGCCACGTGGCATGGTGTCTTCGGCGTATTTGTATTCGAGCTCGACGGCCTTCATGAAGAGGTCCTTGATCTCGGCCTTGAACTTTGCGGTCCACAGGCCAGGATTCTCGAGCTTGAGCTGGTTGATCAGGTCGATGCCGAAATTGCAGTGCATCGACTCGTCGCGCAGGATGTACTGGTACTGCTCGGCGGCGCCGGTCATCTTGTTCTGACGGCCCAGCGCAAGGATCTGCGTGAAGCCGACGTAGAAGAAGAGACCTTCCATCAGGCAGGCGAACACGATGAGCGACTTGAGCAGCGTCTGGTCGGTCTCGTGCGTGCCGGTCTTGAAGTTCGGGTCGCTGATGGCGTCGATGAACGGGATCAGGAACTGGTCCTTCTCGCGGATCGACGGCACTTCGTTGTAGGCGTTGAAGATCTCGCTCTCGTCCAGGCCGAGCGACTCGACGATGTACTGGTACGCGTGCGTGTGGATCGCTTCCTCGAAGGCCTGGCGCAGCAGGAACTGGCGGCACTCGGGAGCCGTGATGTGGCGGTAGGTGCCCAGCACGATGTTGTTGGCGGCCAGCGAGTCGGCGGTCACGAAGAAGCCGAGGTTGCGCTTGACGATGCGGCGCTCGTCTTCGGTCAGGCCGTTCGGGTCCTTCCACAACGCGATGTCGCGCGTCATGTTCACCTCTTGCGGCATCCAGTGGTTGGCGCAGGTGGCGAGGTACTTTTCCCAGGCCCACTTGTACTTGAACGGCACCAGCTGGTTGACGTCGGTCTGGCCGTTGATGATCCGCTTGTCGGAAGCCTTGACGCGCTGGCCTGCAGCGGCGGCCACCGGTGCGGTGGCAGTGGCGGGTTGTGCAAGCGACGAAGTCGGAGCGGCGACCGCGCGGCCAGCGGAAAGACCGCCGGTCGATGCGTGGTGCTGCTGCAATCCTTGTTGCATATCCTTTGGTAAGGAGGGCTTGACTTCTTCGTCCCAGGTCAACATAGAAAAATCCAATGCGCAATTATCGGAGCAACGATGTGAGTTGCAAAGTGCTCGTTCACATCGTGCGCCATTTATGGGGTTGTTATGTTGCTCGCATGCATCGCGCGACGTCAGTCAATGCCTTGATTGATTGAACGTCGCGCGCTTTTCACTTGTGCGAGCACCTCGCTGATCGATCGAAGCGTCTGGTGTGTTGACGCTTCACTTGCACATCACTGGCAGGCTTCGCAGGTCGGATCGTCGACACCGCAGAACGCGATGTCGGTGGCGGGCATCGCGCTCATCTGTGCCTTCGCTGCAGCAGCGGCGGCTTCGAGTGCGCTCATGCCCGAGGGTGCGTCGTTGCCCGACGACACCGCGTTGAGACGGCCCGATTGCACCGTCGACTTTTCAGCGTGCGTCGCGCTCTGCGTGCGCAGGTAGTAGGTGGTCTTCAGGCCGCGCAGCCAGGCGAGCTTGTAGGTGTCGTCCAGCTTCTTGCCCGAGGCGCCGGCCATGTAGATGTTCAGCGACTGCGCCTGGTCGATCCACTTCTGGCGACGCGCGGCGGCTTCCACCAGCCACGTCGTCTCGACTTCGAACGCGGTGGCGTACAGCGCCTTCACGTCCTGCGGCACGCGGTCGATGGGACGCAGCGAGCCGTCGAAGTGCTTCAGGTCCATGACCATCACGTCGTCCCACAGGCCCAGGCGCTTCAGGTCGCGCACCAGGTAGTGGTTGATCACGGTGAACTCGCCCGACAGGTTCGACTTGACCGACAGGTTGCCGAAGCAGGGTTCGATCGAGGCGTCCACGCCGATGATGTTCGAGATGGTCGCCGTGGGGGCGATGGCCACGCAGTTCGAATTGCGCATGCCGTCGGCCTTGATCTTGGCGCGCAGCGAATCCCAGTCGAGGGTGGCCGAGCGGTCCACTTCGACGTAGCCGCCGCGGGCCTTCTCGAGCAGGTCGAGCGAGTCGATCGGCAGGATGCCCTTGTCCCACAGCGAGCCCTTGTAGCTCGAGTACTTGCCGCGTTCCTTGGCCAGCTCGGTCGAGGCCCAGTAGGCGTGGTAGCAGATGGCTTCCATCGACTCGTCGGCGAACTGCACGGCTTCCTGCGAGGCGTAGGGAATGCGCAGTTCGTACAGCGCGTCCTGGAAGCCCATCAGGCCCAGGCCGACCGGACGGTGGCGCAGGTTGGAGTCGCGCGCCTTCTTCACGGCGTAGTAGTTGATGTCGATCACGTTGTCGAGCATGCGCATCGCGGTCGAGATGGTGCGCTTGAGCTTTTCCTGGTCGACCTTGCCGTCCTTCAGGTGCTGCAGCAGGTTCACGGAACCCAGGTTGCACACGGCGGTTTCGGTGTCGCTGGTGTTCAGCGTGATCTCGGTGCACAGGTTCGACGAGTGCACGACGCCGGCGTGCTGCTGCGGCGAGCGCACGTTGCAGGCGTCCTTGAACGTGATCCAGGGGTGGCCGGTCTCGAACAGCATCGTGAGCATCTTGCGCCACAGGTCCGAGGCCTGGAGGGTGCGCGCGGGCTTGATCTCGCCGCGGGCGGCCTTCTCTTCGTAGGCGACGTAGGCCTTTTCGAAGTCGGCGCCGAACAGGTCGTGCAGGTCAGGCACGTTGGAGGGCGAGAACAGCGTCCAGGTGCCCTTTTCCATCACGCGGCGCATGAACAGGTCGGGGATCCAGTTGGCGGTGTTCATGTCGTGCGTGCGGCGGCGGTCGTCGCCGGTGTTCTTGCGCAGCTCCAGGAACTCCTCGATGTCGAGGTGCCAGGTTTCCAGGTACGTGCAGACGGCGCCCTTGCGCTTGCCGCCCTGGTTCACGGCCACGGCCGTGTCGTTCACCACCTTCAGGAACGGCACCACGCCTTGCGATTCGCCATTGGTGCCCTTGATGTGGCTGCCCAGTGCGCGCACGCGGGTCCAGTCGTTGCCCAGGCCGCCGGCGAACTTCGACAGCAGCGCGTTTTCCTTGATCGACTCGTAGATGCCGTCCAGGTCGTCGGGCACGGTGGTCAGGTAGCAGCTCGAGAGTTGCGAGCGCAGCGTGCCGGCGTTGAACAGGGTGGGCGTGCTCGACATGAAGTCGAACGAAGACAGCACTTCGTAGAACTCGATGGCGCGGGCTTCGCGGTCGATTTCGTTCAGCGACAGGCCCATGGCCACGCGCATGAAGAACGCCTGCGGCAGCTCGATGCGGGTCTTGCGCACGTGCAGGAAGTAGCGGTCGTACAGGGTCTGCAGGCCCAGGTAGTCGAACTGGTTGTCGCGCTCGGCCTTCAGGGCGGCGCCCAGGCGGGGCAGGTCGTACTGCAGCAGCTTCTCGTCGAGCAGCTCGTTCTCGACGCCCTTCTTGATGAACTGCGGGAAGTAGTCGGCGTAGGCGGTGGCGCGCTCGACCGGCATCACTTCGCGGCCGATGATTTCCTTGAAGATCGTGTGCAGCAGCAGGCGCGCGGTGGCGAAGGTGTAGTCGGGGTCCTTCTCGATCAGCGTGCGGGCGGCCAGGATGGAGGCCTTGTAGACCTCGTCCAGCGGCACGCCGTCGTACAGGTTGCGCATCGTCTCGGCGACGATGGGGGCGGCGGTGATGCTGTCGCCCAGGCCCTGGCAGGCCGACTCGATCAGGCCCTTGAGCTCGTTCAGGTCCAGGGCCACGCGCTCGCCGTTGTCGAGCACGTGCAGCGCCGGCGCGGCGGGCACGTCCTGCTCGCCCTGCTTCGAACGTTCCTGGGTGCGGCGTTCGCGGTACAGCACGTAGGCGCGCGCGATTTCATGGTGGCCGCCGCGCATCAGGCCGAGCTCGACCTGGTCCTGCACGTCTTCGATGTGGAAGGTGCCGCCGCCCGGACGCGAGCGCACCATGGCGCGGATCACGCCTTGCGTCAGCGTGTCGACGGTCTCGCGCACGCTGGCGGAAGCCGCGCCCTGGGTGCCGTGCACCGCCAGGAAGGCCTTCATCATCGCGATGGCGATCTTGTTCGGCTCGAAGGGAACGACGGCGCCGTTGCGGCGGATGATCTGGTAGTGCGCGAGGTTCTGACCGGTGGGCGAGCCCGCAGTGTCTTGTTGCTGCTGCGGCGTCGCGGGGACGGCGCGGGGGGTCGACGGGGTGTTCAGTGCAGTTTGCATTCGCTTCCTCTCGGTTGTGCAATTCTTGTTGGTTGGCAAGGCCTCGCGGGCCTTGCGTCGGCGTTGTTGCCGAACGGGAAGACACTATATCTAGGGTGTCTGTGCCCTACAAGCCACTACAGGTAGTGTTTTCCTATGGATGCAAGCCTTACAGGAATTGCGCCGTACCCAGCGCATCGCCAGCGATGCCGCGTGAATACTGGCCCATGGTGGCGCAACCCGCATGGGGCGCGGCTTGCAAGGCGATTTGGGCCTGCAGCCCGCATGGTTGCTACGTCGCGTGCCTGCGCTTGCGAGATTGCTGCGCTGCGAGAGCGGCGCATCGCGGGCCACGGAGCGATTGAAAAAATTAGCGCGCGACCACCTGCTCGGGAAACATCTGTGGATTCCAGCCGAGCTGTTCGCGCAGCAGGCGCCAGTCGAAACCGGCGCCGGGGTCCTGCTTGCGGCCGGGCGCGATGTGCTCGTGGCCGGCGATGTGGGCGATGGCGTAGTGCTGCGCGAGCGCGGCGCACAGGCTCGCCAGCGTCTCGTACTGCGCCTCTTCGAAGCGCTCGCCCTCGAGGCCTTCGAGCTCGATGCCGACGGAGTCGTCGTTGCAGTTGGTGCGTCCGCGCCACGACGACACGCCGGCATGCCAGGCGCGGTCGTCGCAGCTCACGAACTGCCAGAGCTCGCCGTTGCGTCGCACATAGAAATGCGACGACACCTCGAGCCCGCGGATCGACTGGAAGTACGGGTGCGCGTCCCAGTCGAGCCGGTTGGTGAAGAGCTGCTGCACCGCGTCGCTGCCGTACTCGCCCGGCGGCAGGCTGATCGAGTGCAGCACGATCAGGTCGGTCTGCGCGCCGACGGGGCGCGGGCCGAAGTTGGGCGAGGGCAGGGCCTTGGCGAAGCGGTACCAGCCGGCGCGCCAAAGTCTGTCGTCGCCGGCCGGTGTCGTGGCGAAGTCGTCAGTCGTCGGCATGCGCGGTGGCACCGTCGTCGCCGTTGGGCGTGGAGATGCCCAGGCGCGCGATGCGGTAGCGGATCTGGCGCAGGCTCATGCCCAGCCGCGCGGCGGCGGCCGTGCGGTTGAAGCCGCTTTCGTGCAGCGCGCGCACGAGGATCTCGCGCTCCTGCTGGTCGAGCCAAGCTTGCAGGTCGGAGGGCAGCGGCGGCGCGGGCTTGGGCTCGACCGCCGGCGCGGGGGCCGCAGCCACCGCAGCGGCGGCTGGCGCTTCAGCGGATTCGCCGCGCGGCGCGGTGGGCATCGGCGTCATCGCGCCCATCAGGTCGATGTGCAGCTCGTCGCCGTCGTTCAGCGCCACGGCGCGGTGCAGCAGGTTCTCGAGCTCGCGCACGTTGCCGTCGAGCGGGTGCTGGGCCAGGCGCTGCAGCAGCGCGTCGGACAGGCGCGGCACGGGCAGGCCGCCGTCCTGCGCGATGCGCGCGAGCAGCGCGGTGCACAGCGCGGGCAGGTCTTCGCGGCGCTCGCGCAGCGCGGGCACGGCGATCTCGATCACGTTGAGCCGGTAGAACAGGTCCTGCCGGAAGCGGCCGGCCAGCACCTCGGCGTGCAGGTCTTTATGGGTGGCGCTCACGATGCGCACGTCGACCGCGTCTTCCTGCGTCGAGCCGATGGCGCGCACGCTGCGTTCCTGGATGGCGCGCAGCAGCTTCGACTGCATGGCCAGCGGCAGGTCGCCGATTTCGTCCAGGAACAGCGTGCCGTCGCGCGCCGCCTGGAAGTAGCCGTCGCGGTCCTGCGAGGAGCCGGTGTACGAGCCCTTCTTGGCGCCGAAGAACTCGGCCTCGAGCAGGTTCTCGGGAATCGCGCCGCAATTCACCGCGACGAAGGGGCCTTCGCTGCGCTGGCTGCAGCCGTGCACGGCGCGCGCGACCAGTTCCTTGCCGGTGCCCGACTCGCCGCGCACCAGCACCGGCGCCATGCCGCGCGCCACCTTGGCGATGCGCGACTTGACGAGGCGCATCGGGTCGGAGTCGCCGACCAGCCGGTCGAGCGCGGTGGCGCCGCTGCGCGTCACGGCCAGTGCATCGGGGCGTTCCCCGCCCTGGCCGGCGGCCTGCGGCGGCGCTTTCTGCGGCACGACCACCGCCGCGCGGTTGGCCTGCACCGCCGACGCCACCACGGCGCGGAACTGCTTCAGGTCGACCGGCTTCGTGAGGTAGTCGAAGGCGCCGGCCTTCAGCGCCTCGACCGCGTTCTCGGCCGAGCCGTAGGCGGTCATGACGACGCAGCGCTCGCTGCGCTGGTCTTTCTGGATGCGGTGGATGATCTCCATGCCTTCGCCGTCGGGCAGCCGCATGTCGGTGATCACGGCGTCGAAGCGGCCGGCTTCCAGGTGCTGCCAGGCTTCGGACACGCTGCCCGCGGCTTCCACCCGGTAGCCCTCACGCAGCAGCGTGAGTTCGTACAGCGTGCGCAGGTCGGGTTCGTCGTCGATGACGAGGATCTGCGCGGGGCGCGGGGCGGCGGCGGAAGGCGGGAGGGAGCTCACGGCCGCTATTGTGTCAGCCGGTTTTCGCTCGGTGCGAAGCTGACGAAGAATTCATTGCCCTCGGGGCCGCCCGACACCAGCGCGCGCCGTTCGTAGCCGATGGTGGCGCCGTGGCGCCGGCACAGCTCGCGGCACAGGAACAGGCCCAAGCCGCTGGAGCGGCTCTCGGACGAGAAGAAGGGTTCGAACAGGTGACGCTGCACCGCCGGCTCCAGCGGTGCGCCGTCGCTCCACACCAGCAGTGCGGGGCGCTGCACGCCGGCGCGCTGCAAGGTGGTGATGACCTGGATCGCGCCTTCGCGCTGGCTGGCGTAGCGGGCGGCGTTGTCCAGCAGGTTCACCAGCAGGCGGCGCAGGTGCTCGGCTTCGAAGCGCACCTCGCTGCCCTGCGCGTCGAGCGCCACGCGCACGCCCTTGCGCTGGGTCTGGCGTATCCATTCCTCGGCCAGGATCTGCGCCGCCGGGTCGAGCACCAGCTGCTCGCCCAGCGAGAGCACGCGCTGCTGGCGCGCGCGCGAGACGTCGAGCACGTCGTCCACGATGCGCGCCAGGCGCTGCGCGTTGTGCTGCACCATGTCGGTCAGCTTGCGGTGCGCCGGGTCGGTCAGGTCTTCGCTGAGCAGCGCGCTGGCCTGCGCGATGGCGGCCAGCGGGTTGCGGATTTCATGCGCCACCGCGGCCGACATGCGGCCCATCGCGGCGAGCTTCTCGGTGCGGATGCGGGCTTCGAGCTCGCGCAGGTCCTGCAGGAACATCACGCACAGGCTGTCGGCGCGGCGGTCGTCGGTGGGCGTGAGCCGGGTGCGCACGCGCACCTCGCGCGCCGCGCCGCGGGCCTGCGCCACCGGGATCTCTTCGGTCTGCGGCGCGCGCCGCGCGAAGGTCTGGCGCGCCAGCGCGGCCAGCGCATGCCAGGCCGGCTGGGTGTGCAGCGGGAACGGCAGCGGCAGCTGCGCCAGGCCCTGGCCGAGGATCGCGTCGGCCGCCGGGTTGGCTGCGTGCACCAGGCCGTCGGTGTCGATCACCAGCACGCCTTCGCTGAGGGTTTCGATCACCAGGTCGTTGACCTGCGCCTGCATCTGCGCGTGGCTGCGGCTGCGCTGCGCCACCGCTTCCTCGCGCGCCAGCCGGCGCGCGAGTTCGTGCGCGAGCAGCGCCACCACGAACAGGCCGGTGCCGGTGAGGGCGGCCTGCACGAAGCGCGCCGAAGGATCGCCGGGTTGCTGCAGCCAGTGCCAGCCGGCGTCGGCCAGCAGCAGCAATGTCACGGTGGCCGTGGTGCCCAGGCCCACGAGCAGCGTGCCGAGCACCGCACTCATCAGCACCGGCAACGCGAACAGCGGCGTGTAGTTGACGCTGCCGCCCTGCAGCACCTGCAAGGCGCTGAAGATGCCCAGGTCGACCCCGATGGTCAGCAGCCAGAGGGTGGAGAAGCCGCGGATCGGCGGCTCGAAGTGCGCGTAGCGCATCTCCAGCCAGGCCAGCACGAGGTAGCCGCCCGACAGCACGATCGGCAGCGGCTGCACGGCCTGCCCGATGGCGAAGGCCACGCCCTGCAGCAGCACCAGCACCACCGCCACGAAGCAGCGCGCCGCCATGAAGCCGCGCCACAGCCGCAGCAGGGCTGTGCTGTCGCCGGCGCCCAGGTCGAGCACGTCCCAGTCGGTGGCCGGCTCGCCGCGCGACCGGCGCAAGGAACTCATGCGGAGGTGCCGGCCTGGCGGTGGGCGGCGCTGCAGAACACCGCGCCGTCCGGCCCGGCGAGTGCGTCGGCCGCGGGCAGGTGCAGCCCGCAGTGGGCGCAGCGCACCATGGCCTGCGGCGGGCCGACGGCCGGCGTGCGCTGTTGCGCTTTTTTGGCGCGTTCCTGCTGCGCGTCGCGCATCTCTTCGCGCCGGTTCTTGCGCCAGAGCCAGATCGCGACCCACACCACCGCGAGGACGAGCAGGTACTTCATGCGGGCAGGCGCGTCAGCACGACTTCGAGCACGAAGCGCGAGCCCACGTAGGCCAGCAGCAGCAGCGCTGCGCCCGCATACAGCACGCGCCGCGCCGTGCGTCCGCGCCAGCCGAAGCGCGCGCGCCCGGTCAGCAGGACCGCGAAGCTGAGCCAGGCGAGCACCGAGAAGATGGTCTTGTGGTCCCACTTCCAGGCGCGGCCGGCGGCACCGTAGAGCTGCTCGCTGAACAGCAGGCCGGCCAGCAGCGTGGCCGACAGCAGCACGAAGCCCGCCGTGACGAAGCGGAAGGTGAGCCGTTCCAATGTGAGCAGCGGCACGCCGGCCTGTGCATCGGCACTGGCCAGGCGGATCTGCTTTTCGGCCCGCGTGATCAGCCAGGCGTGCACCACGGCGGCGCCGAACAGGCCGTACGAGGCGATGCCCAGCGCGAGGTGCAGCGGAAGCCAGGGCGAGGCGCTGACATGCAGCGGCGTGCCCGGGAACAGCAGCGCCAGCAGCACCGCCGCCGCGCCCAGCCAGGCCAGCGCACGGCGTGCCTTCAGTTGCGGGTACAGGCGGCTTTCGACCGCGTAGACCGTGAGCACCAGCCACGCCGTGACCGACAGCGCCGGCGCAAAACCGAAGCGAGGGTCGCCGCCGATCAGCCCGTGGCCGAGCACCGCAGCGTGCAGCAGCCATGCGATGCCGAGCGCCCATTGGGTGGTCTGGCGGCTGAGCCGCGCACCGGCGGCAGCGGCAAAACCGTAGGCTGCCGCGGTGGCGATGCCCAGCGCCACGCCGAGTGGGGAGGGGATCGCTAAAATCATCGGTGGAGTGTATAGGCTCGCCCCCCGGCTTCGCGCACGTCGCGTCGCTTCGCCCACCCCCGCCGGGGGCACCCCCCGCGAGAGAGCGGGCCCACGTACCGCTTCCAGGTTTTCACGACTTTCCATCGGTCCGCTGCCGCGGACAACAAGGTATTTCCTTCATGGCCACCGCCCTCACCGAAAAGTTCTCCCGCCTCGTCAAGACGATGAGCGGCCAGGCGCGCATCACCGAAAGCAACGTGCAGGACATGCTGCGCGAGGTGCGCATGGCGCTGCTGGAGGCCGACGTGGCGCTGCCCGTGGTGCGCGACTTCGTCGCCCGCGTGAAGGAGAAGGCGCTCGGCCAGGAAGTGCTGGGCTCGCTCAAGCCGGGCCAGGCGCTGGTCGGCATCGTCAACCGCGAGCTCGCCGCCACCATGGGCGAAGGCGTGTCCGACATCAACCTCGCGGCCCAGCCGCCGGCGGTGATCCTCATGGCCGGCCTGCAGGGCGCCGGCAAGACCACCACCACCGCCAAGCTGGCCAAGCACCTGATCGAGAAGCGCAAGAAGAAGGTGCTCACCGTGTCGGGCGACGTGTACCGCCCGGCCGCCATCGAGCAGCTCAAGACCGTCACCAAGCAGGCCGGTGCCGAATGGTTCCCGAGCACGCCCGACCAGAAGCCGCTGGACATCGCGCGCGCCGCGCTCGACCACGCCAGGCGCCACTATTTCGACGTGCTGCTGGTCGACACGGCCGGCCGCCTCGCGATCGACGAAGTGCTGATGACCGAAATCAAGCAGCTGCACGCCGAGCTCGATCCGGTCGAAACCCTGTTCGTGGTCGATGCCATGCAGGGCCAGGACGCGATCAACACCGCCAAGGCCTTCAAGGAGGCGCTGCCCCTCACCGGCATCATCCTGACCAAGACCGACGGCGATTCGCGCGGCGGTGCGGCGCTGTCGGTGCGCCAGGTGACGGGCGTGCCGATCAAGTTCGCCGGCGTGAGCGAGAAGATCGACGGCCTCGAGGTGTTCGATGCCGAGCGCCACGCGGGCCGCATCCTGGGCATGGGCGACATCGTCGCGCTGGTCGAGCAGGTCACGGCCGGCGTCGACGTGGCGGCGGCGCAGAAGCTGGCCGCCAAGGTCAAGAGCGGCGCGGGCTTCGACCTGAACGACTTCCTCGGCCAGCTGCAGCAGATGAAGCAGATGGGCGGCCTTTCCAGCCTGATGGACAAGCTGCCGCAGCAGATGGCCGCCAAGGCCACCGAGGCCGACATGACCCGCGCCGAGCGCGACATCCGCCGCAAGGAAGGGATCATCCAGAGCATGACGCCGCTGGAGCGCCGCAAGCCCGAGCTGCTCAAGGCCACGCGCAAGCGCCGCATCGCGGCCGGCGCGGGCGTGCAGGTTCAGGAAGTGAACCGCCTGCTCAACGAGTTCGAGCAGATGCAGGGCATGATGAAGAAGATGAAGGGCGGCGGCCTGATGAAGATGATGAAGAAGATGGGCGGCATGAAGGGCATGGGCGGGATGCCCGGCATGGGCGGAGGCGGCGGCAAGCTGCCGTTCTGAGCCCGACCGCTCGACGCATGCATATATAGAGAGGCGCGCAGCCCAGCCATGTCCGCAGGCGACTGGAAAGAGCTCTACCAGGGCGCGCTGACCGGCGATCTCGACCTGGTGCGCTATCACATCGGTGCGGGCGTGAATCCGAACTACCAGCACCCCGAGATCCTGTGCACGCCGCTGGTGGCCAGCCTGGTCCAGGGGCACGGCGAGATCGCCAGCTACCTGCTGGACCACGGCGCTGATCCGAACCTGCTGTCTGAGTTCGACGGGCTCACGCCGCTGCAGGCCGCCCGCAAGCACGGCCGCGAGGCGCTCGTCGCGGCGCTGGTGGCGCGCGGCGCCCGCGCACCCCGTCCGCCGTTCTGGCGCCGCTGGCTGCCCTTCTGAGATCTTGATGCGCATGGCGCACCGCCCAGCAAAAAGCCCGCCGAAGCGGGCTTTTTCTTTGGAGCGATCAGCCGCAGGGCTGAGATCGCATCAGGCCGTGGCCAGTGCCGCCGGGCGCGCCAGGCGCAGCGCATGCATCCAGGCGCGGCGCAGCACGGCGGGCGAGCGCGACTCCTCGGGAATCAGCAGGAAGCCGCGGTCGCGCAGCGTGGTGCCCAGCGCGATCTGGCTGGTCAGCACGGTCAGTGGGATCGCCAGCAGCAGCGGCAGGCCGACGGGCATGAGCCAGATCAGGGCGCTCGGGTCGATCATGGCGACGCCGACGGCCAGCATGGCGATCACCAGCGTCATGGGGGCCAGCTGCGAGGCAGCGACCTTCCACGGCACGGCGGCGGCTTCACGCGGGGGCGACTTCCAGTCGAGCTTGATGCCGGTGAGGGCGACGAGCACGAACAGCGAGTGGGCCAGCATGCGCACCGGGGCCTGCACGATGGCCAGGCCGGCTTCGAGCACCGAGCTCTTCACCAGGCCCCACACACCGCCGTACTGGCGTTGTTCGCCGCGCATCAGCACGGCGGCGATGCCCAGCACGCGCGGCAGGAACAGCAGGCACAGGGTCCAGACCCACAGGCCAGCCAGTTCGGCAGGCAGCACGTTCCAGCTCGACACGAGGCTCGAGCCGCTCAGCCACAGGGCGGTGCCCAGCGTCAGGAAGGCGAGCCACAGCGGGGCCGAGACATACGCCATGGTGCCGGTCACGAACATCGCGCGGTGCACCGGGTGGATGCCGGGCTCGGCCATCAGGCGGGCGTTCTGCAGGTTGCCCTGGCACCAGCGGCGGTCGCGTTGCAGCTCGGCCAGCAGGTCCGGCGGTTGCTGTTCGTAGCTGCCGACCAGGTCGGACACCAGCCACACGTGGTAGCCGGCGCGGCGCATCAGCGCGGCTTCGACGAAGTCGTGCGACATGATGCCGCCCGACATGCCGCCGGTGCCCTTGATGGGGGCCAGCGCGCAGTGCTTCATGAAGGCTTCGACGCGGATGATCGCGTTGTGGCCCCAGTAGTGCGACTCGCCGAGCTGCCAGAACTGCATGCCCAGCGTGAACAGGCGGCCGGTGACGCGCGAAGCGAACTGCTGGGCGCGGGCGTGCAGCGTGACGTGGCCGATGGCCTGCGTCGCGGTCTGGATGATGCCGGCGGTGGGGTTGGCTTCCATCAGCTTGACCATCGAGGCCAGGCAGTCGCCGCTCATCACGGAGTCGGCGTCGAGCACGACCATGTAGCGGTAGTCCTTGCCCCAGCGGCGGCAGAAGTCGGCGACGTTGCCGGCCTTGCGGTGCGTGCGGCGGGTGCGCAGGCGGTAGTACACCTCGACCTGCGGCTGGTTCGGGCTCTCGGCCAGCGCGGCGCGCAGGTCTTCCCAGGCGGCGCGCTCGGCGGCGGCGGTCTCGGGGTTGTAGCTGTCGGACAGCACGAACACGTCGAACTGCTTGGCGTGGCCCGTGGAGGCGACCGATTCGCAGGTGGCGCGCAGGCCGGCGAACACGGTGGCCACGTCCTCGTTGCAGATCGGCATGATGATCGCGGTGCGTGCCTCGGGGTTCATCGGGTGGTGGGCCACCTGTTTCGCCGAGAGGGCGTGCTTGTCACCGCGCACGGAGACGTAGAAGCCCATGAGCGCGGTCACGAAACCGGTCACGACCCAGCCCGAGAGCAGGCCGTACAGGCCGATCTGGCCGTATTCGAGCCAGACGTTGTCGTAGTCGGGTTGCACGCTGGCGAACAGCGATGACGCGATCACGGTGCTCAGCAGCGTGAGCAGCATGAAGGCGAGGCGGCGCTGGCCGGCGGCGCGTTCCCAGGCCTGCGGGGCCGGGGTGGCCTGCTTGGCGGCGGGGGCGCTGTCGGCATTGCGGCCGGCGCCCAGGCGCACGAGCAGCGCGGTGCCGAGGCTGTTCCAGAAACCACGCCAGGGGCGCGGGGCCATGGAACCGCGGTTGACCGGCGGTGCAGTGACGGCGTTGGGGTGGCGTTCCTCGCGCAGCGCGCTACGGCGTGCGAAATCGGATTCGGCGAGGACGTTGAGGTGGGAGAAGTCGTTCGGCTTCATCGGTTCATTCACCAACGTTGCTTGTCGAGGGGGGTGTCGCCAATGGCCGGAAGGCGCTTGAAGACGCAATCCGTGGCGGCGCCGCCGACGCCGGAGAGCGCGGTCAGCGAATGGCCCGCGGCACGGGGCCGCGAGGAGGAAAACTGCTTTTGACGCAGGCCGTCGCGCTGCGGACGCAGTGCGAAAGATGGGCTGGTAAGTGCTGTCATGCCAGTACAGGGGCAAACCCTGTGCCAGCCTGGAAAAACGCTTTCAAATCAACGACTTGGCGCGATTCGAAACCGTTTTCCGTGGGGGAGGGGCCTGCCGGGCCCCCGAAACCCCCGTTTTTGTCGCCGAATCCCGACAAGCCGGGGAGGCCCTCGGGAAACAGTCTTTCAAATCAACGACTTAGGCCTGTCGCTACTCGGCGACAGGGTCGCCACCGGGAGCGACAACGTCGGCCTTGAAGTTGCCCGGCGTGAGCTCGTGCTTCTGCAGCAGGCGGTAGAACTCGGTGCGGTTGCGGTCGGCCAGGCGGGCCGCATCGGCCACGTTGCCGTCGGTCAGCTTGAGCAGGCCGACGAGGTAGTCGCGCTCGAAACGCTGCTTGGCCTCGGCGTAGGTGAGCACCTCCACGCTCGGCACGCGCAGCGCGCGCTGCACCAGCGCCAGCGGGATCAGCGGCGAGCCCGACAGCGCGCAGACCTGCTCCACCACGTTGTAGAGCTGGCGCACGTTGCCCGGCCACGCGGCGGTGGTGAGCGCCTTCAGCGCCTCGGGCGCGAAGCCCGACAGCCGCTTGCCGTACTTGGTCGACAGCTTCTGCAGGAAGTGGTTGGCCAGCAGCGGAATGTCCTCGCGCCGCGCCGACAGCGGCGGCAGCGTGAGCGTCACCACGTTCAGGCGGTAATAGAGGTCTTCGCGGAACTGGCCGGCTTCCATCGCGGCGTCGAGGTCGCGGTGGGTGGCCGAGACGATGCGCACGTCGACCTCGATCGACTGGCTCGCGCCCAGCGGGCGCACCGCGCGCTCCTGCAGCACGCGCAGCAGCTTGACCTGCAGCGCGGGCGGCATGTCCCCGATTTCGTCGAGCAGCAGCGTGCCGCCGTCGGCCTGCTGGAACAGGCCCTTGTGGTTCGCGTGGGCGTCGGTAAAGGCGCCCTTCATGTGGCCGAACAGCTCGGATTCGAGCAGCGCCTCGGGAATGGCGCCGCAATTGACCGCCACGAAGGGCTTGTCGGCACGCGCGCTGGCCTTGTGGATGGCGCGCGCCAGCAGCTCCTTGCCGGCGCCGGAGTCGCCGCGCAACAGCACGGACGCGTCCGACTTGGCGACCATGCGCGCCTCGGCCAGCAGCTCGGCCATGCGGTTGCTGCGGCTCACGATTTCCGAGCGCCAGCTGTCGTCGCCGGTCTTGCTCGGCGTGGTGGTCGGCGCGCCGAGCGCCAATGCCTGCGCGATCTTCTCGAGCAGCTCGCGCGCGTCGTAGGGCTTGGTGAGGTAGGTGAACACGCCCCGCGCCGTGGCCTCGACCGCGTCGGGGATGGTGCCGTGCGCGGTCAGCAGGATCACCGGCAGCGTCGGGTGGCGCTTGCGGATCTCGTCGAACAGCTGCAGGCCGTCACGCCCGGGCAGGCGCACGTCGCTGAGCACCAGCTGCGGGTGCTCGATCTCGAGCTGCGTGAGCGCGGTCTCGGCCGAGGTGACGGCCGTGACCTGGTAGCCCGCCGACACCAGCCGCATCGAGAGCAGCCGCAGCATGTCCGGGTCGTCGTCGACCACGAGGAGGCGGGCGCCGGTCGTGCTCATGGATTGGATCTGCTTCCGTTGGAGGAGGGCGTGGGGGCCGGCGTGTTGGGCCGGGCGAAGCTGCGCTCGATGGCGCGCAGCGCCTCGATGCGCTCGTTGAGCTGGTCGATGCGGCGCTGGCTGTCGCGCAGCTGCTGCACCTGCTTGTCGCGGTCGTCCTCGACGCGGCGCTGCTCCACATAGCGCGCGGCCAGCGCCCGCGCGAGCGGGTGCAGCGGCTGCGCCTCGGGCGCCGGGTTGGCGATCACGCGCTGCAGCAGGCCCAGCGCGCGCGCCAGGTCGGCCGGCACGCGGGTCTGTGCGAGCAGGATCGCCAGCTGCATCTGCGCTGCGGGCGTCTCGCCCTGTTCGCCGACGCGGGCGATTTCCGCACTCAGGTCGGCGCCGCCCAGCGGGCGCACCTTGTCGGCGTAGGCCAGCATGGCCGTGAGGGGGCCTTGCGTGAGCTGCGTGAACAGCGAGGCCGGCTGCGTGGCCGGCGCGCGGGGCTCGGCCTCGACCGGCACGACGCGCGGCGCGGCCACGGGCGGTGGCAGCGCGTCGGCTTCGGCCGGCGGCTTGGGCTGGGAGGCGCAGGCCGCCAGCAGCAGGGCGCATGGCACGGCCATGGCCCCGGCGAAGGTGGATCTGCGGACGAACGAAAGGAACATGGGTCGAAAAAGGCGCGGGGCGGTGTGGGTGGGGTGTCCGGGGTCAGGTCGTGCGCGGCAGTTCGATGCGAAAGCGTGCACCGGGGCCGTCCGGCAGCAGGGCGATGCGGCCCCCATGGGCTGCAATGTACTCCTGCACGATGGAAAGTCCGATGCCGGTGCCTTTCACCGTGTGCTCGGGCTGGCGCTCGCCGCGGAAGAAGGGTTCGAAGATACGGTCGCGGTCGCCCACGGCAATGCCGGGGCCGGCGTCGCACACGTCGATGTGCACCGCCTCGGGCGTGCCCGACACGGCCAGCGTGATGACGCCGCCGGCGGCCGAGAAGCGGATCGCGTTCGACAGCAGGTTGGCGATGGCGGTGCCGAGCTTGGTGCGGTCGACCGTGAGGGCGATCGGCTCGCCCTCGGCGCGCACGCGCAGGCCGTGCGCCTGCCACTGCAGGCGCTGGGCCTCGATCTGCTCCTCGATCAGCGGCAGCAGCTCGGTGCGCTCGCGGCGCAGCTCGCGCGCCTCGAAGGCGGCGGCGTTGAAGCGCAGCAGCGCCTCGATCTGGTTCTGCAGCGACACGGTGTTCTGCTGCAGGATCTGCGCGACCTCGAGCTGCGCCGGATTCAGCGGGCCGGTCACGCCGTCTTCGAGCAGCGACACGCCTTCGCGCAGCGCCGCCAGCGGCGTCTTCAGCTCGTGCGATACGTGGCGCAAAAAGCGCGCCTTGTCGGCGTCGAGTTCGGTCAGGCGCAGGCGCAGCCATTCGAGCTGCTGCGACACGCGCCGCACGTCGGCCGGGCCGCGGATGTCGATGGGTTCGTCGAGCCGGTTCTGGCCCAGGCCGACGATGGCGTTCTCGAGCCGCTTGAAGGGGCGCGCGAGCCAGATGCCGAAGGCCAGCGCCAGCAGCACGGCCAGCACGCTGGCAGCCACCACCTCGCGCATCAGCCGGCGGCGCGCGTTCTCGATGCGCTTGGCCAGCGCGTCGTTCTGCGTTTCGATCAGGAACTGCGCCTGCTGGGCGATGTTGGTGTTCAGGGCGTCGAGTTCGCGGAACTGCATCGCCATCGTGCTTTCGCGCGCCAGGGCGCTGTCGGGGCTGCCGCCGAGCAGCCCTTCGATCACGCCGAGCTGGCTGCGCCACATGTCGATGCCGGCGGCCGGCAGGCCGTTACGTTCCAGGCGCTCCAGCACCTGGTGGGCCTCGCGCGCCGCCTCGTCGAAACGGCGGCGCAGCACGGCGTCGTTGAGCACCAGCGACTGGCGTCCCGCGCGCTCCATGGCCGCGCTGCGTTCGGCCAGCGACTGCGAGGCGCCCGACAGGCGCAGCGCGCGCGCGGCGGCGTCGCGGCTTTGCGTGACGAGCGCGTCGTACTGCAGCACCGAGCGCAGCGCCACGCCCACCAGCAGCGCGGTGATCAGCAGGAAGGCAAACAGCAGGAGCTGCTGGAACGAGCCTCGGACGGACGGACGTTTCGCCATCAGTGGGCGAGCACCGTGGCAGCAGCAGCCAGGGCCGATTCGCGCGTGACCACTTCGCCGCGCAGCGTGTAGGCCAGCGAGCGGGTGATGCGCAGGTCGGCCATCTGGCCCACGAGGCGGGCGTCGCCTTCGAAGTTGACGACGCGGTTGCAGGCGGTGCGGCCCATGAGTTCGTTGGCGTCCTTGCGCGACGCGCCCTCGACCAGCACACGCTGCGTGCTGCCCACCAGCGCGTCGCCGAAGCGGCGCACGTTGCCGTCGATCACGCGCTGCAGCGTCTGCAGGCGCGCCAGCTTCACCTCGTGCGGCGTGTCGTCCTGCAGCGCGGCGGCGGGCGTGCCGGGGCGCGGGCTGAAGATGAAGCTGAAGCTGTTGTCGAACTGGCAGTCGTCGATGAGCTTCATCATCTTGTCGAAGTCGGCATCGGTCTCGCCGGGGAAGCCGACGATGAAGTCGCTGGACAGGGCCAGGTCAGGGCGGATGGCGCGCAGCTTGCGCACCGTGCTCTTGTATTCCATGGCCGTGTAGCCGCGCTTCATCGCCATGAGGATGCGGTCGCTGCCGTGCTGCACCGGCAGGTGCAGATGCGAGACGAGCTGCGGCACCTTGGCGTAGGCCTCGATGAGCCGGGGCGTGAACTCGTTCGGGTGGCTGGTGGTGTAGCGGATGCGTTCGATGCCGGGGATCTCGGCGACGTATTCAATCAGCAGCGCGAAGTCGGCGATTTCGGCGGTGTCGCCCATCTTGCCGCGGTAGGCGTTCACGTTCTGGCCCAGCAGCGTGATCTCGCGCACGCCCTGGTCAGCCAGGCCGGCGATCTCGACCAGCACGTCGTCCAGCGGGCGGTTCACTTCCTCGCCACGGGTGTAGGGCACCACGCAGTAGCTGCAGTACTTGGAGCAGCCTTCCATGATCGACACGAAGGCGGTCGCGCCTTCCACGCGCGCGGGCGGCAGGTGGTCGAACTTCTCAATCTCGGGGAAGCTGATGTCCACCTGCGGACGGTCCAGCCGCTCGCGGTCGTTCAGCATCTCGGGCAGGCGGTGCAGCGTCTGCGGGCCGAACACGATGTCGACGTAGGGCGCGCGCGCGATGATGGCCTGGCCTTCCTGACTCGCCACGCAGCCGCCCACGCCGATTTTCACGCCCTTGGCCTTCAGGTGCTTCACGCGGCCGAGGTCGGAGAACACCTTCTCCTGCGCCTTCTCGCGCACCGAGCAGGTGTTGAACAGGATGAGGTCGGCCTCGTCCACGTTCTGCGTGGGTTCGTAGCCCTGTGCGGCGTGGAGCACGTCGGCCATCTTGTCCGAGTCGTACTCGTTCATCTGGCAGCCGAAGGTCTTGATGAATACTTTTTTCATGGGGAGCTCTCTGTGCCCTTCGCAAAGAGGAAGGGCTGCGAGGCGCGCGTGGCGCCCGCGGATTTTTGCTTGCTTGCGGCCCGGCCGCGTTACTGCGTGTTCAGCGTGTCGTTCGAGACGAACGGCCAGATGTTCAGGAACGGCTTGTTCAGCGATTCGCGGCTGGCCATGGCCTCGTCGGGCGTCAGGATCCAGACCTCGCGCAGCAGCCCGGCGGCGTCGCGCGTGTAGTTCACGAGGTACTTCTGGCCGATGATCGCGCCGGGCATCACCAGCATGTTCTGCGGGCTGCGGATGCGCGCGCCGGCGCCCAGGCGGTCGGCCCGGCCGTCGAGCTCGACGTCGGGGGCGCTGGTCACCATGAACTTGCCGCGCAGCGTGCCGATGGGGAAGTTGCGCCCGCCGTTGAGCGACTCGTTCTGGGTCTGCGGACGGGGCACCTCGTCCTGGGCGCTGGCCTGGAGCGAGAAAAGACCGGCGGCGCCGGCAAGGGCGGCGCAGAAGGCAAGGGAGGTGAGTGTTTTCGTGGGTGTCTTGCAGCGGTTCATGGGGTATATCCAGAGGCTGTGGACCGGCGATTTTAGCGAGGGGGTGTTTTCCCTCATACCGGGTGCAGCGGGTGGTGCGGGGGCTTTGCGTCGGCCTGCTTTACATTTCTTTACGGCGCCCATGAACACTGCGCGTCGGCCACTGCTCCAATAGCTGCTGTCAGCCCAAAGTGCACAAGAACCCATGAAGAAATCTGCCGCCTTCGCCCTCGCGGGCGTGTTGATCGTAGCCGTCGCAGGCGGCTGGTGGCGCATGTCGGGCGATCGGTCGGCCGCGAAAGACGCCAAGCCCGCGAACGCCGGGCCTCCCGCCGCGCTGGTCACGCTGGCCACGGCCGAAAAGCAGGACGTGCCGGTCACGGTGCAGGTCAACGGCAGCGTGGTTTCGCTCAACAGCGTCGACCTGCGCCCGCAGGTCACCAACACCGTGAGCGCGGTGCACGTCAAGGAAGGCCAGTTCGTGAAAGCAGGGCAGCTGCTCTTCACGCTGGACGACCGCAACGACCAGGCCAACCTCGCGCGCGCCCGGGCCCAGCAGCAGAAGGACGAGGCCACCATGGCCGACCTGGAGCGCCAGTACAAGCGCAGCCAGGACCTGGTGGCACAGAACTTCATTGCCAAGAGCGCGGCCGACGCCACGCTGTCGCAGCTCCAGGCGCAGCGCGCCGCCGTCGCGGCCGACCGCGCCGCCGTGCAGTCGGCGCAGGTGGCGCTGGGCTACGCCACGCTGCGCGCGCCCATCGCGGGGCGCATCGGCGCCGTCAACATCTACCCGGGCACGCTGGTGCAGCCCACGCTGTCGCTGGTCACGATCACCCAGCTCGACCCCATCGCCGTGAGCTTCCCGGTGCCCGAAGGCAACCTGCAGGACCTGCTGGCCGCGGCGCGCACGCGCGCCAAGGTCGAGGCGCTGGTCACGGGCCGGCGCGAGCCGCTGTTCGGCACGCTCGACTTCGTCGACAACACGGTCGATCCGCAGATCGGCACCGTGCGCGCCAAGGCCGTGTTCGCCAACGCCGACCAGAGCCTGTGGCCCGGCCAGTTCGTCAACACGCGCATCACGGTGCGCATGCTCGACGGCGTCACGGTGGTGCCGGCCGCGGCGCTCATGATGCTGTCCGACGGCGCCACGCTGTACGTGGTCGATGCCGAGCGCAACGCGGCACGTCGTCAGGTCAAGGTGCTCCACACCTTCGGCACCAAGGTGGCCGTGAGCGGCGTGACGCCCGGCGAGCAGGTCGTGATCGAAGGCAGCCAGAACGTGCGCCCGGGTGGCAAGGTGCGCATCGACGTGAAGGCGCCGGCCGGGCCGGGCGGTGCCCCCGCCAACGGCACCACGGGTGTCACGCCCGGCAGCGCCGCTTCGTCGGATGTTCAGCCGGCGCGAGAACGCGCATGAACATTTCAGAGCTCTGCATCCGCCGTCCGGCGATGACGGTGCTGCTGTCGGCGGCCGTCGTGGTCATCGGCATCTTTGCGTACTTCAGCATCCCGGTCGCGGCGCTGCCCAGCTACAACACGCCGGTCATCAACGTCAACGCGCAGTTGCCGGGCGCCAGCCCCGACACCATGGCGAGTTCGGTCGCGCTGCCGCTCGAAAAGCAGTTCTCGACCATCCCCGGCCTGCAGACCATCAGCTCGGTGAACACGCAGGGCGTGACCTCGCTCACGCTCGAATTCGTCAGCAGCCGCGACATCGACGCCGCCGCGGTCGACGTGCAGGCCGCGCTGCTGCGCGCCCAGCGCCAGCTGCCGCAGGAACTCACGCAGCTGCCTTCATACCGCAAGGTGAATCCGGCCGATGCGCCGGTGCTGTTCATCGCGCTGATCTCGCCGTCGATGAACCCGTCGGAGCTCAACGACTACGCCGAGAACCTCATTTCGCCCACGCTCTCGACCATCGACGGCGTGGCGCAGGTGGGGGTGTACGGGCGCAAGGCCTTCGCGGTGCGCATCAAGGCCAACGCCGACCTGCTCAACGCGCGCAACATCACGCTCGACGAGCTGGCCAAGGCGGTGAACTCGGCCAACGCCAACACGCCGGTCGGCACGCTCGACGGCCCGCGCCAGACGCTCACCATCCAGGCCAACCGCCAGCTCATGAAGGCGGCCGACTTCGCCAAGCTGATCATCGCGCAGCGCAACGGCGCGCCGGTGCGGCTGGACGAAGTGGCCACGCTCGAAGACAGCTTCGAGTCGGTCAAGACCGCCAGCAGCTTCAACGGGCAAGACTCGATCTCGCTGGCCGTGCAGCGCCAGCCCAACGCCAACACCGTGCAGGTGGTGGACGCGGTGCGCGCGCTCATCCCGCGCTTCAAGGCCGAGCTGCCGCAGTCGGTCGAGATCCACATGGTCAACGACCGCTCGCTCTCGATCCGCGAGGCGGTGCACGACGTGCAGCTCACCTTGCTGGGCACCATCGCGCTGGTGGTGCTGGTGATCTTCCTGTTCCTGCACCGGCTGGTGGCCACGCTGATTCCGGCGGCCACCATCCCGATCTCGCTGATCGGCGCCGTGGCGCTGCTGTACGCCTTCGGCTACAGCCTGGACAACGTCTCGCTGCTGGGCATCACGCTGGCCGTGGGCCTGGTGGTGGACGACGCCATCGTGGTGCTCGAGAACATCATGCGCTACGTCGAGAAGGGCATGGAGCCGATGGCCGCCGCGCTGCGCGGCGCGCGCGAGGTGGGCTTCACCATCGTGTCGATCTCGATCTCGCTGGTGGCCGTGTTCATCCCGATCTTCTTCATGCCGGGCGTGATCGGCCTCTTGTTCCACGAGTTCGCCGTGGTGGTGGCGCTGGCCGTGCTGGTGTCGGCCGTGGTGTCGCTCACGCTCGTGCCCATGCTCGCGAGCCGGCTGCTCAAGCACGTGCCGCGCAAGGCCGGCGCGCTCGACCACGAGGAAGAGCACCCCGAGCCCGGCACGGCGATCGGCCGTGCCTTCGAGCGCGGCTACCGCGCCGTGCACGGCGGCTACATGCGCACGCTCGACTGGACGCTCGGGCACCGCGCGCTGATGCTGGTCATGGCGGGGCTGACCTTCGTGGTCACGGCCTGGCTCTTCATCAGCATTCCCAAGGGCTTCTTCCCCGAGGAAGACATCGGCCAGATCCAGATCACCACCGAGGCGGCCGAAGACATTTCGTTCACCGCCATGAAGGCGCTGCAGGACCGCGTGGCCGCCGCGCTCAAGGCCGATCCGAGCGTGGACTACGTGAGTTCCTTCGTCGGCGTGGGCGGCCCGACGGCCACGCAGAACTCGGGCCGGCTGTTCGCGGTGCTCAAGCCGCGCAGCGAGCGCCCCAAGATGGCCAAGGTGCTCGAGTCCCTGCGCCAGCGCTTCCGCGAGATCCCGGGCATTGCCGTGTACATGCAGCCGGTGCAGAACCTGCGCCTGGGCGGGCGCCAGAGCAAGGCGCGCTTCCAGTACACGCTGCAGAGCGTGAACGCCGGCGAGATGGTGCCGTGGTCGACGAAGCTCATGGAGCGCATGCGCGCCGACCCCGACTTCCGCGACGTGACCAGCGATTCGCAGAACCGCGGCCTGCAGGCCACGCTGGAGATCGACCGCGACAAAGCCGGCGTGCTCGGCGTGGCCGTGGGCGACCTGCGCACCGCGCTGTACAACGCCTACGGCGACCGCCAGATCGGCAGCATCTACGGCGCCAGCAACACCTACCAGGTGATCCTGTCGGCGGCCGACAGCGACCGCCAGTTCGAGGAAGACGTGGCGCGCTTGTCGGTGCGCAGCACCACCGGCAAGCTGGTGCCGCTGTCGGCCTTCTCGACCGTCAAGCGCACCGTGGGGCCGACCTCGGTCAACCACCAGGGCCAGCTGCAGGCGGTGACGGTGTCGTTCAACCTCGGCCCCGACGTGCCGCTGGGCAACGCCACCGCGAAGATCGACCGCTTCAAGGACGAGCTGAAGATGCCGCAGTCGATCATCACGACCTACGGCGGCGACGCGGCGGTGTTCCAGAGTTCGCAGGGCAGCCAGGCCGTGCTGCTGGTGCTCGCGGTGCTGGTCATCTATGTGCTACTGGGCGTGCTGTACGAGAGCTACATCCACCCGATCACCATCCTGGCGGGCCTGCCCTCGGCGGCGGTGGGGGCGCTCATTTCGCTGAAGCTCTTCGGCTTCGACCTCACGCTGATCGCGACCATCGGCATCCTGCTGCTGATCGGCATCGTGAAGAAGAACGCGATCATGATGATCGACTTCGCGCTCGACGCGCAGCGCACCGAGGGCATGAAGCCGGTCGACGCGATCCGCGAAGCCTGCCGGCTGCGCTTCCGCCCGATTCTCATGACCACGCTGGCCGCGCTGATGGGCGCGCTGCCGCTCGCGCTGGGCCTGGGTGCCGGCGCCGAGCTGCGCCAGCCGCTGGGCGTGGCGGTGGTGGGCGGGCTGATCTTCTCGCAGGTGATCACGCTGTACATCACGCCCGCGATCTACCTGGCGCTCGACCGCTACAGCGGCAGCGGGCCGATGGTGGAGCTGCCGGGCGAGGCGAAGGCCGAGGCTGCGGCGGGGCACGCGGCCTCGCACGCTTGACGGCGATTCAAAAGATGCCGGATGGCCATGAGCGTGAGCCACCCGGCCAGGAAGGACTTGTGCAGTCCTGTGTTACGCCACACCCGGACCATCGCCCATTGAAGGCGCTCCGGCCTCTCTCCTCAACGGCTCGCTCCATTCCCTCCGCCGCTGCTCTTCCCATGTGTGTGACGGGATGAATGATCGCGAGGGGATGAGGGGGTCGACGGTATCCAGCGATACAGGAAGCGGGCTTTTTCCTTACGGTGTCGCGTCGCGGAAACGATGCAGAGCCGGCGCATTCGGAATGCTGACCTGCCGCGCCCTCGTTTCAATGAGCCCTTCTCTCGCCAGCGCATTCAACGTGCGCGTGACGGTGACACGGCTCAAGGCCGTCATGGCGCCGATCTGCTCGTGGGTCAGATCGACGGTGAGTTGTTTCGGTGCCTGCGCCGATGGCGGGCGCGCCACCCGCAGCAGCAAGTCGATGACCCGCTCCTTGGGTGCCGCCGAGGCCACCCCGGCCAGCTTGGCGACGATCATGTGGTTCTTGAAGCCGAGCAGCTGGATCAACGAGGTCGCGAGTTCGGGCAGCGCCGAAAACTGCTGCGCGACATCCGCCGGCCGATAGCGGCTGAGGAGGGCCGGCGCGACCGCCCGGGTCGTCGTCGGCCGGGGGCTGTCGGCAAACGCCGGGCCTTCGCCGAAGATCGCGCCCGGCCCGAAGATCTCGAGCAGGAACTCCGCGCCGTTGCTTCGGTGGACCGTGGAGTGCACGAAGCCCGACCGCAAGAGATAGAAGTAGTCGTGCCGTTCGCCTTCGCGCGCAATGGTGTCGCCGGCCTCCAGGGTGACGAAGCTTCCCAGGTGCGTGGCGTCGATCCACGGCGCGGACAGCGACTGGGAGGCGTCCCAGCTGGCGTACGCCGAGGGCGTGGGGTTCGTTCTTTTCATGGGAGCGTCTTGCCCGGGGCGAAGAAAGGCAAGCGGCTCGCCCCACTAGGTCGTGGTCTCGTCCAGCGGCGTGTCCGTCGCCAGGTGGGCGATGTCGCTCCAGCCGACGAGGCTGAAGCCCTCGGGCGTCCACAGCATGCGGTTGATCGCCGCGTTGCCGAGCTGCCAGGTGCGCGGCGCCTGCAGCTCCTGGCGCGTGGCGGCGCGGTAGAGCACGTCCATCACGCCGCCGTGGGCCACCAGCACCACCAGCTGGCCCGGGTGGCGCGCGGCGATGGCCGAGGCGGTGCCGGTCACGCGGTCGCGAAAGGTCAGCAGGCTCTCGCCGCCGCCTTCGGGCTCGAACTCGGGGTCGCGCTCGCGCCAGCGGCGCGCGTCCTCGGGCAGCGTGGCCTCGATCTCGGCGAAGCTCATGCCCTCGAAGCGACCGAAGGCGCGCTCGCGCAGGCCCAGGTCGGGCTGCACGGCGAGGCCGTGGGGCTCGGCGATGGCCTGGGCGGTCTGCCAGGCGCGCGAGAGGTCGCTGGCGTAGACCGCCGCGATCGGCTCGTCCGCCAGCGCCTGTCCGGCGCGCTGCGCCTGCCAGAGGCCGGTGGCATTGAGGCCGATGTCGAGGTGGCCCTGGATGCGGGTGTCGACGTTCCAGGCGGTTTCGCCGTGGCGCACGGCGATCAGGCGGGTGAGATTGGCTTCCATCCGTCCGAATTCTAGAAGTGCATCATTTTTTGGCAGCCGGCGTGAGCTCGATGTTCACGCGGCGCTCGCCCGGCGGCGGGTTCGGAAAGCCCTGCAGCGCGGCCTCGAACATCACCGGCAGGATCGCCGCGCTCGCGCTGTAGGGGCCGTCGTTGCGCGCGCGGGTCTCGTACACCACGCGGTGGCTGCCACCCGCCTCGCGCAGCACGAGGCTCACCTCGCGCTGGTACCAGGGGTTGGCCGGCGGCGTGAACATCGGGCCGCCGTACCAGCCGCTGCCATACCAGCGGTGGCCGTAGTAGCCGCCGTAGCCGTAGCCCCACGGGCCGGGCCCGTACAGCCACGGATCGGCCCAGGGCGACAGCGCCGCCGTGACGCGCGCGCCGATCTGCGCCGTGTACTGCGGTTGGGCGTCGTCGCGGCGCAGGCCGACCTTGTCGAGCGCAGCCGCGGCCATGGCCTCGAGGCCCTCTTGGCGCGCCGTATCGGCCTGCTGCGAAGGCAGGCGCTCGAAGCGGTAGGTGGCGCCGGGCGGCACGGTCGTGCCCGGCGTGGCAAAGCTCTTGACGTTGCTGTCGACCACCCAGGAGGTGGCGCAGCCGCTCAGGGTTGCTACCAAAAATAGAGCTGAAAACGCACGATACATAAGGGTCTCCGGGCCTTAGGCCCTCAAAGTCCCCTGGGTTGCCCGAGTCAGCCCTGGACGATGCGCAGGGCCGAGGGTGCCTGGGAGAGCAGGTCGAAAGCGGGCGTGTCGAAGGCCTTGTCGCCGTTCTCGTCGGCCACGCCCGTCGCCTTCAGACCCTGGAAGTCGTGCAGCGTTCCGTCCAGCAGGTGCGAAGGCACGACGTTCTGCAGCGCGGTGAACATGTTTTCCACGCGGCCGGGGTACTTCTTGTCCCACTCGCGCAGCATCTCGCCGACCTGCTTGCGCTGCAGGTTTTCCTGGCTGCCGCACAGCGTGCAGGGAATGATCGGGAACTCGCGGTGCTGCGCCCAGCGCACCGTGTCCTTTTCGGCCACGTAGGCCAGCGGGCGGATCACGATGTGCTTGCCGTCGTCGCTCACCAGCTTGGGCGGCATGCTCTTGAGCTTGCCGCCGAAGAACATGTTGAGGAAGAAGGTCTGCAGCATGTCGTCGCGGTGGTGGCCCAGCGCGACCTTGGTGGCGCCCAGCTCGTCGGCCACGCGGTACAGGATGCCGCGGCGCAGCCGGCTGCACAGGCCGCAGGTGGTCTTGCCCTCGGGGATCACACGCTTGACGATGCTGTAGGTGTCCTGGTTCTCGATGTGGAAGGCCACGCCGAGCTCGCTCAGGTACTTGGGCAGCACCTCTTCGGGGAAGCCGGGCTGCTTCTGGTCGAGGTTGACCGCGACGATGTCGAAGTGGATGGGCGCGCGCGCCTTCATCTTGAGCAGGATGTCGAGCAGCGCGTAGCTGTCCTTGCCGCCCGAGACGCACACCATGACCTTGTCGCCCTCTTCGATCATGTTGTAGTCGACGATGGCCTGGCCGACCTGGCGGCACAGGCGCTTCTCGAGCTTGTGCGTCTCGCGTTCGATCTTCAGCGAGTTGGAGGGCGCACCGGCTTCGGGCGTATCGTCGATCCAGACGGCGTTCATTGGGGGGCTACTTCGGGCAAATCAGGGGAAAGATCCCCGATTTTGCCTTGGATCACCATTCCCCGGCTTCGATGCGGATGGCGACTTCGCAGTCGTCGAAGATTTCGAGCTTGGCGATCTTCACGCGCACGCCCCGCACGCCGGGCAGTTGCAGCAGGCGCTGCGCGAGCTTGCCGATCAGGCTTTCGAGCAGGTTGACGTGCTCGGCGGTGCACTCGTCGATGATGATGCGGCGCACCTTGCGGTAGTCCAGCACGTGGAAGATGTCGTCGTCCTGCGGCAGCAGCGGCTGCGGGCCGAGGTTGAGTTCGGCGTCCACCAGGATCGGCTGCGGCGCGGTCTTTTCCTGCTCCAGGATGCCCAGGTTGGCGTCGAAGCGCAGGCCCTGGAGGGTGAGTGTCTGGTGGCCGTGCGGTGTGTTCGTGGACATGGTGGTGGTGCTCGTCACATGAGCGAGAAGTCGCGCTCGAATTTCATGAGGTGCTGGCCGCCGTCGACGAGCAGCGTGGTGCCGGTGATCGAGCTGTTTTCCAGCGCGAACTTCACGGTGGCGGCCACGTCTTCCGATGTGGACGAGCGGCCCAGCGGCGACAGCTTGTGCAGCTGCGCGAACTTGTCGTCGTCGAGCATGTGGCTCGCCAGCGTGAGGCCGGGCGCCACGCCCACCACGCGCACGCGCGGCGCGAGCGCCAGCGCGAGCATGGGAGTGGCGGCTTCGAGTGCGGCCTTGGAGAGCGTGTAGCTCAGGAAGTCGGGGTTCGGGTTCCAGAGCTTCTGGTCGAGCAGGTGCACCACGGCGCCGCCCTGCGCATCGCGCCGGGCCAGGTGGTCGTGCAGCGCCTGCGCCAGCAGGATGGCCGCGCCGGTGTTGCTGCGTGCGTGGCGCTCCATGAGCGCGTAGCTGAAGCTGGCGGCGTCGTCGTGTTCGAAGAGGGCGGCGCTGTGCACCACGGCATCGACGGCGCGAAAGCGCGCTGCCACGCGCGGCAGCAGGGCGCGCGTGGCCTGCTCGTCGGCGAGGTCGGCCTCGAACAGGGCCGAGTCGCCCGAGCGCGCGGCGCAGTCGGCCACGGTCTGCTCGGCCTCGGCGCGCGAGCTGCGGTAGTGCACCGCCACCTGCCAGCCGCCCGCCGCGAGCGCCAGCGCGATCTCGCGGCCCAGCCGGCGGCCCGCGCCCGTGACGAGGACGGTGCGGCGGCGATCGGAGGAGGAGGGTGGGATGACGCTCATTCGGAGGAAGAAGACAGAAGACAGGAAGAGGACAATGGCGCCGTGACGACGCCAACGACAAACAGTTTACCCATCGCCCTCGACCATCTGATTGCCCGCTCCGTCGAGCGCGCGGGCGGATGGATCGGCTTCGACCGCTTCATGGCCCTGGCCCTGTATGCGCCGGGGCTCGGCTACTACGCCAACACCTCGGCCAAGTTCGGCCACATGCCTTCATCCGGCAGCGACTTCGTGACCGCGCCCGAGCTGACGCCGATGTTCGGCCACACGCTCGCGGTGCAGGTGCTCGAAGCGCTGGAGAAGACCGGCACCGACACCGTGTGGGAGTTCGGTGCGGGCTCGGGGGCGCTGGCGGTGCAGCTGCTGCATGCGCTGGGCGAGATGGGGCGCGGCGATGTGCGCTATCGCATCGTCGACCTGTCGGGCACCTTGCGCGAGCGGCAGCAGCAGGCGCTGGCGGGGTATGCGGGGCGGGTCGAATGGCTTGGGGAGCTGCCTGAGTCCATGCAGGGTGTGGTGGTCGGCAATGAGGTGCTCGATGCGATGCCGGTGCAGTTGCTGGCGCGGGTGAAGGGGGTCTGGTTCGAGCGGGGGGTGGTGCGGAATCTGGCGGGGGATGGGTGGACGTGGGCGGACCGGCCGACGGATCTTCGGCCGCCGGTCGAGGTGCCTGGGGTGCATGACTACCTCACGGAGGTGCATCCGCAGGCTCAAGCTTTTATTGCGACGCTGGCGGACCGGCTTGAGAAGGGGGCGGCTTTTCTCATCGACTACGGGTTTCCCGAGGGCGAGTACTACCACCCGCAGCGGCACATGGGGACGGTGATGTGCCATCGGGGGCATCAGGCGGATGGCGATCCGCTGTCGGAGGTGGGGTACAAGGACATCACGGCGCATGTGGACTTCACGGGGATTGCGGTGGCGGGGCAGGAGGCGGGGCTGGCTGTTCTTGGCTATACGAGTCAGGCGCGGTTTCTCTTGAACTGCGGGATCTTGGGGCGGATGGAGCGGGGGACCGTGGCGCAGCGGGGGATGGCGGCTCGGTTGATTCATGAGCATGAGATGGGGGAGTTGTTCAAGGTGGTGGGGTTTGCTGTCGGTGAACCCTGGGACGCGGTGGGTTTCTCTGAAGGGGATCGGAGTCACACCCTCTGAGGGTTTGCTTCCCGAGGCCGGGTCTCGCCCCGGCGGGCGACTCACTTTCTTTTGCTTCGCCAAAAGAAAGTAAGCAAAGAAAAGGCGACCCCACTGTCTGCGTCCCTCCGCTTCGCTGCGGGCAACCTGCGGTGCTCGCGTTTCGCGGGGTCTCGCCCAAACTCGCTTCGCTCAAACAAGGGCGAGCCCTGATCCGCGAAACGCTGCGCTCCTCGGCGCAGCCAGAGGGGCTTGGATACCGGGCGGGCCGTCGCTTCGCTCGGCCCGGGGCTTGTGCTTTCAACGGAAAGAGTTGGTCATAAGCAAGCAACAAAGACTTCGTTGGGGAATGGAGGGCGCGCTTCTACATTCGCGGCATGACTGCCGTTCTTTCCCGCGCTACCCCCGCCGCAGAGGCGCCCGCGCAGCACTTCGAGGTGCGGCCTTTCGATGCGCCGGTCGGTGCGGAGATCGTCGGGCTCGACATCGCTGAGCCGATCAACGCCGCCGACTTCCAACGCATCCACCGCGCACACCTGGACCACCACGTGCTGGTCTTTCGCGACCAGCGCATCACGCCCGCACAGCACATCGATTTCAGCCGCCGCTTCGGGCCGCTCGAGATTCACGTGCTGCACCAGTTCCAGCTGAAGAACCACCCCGAGATCCTGATCGTCTCGAACATCAAGGAGAACGGCGAGCCGATCGGTCTCGGCGATGCAGGCGTGTACTGGCACTCCGACATTTCGTACAAGCCCCATCCCAGCCTGGGCTCGCTGCTGCACGCGCAGGAGCTGCCGAGCGAAGGCGGCGACACGCTGTTCGCCGACCAGCACCTGGCATGGGAGGCGCTGCCTGCCGAGCTGCAACAGCGCATCCTGCCGCTGAAGGCGGAGCACAGCTACCTCGCGAAATACGAGGAGCTGCGTGCGAAGAATCCGTGGCGCCCCAAGCTCTCGCAAGCGCAGATCGATCAGGTCGCACCCGCCGTGCAACCCGTGGTGCGCACGCACCCGGAGACGGGGCGCAAGGCGCTGTTTGTCAGCGAGCACTTCACGACGCGCATCGTCGGCCTGCCGCAAGGCGAGAGCGATGCGCTGCTGGCCGAGCTGTTCGCGCACAGCACGCGGCCGGAGTTCGTGTACCGCCATGCGTGGGCACCGCACGACCTGGTGTTCTGGGACAACCGCTCGCTGATGCACCTCGCGGCAGGCACGCCCGACCACCTGCGCCGCCGACTCAACCGCACCACCATCGTGGGCGACACGCCTTTCTGATTTCTTTTCCTTCCCTTTTCCGGACTTTCCAATGAACCGCTTCACCCGCCGCGCCGCCGCGCTCGTCACCGGCCTCGGCCTGCTCGCCGGCAGCCTGGCCGCGCACGCCGAAGGGCAGATCCGCATCGCCGAGCAGTTCGGCATCGTCTACCTGCTGCTCAACGTGGCGCAGGAGCAGAAGCTGATCGAGAGGCACGCGAAGGCCGCGGGGGTCGATGCGAAGGTGGAGTGGGTCAAGCTCTCGGGCGGCTCGGCGGTGAACGACGCGCTGCTGTCGGGGAACATCGAGATCGCGGGCGCCGGCGTGGGGCCGCTGCTCACGCTGTGGGACCGCACCAAGGGCAAGCAGAACGTGAAGGGCGTGGCTTCGCTGGGCAACTTCCCGTACTACCTGGTGAGCAACAACCCGAACGTGAAGTCGATCGCCGACTTCACGGACAAGGACCGCATCGCGCTGCCCGCCGTGGGCGTGTCGGTGCAGTCGCGTGTGCTGCAGATCGCGTCGGCCAAGCTGTGGGGCGACAAGGAGTTCAACAAGCTCGACAAGATCAGCGTGGCGCTGCCGCACCCCGATGCGGCGGCGGCGATCATCAAGGGCGGCACGGAGATCACGGGGCACTTCGGCAATCCGCCGTTCCAGGAGCAGGAGCTCGCGGGCAACCCGAACGCGCGCATCGTGCTCAATTCGTACCAGGTGCTGGGCGGGCCGTCGTCGGCCACGGTGCTGTACGCCACCGAGAAATTCCGCAACGAGAACCCCAAGACCTACAAGGCCTTCGTCGATGCGCTCGACGAGGCGGCGAAGTTCGTCACGGCCAACCCCGAGAAGGCGGCCGACATCTACCTGAAGGTGAGCAACGCCAAGCTCGACCGCGAGCTGCTGCTGAAGATCATCAAGAACCCCGAGGTGCAGTTCAAGACCGCGCCGCAGAACACCTACGTGTTCGCGGAGTTCATGCACCGCGTGGGCGCGATCAAGAACAAGCCGGCGTCGGTGAAGGACTATTTCTTCGACGACGCGCACACCGCCTCGGGGAACTGACGCGATGCTGTCCCGGCTCGAGCGCCTGGCAGGGCCGCCCGCCGCGGCCTTCCTCGGCGGCAGCGTGGCGCCGCAGCGGCCGGCCCGGCGGCGCGGCGTGGTGGCCACGGGCGACGCGGCACCGCCGTACGTGCACGAGGCGTTGCTGCAGGTCGACGGCGTCAGCCTCGAGTACCGCACGCCCGAGCGCGTGGTGCGCGCCACGCACCGCGTGAGCTTCGACGTGCATGCCGCCGACCGCTTCGTGCTGCTCGGGCCCTCGGGCTGCGGCAAGTCGACGCTGCTCAAGGCTGTGGCCGGGTTCATCCCGCCGGTCGAGGGCGAGATCTGGCTCGACGGCCGGCGTGTGTCGCAGCCGGGCCCCGACCGCATCGTCGTGTTCCAGGAGTTCGACCAGCTGCCGCCGTGGAAGACGGTGAAGCAGAACGTGATGTTCCCGCTGCTCGCCTCGCGCACGCTGGGGCGCAAGGAAGCGGCCGAGCGCGCGCTGCATTACCTCGACAAGGTGGGCCTCTCGAAATTCGCCGACGTGCACCCGCACCAGCTCTCGGGCGGCATGAAGCAGCGCGTGGCGATCGCGCGGGCGCTGGCGATGCAGCCGCGCGTGCTGCTGATGGACGAGCCCTTTGCCGCGCTCGACGCACTCACGCGCCGCCGCATGCAGCAGGAGCTGCTCGAGCTGTGGGACGAGGTGCGCTTCACGCTGCTGTTCGTCACGCACTCGATCGAAGAGGCGCTGGTGGTGGGCAACCGCGTGGCGCTGCTGTCGCCGCATCCGGGGCGCATGCGTGCCGAGCTCAACAGCCACGGTTACTCGCTGGACAGCCTGGGCGGTGCGGACTTCCAGGCGACGGCGCGGCGCATCCACGACATGTTGTTCGAGGAAGAACAGGGCACCCCATGAGCACCCTGACGCCACCCATCCGCCCCGAGTACGAACGCACGCTCGAGCCCTTCACCGAATTGCCGGTCGAGCGCGCGCTGCCGCTGGCCACGCGCGTCGCCTCGCACACCTGGCTGCGCAAGGGCCTGATCCTCGCCGTCATCGCCGTGCTGTGGGAGCTGGCGGCGCGCTGGCAGGACAACGACCTGCTGCTGCCCACCTTCACCGCCACCGCCCGTGCATTGATCGAAGGGCTGGCCAGCGGCGAGCTGGTCGAGAAGGTGCGCATCTCGCTGGCCGTGCTGCTGCAGGGCTACCTCGCGGGCGTGCTGCTCGCCTTCGGGCTCACGACGCTGGCGGTGTCCACGCGCATCGGGCGCGACCTGCTGGACACGCTGACCTCGATGTTCAACCCGCTGCCCGCGATCGCGCTGCTGCCGCTGGCGCTGCTGTGGTTCGGGCTCGGGCGCGGCAGCCTGGTGTTCGTGCTGATCCATTCGGTGCTGTGGCCGCTGGCACTCAACACCTATGCGGGCTTCCAGGGCGTGCCCGAGACGCTGCGCATGGCAGGGCGTAACTACGGGCTGAAGGGGCTGCGCTACGTGCTGCAGATCCTGGTGCCGGCCGCGCTGCCGTCGATCCTGTCGGGGCTGAAGATCGGCTGGGCCTTTGCCTGGCGCACGCTGATCGCGGCCGAGCTGGTGTTTGGCGCCTCGTCGGGCAAGGGCGGGCTGGGCTGGTACATCTTCCAGAACCGCAACGAGCTCTACACCGACCGCGTGTTCGCCGGCCTCGCGCTGGTGGTGCTGATCGGCCTGCTGGTGGAAAGCCTGGGCTTTCGCACGCTGGAGCGGCTCACGGTGCGGCGCTGGGGCCAGCAGCGCTAGCCCACAGGTGAAGGGGCCGGGCGGACGAATGCCCCGGCGATGGCGCAAGGGCCGTGGGCTCGGGTCTAATCGCAGCTTTTGGCACGCGTTCTCCTTCCCATGAGCTCTTCCGCCCCCGACCTTTCCGCGATCGCCGGTGCGCTGGCCGACGCGGCCGCCGCCCAGTCGATGCGCTACTTCCGCACGCCGCTGGACATCATCACCAAGGCCGACGAAAGCCCGGTCACGCTGGCCGACCGCGCCGCCGAAACGGCCATGCGCGAGATCCTCGGCGCGCGCGTGCCCACCGACGGCATCTTCGGCGAGGAGCACGGTCCCGAGCGCCTCGACGCCGACCGCATCTGGGTGCTCGACCCGATCGACGGCACGCGCAGCTTCATCACCGGCTCGCCACTGTGGGGCACGCTCATCGGCGTGCTGCAGGGCGGTCGCGTGGTGCTGGGCATGGTCGACATGCCGGTGCTGAAAGAGCGCTGGATCGGTGAGGCCGGCAAGGGCGCCACGCGCGACGGCCAGCCCGTGCGCGTGAGCGGCTGCACCGAGATCGCCAAGGCCCGCATCGTCACCACCTCGCCCGACATCTTCTCGCCGGCCGACTGGAGCGCCTTCGACCGCCTGAGCCGCCAGTGCGCGATGCGCCGCTTCGGCGGCGACTGCTACGGCTACGCGCAACTCGCGGGCGGCACCATCGACCTCGTGGTCGAGACGGGGCTGCAGCCCTACGACTTCCTGGGCCCGGCGGGTCTGATCGAGGCCGCGGGCGGCGTCGTCACCGACTGGGAGGGCCGGCCGCTGGGGCTGAATCCCGACCAGCGCGTAGTTGCGGCGGCCACACCCGAACTTCACCGACAAGCCCTGGCTGTACTGGCCGCCTAGACTGTCTGCATGTTCCGCTGGCTGATCGTCGTCGTCCTGGCGCTGGTGCTCATGAGCGGCCTGACCGCCTGGCTGCGCCGCTTCGGCTTCGGACGGCTGCCCGGCGATTTCGAGTTTCGCGCCTTCGGCCGCGACTGGCAGCTGCCGATCGCGAGCACGGTGGTGCTCAGCATGATCGCGGCGCTGGTGGCGCGGCTGCTCTGAGCACGGCGCGGCGACGACTGAGAAAGAAGAGAACCCCGCAATGAGAGCCTGCGTAGACATCGGTGGCACCAAGGTCGCCGTGAGCCTTTCCGCTTCGAGCGACGCGCCGCTGATCGGCCGCCGCAGCGAGCCCACCGCCAAGACCGGCAACAACGACGCCGTGGCGGTGCAGATCCTGCGGCTCATCGACGAGGTGTGCGCCGAGCAGGGCATCGACCCGGCCAGCATCGACCGCGTGGGCGTGTCGTCGACAGGGCCTTTCGAGCTGCACGACGGCATGGTCGAGCTGGCCACGCCCAACATCTGCGGCGGCATCGCCGGCCCCTCGCGCGGGCTGCCCAACAACTGGATGACGGCCATCGTCGAGGCGCCGCTGGCGCGCCGCTTCGCCCGCGTGCGCGTCGAGAACGACGCCGTGGCCGCGCTCGAGGCCGAGCGCCACTGGGGCGCGCTGAAGGGGCTCGACAACTGTGCCTACGCGACCTGGAGCACCGGCGTGGGCGTGGGCCTGTGCGTCGACGGCAAGGCGCTGCGCGGCAAGAACGGCAACGCCGGCCATGCGGGCCACAGCTTCGTGGTCGACGACGACAGCGGCGCGCTGTGCGGCTGCGGCAACCTGGGCGACGTGGAAGCGCTGGCGGGCGGCAATTCGATCGCGCACCGCTTCGGCCAGCCCGCGGCCGATCTGTTCACGGCCGCCGCGGCCGGTGACGCCGCGGCCCTCGAGAAGGCCGACGCGCTGTGCCGCGTGATCGGCCGCATGCTCTACAACCTCGTCATCACGCTCGACCTGCAGCGCATCAGCCTGGGCGGCAGCGTGTTCTGGCACCACCGCGACTTCGTGCTGCCGCGGCTGCAGGCGCAGGTCGACGGCAAGCTGCCGCCGCTCACGCGCGGCGTGCTGCTGGTGCCCGCCGGGCTCGGCGACAAGGTGGGCGACTACGCGGCCCTGGCGCTGCTGGACTGAGCCGCGGCGCGCGGCGATCGCACCCCCGTCGCCGGCGGGTGCTTCTGCGCCGCGCAGCCTTCCTCGACGATCCGCCCGAGCCGCCGCAGCCCCGCATCGACCGCTTCGCTGAAGGGCCAGCCGCAGTTGATGCGCAGGTAGTGGTCGAAGCGCGAGGCGTTCGAGAACTGCGCGCCCGGCGCCACCAGCATGTGCTCGCGCAGGGCCGCCTCGAACACGGCCACAGACGACAGCCGCTCGGGCAACTCCACCCACAGCTGGAAGCCGCCGCGCGGCAGGTTCAGCCGCGTGCCGGCCGGGAAGTAGCGGGCGATGGCGTCGGCCGTCTGGTCGCGCTGCGTGTGCAGGCGTTCGCGCAGCCGGCGCAGGTGGCGGTCGTAGCCGCCGCTGGCAATGATCTCGCCCGCGGCGATCTGCGCCAGCGCCTCGTTGTTGCGCGTCTGCGCGTACTTGAGCATCTCGACCTGCGCGTGCCAGCGCCCGGCCGTGATCCAGCCCAGCCGCAGGCCTGGCGCCAGCACCTTGTGCAGCGAGGCGCAATACACCACGTTGCCCGTGCGGTCCCAGGACTTGATGGCGCGCGGCGGCACCTCGGTTTCCACCAGGTCGCTGTAGGTGTCGTCCTCGACCAGCGCGATGCCGTGGCTTTCGCACAGCTGCACCAGCCGCTGCTTGTGGGCGTCGGGCATCACGCTGCCGATGGGGTTCTGCAGGTGCGGCACCACCACCACGGCCTTGATGTCGTCGTAGGTGTGGATGGCCAGGTCGAGCGCCTCGAGCGAGATGCCGGTCTGCGGGCTGGTCGGAATCTCCAGCCCGCGCAGGCCCAGGCTTTCGAGCACCTGCAGCAGGCCGTAGAAGGTGGGCGATTCGACGGCCACGGTGTCGCCGGGCTTGGCGATGGCGCGCAGCGCGAGGTTCAGCGCCTCGATGCAGCCGTTGGTCACCAGCACGTCGTCGGGCGCCACGGTCATGCCCACGCGCAGGTTGCGCTGGGCCACGACCTGGCGGAACTGCTCGTGGCCTTTTTGCGAAGAGGCCGTGGTCAGCAGCTCGGGGCGCTGGCGCAGCGCGCGCGTCATGGCGTTGCGCAGCGCTTCGGCGGGGTAGAGCTCGGGGGCGGCGCGCGAGATCGCGAAGTTGAGCTTCACGTCGTTGAGGCGTCCGCGCGCCATGAAGTTGGCCATGCGCGTGCGCATGTTGACGAACTGCGCCGGGTCGGGCGGCACGCCGGACACGGGTTCCTCCATGGCCGCGATGGCCAGGCGCTGCGGGCGGCGCACGAAGTAGCCCGAGCGGTCGCGCGCCTCGACCCAGCCTTCGCTTTCCATGGCGCGGCACACCTGCAGCGCGGTCGAGAGGCTGATGTCGTGCAGCCGCATCAGGCTGCGCAGCGAGGGGAGCTTGTCGCCGGCCTTGAGCGAACCGGCGTGGATCGCGTCCACGTAGTGCGCCGCGAGCTGGCGGTAGAGCGGTAGCGAGTCCATGGGTCGATGTTCCCCGCATCGGGCATCCGAAAACAGATGCAGTTGACTGGGAAAAAGACCATAACAGATGGCGTGGCGGCCCGGCTGTTCCGGTCGCAATAGCCATCGGGTGTGCCTGTTTTTCGGGCGGCGGAATTCCTACGATGAAGCCCACATCCACCCGAGGTCCGCCATGATCACCACCCTGTCCGAAGCCCCCGATTCCATCGTCCTCGAACCCGGCCAGTCGCTGCGCACCGCCGTCGATGCGGGCGCCTGGCTGCAGCTGGCCGAGGGCCGCGCCCGCGTGGTGTCGCCGCCGGGCTGGCTGGGCGAGACGGTGTTCATGACCGAGACGCTGCTCGGCGAGGGCGACATGCACTGCGTGCCGCAGGGCGGGTGGATCGAGGTGTCGGCGGTGACGGCGGTGCACCTGCGGGTGCATGCGCCCCAGCGCGCGGCCCGGGCCACGGCGCCGGTGGCGGCGCGGCCGGTGATGCGCTTCGTGCGTTTGCTGACGGGCTGGTGAGGTCCGGGGCAGGGTGCCTGCCCCGAACCAGAGCCCGAAGCCGCCGTCAGTTCTTCGGCAACTTCTGCGGCCGCTTCCAGTTCGCGAAGCTGACCTGCTTGCCCCGCGCCACGGTCAGCGCGCCCGGCTCGGTCGACTTGTTCACCGTCGAGCCGCCGCCGATGGTGCCGCCCGCGCCGATGGTCACGGGCGCCACGAGCACGCAGTTGCTGCCCACGTGCACGTCGGCCTCGATCACGGTGCGGTGCTTGTTGGCGCCGTCGTAGTTGGCCGTGATGCTGCCCGCGCCGTAGTTCACGCGCTCGCCCACCGTGGCGTCGCCCAGGTAGGCCAGGTGGTTGGCCTTGGCGCCCGCCGCCAGCGTGGAGTTCTTGACCTCGACGAAGTTGCCGATGTGCACCTCGGCGCCCAGCTGGGCACCGGGCCGCAGCCGCGCAAACGGCCCGACCAGCGCGCCTGCGCCCACCGTCACGCCGGCCTTCTCGCCATCGATGTGGGTGAAGGGGTGGATCACCGCGCCCGCCTCGATGCGCACGTTGGCAACGACGCAGTTGGCGCCGATGCGCACGCCTTCGCCCAGCGACACCGTGCCTTCGAACACGCAGTTGACGTCGATGTCGACGTCGGCGCCGCAGCTCAGCGTGCCGCGCAGGTCGAAGCGCGCCGGATCGGCCAGGCGCACGCCCTGTTCCATCAGCGCATTCGCCTGGCGCAGCTGCCAGGCGCGCTCCAGCGCGGCGAGCTGGGCCGGGCTGTTGATGCCGGCCACCTGCAGCGCGTCGGTCGTGACATGCGCCACCACCGGCACGCGGTCGTCGGCCGCGAACTTCACGATGTCGGTCAGGTAGTACTCGCCCTGGGTGTTCTTGTTGTCCAGCCGCGCCAGCCAGCCCTTGAGCAGCCGTGCGGGCGCGGCCATCACGCCGCTGTTGATCTCGCGCACGGCGCGCTGCGCCTCGGTGGCGTCCTTGTGCTCGACGATGGCCGTCACCTCGCCGCCGGCACGGGTGCGGATGATGCGGCCGTAGCCCGTGGGGTCGTCGAGTTCGATGGTCAGCAGCGCGAGCCGCTCGCCGCCGCTGGCAGCGATGAGGGTGCGCAGCGTGTCTTCGGCGATCAGGGGCACGTCGCCCGACAGGATCACCACGGTGCCGTCGTCCGGCAGCTGCGGCGTGGCCTGCTGCACGGCGTGGCCGGTGCCCAGCTGGGGCTCCTGGCGCGCGAAACCGAGGGCGGCGGCGTTCACGGCGGTGGCCTTGATGGCGGCCTCGACCTGCTCGGCGCCGTGGCCTGTCACGACCACGACATGGCGCGCGCCGATGCGCGCGGCGGTGTCGGTCACGTGGGCCAGCAAGGCGCGGCCGGCCAAACGATGCAACACTTTGGGCAGCTTGCTCTTCATGCGCGTGCCCTTGCCGGCCGCCATGATGACGACGTCGACCGGTCCCTGGTTGCTCTGCTGCGGAGTCTGATTCATGCGCTTTTCTTCCCGGATTCGTTGTGCTGGACTGGCCCGAATTATCGGTGTGCTGCTGCTGGCCGCTGCCCTGGGGGCTTGCAGCGCGGTCAAGCTCGCCTACAACAACCTGCCCGAGCTGAGCTACTGGTGGCTCGACGGCTACTTCGACTTCGACGGCGCCCAGACCCCCAAGGTGCGCGACGAACTCGCCCAGCTGCTGGCCTGGCACCGCCAGAACGAGCTGCCGCGCATCATCGGCCTGCTGCAGGAGGCCCAGGGCCTGGCGAGTGCCGAGGTGACGCCGGCCCAGGCCTGCCAGCTGGCCGACCGCGTCCGCGAGCGCCTGCTCGCCGTCACCGAGCGCGCCGAGGCCGCCAGCGCCGAGCTGGCGCTGAGCCTGAGCGACGCGCAGCTGCAGCAGCTCGAACGCAAGTACGCGAAGAACAACACCGACTACCGCAAGGACTGGCTCGACCGCAGCCCCGCGCAGGTGCAAGAAAAGCGCTACGACCAGTTCCTCGAGCGCCAGGAAGACTTCTACGGCCGCCTGACGACCGAGCAGCGCGCGCTGCTGCGCCAGCAGGTGGCGCAGTCGGTGTTCAGCCCGAAGCTGGCGTACGAGGAGCGGCGCCAGCGCCAGCAGGAGGCGCTGGTGCTGTTGCGCGGCTTCCTGGGCAGCAACGGCGGCCCGCGCGCCTCGCCGGCCGAGGCCCGCGCCGCGCTGCATGCCTACATCCAGCGCATCGCCGATCCGCCGCCCGGCCCCTGGCGCGACCAGCAGCAGGCGCTGCTGCAGGAAGGCTGCCGCAACCTGGCGGCGCTGCACAACACCACCAGCGCCACGCAGCGCGAGCAGGCGGTGCGGCGGCTGCAGGCCTACCTGGGCGACCTGCGGCAGCTGGTGGCGGCGCGCTGAGTCAGGCGGCGCCTTCAGATCATCGGCACCGGGCGCAGCGGGCGCTCGAAGTAGTCGCCCAGCGTTTCGAGCGCATGCGGCTCCAGGATGCGCAGCCAGCCGCCGTCGAGCTTGTACAGGCCCAGGCGCTGCAGCCGCCGCATCGTCTTGTTGGTGTGCACCAGCGACAGTCCCAGCGCGTCGGCAATGTGCTGCTGGTTGAACGGAAACTCCACCCAGCCGTCGCGCACCATGCCCACGCGCTGGGCGCGGCGGTACAGGTGCATGAGCAGCATGGCCACGCGCTCGCCGGCGTTGCGGCGCCCGGCGGTGACGAGGTGATCGTCCACCAGCTTTTCCTCGCGTGCGGCCAGCCAGGTGATGTCGTAGCCGAGCCGGGGCTGGGTCTGGAACAGGGCCCACAGCCGCTCGCGGGCAAAGGCGCACAGCGTGGCGTCGGTCACGGCCTCGACGCCGTGGGTCTGGCCGTCGGCGAACTCGTCCTGCAGGCCGATGAAGTCGCCGGGCAGCAGAAAACCCAGGATCTGCCGCCGGCCGTCGCTCAGGGTCTTGTAGCGGAAGGCCCATCCTGCGTAGAGCGTGAACAGCTGCGGGCTGGCGCGGTGCTCGTCGACGATGGTGCCGCCCGCCTCGACGCGCCGGGTGCCGGTGCGAAAGGACTGGATCGCCTCCAGCTGCTGCGCCGTCACCGGCAGGAAGGCCTCCAGGCGCCGCAGCGCGCAGTGTTCGCAGGGGTTCGCACCCTGCGGCGGGGAGGCGGCAACGGGGTAGTCCTCGAACTTCACGCCGCACTATAGGCTGGCGGGGCTATGTCTTTTGACATTTCGGGGCGCAGGATGGCCCCCTAGACTCGAAACGATGTCCCCTTTTTGCACCGCATGACACCAGAACAAGCCTCTGCAGAACTCCTGCACGAATTCCTCTATTGCAGCCTGCTCGCCTCCGACCTGCCGCCCGCCACCGTGGGCGCGATCGTCACCCAGGCCCGCGCGCGCAACGCCGAGGACGGCATCTCCGGCCTGCTGGTGTTCGACGGCCAGTGCTTCTGCCAGCATTTCGAGGGGCCGCGCGAGGCGGTGCAGGCGCTGATGGCGCGGCTGCAGCGCGATCCGCGCCACGTGGCGCTCGTGGTGGTCCACGACGGCCCGCTGGCCGTCCGGCGCTACAGCGGGTTTGCGATGGGCCTGGCCGAATGCGAGGGCCCGGACCCGGTCTCGGGCCTGCGGGCCCTGCGCGGTGAGGCGGCGCTGGCGCACTTCCTGGCGCTGCGCGCCAGCTTCGACATCAGCACCTGACCGGCTGACTGACGGAAAACTGAAAACGACGGGCAAAGAAAAAGGCGGCCGAAGCCGCCTTTGTTCAGAAGAGCCGGGAGTGCAGGCGGTCGGTCAGACCGGGTCCCACACGTAGGTGGCACCGTAGCCATCCCAGGCTTCCATGACGATGCGCTGGCCGGCGGCCACGGTGAGCGATTCGCCCGGGGCCAGCACGATGTCTTCACTGGGGCCGTGGGCGGTGGCGTCGGGCGTGACCCACACGCGGCCCTGCTTGACGCGCAGCACGCTCGCCGACCGCGCCTTCAGGCTCATCGCCTCGCCGGGCGCAATCTGCCAGGCGCCACGGCGCACGGCCGGCGGAATGGCCGCGGTGCGGGTGGAACGGGACAGGGAAGCGAGCGATTCGTTGGTGCAGACGGCGGTGGACATGATGAGGACTCCTTGGCTGATCCGAAGCGCCTTTGACAGACAGAGAGGTTGGCGCAGTTCGGGAATGAATGATCGTTTTTGCGGCCTTGGAGGTCCAATGAAAACGAGGTAGCCTACTGATGCGATTCCCGCATCAATCAACTGGGCGCCGGGAACGCACACCAAAGTCATACCCATGCAACATTCGCAAACCCACCTGCGCTCCCGGCCCATCTCCGCGGGGCACCTGCGGGCCTTCGAGGCGGTCGCGCGGCACCTGAATTTCCGCGCCGCGGCCGAGGAAATGGCGCTCACCCAGTCGGCCGTGAGCCGGCAGATCCAGTCGCTCGAAGAGGAAGTGGGCGTGTCGCTGTTCCTGCGCCACACGCGGGCGGTGGAGTTGACCAGCGCCGGGGCGCAGTTGCTGCTGTCGGTGCAGCAGGCGCTGCCGCGCATCGACATGGCGGTGCGGCAGATCCGCCAGAGCGCCGGGCGCAAGAGCGTGGCGCTCACCACGTTTGCCTCGTTCGCCTCGATGTGGCTGATCCCGCGGCTCGAAGCCTTCCAGCGCGACAACCCCGAGATCGACATCCGCATCGACGCCAGCGACATCGCGGTCGACCTCGACGTGGCCGACGTGGACATCGCGCTGCGCTACGGCCCACCCGAAGGCATGCCGCCCGGCGCCGTGCGGCTGTTCGGCGAAACGCTGACGCCGGTGGCGAGCCCGTGGCTCATCAAGAGCAACCCGCCGATCAAGACGCCGGCCGACATCGCCCGCTTCACGCTGATCGAGGCGGGCGACGCGCACCGCACGCACCTCGAGTGGCTCACGTGGCGGCGCTGGTTCGAAGTGAACGGGCTGGAGCGCGCGCAGCCCAAGCGCTGGCTCTATTTCAACTATGCGTACCAGATGGTGCAGGCCGCGCTCACGGGCCAGGGGCTGGTGCTGGCGCGCAGTTCGCTCATTGCCGAAAGCCTGGCCAACGGCGACCTGATCGAGGTGCTGCCGCAGCACCGGCTGGATTCACCGATGGCCTACTGGCTCATCTCGGGGCCGCGCAACGCGCTGCGGCCCGAGATCAAGGCCTTTTCCGACTGGCTGGAGGCGCAGGCCGTCACCACGCGCCAGACCATCGGCGAGGTGCCCGACCCCGACACGGTGGACAACCTCGACTGAGCCGGCTCAGGAGGTCGGCCAGACGACGCCGTTGTCGTTGAGGATGGCGTCCAGCGGCAGGTCGTGCGCCTCGGGTTCGAAGTCTTCCAGGAAGCCGTTCGTGAAGCCCAGCCCCACCGTGAACGGCCGGGGCTCCAGCGCCGCCAGCGTGCGGTCGTAGAAACCACCGCCGTAGCCCAGCCGGTAGCCGCCCGCGCTGTAGCCCACGCAGGGCACGAACAGCAGGGTCGGCACGATCAGCTCGGTGTCCTTGGGCTTGGGAATGCCGTAGGCGTCTTCTTCCATCTGGCAGCCCGGGTACCAGGCATGGAAGGTGAGCGTCTTGTGAACTTTGTCGATCACCGGCAGTCCGATGCGGCGGCGCTGCGTTTCTTCCATGAGTTCGCCGTCTTCCTTCCAGCGATGCAGTGCGGGCAGCGGGTCGAACTCGCCCTTGATCGGCCAGTAGGCACCGATCACGGTGTCGGGCCGGCCGACCAGCCAGATCCGCATCACCCGCTGCAACAGGTCGGCCCGCGCAAGGCGGTCGGGCAGCGCCAGGCGTTGCTCGATGAGTGCCTTTCGCAGTTGACCCTTCAGAAAACTCGCCGTGGCCGAGGTGTCGGCATCCTTTGACTTGTCCATAATCCCCCGATGCAGTTCCCAAGCATTTTGGCATCCGCGCGCGCTCGTCAGCGTCGCGGCGCGCCCGCCCTGGTTTTTTCCGCCGTTCTCGCACTCGCCGCGCTGCTGTCGCAACAGCCCGCCGCCGCGCAGAACAACACCAACGACGACGTGCTGGTCCAGATGAAGCAGGCCTTCCAGCGCGGCGACAAGGCCCGTCTCACGGCCTTGCTGCCGCAGGCCCGCGGCCACGCACTCGAGCCCTGGGCCGCCTACTGGGAGCTCAAGGCCCGCCTGCAGGAAGCCGCGCCCAACGAGGTGCAGGACTTCTACGCGCGCTACCCCAACACCTACCAGGAAGACCGCCTGCGCAACGACTGGCTGCTGCTGCTCGGCCAGCGCCGCGACTGGGACGGCTTTGCCGCCAACATCGCCGGCTTCCGCATGGGCGACGACGCCCAGGTGCGCTGCTACGCGGTGCTGGTCGACACGCTGCGCACCGGCACGGCCACGCAGGCGCAGGCCGACGAGGTGCGCCGCAACTGGTTCGCGCAGAAGGACAGCGACGACGGCTGCCTCACCGCCGCCGACCGCATGGTCGCGGCCCGCCTGATGACGACCAACGACGCCTGGAAGAAGGCGCGCCTGGCCATCGAGGCCAACCGGCCCGCGGCCGCGCGTGGCGCCGTCACCATCGCCGCGCCCGACGCGCTGCCGCTGTTCGAAGAGGTCAACGCCAGCGCCGCCAAGTTCCTCACGGGCCGCGCCTTCGTGGCCGCCAAGTCGCGCAAGGAACTGGTGGTGCTCGCGCTCATCAAGATCGCGGTCGCCGACCCCGACCAGGGCGCCGCACAGCTCGACGGCAAGTGGGGCCCGATGCTCTCCGCCGAAGAGCGCAACTGGGTCTGGGGCACCATCGGCCGTGCGGCCGCGAACAAGCTCTCGCCGATGGCCGTGAGCTATTTCGGCAACGTCACGAAGAACAGCGACCTGTCCGACGACATGCTCGGCTGGCGCGTGCGCGCCGCCCTGCGCGCCAGCCAGTGGAAGGACGTCGCGCCCGCCATCAACGCCATGAGCGACGCCGCCCAGCAGGACCCCACCTGGGTCTACTGGAAGGCCCGCGCGCTCAGCAGCGCCGGCGGCGACGAGCGCCGCGCCCAGGCCCGCGAGCTGTACACCAGCATCGCCGGCACGCGCGGCTTCTATGAAATGCTGGCGCTCGAAGAGCTGGGCCAGCGCGTCGTGGCGGCCACGCGGCCCGCGCCGCTCACGCCCGAAGAAAAGAACGCCGCGCGCACCAACCCCGGCTTGCAGCGCGGCCTGCAGGCCATCGGCATGGGCCTGCGCTCCGAAGGCACGCGCGAGTGGAACTACGCCACCAACCTGCACGACAAGGGCGGCATGGACGACCGCGCCCTGCTGGCCGCCGCCGACCTGGCCTGCCAGCGCGAGGTGTGGGACCGCTGCATCAACACCAGCGAGCGCACCAAGGGCGTGATCGACGTCGAGCAGCGCTTCCCCATGCCCTTCCACGACACGGTGCTGCGCAAGAGCCAGGACATCGGCCTGGACCCGGCCTACGTCTACGGCCTGATCCGCCAGGAAAGCCGCTTCATCATGGACGCGCGCTCGGGCGTCGGTGCCTCGGGCCTGATGCAGGTCATGCCCGCCACGGCGCGCTGGACCGCCCGCAAGATCGGCCTGACCGACTTCACGCCCGGCCAGATCAACGACCGCGAAACCAACATCACCATCGGCACCAACTACCTGAAGCTCGCGCTCGACGACTTCGACGGTTCGATGGCGCTGGCCGCCGCGGCCTACAACGCCGGCCCGGGCCGGCCGCGCAACTGGCGCAACGGCCCGGTGATCGACGCGGCCATCTGGGCCGAGAACGTGCCCTTCAACGAGACGCGCGACTACGTGAAGAAGGTGCTGGCCAACACCACCAACTACGCCGCCATCATCAGCGGCAAGCCGCAGTCGCTGAAGGAGCGCCTGGGCCGCGTGGGCCCGCGCAACGCCAACGAGCCGGAACCCAACAAGGACCTGCCCTGACATGAGCTGGCGCGACGAGGTGCTCGACACCGTCGCGTCCGAATTCTCGGACGCGGGAGACGTCGCGCAACTCACGCGCATCTCGGTGCGGCTGCTCTTGGCGGCCGTGCTGGGTTTCCTGCTCGGCTTCGAGCGGGAGCAGCAGGGCAAGGCGGCCGGCGTGCGCACGCACATGCTGGTGGCGATCGGGTCGGCGCTGTTCGTGCTGATCCCGCAGCAGACCGGCATCGTGCCGGCCGACATGAGCCGCGTGATCCAGGGGTTGGTGGCCGGCGTCGGCTTCCTGTGCGCCGGCACCATCCTCAAGCAGGGCAAGGACGAATCCCACGTGCAGGGCCTCACCACCGCCGCCGGGCTGTGGATGACCGCCGCCATCGGCATGGCCTGCGGGCTCGGCCGCGAGGTCACGGCCGTGTTCAGCGCGCTGCTGGCGCTCGCGGTGCTGTCGCTGGTGCCGCGCCTCGTGAGCCTGATCGAGCGCGTCGTGAAGCCCTCGCCGGACACGAACGCCTCCGGCCCGCGCGTGATCGTCCCGCCCGAATCCCGCCAGGACGGCGAACGCTGAAGCGGCCCGCATCAATTCGCGCCGCCTTCGTCATCAATCGCAGCCCGCTGCCCGGCTAGCATCGACGGCTTTGCCCCGCATTCCCGCACTGACCCGGAGACCCAGATAGATGTCCAAGCTCTACATCGGCAACAAGAATTACTCGTCGTGGTCCATGCGCCCCTGGGTGCTCATGACGCAGGCCGGCATTCCCTTCGAGGAGGTGATGGTGCGCTTCGATTCGTTCGACGCCACCTCGCAGTTCAAGCACGTGATCGGCGCCATCAACCCCGTGGCCAAGGTGCCGGTGCTGGTCGACGGTGACCTGGCCGTCTGGGACACGCTGGCCATTGCCGAGTACCTGGCCGAGCGCTTCCCCGAGAAGCAACTGTGGCCCCAGGGCCTGGCCGAGCGGGCCCGTGCGCGCAGCATCTGCGCCGAAATGCACTCGGGCTTCACCCACCTGCGCGGCAACTGCCCGATGAACATCGAGGCCTCGCTGCCCGAGGTGGGCGCGCGGCTTTTGGCCGAGCAGCCCGGCGTGCAGGAAGACCTCGACCGCATCGTGCAGATGTGGACCGAGCTGCTCGAGACGCACGGCGGCCCGATGCTGTTCGGCGCTTTCACGATTGCCGACGCCTTCTTCGCGCCGGTGGGCATGCGCATCCGCGGCTACGGCCTGCCGGTGCCGCCGGCCATCGACGCGTACATCGCGCGCGTGGCGGCCCTGCCGGGCGTCGCCGCGTGGATCGACGGCGCCCTGGCTGAAAAGACCTTCGTGGCTTTCGACGAGCCTTACCGCACCTCGCGCGACTGAGCGCGGGATCGGGGCTCGCCGGACCTCATCAGAACCGGTACGTCGCCGCCAGGTAGGTGACGATCGGGTTCAGCTTCAGGCTCGCTTCGCTGCGCGCCACCGGCAGGCCGGTGAGGCTGGTCGTGGTGAGCTTGGCCTTGGTCTTCAGCGGGATGTAGGACACCGAGAACGACACGCCCCAGTGCTTGTCGAACTGGTAGGCCACGCCGGCGTTGAGCACGGGCGCGAACGAGCTGTCGAGCTTGGCGGTGGTGTTCACCGAAGACGGACGCACGTGGAACTGGCTGGCCAGCGCGCCCTGCAGGTTCGACGTGAGCTTCACGTCGCTGTACCAGACGTAGGTGGCGCCCAGGCCCACGAACGGACGGAAGGCGTCGTTGCCTTCGTTGAAGTAGTACTTGGCCAGCACGGTCGGGCTCCACTGGCGGGCCTGGCCGAGTTCGCCCACGCGCGCCAGCGTGCCGCTGCCGTTGAGCTTGAACTTGGGCGGCACGCCGAGCACGCCCTCGACGGCCCAGTGGGGATCGATGAAGTACGCGACGTTCAGGCCCAGCGTGTCCGAGTTGGTGACGCTCGCGCCCGAGCCGGCCAGCACGCTGTGCACGGGCGAGGTCACGGTCAGCGGCTTGCTCGAATCCTGCGGCGACAGGTGGAACCAGCCGGTGCCGACGACCCAGTCGCCGGCGTTCTGCGCCAGGGCGCTGCCCGATGCCAGGACCCCGAGTGCCGCCAATGCCAACGATGCTGTTGTTGTGAGTTTCTTCATAGCTGTGAATGCTCCTTGGGTATTGAAAACAGCCCCGCGCACGGGGGCACCGGCCAGCGACCGGTGCTTCGCGCGACACGAATTTACGAACGGTCGTTCGCATCGCTCGGCGATTATCGAACGACCGTTCTTTTTGTGCAGGGAGAGTATCCCTACACTGCACTCATGAACATTTTTCTCGTCGGCGGTGCACTGCGCGACCGGCTGCTGGGCCGCCCCGTTTCCGACCACGACTGGCTGGTGGTGGGCGCCACGCCCGAGGCCATGGTGGCGCGCGGCTACCTGCCCGTGGGGCGCGACTTCCCCGTGTTTCTGCATCCGCGCACGCGCGAGGAATACGCGCTGGCCCGCACCGAGCGCAAGAGCGCGCCGGGCTACCGCGGCTTCGTGGTGCATGCGGCGCCCGACGTCACGCTGGAGCAGGACCTCGCCCGGCGCGACCTGACCGTCAACGCCATCGCGCTGCCCGCCGAGCACGTGGGCGCCGACGGCAGCTTCGACCCTCGTCCCGAGACCCTGGCCGACCCCTTCCACGGTCAGCGCGACCTGCGCGACAAGGTGCTGCGCCATGTGACCGACGCCTTCCGCGAAGACCCGGTGCGCATCCTGCGCGTGGCGCGCTTTGCCGCGCGCTTCGACGACTTCACCGTCGCGCCCGAAACCATGGCGCTCATGCGCGAGATGGTCGCGGCCGGCGAGGTCGATGCGCTGGTGCCCGAGCGCGTGTGGCAGGAGCTCGCGCGCGGCCTGATGGAAACGCGCCCCTCGCGCATGTTCGAGGTGCTGCGCGACTGCGGCGCGCTTGCCGTGCTGCTGCCCGAGGTCGACCGGCTGTGGGGCGTGCCGCAACCGGCGCAGCACCACCCCGAGATCGACACCGGCGTGCACCTGATGATGGTGCTTGACACCAGCGCGCGGCTGGGCGCCACGCTGCCCGTGCGCTTCGCCTGCCTGATGCACGACCTCGGCAAGGGCACCACGCCCGCCGACATGCTGCCGCGCCACATCAACCACGAGCTGCGCAGCGTCGACCTGCTGCAGGCCGTGTGCGAACGCTGGCGCGTGCCGGTGGAGCTGCGCGAGCTGGCCGAGGTGGTGGCGCGCGAGCACGGCAACATCCACCGCAGCGGCGCGCTCGACGCGACGCCGCTGGTGCGCCTGCTGGAGCGCTGCGACGCCTTCCGCAAGCCGGCGCGCTTCGCCGAGGCGCTGCTGGCCTGCGAATGCGACGCGCGCGGCCGGCTCGGCTTCGAGGACACCGCCTACCCGCAACGCCCGCGCCTGCTCGCGGTGCTCGCGGCCGCCCAGGCCGTGGCCACCGACGTGGTGGCGCGCGAGGCGCAGCAGGCCGGCGCCACCGGGCCGCGCATCGGCGAGGCGATCCACCGCGCGCGCATCGCGGCGGTGAAGGCCTCGTTGCCGGCCACGGCCGACTGAATCCCCGCCATCGGCGCACGCCGGGACTTTGGCCGACACGCGCCGCGTGCGAGCCGTGCTATGGTTTTTCCCAATGCCAAAGTCCTCCAGCAGCAACGCCCAGTTGCCACCTCCGCCGGGCCGGGACGCCGCCCTTTTTCTCGACTTCGACGGCACGCTGGTCGGCCTCGCCGCCACGCCTGAAGCCATCGAGGTGCCGCCCGCCCTCGTGCCCCTGCTGAGCGACCTGCGCGACCTGCTCGGCGGCGCGCTCGCCGTGGTGTCGGGGCGCCAGATCGATGCCATCGACCGTTTTCTCGCGCCGCTGCGGCTGCCCGCGGCCGGCGAGCACGGCGTGCAGCGCCGCGATGCCAAAGGCGGCATGCAGGAGCAGCGCCCGCCCGACCTTGTGCCGATCCTGGACGTGGCCAACGAACTCGCACGCATCCACGAAGGCCTGCTGGTGGAGCGCAAGCACGGCGCCATCGCGCTGCACTACCGGCTCGCGCCGCAGCTGGAGGCCGTGTGCCGCGACGCGATGGCGCGCGCCATCGAAGGTCGTCCGCAGCTCGAGCTCATGCACGGCAAGTTCGTGTTCGAAGTGAAGCCTTCGGGCGTGAACAAGGGCCTCGCGATCGAAGCCTTCATGACCGAAGCGCCGTTCGCGGGCCGCACGCCGGTCTTTGCGGGCGACGACACCACCGACGAGAGCGGCTTTGCCGTCGTGCAGCCGCGCGGCGGCGTCGCGATCAAGGTCGGCGCCGGGCCGAGCCTGGCGCTGCACCGGCTCGAATCGCCGCGCGCGGTCTACGAATGGCTGGTGCAGGCGCGCGACCTGCTGGCCGCGCCTGCCCCCCAGACACCATCACCGAGGAAGCCCGCATGAGCGAACAACAACTGCCGAAGGCTCCGGAGGACCGCGCGGGCGACGCCCTGGCCGGCGCGGCAGGCCCCGACGACCAGGCGCCCGTCGACGCCGCGAAAGTGGCTGCGGCCCCGCCGCGCGGCTTTGCGCCGCCGGCCGAGCCTTCGCTCAATGTCGGCGTGATCGGCAACTGCGCCTACAGCGCGCTCATCGATGCGCGCGCCCGCGCCGTCTGGTGCTGCCTGCCGCGCTTCGACGGCGACCCGGTCTTCAACGCGCTGCTGCACCCCGGCGAGGAGGCCGGCGCCTGGGCCATCGAGATCGAGGACTTCGCCTCCAGCAAGCAGTGGTACGAGCCCAACACCGCCGTGCTGCGCACGCAGCTGTTCGACAGCGCGGGGCAGGGCATCGAGATCACCGACTTCGCGCCGCGCTTTCACAGCCGCTCGCGCTATTTCCGCCCGCTCATGATGGTGCGCCGCGTGCGCCCGATTGCCGGCGCGCCGCGCATCCGCGTGGCGCTCGACCCGCGCTTCCAGTGGGGCGCTTCGGCGCCGACCGAGGTCACGCGCGGCAGCAACCACATCCGCTATGTCGGGCCCGACGTGACCTTGCGGCTGAACACCGACGCGTCGATCTCGCACATCCTGTCGCGCCAGCCCTTCGTGATCTCGCGCGAGTACAACTTCATGTTCGGCGTGGACGAGACGCTGCTCGAAGGCATCGCCGACACCGCGCGCAAGTTCGAGCAGGAAACCATCGCCTACTGGCGCACCTGGAGCAAGCGCCTGGCCATTCCCTTCGAGTACCAGGACGCGGTGATCCGCGCGGCCATCACGCTCAAGCTCTCGCTGTACGAGGACACCGGCGCCATCGTGGCCGCCATGACCACCAGCATCCCCGAGGCGCCGGGCAGCCAGCGCAACTGGGACTACCGCTACTGCTGGCTGCGCGACGCCTTCTTCGTGGTGCGCGCGCTCAACTCGCTGAGCGAGGTGGGCACGATGGAAGACTATTTGCGCTGGCTCGGCAACGTGGTGATCGGCTCGCACGGCGAGCACATCCAGCCGCTGTACGGCATCGGGCTGGAGCGTGAGCTGCCCGAGTCCTTCGTCGAGGGCCTGCCCGGCTACCGCGGCATGGGTCCGGTGCGCGTGGGCAACCAGGCGCAGGAGCACTTCCAGCACGACGTGTACGGCAACATCGTGCTCGGCGCGGCGCAGGCTTTTCATGACCACCGGCTGCTGAGCCGCGCGGGCGTGGCCGAGTTTCCGCACCTGGAGGCCGTGGGCGAGCAGGCGGTGCGCGTGTACGGCACGCCCGACGCCGGCATGTGGGAGCTGCGCACGCGCGCCCGCGTGCACACCAGCTCGGCGCTCATGAGCTGGGCCGCCTGCGACCGCCTCGCCAAGATCGCGCGCACGCTGGAGCTACCCGAACGCGCCGCCTACTGGCACGGCCATGCGGCACGCATGAAGGAAGAAATCCTGGCCAAGTCATGGTGCGAAGAGCGCCAGGCCTTTGCCGAAAGCTTCGGCGGGCACGAGCTCGACGCGAGCATCCTGCTGATGGTCGAGGTGGGCCTGATCGATGCGCGCGACCCGCGCTTCATCTCCACCGTCGACGCCATGGAAAAGTCGCTGTGCGACGGCCCCTACATGCGCCGCTACGAAGCCGCCGACGACTTCGGCAAGCCCGAAACCGCCTTCAACATCTGCACCTTCTGGCGCATCGACGCGCTGGCCAAGATCGGCCGCAAGGCCGAGGCGCGCCAGATCTTCGAGACCATGCTCGCCGCACGCAACCCGCTGGGGCTGCTTTCGGAAGACACGCACCCGGTCACGGGCGAGATGTGGGGCAACTTTCCGCAGACCTATTCGATGGTCGGCATCATCAATGCGGCCGTGCGCCTGTCCGCTCCCTGGGATTCGTGCATATGAGTCGTCTCGTCGTTGTTTCGAACCGCGTGGCCGACCCGCGCAAGCCCGCCGCCGGCGGCCTGGCCGTGGCCCTGGGCGAGAGCCTGCAGCAAAGCGGCGGCCTGTGGTTCGGCTGGAGTGGGCAGATCGTCGAAGGCGGGCCCACGGGCGAAGGCGAGATGCACAAGCAGCAGGCCGGCAAGGTGACGCTGGCCACGCTCGACCTGAGCCGCGACGACCATGACAGCTACTACCTGGGCTACAGCAACGACGTGCTCTGGCCGGTGTTCCACAACCGCCTGGACCTGGCGCATTTCGATGCCGGCTTCATCGGCGGCTACCGGCGCGTGAACCAGCTGTTCGCGCGCAAGCTGATGCCGTTGCTGAAGGATGACGACATCATCTGGATCCACGACTACCACCTGATGCCGCTGGCCGCCGAGCTGCGCGCCATGGGCTGCAAGCAGCGCATCGGTTTCTTCCTGCACATTCCGCTGCCGCCGCAGATCATCATCGCGGCCATTCCGCAGCATGAATGGCTGATGCGCTCGCTGTTCTCGTACGACCTGATCGGCTTCCAGGCGCAGCAGGACGTGCAGCACTTCGAGCACTACGTGCGCAACGAGGCTCATGGCGAGTACCTGGGCAACGACATGTACCGCGCCTACGGGCAGACGGTGCGCTGCAACGCCTTCCCCATCGGCATCGACGTGGACGAGTTCGCGGCGCTCACGCACGCCAAGGAGTCGCGCGACATGTACGAGACCATGAAGCGCGAGTACTCGAGCCGCCGGCTGCTGCTGGGCATCGACCGGCTCGACTACTCGAAGGGCATTCCGCAGCGCGTTCGCTCGTTCCGCGAGCTGCTGGCCAACTACCCCGAGAACCGCCGCAGCGCCACGCTGATCCAGATCGCCTCGCCCACGCGCGAGACCGTCGACGCCTACGCCGACATCCGCAAGGAACTCGAATCGCTGTGCGGCGCCATCAACGGCGACTACGGCGAGCTCGACTGGATGCCCGTGCGCTACATCCACCGCATGGTGGCGCGGCGCCGCGTGCCCGGCCTGTGCCGCGCGGCGGCCGTGGGGCTGGTGACGCCGCTGCGCGACGGCATGAACCTCGTGGCCAAGGAATACATCGCGGCGCAGGACCCGGCCGACCCCGGCGTGCTGGTGCTGTCGCGCTTCGCCGGCGCGGCCGAGCAGCTGAAGGAAGCGCTGCTGGTGAATCCGTACGACACGCACGGCACGGCCGAGACGGTGCAGCAGGCGCTGCAGATGCCGCTGGAAGAGCGGCGCGAGCGACACCAGAAGCTGCTGTCGCGCATCCGGGCGCAGGACATCCACTGGTGGCGGCGCACCTTCCTCGAAGCGCTGCGCGAGGCGGCGAGCGAGCGCTGATCGGGTCGGGAACCCGCGTCAGCCCAGCGGCACGCGGGCCCCGAACTTCGCGCGCTTGAGGCTGAAGAACGCCTTCACGTTGCGCACGTTGGCGTCGGCCGTGAACAGCCGCTGCGTCAGCGCGCCGTAGCCGGGCATGTCGCGCGCCACCACCACCAGCACGAAATCGGGGCCCGGCGACACGCGCCAGCACTGCTGCACCGCATCGTCCGCGATCACGCGGGCCTCGAAGGCGTCGAGCGCGGCGGCGTCCTGCCGGTCCAATGAAATCTCCACCACCGCCTGCAGGCCGTGGCCCAGCACCGTGGCGAGGCGGTCGGGCGAGAGCAGGGCGACCTGGCGCTCGATGAGTCCTTCCTGCCGCAGGCGCTGCACACGGCGCAGGCAGGTCGGCGGCGAGATGCCGACCTCGGCCGCCAGGCGCTGGTTGGTCTGCGAGGCGTCGTTCTGGAGCGCGTCGAGCAGCTTGAGGTCGATGGCGTCGAGGGAGAATAATTCCATATGAGTTGAAATTATGGAATAAAACTCCATCTATGGGTTTTGGTGAAATAAAAGTCCGAAACTGAGGAAATTTAGACGCCATATTTCTTGGGCGTCTACCTACCATCGAGCCCTTCTGTTCTTCAAGACAAGGTACACCCCATGTGCGGCATCGTCGGCGCAGCCTCCCATCGCGACATCGTTCCGGTCCTGGTCCAGGGCCTTCAGCGGCTCGAGTACCGCGGCTATGACTCCTGCGGCGTCGCGGTGCATGCCGGCGGCCTGAGCCGCGCGCGCACCACCTCGCGCGTGGCCGACCTGCTGACCCAGGTGCGCGACGACAAGGTCGAAGGCCTCACCGGCATCGCCCACACGCGCTGGGCCACCCACGGCGCACCGGCCGTGCACAACGCGCACCCCCACTTCAGCCACGGCGTCGGCGCCGACGCGCCGGCCGCGCGCCCGGGCCGCATCGCGCTCGTACACAACGGCATCATCGAGAACCACGAGCCGCTGCGCGCCGCGCTCGAGGCCAAGGGCTACGTGTTCGAGAGCCAGACCGACACCGAGGTCATCGCCCACCTCGTCGACAGCCTCTACAACGGCGACCTGTTCGAAGCCGTCAAGGCCGCCGTGCTGCAACTGCATGGCGCCTACGCCATTGCCGTCATCTGCCGCGACGAACCGCAGCGCGTCATCGGTGCGCGCGCCGGCTCGCCGCTGATCCTGGGCGCGGGCAAGGACGGCACCGAAAACTTCCTGGCCAGCGACGCCATGGCACTGGCCGGCGTGACCGACCAGATCGTGTACCTCGAAGAAGGCGACGTGGTCGACCTGCAGCCGGGCAAGTACTGGATCGTCGACAAGAACCACAAGCCCGTCACCCGCACCGTGCGCACCGTGCACGCCCACAGCGGCGCGGCCGAACTGGGCCCGTACCGCCACTACATGCAAAAGGAAATCTTCGAGCAGCCGCGCGCCATCGGCGACACGCTCGAAGGCGTCGAGGGCATCGTGCCCGAGCTGTTCGACGGCATCGGGCAGGACGGCGCCACCGGCGCGAGCGCGCACCGCGTGTTCCAGGACATCGACAAGATCCTCATCCTGGCCTGCGGCACCAGCTACTACAGCGGCTGCACCGCCAAGTACTGGCTCGAGAGCATCGCGAAGATCTCCACCCAGGTCGAGATCGCCAGCGAGTACCGCTACCGCGACTCCGTGCCCGACCCTAAGACGCTGGTCGTCACCATCAGCCAGTCGGGCGAAACCGCCGACACGCTGGCCGCGCTCAAGCACGCGCGCTCGCTGGGCATGGAACAGACGCTGACCATCTGCAACGTCGCCACCAGCGCGATGGTGCGCGAGTGCAAGCTGGCCTACATCACGCGCGCCGGCGTCGAAATCGGCGTGGCCTCGACCAAGGCCTTCACCACCCAGCTCGCGGGCCTGTTCCTGCTCACGCTGGCCATCGCGCAGTCCAAGAACCGCCTGAGCGCGCTCGACGAGGCGCGCTACCTGAAGGAAATGCGCCACCTGCCCGTCGCGCTGCAGTCGGTGCTCGCGCTCGAGCCGCAGATCATCGGCTGGGCCGAAGACTTCGCGCGCAAGGACAACGCCCTGTTCCTGGGCCGCGGCCTGCACTACCCGATCGCGCTCGAAGGCGCGCTCAAGCTCAAGGAAGTGACCTACATCCACGCCGAGGCCTACGCCGCCGGCGAACTCAAGCACGGCCCGCTCGCGCTCGTCACCAGCGAGATGCCCGTGGTCGCCGTGGCGCCGAACGATGCGCTGCTCGAAAAGCTCAAGAGCAACCTGCAGGAAGTGCGCGCCCGCGGCGGCGTGCTCTACGTGCTGGCCGACGGCGACACGCAGATCGCCAGCGGCGAAGGCCTGCACGTGATCCGCATGCCCGAGCACTACGGCGCGTTGTCGCCGCTGCTGCACGTGGTGCCGCTGCAGCTGCTGGCGTACCACACGGCGTGCGCGCGCGGGACCGACGTGGACAAGCCGCGCAACCTCGCGAAAAGCGTGACGGTGGAGTGAGCGTGCGTGGGCGGCGCGATCCTGATGATCTCGCCAAATAAAGTCTTGAACGCGTAAATAGCGTCGTAAATACTTTGAATTTGTTGATTTCCGTTTACGAGTAATCCAGTCCTCCATGCGAACAACGGCCGCAAGACATTGCGGCCGGTCAGTTCGCGATGGAAAGGTGGATCAAGCGTCCACGGAAATCAACAGGGAGTGATCCGACGAGCTGGATCTTTTCCAGCGCTGTCGTCGAATGCGACTCACAGAGGCGACAGCACCCAAGGGCTCCGTTCATCGGTCATGAGATCTTCGGCAATGCCGATGATTCCGCCCAGCGTCATATTCTGACCCGCCCAACTGGCCCGGCCAATGATGTAGCTCTTTGCAAACTGCGGCCAGGACGAAAAATTCGAGCGCAATTCTTTGTCTGCATGCGAAAGAATGCGATCGAATTCAGCCTGCTCGATGTATTTGCGGTCCAATGACATCCTCGCAACCGTGACGAGGCGGCCCAGATCCCAGGCAAGGATGCCGGCGCTGTAATCCTTGGGAAGGTACGAGCCATTGACTTTGTCTTCGAGAAGACGAAAAACGGATCGCAAATTCTCCAGCATCTCCAAGGCCTGCTCCAAAGCCGAAAAAACGAGGTCTTTTTCCTCACACGGCCCCTGCGCGGCAATCTGCTCGCGCACCGTTTTCGGGGAGCCGTATCGACCGCTGGCGATCAAGGCCTCGAGAACCTCCTGGCGCTCCTCTCCTGAAGCACCATCGCTGTAAATACGAAAAACAATGTCGTAAAAAAAGCGATGGCCATGGCGACCGAGTGACGCCAGGGTTTCAGCAGCCTCCTGGGGCGAGCGTATGCCCCAGTGCGAGCCAAGTCCCTCGGCGAGCGCATCGTCCGACAGCCCCGTTGCGTAGCTGTCGCAATACGCCATGATCTGTTCGGAGTTGATGAGCCCCGCTTGAAGTGCGCGCTGCGCCGCCGGATCCGCGGCGGCCCCATCGGGGCAATTTCTGTATTTTTTGCCGGAAACTATCTGGAACAACTTCTTCAAGAAACCCATGGGTCAGATTTGCTTGAAGGTGGCATTGACGGCGCGATGCTTGAGCGCATTCACAAGAACTTCAAAGTCTGAATCCTTCACCATGTGAATGGCATCGAACTCATGCTTCTTGGGTGCCATCGACGGCGTGCTGATTTCTACTGTTTTCTCCGCACTCGATGTGGAGGTTTCCGGGATGTCCGTGATGGTGACTTGATTGATGGCGTCATAGCCCACGGTGGTCAGTACGCCCGAGAATTTCTTGACGGTCGTGAAAGACATGCCCTTTTCATCAAGAACAATGCTGGCGCCCTGGCTGTTGGCTGCGCGCTTCTTGAAAAGTGTTCCGACCGTAAGGTACGTGACGTAAGCCCCGATCAACATGAGAACGCCATTGGCCACGCCGGTCGGCAGGTGAAGCCGAAGGGTGCCTATTTTCAGATCCGCAATCGGATAAAAAATGGCGGCAATGATAATTGCCGGGCCAATCAGGCCGAAAACGTACTCGAGAATCGAGTACTCCATCTTGTAATTGATGGTGTGCATGTAGCATTTTTCCTTATAGTTGATTTGGCCGGGCGATCGCCCGGTAGGTAGTCGGTCCTGCAAAATTCCTCCAACCCCCGGACTAATGTAACAAATCGCGTCTTGGTGCCGCCGGCCTGCTTTACCTCCAATGCGCCTGCAGAGGCTTCGCCTGCCTTCGTGCGCAACACGTGCATCGCGATGGCGGTAAGCGCACTTCTGGCTGCTTGCGGTTCACACGATTCCCAGCCGCCCGAGCGAACGCGACCCGCGCCTGCTGCCTCCACCACGGTGGTGCTGCCGCCCGTCGCGTACGGACATGACCAGGGCCGCCGGATGTCCGAAGCCGATGACGCGTGCGGCGTGCCGGACCCGCTGCGTCAGGCCGTGCAAGATCAGTTGAAGGCGCGGTATGAGGTTGTGCGCCCCGTGCCGGGGCCCGGCAGGGAGGCCGCCCTTTTGCTGAAGATCGACATCATGGACATCGTGACCGTCAGCGCCGGCGGCCCCACGATCGTGGTCATCCATGCGGTGCTTGAACGACCGGGACTGCCCCCTGCGCAATTCAAGGCCCTGCGCCAAGTGCACATCCCCTACGCGGATATCACGGCGGAGACGACCGAATGCAGCGCAATGGACGCAGTGATTCAAGGGTTGGGCGTGGACGTTGCGAAATGGATGCGCAAGCCGGTGGACGGGGTGTCTCTGGTGAACGGAGAGTGAGTGTGGTCTTCGACTTGATGGGTCCAGATCAGCTCCTCGCACACGCGACCACGCGACCGCGCGGCCTTCATGGACAAACGGTAATGAAACGTGGGCCTTTCCCGCTTCCAGCTGGGCTAGGATTTGTGTCGCACGCCCCTGCATTCCAGGGGCCGCAACGTGAGCACAACCGCACCGCCATCCATGGGTATTTTTTGCCGTGGCCGCACCGACTGACGTGCTCGGCCCCACCGTCATCTGGAACTGCCTCATCGTCGAGGACGATGCCGACAACGCGCGCTACATCGCCGAAGGCTTCCGCTCGCTCGGCCACGTGGCGGTGATCAGCCGCGACGGCGCGGATGCGTTCGCGCGCGCCACGGGCGAGACGTGGGACCTGGTCATCCTCGACCGCATGCTGCCCAACGACGTGGACGGCCTGTCGATCCTCACCACGATGCGCGCCCTCGGCAAGAAGACGCCGGTGCTGGTGCTCAGCGCATTGAGCGCGCTCGACGAGCGCGTGCGCGGGCTCAAGGCCGGCGGCGACGACTACCTGGCCAAGCCCTTTGCTTTTTCCGAACTCGCGGCGCGCGCCGAGGCGCTGGTGCGCCGTTCGCGCAGCGGGCCCGAGATCCGCACGCTGCAGCTGGCCGACCTCACGCTCGACCTGGCGCGCCGCCACGTGGAGCGCGGCGGCCGGCCCATCGCGCTGCAGCCGCGCGAGTTCAGGCTGCTGGCCTATCTCATGATGCATCCGGGCCAGGTGGTCACGCGCACCATGCTGCTCGAGGCCGTGTGGGACTACCAGTTCGATCCGCAGACCAACGTGATCGACGTGCAGGTGAGCCGCCTGCGCGGCAAGCTCGATGCGGGCGGCGCGCCGACGCTGATCCACACCGTGCGCGGCGTGGGCTACACGCTGGCCGCGCCGCAATGACCCGGGCCTTGCGCCAGCTGTGGCGCTCGGTCGGCTTTCGCCTGGCCTTCTACTACGGCCTGCTCGTGGCCATCACGATGCTGGCCGCGCTGGCCATCGTCTACATGCAGACCGTGGGCGTGCTGCAGCAACGCATGGTGCGGCAGGTGGCTGCCAGCGTGCAGCAGCTGGTGGTGCGCTACGAAGCGCGCGGCGCCGAGGGCGTGGCGGGCGAGATCGCCCATGCGCTCTCCGACGGCCGCAACTCCGACAACGAGATCTACCTGCTCACCGACCGCGAGGGCCACAAGCGCGCGGGCAACCTCGACCAGATGCCCTCGCTGGCGCCCGATGCGGGCGACGGCGTGCACCGCCGCGTGGTGCGCGCGGGCCAGACTGTCATCGCCTATCTCGTGATGCGCCCGCTGCCCGACGGCGGCATGCTCGTGGTGGGGCACGACCTGCGCGATCAGGAGTCGATCGAATCATTGGTGGCCAGCGCCAGCGCGGCGGCGGGCATCGTGGCGGTGCTGCTGCTCATCGGCGGCACCTTCGTCTTCCGCCAGGAGCTGGAGCGCAGCGTGGGCGCGGTGCGGCGCACGGCCGCGCGCATCGCGGCGGGCGAGCTGCAGGAGCGCGTGGCGCCTTCGGGGCAGGAGGACGAGTTCGCGCTGCTGGAGGGCGACATCAACGCGATGCTCGACCGCATCCAGTCGCTGATGGACGGCGTGCGCCATGTGTCCAACACCATCGCGCACGACCTGCGCACGCCGCTCACGCGCGTGCTGGTGCGCCTGCGTGCGGTGGAGGCGGGGCTCGGCGACGCCCACCATCCGCAGCGCGAGCCTGTGGCCACCGCCATCCGCGAGCTCGAGGAGCTGGCGGTGATGTTCGAGAAGCTGCTGCAGATCGCTGAGGTCGAGGCCGGTGCGCGGCGCCAGCAGTTCGCGCCGGTGGCGCTGCATGTCATCGCCGACGACGTGGCGGAGCTGTACGAGGCGGTGGCCGAGGTGCGGGGCATCGCGCTGCTGCGCGAGCCGGCCGACCGCGCCATCGCGCTGGGCGACCGCGACCTGCTCGCGGGCGCGGCGGCCAACCTGCTCGACAACGCGCTGAAGTACGGCGGGGCCGGCGCCACCGTGCGCATCGGCACGCACACGGTCGACGGGCGTGCGCAGCTGTTCGTGCAGGACGACGGCCCCGGCATTCCGAGCGCCGAGTACGAGCGCCTGGGCGTGCGCTTCCATCGGCTGGACCACAGCACGCCGGGCCACGGCCTGGGGCTCGCGAGCGTGCAGGCGGTGGTGGCGCTGCACGGCGGTCGCCTGCAGTTCGGCGATGCCCGCCCGGGCCTGCGCGCCTGCATCGACCTGCCGACGGCGGACGGCTGAGCGGCGCCTTCACCGTCTTCTTGCGCCTCGAACATTGCCGAATGGCAATGCTTTGTTCATACACACCGCCGCGCTGAATTCCTAGGATCGCTGACGCACATCCTGTGCCGATCAACGCAGTTCCAGGAGACATCAACGGTGAGAATCAAGAGTCAGAGAGACTTCTGCTCGGGCGTGCTTTTCAGCGCCTTCGGCGTGGCCTTCGCATGGGGCGCCACGACCTACAACGTGGGCACCGGCGCCCGCATGGGCCCCGGCTACTTTCCGCTCATCGTGGGCATCCTCATCGCGTGCATGGGCGTGCTGATCACGTTCAAGGCCCTCACGGTCGAGACCGCCGACGGCGAACCCGTGGGCCGCATCGCATGGAAGCCGCTGCTGTTCATCATCGGCGCCAACCTGGTGTTCGGCGTGCTGCTCGGCGGGCTGCCGAGCATCGGCTTGCCGTCGATGGGGCTCATCGTCGCGATCTATGCGCTGACCTTCATCGCGAGCCTGGCGGGCGACAGCTTCGGCTGGAAGGGCGTGACCCTGCTGGCGACCGTGCTCGCGCTCGGCAGCTACCTGGCCTTCGTGGTGGCACTGAAGCTGCAGTTCCAGGTGTGGCCCACCTTCATCGCTGGCTGACCCGCGCAGAACAACAAGAAATCCAAGAGAACAATGGACCTGATTACCAATCTTTCGATCGGCTTCGGCGTGGCCTTCACCGCGCAGAACCTTGTCTATGCCTTCGTCGGCTGCCTGCTGGGCACGCTGATCGGCGTGCTCCCGGGCATCGGCCCCGTGGCCACCATCGCGATGCTGCTGCCCGCCACCTACGCGCTGCCGCCCGTGTCGGCGCTCATCATGCTGGCCGGCATCTATTACGGCGCGCAGTACGGCGGCTCGACCACCGCCATTCTGGTCAACCTGCCGGGTGAATCGTCGTCGGTGGTGACCGTGATCGACGGCTACCAGATGGCGCGCAAGGGCAGGGCCGGGCCGGCGCTCGCTGCGGCGGGCCTGGGCTCGTTCTTCGCGGGCTGCGTCGGCACGCTGATCCTGGCCGCCTTCGCGCCGCCGCTGACGGAGCTGGCCTTCAAGTTCGGTCCGGCCGAGTACTTCTCGCTGATGATCCTGGGCCTGATCGGCGCCGTGGTGCTGGCGTCGGGTTCGCTGCTCAAGGCCATCACGATGATCCTGCTCGGGCTGGCACTGGGCCTCGTGGGCACCGACGTCAACTCGGGCGTGGCGCGCTACAGCTTCGACATTCCCGAGCTGACCGACGGCATCGGCTTCATCGCGATCGCGATGGGCGTGTTCGGCTACGGCGAGATCATCGCCAACCTGGCCGTGCCCGAGCATGAGCGCGAGGTGTTCACCGCCAAGGTCAAGGGCCTGTGGCCCACCAAGGAAGACTTCCGACGCATGACGCCCGCTGTGCTGCGCGGCACCGCGCTGGGTTCGGCCCTGGGCATCCTGCCGGGCGGCGGTGCGCTGCTGTCGGCCTTCGCGGCCTACACCATCGAGAAGCGCATCAAGCTCAAGCAGGGCGAAGTGCCCTTCGGCAAGGGCAACATCCGCGGCGTGGCGGGGCCGGAGTCGGCCAACAACGCCGGTGCGCAGACCTCCTTCATTCCGCTGCTGACGCTGGGCATTCCGCCCAACGCGGTGATGGCGCTGATGGTCGGTGCGATGACCATCCACAACATCCAGCCGGGCCCGCAGGTGATGACCAGCAACCCCGAGCTGTTCTGGGGCCTGATCGCCTCGATGTGGATCGGCAACCTGATGCTCATCGTGCTGAACCTGCCGATGATCGGCATCTGGATCAAGCTGCTGACCATTCCCTACAAGTGGCTCTTTCCGTCGATCGTGCTGTTCTGCGCGGTGGGCGTGTACTCGGAGAACAACAACACCTTCGACGTGTGGATGGTCGCGATCTTCGGCATCGTGGGCTACCTGTTCCTCAAGCTCAAGTGCGAGCCCGCGCCGCTGCTGCTGGGCTTCATCCTCGGGCCGATGATGGAAGAGAACCTGCGCCGCGCGCTGCTGCTGTCGCGCGGCGACTGGAGCGTGTTCGTCATGCGCCCGCTGTCGGCGGGGCTGCTGGCCGCGGCGGCGCTGTTGCTCGTCGTGGTGCTGCTGCCTTCGGTGAAGGCCAAGCGCGAAGAAGCCTTCGTGGAGGAGTGATGCGGCGGTGGCGCGACGTCAGAGCCGCGTCACCCGCCGAACAGGCGCCGCATCCACCCCATCTTGACCTGCCCCGCGGCGCCGCCTTGCTGCACCGCCTTGCGCACCTGCGCGTGGACCAGCACTTCCGCGGACGAATCCGTCGTGTGCAGGTGCGCTTTCACGGTCGGCACGTAGGCGCCGTCCTCATGGCGGATGTGGTTGAACAGCCAGCGCGAGAGCATGTCGTGCAGCTCGGCCAGCACCTCTTCGCCGTGCTCGAAGCGCGTGCGGAATTCGGTGACGCGGCGCACGAAGATCTCGTGCACCTTCCGGTGCGGGCCCGTGAAGGGGTAGCCCGCGTCCTCGATCATGGCCTCCTCGAACGCGAAGTGCGAGGCGGTGTAGTCGATGGTCTCTTCGATGATCCGGCCCACGACTTTGCGGTCGTTCGTGCGGCGGGCATCGTCCAGCGCATTGATGTACTGCACGATGCGCTGGTGCTGCGTGTCGATCTCATGGATCCCCGTATTGAGCTCGGTCTTCCATACAAGGTGGGCCATGGTCTTCAGAACTTTGCAGGTGGATGTAAAAGTCCAGTATCGGCAGCCGAAAGCGGCGCGCGGTTGATCTGAATCAAGCGCGTCGGTGCGGTGAAAGAGAAAGAAAGACAATCGGCCCGTGACGCCCGCCGAAGACCCCCAGAACCCGCCCGCTGCCGTGGAGCCCCGGCCGTTGCCGCTGCTCGTGCGTTGGCTGCTGATGGTCTTTGCCGCGCTGTGCCTGGTGCTGGCCGCCATCGGCGTGGTCGCGCCGGGCATGCCGACCACGGTCTTCGTGCTGATGGCCGCCTGGGCCGCCGCGCGCAGCTCGCCGCGGCTGCACCGCTGGCTGCTGAATCACCGGCTCTTCGGGCCGCTGCTGCGTAACTGGGAGAACGGCCGCACCGTGAGCCGGCGCGCCAAGTGGAGCGCCACCGCGGCGATGGCGTTCTGCGCGGTCGTCATCGTATTGACGGCGCACAAGCCGTGGCTCGCGGGCGTCGCCATCGGCTCGATGGCGGTCGTGCTGACGTGGCTGTGGCGGCGGCCGGAGCCGCCGCAGGGCGGCTGATCAGCCCTTGGCCAGCTCGGCGCAGATCGCCGGGTTCCAGTGGAAGCTGCGCGCCTTGTAGGCCGTGTCGAAGATCACCTTGTAGCGGCAGCTCGTCGCACCGCCGCCCGAGCGGAAGTGAAAGACGTAGTCCCACTCGCGCACGGCGGCCATGCCTTCGTCGAAGTGCGGGCGGCCGATGAGCGCGTACAGCTGGTCCTTGGTGGCGCCGGGGCCGATGGCGCGCAGGTTCTCGCGGTTCGGAAAGCTGCCTTCGGTCTGCCAGGTCTGCTGCTGGTCGGCGCCGGGCCAGACGAGTTCGGTGGCCTTGCCGTCGCTGTCGATGCCGCGGCTCACGTACGAGGTGCAGCCGGCGAGCGTGAGCAAGGCCAGCAGCGCGGCGGTGGGCAGAAAAGAGGTGCGTGTCATGAAGGAGGAATGCGTGGGGCCTGGAGCGATGGCGGTTCTGGGGTTCATGCGGCTCACCACTGGTAGCCCGCGCCGGCCGAGACGCCGACCTTGCCGCGCGAGTTGGCCGAGCCGGTGAACTTCATCACCCACTTGCCGTTGTCCGAGATGCTCGAGAAGCCGACCGCGAGAGCGCTCTGCCCCTCGTAGCCGGCGATGCCGGCCGCGATCATGTTCTTGCCCGGCATGTAGGCCTGCGGCATGCCGGCCATGGCCATCGCACCGGCGGTGCCGGCGTTGGCGTCGCGCTGGTTCACGCGGATGGCGTCGCGCCACTGCGCACTCTGTGCGTTCAGCTGGTTGACGTTCACGGCGTCGGTGCCGGCCACGCCGGGCGCCACGTTGGACACGGTGGTGCCGTTGGGCGCCTGTCCGTTGCCCAGCACGATCTGGTTGTGGTTCACGCTGCCGTCCACGTTGGTCACGTAGTTGACCGCGCCGGCCTGCACGGCCTGCAGCTGGCGCACGTTGACCGCGTCGGTCGCCTGCGTGCCGCCCGCCACGTTGGTGATCTGCCGCTCGCCGCCCGCGCTGCCGACCGAGACCGCGCCCTGCGTGGAGCCCACGACGACGTTCGAGAAGCGCTCTTGCTGGCCGTTCATGCCCGCGCGGTCGGCGGTGGCGCCGGCGCCCAGCGCCACGCCGTTGATGGCGCTCGCCGTCGCGCCCGTGCCGATGGCGACGGCCGAGGCGGCCGAGGCCGTGCTCTGGCGGCCCACGGCCACGGCCGATTCGGCGCCCGCGGTGGCGCGGTCGCCCACGGCCACGGCGCTGTCGGCCAGCGCCTGCGTGTTCGCGCCCAGCGCGGCGGCGTTGATGCCGTCGGCGATCGCCTTGTCGCCGGCTGCCAGGCTGCTCTTCTTGCGCGCCTGCGTGTTGGCGCCGAGCGCGGTCGAATTGATGTCGCTCGCGGTGGCGCGGTCGCCCGCCGCCAGGCTGCTGGTAGCCACCGCGGTGGTGTTGGCGCCGATGGCCGTGGCGTTGGTGCCGAAGGCCTGGGCCACGTTGCCCACGGCCGTGCTGCTGACGCCCGCGGCCACGGTGGTGGAGCCGATGGCGGTGGCGTAGGTTTCGGTGGCGCGCGCGTCGGAGCCCGCCGCCACGCTGCCGAAGCCGGTGGCCTTGGCGGCCGTGCCGCCGAGCAGCAGCGCGTCGCCGCCGAGGTTGCCGCTCACCATGCCTTGCAAGGCCGCGGCATCGGGGCCGCCGTTTACGGGGTCGGTCGGCACGCCGGTGATGAGCGCGAAGCCGCCGCTGCCGTTGGGCACCTGGCAGGCCCACGTGGGACCGGCGCCGCCCGAACTGCAGACCGCGCCCGAGCCGGTGGTGTAGCTGGTGCCGCCCAGGCTCACATCGGCCCAGGCCGACGGGCCGGCGAGGCCGGCGGCCAGTGCGAGCACGGCGCCCGCGATGCCTCTGGTTTTCTTCTTGCAGACGAATGCGGCGCGCGCACCGCCCCCCACGTGCTGTGTGACGTGTTCCATGGTTCTCTCTTCTCCCTGAGATGGCGCCTGATGGCGCGCTTGATGTGTGACGCTTCGACTGTATGAACCGCAGGGCGCGTGAACCTAGGACCTAATTCACAATAAATGTGAAGGTACCGAAAGCAAATGTTGCTTTCCATCCCGCATTCACACTTCAGGAGATCGCATGAAACCCCAGCCCATCGAGCACGCCGCCGCTTCCGACGAGGTCCGCGCGGTGTTCGACGACATCAAGGCCTCGCGCAACGTGCCCGACGTCAACAATTTCTGGAAGTACCTGGCCAACGACCCGGCCACGCTGAAGCGCACCTGGGCCAGCCTCAAGGAGGTGATGGCGCCGGGCGCGCTCGACCCGGTGGTCAAGGAAATGATCTATCTCGCGGTGAGCGTCACCAACAACTGCGGCTACTGCATCGCGAGCCACCACGCGGGCGCGGAAAAGGCCGGCATGACGCCGGCCATGTTCGCCGAGTTGATGGCCGTGGTGGGCATGGCGAACGAGACGAACCGGCTGGTGAACGGCTACCGCGTGCCGATCGACCCGGCGTTCGACAAATAAGCCTGCTCAACCGATCGTCATCAGGCTCGCATTGCCGCCGGCCGCGGCCGTGTTGACGCTGAGCGCGCGCTCCAGCACCAGGCTTTCGAGCGGGATGCCCGTATCGCCGGGCGCGAAGCCGCGCACGCCGACGATGGGGCCGGGCCGCGCCGCCACCTGCTGCAGCACGCTGGCAAGGTGGCCGGCGTCGCCGTGGTGCAGCACGGCATCGAAGACCACGGTGGGCGCGCGCCAGTCGTTGGCGAGCACGACCGCGTGGCGCGCCTCGTCGGGCAGCGCGGCCAGCAGCGCGTGCGCGCCGGGCGCATCGGCGGGCCAGATGGCGGTGCTGCCGACCGACAGCACGGCCGCCAGCTGCACGAGCCGGTCGGCCTGCGCATCGGCGAGGCACAGCACGGCCTCGCGCGGCTGCAGCGTGTAGACGTTGCGCTCGCCGGTCGGGCCGGCCAGCGTGCGTGCGCGGCCGACGTGGACCAGACCGGCGAAGCGGCGGCACTGCGCGGCCAGCGCGTCGCGGCCCGTGTCGCGCGCCCAGCCTTCGAGCGCCGCGAGGCCGCTGGCAGGTGCAACGGGGCGGTCTTCGGCCACGGCGCGCGCCAGCACGTCGTCGGGCCGCGCCGACAGCAGGCGCGCCATGTACAGCGGCCCGCCGGCCTTCGGCCCGGTGCCCGACAGCCCTTCGCCGCCGAAGGGCTGCACGCCCACCACGGCGCCGACCATGTTGCGGTTCACGTAGACATTGCCGGCCTGCGCCTGTGCCACCACCTGCGCAATGGTCTCGTCGATGCGCGTGTGCACGCCCAGCGTGAGGCCGTAGCCGCTGCCGTTGATCTGGCCGATGAGCGCGCCCAGGTCGCGGCGGCGGTAGCGCAGCAGGTGCAGCACGGGGCCGAACACCTCGCGCTGCAGCTCACCCAGGTGTTCCAGCTCGACCAGCGTGGGCAGCACGAAGGTGCCGTGGCGCGTGTCGTGGCCGAACTCGCGGCCCTGGCGGAACACGCGCCGGCCGCGCCCGCGCATGCCGGCGATGTGGCGCTCGATGCCGTCGCGCGCCTCATCGTCGATGACCGGGCCCACGTCCACCGCGAGCCGCGCGGGGTTGCCGATGCAGCTCTCGGCCATCGCGCCCTGCAGCATCGCCACGAGGCGGTCGGCCGCTTCTTCCTGCACGCACAGCACGCGCAGCGCCGAGCAACGCTGGCCGGCGCTGTCGAAGGCCGAGGCCATCACGTCGGCCACCACCTGCTCCACGAGCGCGGACGAGTCCACGATCATCGCGTTCTGCCCGCCGGTCTCGGCGATCAGCGGCACCGGCGCGCCGTGCGCGCCGAGGCGCGCAGCCAGCGTCTTCTGCAGCAGGCGCGCGACCTCGGTCGAACCCGTGAACATCACGCCCTGCACGCGCGCGTCGCCGACCAGCGCGGCGCCGACGGTCTCGCCGCGCCCCGGCAGCAGCTGCACCGCCGCGCGCGGCACGCCGGCCTCCCACAGCACACGCACCGCCTCGGCCGCGACCAGCGGCGTCTGCTCGGCCGGCTTGGCCAACACGGGGTTGCCCGCCGCGAGCGCCGCGGCCACCTGGCCGGTGAAGATCGCCAGCGGAAAATTCCACGGGCTGATGCACACCACCGGCCCGAGCGGGCGGTGCGTGGCGTTGGCGAAGTCGGTGCGCGCCTGCGCCGCGTAGTAGCGCAGGAAGTCGACCGCCTCGCGCACCTCGGCGATGGCGTTGGCGCCGCTCTTGCCGGCCTCGCGCATCAACAGGCCGAGCAGGCGCGGCTGCTGCGCTTCGAGCGATGCGGCGGCACGCTCGAGCGCGGCGGCGCGTTCGGCGGGTGGCGTGGCGGCCCACGCGGCGGCGATGGCTTCGGCCTGGGCAATGGCCGAGGCCACATCGCCCGGCACCGCGTCCTGCACCTGCCCGACGAGGTCGCGGCGGTCGGCCGGGTTGCGCACGTCGGCCCAGGTGCGACCGGCCTCGTCTTCGGCGCGTGGCGCAGCGAGCATCGGCGTGGCGCGCCACGGCTCGGTCGCGCTGGCGCGCAGCGTGGCCGCGAGCGCATGCAACGTGTCTTCGCTCGCGAGGTCGAGGCCTTGCGAGTTCGCACGCTGCGTGCCGTAAAGAGCGGCCGGCAGCGGAATGGCCGCATGCGGCAGGCCCATCGCGCTTTCCTGCGCAGCCATGCGCTCGACGGTCGCGACCGGGTCTTCCACCAGCGTGTCGAGCGGAATCGATGCATCGGCGATGCGGTTCACGAACGAGGTGTTGGCGCCGTTCTCCAGCAGCCGCCGCACCAGGTAGGCCAGCAGCGTCTCGTGCGTGCCCACCGGCGCGTAGATGCGGCAGGGCCGCCCGAGCGGGCCCACCACCTGCTCGTACAGCGGCTCGCCCATGCCGTGCAGGCACTGGAATTCGTACTGCCCCGGCGTGTAGCGCGACGGGTCGGCCATCGTGTAGATCGCGGCCAGCGTGTGGGCGTTGTGCGTCGCGAACTGCGGGTACACCGCGTCGGGCGCATCGAGCAGGCGGCGCGCGCACGCGAGGTACGACACATCGGTGTAGGCCTTGCGCGTGTAGACCGGGTAGCCCGCGAGCCCGTCGAGCTGCGCGCGCTTGATCTCGCTGTCCCAGTAGGCGCCTTTCACGAGCCGGACCATGAGCCGGTGGCCGCTGCGGCGCGCGAGGTCGATCACCCAGTCGATCACGAAGGGGCAGCGCTTCTGGTAGCCCTGCACCACGAAGCCGATGCCTTGCCAGCCCGCCAGCGCGGGCTCGAAGCACAGGCGCTCCAGCAGGTCGAGCGAGAGCTCGAGCCGGTCGGCTTCTTCGGCGTCGATGTTCAGGCCGATGTCGTAGTGCAGCGCCAGCAGCGCCAGGTCGCGCAGCACCGGGTACAGCTCGGCCATCACGCGCGTGTACTGCGCACGGCTGTAGCGCGGGTGCAGCGCCGACAGCTTGATCGAGATGCCCGGCCCGCCGTACACGCCGCGCCCGTTCGAGGCGCGGCCGATGGCGTGGATCGCGTCTTCGTACGCGGCGCGGTAGCGGCGCGCGTCGTCGGCCGTGAGCGCGGCCTCGCCGAGCATGTCGTACGAATAGCGAAAGCCCTGCGCCTCGAGCGTGCGCGCGTGCGCCAGCGCCTGCGCGATGGTTTCGCCGGTGACGAACTGCTCGCCCATCATGCGCATCGCCATGTCCACGCCCTTGCGGATCAGCGGCTCGCCGCCCTTGCCGATCAGCCGCGTGAGCGTGGCCGACAGGCCCGTCTCGCTGTGCGTGGCCACCAGCCTGCCCGTGAGCAGCAGGCCCCAGGTGGCGGCGTTGACGAACACCGACGGGCTGTGCCCCGCGTGCGCCTGCCACTGGCCCTGGGCGATCTTGTCGCGGATGAGCGCGTCGCGCGTGTCGGCGTCGGGAATGCGCAGCAGCGCCTCGGCCAGGCACATCAGCGCGACGCCTTCCTGCGACGACAGCGCGTACTCCTGCAGCAGGCCCTGCACGAGGCCCGAGCGGCCGCCGCCATTTTTGCGCTGGCGCAGCTGGTGGGCGATGCGATGGGCGAGGGCGTGGGCTTCGGCGGCCTGGTCGGCCGGCAGCCGGGCCTGTGTGAGCAGCGGTGCCAGCGCTTCCGATTCGGTCGGCCGGCAGGCGGCCGTGATGCGGGCGCGCAGCGCGGACGGCGCGGCGGGGCCGTCGGCGAAGGTGGCGAAGGTCGAGGGCAGGGGGGCGGGATCGTTGGCGCTCATGGTGCGTCGGTGGTGGTGATGTGTTGGATGATTTCAGCGATCGGCATGAATATTTCTCCAAAGAACAGTCACTTCGACGAGCAAGTCTCTGCGGCCAAGACGAGCCGCTTCGACCCCGGGGTTGACTGAATTTCTATTTTATTGGACATTTAATCCAATATGAAAGAAGAATCAGCTTCGCCCCCCAGCCTCAACGACCGCATCGCCCAGCGTGTGCGCGCCCTGCGCGCCGCGCGCGATCTCTCGCTCGACGCCCTGGCCACGCACTGCGGCGTCAGCCGCTCCATGATCTCTCTGATCGAGCGCGGCGAGAGCAGCCCGACGGCCGTGCTGCTCGAAAAACTCGCGACCGGCCTGGGCGTGCCGCTGGCCTCGCTGTTCGAGTCCGACGCGCCGGCCGCCAGCCCGGTGTCGCGCCGCGCCGACCAGCTCGAATGGCGCGATCCGCATTCGGGCTACCTGCGTCGCAACGTCTCGGCCGGCGGCGATGCCTCGCCGATCCAGATCGTCGAGGTGCTGTTTCCGTCCGGCGCGCGCGTGGCCTACGAAACCGGCGCGCGCGAGCCGCGCATCCACCAGCAGGTGTGGGTGCTCGAAGGCTGCATCGAACTCGCGGTCGGCGACCAGCAGCACCGGCTCGAAGCGGGCGACTGCCTCGCGCTCGTGCTCGACCGGCCGACGAGCTACTTCAACCCCACTGACGAGACGGCGCGCTACGCGGTCGTCATCACCAGCGCGCCTTCTCACGCCAACCGGAAATGACCATGACTGCTGCCACCACCCCGCGCCTGCGCGCCCTTTCTTCCGTCACCGAGGCCGAGCTGAACGCGCTGGCCGACGTGCTCATCGACTGCGTCGAGGGCGGCGCCTCGGTGAGCTTCATGCAGCCGCTCACGCCCGAGCGCGCGCGGGCCTTCTGGCGCCACGTGGCCGACGGCGTGGCGCGCGGTGAGCGCGAGCTGCTCGTGGCCGAGGACGACGCAGGCATCGTCGGCACCGTGCAGCTGGTGCTGGCGCAGCCCGAGAACCAGCCGCACCGCGGCGAGGTCGCGAAGATGCTGGTGCACCGCCGCGCACGCCGCCACGGCCTCGGCGCGCTGCTGATGAAGGGCGCCGAACAGCGCGCGCGCGACCACGGCAAGACCCTGCTGGTGCTCGACACCTCCAGCCCCGAGGCCGAGCGGCTGTACACCCGCTGCGGCTGGCTGCGCGTGGGCACCATCCCCGGCTACGCGCTGCTGCCCGACGGCACGCCGTGCGGCACCACCTACTTCTATCGCGCGCTCGGCGACTGACGGCCGTGCGGTCTACAGTCGGCCGGTCCGTTCATTTCCCGTCGCCATGAAACACCCCTTCGCCGAACTGATCGACCTGCACTGCGAGCAAGCCACCGCCGGCGCCAGCACCATGACGCTGGTCGTCGCGCCGCAGCACCTGAACCCGCACGAGGTGGTGCACGGCGCCGTGCTGTATGCGCTGGCCGACACGGGCATGGGCACGGCGCTGTACCCCACGCTCGAGGCGGGCGAGATCTGCGCCACCATCGAGATCAAGATGAACTACTTCAAACCCGTGTTCGAAGGCCAGGTCGTCTGCAGGACCACGCTGCTCAACCGCGGGCGCACCGTCGCCAACCTGGAGTCGCGGCTGTACGTGGGCGAGGTGCTCGTGGGGATGGCGAACGGCAACTACGCGATCTTCCGGCGCAGCCGCGCCGAGGGCTGATGTTCATGGCGTGACGCCGCAGGTGCGCTGGCCTGGCGCCGGCATGCGGACCGGCGCCACCGGCGTCGCCGCCCGCTTCGCTGCTGCCACATGCAGCAGCAGCGCCACCACCACCATCGCCACGCCGACGATCTCGTGCGTCGCGGGCGGCTTGCCCAGCGCCACGCCCATCAGCAACGCCGACACCGGCACGAAGTTCAGGAAGGCCGTGCCCGTGACCGCGCCGAGCGCGCGCACGCCGTGGTTGAAAGCCAGCACCGCGAGCGCCGACGGCACCAGCCCCACGTACAGCAGCACCTGCCACGACAGGCGCAGCCCCTGCGCGTCGGGCGCGGGCGAGGCGCCCAGCGCGGTCATGCCCACCGCCACGGCCAGCAGCAGCGGCCACGAGGCCAGCACCGTGAGCGCGGTGTAGTCCACCGTGTCCAGCGTCGGGAAGCGCGCCGCACCGCGCGTGTAGACGACCCAGCCCAGCGTGCCGACGAAGGCGATGGCATCGCCGAGCAGCGTGTCGTGCGACAGGCCTGCGCCACCGGGCGACAGCAGCCCGGCCACCGTCGCCACGCCGGCCAGCGCCAGCGCGGCGGTCAGCAAGGTAGTGCGCGTCGGGCGCACGCCGTCGAGCCACCAGCGCAGCAGCTGCGTGGTGATCGGCGTGGTGGCGATCAGCACCGCGCCGTGCGAGGGCACCGAGTGCGAGAGCCCGACGAACAGCAGGATGCTGAACACGCCGAAGCCCGCAAAGCCGTGCAGCGCCAGCGGCACCGCATGCTGCCGCAGCTTGTGCCAGCCGCCGCTGCCGCGCAGGCCGAGCAGCGCGGCGAACACCAGCGCCGACAGGGTGTAGCGGATGAGCGTGAGCCACACCGGCGCCACGTGCTGCAGCACGCCCTTGCCGACGAGGAACAGGCTGCCCCAGCTGGCGGTGGCGAAGAGCAGGGCCGCGATGCCCGGCAGGCGTGAGGGAGGGGAGGACACGGGAAAACCTTTCAAGGAAACAGGGGAGTGCGTGGCCTGAAGGATGGGGACGGGCCGCCGCGAAGGCCATTCGTTTCTTTGGACAGGGGCTTCCGAAAAAGCGAACGGACGACTGCGTCGCACGCGCTCACAATCCGCGGTCATGGAGCTGTACCAACTGAAGACCTTCGTTGCCATCGCGAAGGAGGGCAACCTGACCCGCGCCGCCGAACGCGTGTTCACCAGCGCCCCGGCCGCCAGCGCGCAGCTCAAGGCGCTGGAAGACGAACTCGGCGTGCGCCTGTTCGAGCGCACGCCGCGCGGCATGTCGCCCACCGCGGCCGGCCAGCGCCTGCTCGAAGAGGCCGAGCGCACGCTGGCCTCGGCGATGCGCATGCAGTCGGCCGCCGACCAGCTGCGCGGCGCGGCGCAGGGCGTGGTGCGCTTCGGCACGGTGGTCGATCCGGTGGCGCTGCGACTGGGCAGCGTGCTGGTCACGCTGGCGCAGCAGCATCCGCAGGTCACGCTGCAGCTCAAGCAGGGGCTGTCGTACGAAACCCTGGCGGCCGTGCAGCGCGGCGAACTCGACTGCGCCTATGTGCTCAGCGATGCCGAGCGGCTCGAAGGCTTCGAGCTGCGCCGCCTGGGCGTGGTCGACCTGGCCGTGGGCCTGCCGCTGGCGGTGGCGCAGGCGCACCCGGATCTCACGCTCGAACAGCTCACCGACCTGACCTGGGTCGGCACGCCGCCCTCGTGCATCCTGCGCGCGCACCTCGAGAAGCTGTTCGCCTCGGCCGGGCGCGACTACCGCCAGGGCGTCACCGCCGACGGCGAGAGCGCCATCCGCAGCATGGTCGCCAGCGGCATGGGCGCGGGCCTGATGCGGCTGGACCAGGCCGAGCAGGGCGAGCGCCAGGGTGAGCTCGTGGTCTGGAACGGTTGGCGCTCACACACCTGGCTGTGCTGGGTCGCGCCGGCCGGCGGCCAGCGATCGGCGGCGGTCGAGGCCGTGCGCGGCGCGGTGTTCGACGCCTGGGCGTGACCCGGGCCTGATCCGGGTCTGACGCCGCCCCGGATTTCCGCAGTGGCAGGCCGCGCCCTGGCCTGTCATCATTCGCGGCGCATGACTCACCAAGCTCCCGTCCCCCTCGTCGATCTGTTGAACCGCGCCAGGCAGGCCCTGGCCACCCCGGACGGGGCGCTGCCCCCGGCCCCGCCCGCCACCGACGAGGCCGGCTGCGTGGTGTTCCTCGCGATGGGCGAGGGCGAAAGCCGCGCCCGCGTGGTCATGGGCCGCGGCCCCGACACCGAAGCCGCGTGGCAGGCCGCGGCCGAGGCGCTGGCCGTGAAGGCCCAGCGCGCCGAGCGGCCCGCGCAGCGGCTGCGCGCGGAGATCGTCGAGCGCGCCACGCCCATGACCTGGGGCGAACTGAAGGCGCGGCTGGCGCAGACCAAACGCAACTACTTCAACGAAGGCATCGCGCTCGACGCGCGCTTCGAGACCGCGCTGCTCGCGCAGGAGATGCACGGCAGCGCCGTGCTCTACAACGGCACGGTCGACCACGCGGAGCCCAACAACGGCAACCTGCGCACGCACACCAAGCGCCGCTTCGGCGACGAGCGCGACTTTCCCGCCGACGACGCCGCGCCCGTGTGGTGCTTCACCACGCGCGCCGTGTACGTCGATGCCGAGGGCGCCTGGCCGCTCACGGCCGAAGGACAGGCCGCGGGCTTTCGCACGCTCACCGACTGGAACGCGGCGCAGGTGCGCGCGCTGGTCGATTCGGCGAGCGACTACCTGGCCGAGCAGGTCAAGCCCACGGGCGAGTTCCACTACGGCTGGTTCCCCTGCTTCGACCGCGCGATTCCCACCTACAACACGCTGCGCCACGCCAGCTCCACCTACGCCATGCTCGAAGGCTGGGAGCTCACGCGCAGCGACGTGCAGAAGGCCGCCATCGACCGCGCGCTGGCCTTCCTGAGCCAGCGCCTCATCCGCCGCGCCACGCTGGCCGACGGCACGCAGGCCGCGTTCCTGGTCGACATCGGCAACGAGATCAAGCTCGGCGGCAACGCCGTGTGCCTGCTGGCGCTGGTGAAGTACACCGAGCTCACCGGCGATGCGCAGTACCAGCCGCTGATGGAGCAACTCGCGCTGGGCATCCGCTCCATGCAGGACGCGCAGACCGGCCGCTTCGTGCACGTGCTCAACCACCCGGGGCTCGACGTGAAGGAGCCCTACCGCATCATCTACTACGACGGCGAGGCGGCCTTCGGGCTGATGCGGCTGTACGGCCTCACGCGCGACGCGCGCTGGCTCGCGGTGGTCGAGAAAGCCTTCGAGCACTTCATTGCCGCGGGCCACTGGCGCGCGCACGACCACTGGCTGAGCTACTGCGTCAACGAGCTCACGCGCTTCAAGCCCGAGACGCGCTACTACCAGTTCGGCCTGCAGAACATGGCGGGCCACCTGGACTTCGTGCTGGAGCGCATCACCACCTTCCCCACGCTGCTCGAGTTGATGATGGCCGCGCGCGAGATGGTGCTGCGGCTCGAAGCCGACCCTGCCCTGCGCCCGCTGCTCGCGGGGCTTGATCGCCACAAGTTCGACCGCGCGCTGGAGCACCGCGCGCGCTACCTCGCCAACGGCCACTTCTGGCCCGAGCTGGCGATGTTCTTCCGCCATCCCGACCGCATCGCGGGCTCGTTCTTCATCAAGCACCACAGCTTCCGCGTGCGCATCGACGACGTGGAGCACTACCTGTCGGGCTACGTGGCCTACCACCGGCTGCTCGAAGCGCGCGAGGCGCAGCAGCAGAGCGCGCAGCTCACGCTGGCCACGGCCGAGCCCACCGCGCCGCGCGGTGCCGAGGGCATCGTGCTGTGGGGCGGCGACGTCAACCTGGGCCGGCGCCAGCACTACCGCATGCACGACCTCGGCGGCCCGGCCCGCATGCTGGGCGACATCCCCGCGCTGCGCGAGGCCGACCTGCGCATCGTCAACCTCGAATGCGTGGTCGCCACCACGGGCGAGCAGGGCGTCGAGAAGGACGAGGGCGGCCCCTACTACTACCGCGCGCGGCCCGAGATGCTCGCGGTGCTGACCGAGGCCGGCATCGACATGGTCGCCACGGCCAACAACCACAGCGGCGACTACGGCCCCGAGGCGCTGCTGGAGCAGCACGGGCTGCTCAACGCCGCCGCCATCGCCTTCGCCGGTACGGGGCCTGATCTCGACTCGGCGCTGCGCCCCGCCTTCCGGCAAGCCGGTGGGCTGCGCGTCGCGCTGTTCTCGCTCGACGCCACGCAGCCGCGCTTCGCCGCCACCGCGCAGCGCCCCGGCGCGGCCTGGCTGTCGCTCGACGACCCGGCGGCATGGCGCGCCACGCTTGCGCCGCGCATCGCCGCCGCGCGCCATGAAGCCGACGTGGTGCTGGTGGCCGTGCACTGGGGCGAGAACCTGGAGACCGCGCCCTCGCGCGCCGAGATCGCCGTCGGCCATGCCATCGTCGAAGCCGGCGCCGACGCGGTGCTCGGCACCTCGGCCCACGTGCTGCAGGGCATCGAGGTCTACCAGGGCCGGCCGATCCTGCACGACGCGGGCGACCTGCTGTTCGACGCCATCCGCAACGACCTCGCGGACTCCGGCGTGTTCTCGCTGCGCCTGGGACCGCACGGCGTGGAAGAGGTGGTGTTCACGCCGGTGGGCGTGGGCTTCGCTTTCTCGCAGCAGCTCGCGGGTGAGGCGGCCGAAGCCGCCAGCGCGCGCTTCGCTGAACTGTGCCGCGCGCTCGGCACCGAGATGACGGCGCGGCCCGACGGGCGTTGCGCGCTGCAGCTGTCGCCGCCCGAACGCACCGCGCCGGCCGGGCGCCCGCCGCTGGCGCCGCTGTCGGCGTCGCGCCCGCCCGCGCTGGTCGGCCCCGTGCTCGCGGCCCGGCCCGAGTGGTCGGTCGATGCCGTGCCCGAGGACGCCAGGATTCGCCCGCTGCAGTTCGGCCCGCTGCGCCTCGTGGGCATCCGCCTCGCGCCGACGCAGATCATCGGGCGGCGCCTGCTGTGGGTCGAGTCGTTCTGGACCGCCGATGCGCCCGTGAGCGCCGACCTGCGCGTGCAGTTCCGCGCGCTGCCGATGCGCAGCACCACCATGCCGGCCTGGGGCGAGGCCATGGACCACGACCCCTGCGACTGGATGTGGCCCACCAGCCGCTGGACGCCGGGGCGCATCTACCGTGACCGCTACGGCCTGCGCGCGCCGCGCCTGGGCCTGCTCGAGAACGACGCGCTGCAGATCGAGGTGCGCGTGCGCGGCAGCATGCCCGACCTGCCGGGCGCGCGCCGGCTGCCCGTGTGGTGCGGGCTGCGCGTGCCGAAGTTTCCGACGCCACTGCCCGAGCGCCCCGTGCCCGTGCTCGCGGCGCTGCGCCCCGGTGCCCCGCCGCAGCCGTCGCCCGTGTGGACCGCCGACGAGCTGCAGCGCGTGGTCGGCGGGCACTGGCTGGTGCCGCCGCCGCCGGGCTGGTTCGTGAACGCGGTGGTGCGCGGACCGACGCACATGGCGCGGCTGCCGAAGCCGGCGCTGTTCATCGCGTCCGACTACCGCACGCTCGCCAAGCACGAGAACTACAGCAAGCCGCGCGCCGACAACCCCGACCGCCATGAAGACGTGCCCGTGCTGCAGCACGCGCTCGCGGGCGCCGTGGTCGCGCACCCGGTGGACGGGCTCGACCCGTCGTTCCCGCTGCTGCAGGTGGAGGACCCGATCCGCGCCATGATCGACCTGGGCGTGGCCGCGCGTGCGCGCTTCAAGGGCCGTGTGGTGGGCGTGACCGGCACGGTCGGCAAGTCGTCCACCATCGCCATGCTGCGCGACCTGCTGCCCGAGGCGGCGCGCGTGCACACCACCATCGACAACTACAACTCGCGCGTGGGCGTGCCGGCGATGCTGGCCAACCTCGCGGCCGATGCCGACGTGTGCGTGCTCGAGATGGCGCAGAGCGCGCTGTGGATGGACCGCGGCCCGATCTCGCTCGTGGCGCGCCCGCACGTGGCCATCCTCACCGAGATCGGCCTGTCGCAGACCCGCCAGACCGCCACGCTCGAGCAGACGGCCGAGTTCAAGTCGCGCATCTTCCTGGGCCTGGAGCCCGGCGGCGTGGCCATCGTGCCCGACCACATCCCCTGCCTGATGCAGGTGGTGCGGGCGGCCGCGCGCACGGCGGGCGCCATCTGGGTGGTGGGCAGCAGCCCCGACGCCAACATCCGCATCGTCGACACCCGGCCCGAGCCCGATGGCGGTTGCCGCGTGCGCATCGCGCTGCCGGGGCGCACGGTGGAGTACCTGTTTCCGATCGCGAGCGCCGGGCTGGTGCGCAATTCGGCGCTGGCCTTTGCGGCGCTGCTGGCGCTGGGCTTCGACGCCGAGGCCGCGTGCGCGCGCATGCCTTTCGTGCGCCTGCCGGCCTCGGTGATGCAGCTGCGCCCGCTGCGCACGCAGGGCGGCGTGCAGGCCACGCTCATCGACGACAGCTGGAACGCCGAGGTCATGTCGATGCGCAACGCGATGGAGTTCGTGCGCACCTGCCAGCATGCGGCGCACGGGCCGGTGACGCGCAAGATCGGCGTGCTCGGGCGCATCATCAACCTCGACAAGGAAGCCGAAGCGATGCACCGCAGCCTCGCCGCGCCGCTGCTGGCCTCGGGCATCCAGCACCTCGTGACGCACGGCGCCGAGATGCGCTGGCTGCGCGAGGAGGTGCCGGCCGAGCTGCTCGGCCCGCACTTCGAAGACGCCGCGCAGCTCACCGGCTACCTCGGCGAATTCCTGCGCGACGGCGACCTGGTGCTGGTGAAGGGCGACCGCCAGCAGTCGGACTTCGGCCTCATCTCCGAACTGCTGCAGAAGCTATGAGCCCCCGCGCGCGCCTGGCCTGTGTGCTCCTTGCCCTCGTGCAGACGGCCTGCGCGCAGCGTGCCGATGCGCCGAAGGCCGCAGCGCCGCGCGAGCCCGCAGCCTCCGCGTCGGCCGAGGGCGCACTGCTGCACTGGAACCAGCCCGCCGTGCGCGCCAACTGCCCCGACCGCCCGGGCTTTCTCTGGGTGCAGGCGGTCGAGGGGCCGTCGTGCATCCGCTACTTCGCCAGCCGCGACATCGACGACGCGCGCATCGCCATCGTGCAGTTCTCGGGCGACCGCGACAGCGTGATGAACCTGTCGCCCACGCGCATTCCCGGCAACACCGAACCGCTGCGCACGCTCGACGCGCAGGCCGCGAGCGACCGCGCGGGCATGCCGTGGATCTTCATGGCGCGCCCCGGCACCTACGGCTCGTCGGGCGACCACCGCCAGCGGCGCGAGGCGGTGGAGTTCCATGCGCTCGATGCGGCGCTCGAAGCGCTGATGCAGCGCCACCGGCTGCAGCGCGTGGTGCTCTTCGGCCACAGCGGCGGCGCCACGGCCGGCGCCGCGCTGCTCACGCTCGGGCGCACGCGCGTGGCCTGCGCGGTGCTCACGTCAGGCGCCTTCGACCTGCTGGAGCGCGCGCGGCTGCTCGGCCGCTCGAAGAATGGGCGCACCGACACCACGGGCAGCGCGCAGGTCTACGACCCGCTGGACCATGTGGCCGGCATCCCGCGCGACCCGCAGCGGCGCATCGTGCTCATCGGCAACCCCGGCGACCGCAACACGCCGTTCGCGCTGCAGCAGCGCTTTGCCGACGCGGTGGGCAAGGCGGGCCATCGCGTCGAGGTGATGACGCACGACGCCGAGCCACCGACCTTCCACGACCTGAAAGACCGCATCGGCCTGCGCACCGCATCGCAGTGCGCGCGCGAGGCGCTGCAGTCGCAAGCCCGATGATCGAACCCCTCACTTCGCGCCCCTTCGGCGCCATGCCCGACGGCCGGCCCGTCACTGAATACACGCTCGACAACGGCCACGGCCTGCGCCTGAGCGCCATCAACCTCGGCGGCATCGTCACCGCGCTGCACGTGCCCGACCGGCAGGGGCGCAGCGCGAACGTGGTGCTGGGTTTGCCGTCGCTGGCCGACTACCTGAAGCCGCACCCGCACTTCGGCACCATCGTCGGCCGCTACGCGAACCGCATCGCGGCGGGCCGCTTCACGCTCGATGGCACCGCTCACCAGCTGGGCCTGAACGACGGCGTGAACACGCTGCATGGCGGCGCCACGGGCTTCGGCAAACGGTACTGGGAGATCGTGCCGGTGCCTCATGAACTCGCGCTCGAGCTGCGCTACACCAGCGCCGACGGCGAAGAGGGCTACCCCGGCGAGGTGCAGCTGACGGTGCGCTACACCTTGAGTGCCACCGCCAACACCTGGCGCATCGACTACCGCGCCACCACCGACCGGCCCACGGTGCTCAACCTGAGCCACCACGACTACTTCAACCTCGCCGGCAGCGGCTCGGTGATGGACCATGTGCTGACGCTGCCCGCGAGCCGCTACTGCCCGGTCGATGCCACGCTCATCCCGCTCGGGCTGGGCGAGGTGGCCGGCACGCCTTTCGATTTCCGCACGCCGACGCGCATCGGCGCGCGCATCCGCGACGGGCACGAGCAGCTGCTGCGCGCGCATGGCTACGACCACAACTGGGTGCTCGATCGCAGCGGCACGGGCCTGGCGTTTGCGGCGCGCCTTGCCCACGAGGCCTCGGGCCGCGTGATGGACGTGCACACCACCGAGCCCGGCGTGCAGTTCTATTCGGGCAACTTCCTCGATGGCAGCCTGCTTGGCAGCGCGGGCGCGAGCCTGCGCCAGGGCGACGGCCTGTGCCTGGAGACGCAGCACTTTCCCGATGCGCCGAACCGGCCGGCGTTTGCGTCGACCGTGCTGCGCCCCGGCGAGGTGTTCGCCAGCACGACCGAGCACCGCTTCGGCATCGGCTGACCACGGATCAGCGGGTCGGGCTCTGCACCGTCGCCGCGACGATCCGGCGCACCACCGGCAGCACCACGAGCAGCGAGGGAAACGCGGCCAGCCACGACACGCCCCATGCGGCCATCCACATCTGGAACAGGCCCGAGGCCAGCCCCACGCTCTTGAGCGTGGAGATGCCCGCCACGATGCACGACATGAAGATCGACAGCAGGAAGGGCATGGCGATGCCCGCATAGCGGGCCGGCAGTTTTCGGGTGGTCATGATTGGGCAAGCTCCTGGATGTCGTTGTTGTTCAATGTGCGCGGACGAGGTTGCAGCCCCTCTGCGCCGGTGGCGCCGTCGGTGCCGACCACCCGCACGGTGGGTCTGTGTCGTTGTTTCATGGAATGATTCCTTCGTTTTTTGGCAATGCGGCCTGCGACCGCGAGGCCTCGAAGATACGAACGGCAGGCGCCATCGGGAATCCACGCGCGCCGCCATAGACCTTCATCCAGACCGAGAGAATCCATGGACCAGATTCAGGACATCCGGGCCTTCGTGGCCATCGTCGACCACGGCAGCCAGAGCGCGGCGGCACGGCAACTGGGGCGCTCGGTGCAGTCGATCAGCCGCTCGCTGAGCGTGCTCGAGCGCAGCCTGGGCGTGCAGCTCCTTCGCCGCACGACGCGGCAGTCGTCGGTCACCGAAGTGGGGCTGGCCTACCACCGGCGCGTGCGGGCTGCGCTGGCGGAGTTCGATGCGGCGGCCGTCGAGGCCAGCAGCCAGCTCGACTCGCCGCGGGGCTTGCTGCGCGTGGCCGCGCCGGTGCAGTTCGCGCCGGCCTTCGTGGTGCCGCTGATCGGCGCGTTCATGCAGCGCTACCCGGACATGGAGGTCGAACTCACGGCCTCCGACCGTTTCGTGGACCTGATCGAAGGCGAGCTGGACCTGGCCATCCGCATCGGCGAGCTGCCCGATTCCGAACTGGCGGCCAAGCCGCTCGGCGAGCTGCGGCTGGTGGTGTTCGGCTCGCCGGCGTACTTCGCGCGGCACGGGCGGCCACAGCGGCCCGAAGACCTGGCCGACCACCAGTGCGTGGTGCGCACCACGCACGGCAGCGACGCGCACTGGCCCTTCACGGTCGACGGCACGCTGCAGCGCGTCAAGGTGACGGGGCGCTTCCGGGCCGACAACACGGCCGCGATCTATGCGGCCGTGCTGAGCGGGCTGGGCCTGTTCTTCACGCCGCTGTGGCAGATCCGCGACCTGCTCGACAGCGGGCAGGCCGAACTGGTGCTGACCGAGTTCGAGTCGCCGAGGATTCCGGTCCACGCGGTGTGGCCCTCGTCCCGTGGCAGCTTCGCGCGGGCCCGGCTGTTCGCCGATTTCGCGGCGGCGCACCTGCCGTCGCTGCAGCCGCGCGAGGGCGCCTAGCCGGCGAACAGCGCCGCCGGCACGCCCGGGCTGTCGATGCGCACCGAGAAGAGCCCACCGGCCAGCGGCTCGCTCTTCAGCTGTTCTTCGGTGCGGCTGTTGCGCGCCGTCGTGATGTAGAGCGTCTGCAGGTCCGCGCCGCCGAAGGCGCAGTCGGTCACGTTGCTCGCGGGCAGCGCGATGCGGCACAGCTCGGCAGCGCTCACCGGGTCGTGGCAGGTGACGCAGGCGCCGTCCCAGTGCGCGATCCACAGGCGGCCGGCCGCGTCGGTGGTCATGCCGTCGGGCAGGCCGTCGCCCTTCGGGAAGCGGTGCCACACGCGCTTGTTCGACACCGCGCCGGCGTCCATGTCGAAGTCGTAGGCGTACATCGTGTTGATCGCCGTGTTGTTGAAGTACATGGTGCGGCCGTCGCCCGACCACGTCGGCCCGTTGGTCACCTCGAAGCCGTCGTCGTGCCGGGTGCATCGGCCCTCGGCGTCGAAGCGGTAGAGCGCGCCGGTGGGCGCCTTGCAGTCGAAGTCCATGCTGCCGGCCCAGAAGCGGCCGCGGCTGTCGCACTTGCCGTCGTTGAAGCGGTTGCCGGTGCGCTCGGGCTCGGGCTGGTGCAGGTAGCGCGGCTTGGCGGTGTCGCCGGGCGCGGTGGTGTCGAACAGCGCGAAGCCGCGGCGCAGCGTGAGGAACAGGCCCGGCGCCGACGCGCGCTCGGCGATGGCGGTGATCTCTTCGTCGAAGTGCCAGGTGCGCTGCGCGCCCGTGGCCGGGTCGTAGCGGAACAGGCGGGGCTGCAGGATGTCGATCCAGTACAGCGCCTGCTCGCGCACCGACCACAGCGTGCCTTCGCCGAGGTCGGCGGCGGCCGGCCAGAGGCATTCGGGGGTGCCGAGCACGCGGGGCGCTGCGAGCGGCGAAGAAGGGGTGCTTGTCTCTTGCATGTTCATTTGTTCTTTCTGTAGGTCATGTCGCCTTGACGCGGCGGATCGTATCAAGGCATATTGATAATAGAAATTTAAAATAACTGCATCGATTGATATGTGTTTTGCAATGTCATGAGATGCCCCCTGGAGACCTTGTCCTTGAATTCCCCCCAGCTTTCCATCCATCCCAGCCTGAAGGGCCGCACCGTGTTCGTCACCGGCGGCGGCAGCGGCATCGGCGCGGCCATCGTCGCTGCTTTTGCGGCGCAGGGCGCGCGCGTGGCCTTCGTTGATATTGCAGAAGGTGCCAGCGCAGCGCTCGCCGCGCAGATCGCCGGGGCCGGCCACGCCGCGCCGTGGTGGCGCGCCTGCGACGTGCGCGACATCGGCGCGCTGCAGCAGGCCATGGCCGACGCGGCCGCCGAGCTCGGCGACTTCGCGGTGCTGGTCAACAACGTGGCGAGCGACGATCGCCACACGCTCGCATCGGTCACGCCCGACTACTACGACAACCGCATGGCCATCAACGAGCGACCGGCGCTGTTCGCGATCCAGTCGGTGGTGCCGGGCATGAAGCGCCTGGGCTTCGGTTCGGTGATCAACCTCGGCTCCACGGGCTGGCAGACCAAGGGCTCGGGCTACCCCTGCTACGCGATCGCCAAGTCGTCGGTGAACGGTCTCACGCGCGGGCTCGCGGTGGAGCTGGGCAAGGATCGCATCCGCATCAACACCGTCTCGCCCGGCTGGGTGATGACCGAACGGCAGGTGGCGCTGTGGCTCGACGAGGAGGGCGAAAAGGCGCTGCACCGCAACCAGTGCCTGCCCGACAAACTGATGCCGGAAGACATCGCGCGCATGGTGCTGTTCCTCGCGTCGGACGACGCGAAGATGTGCACCGCGCAGGAGTTCACGGTGGACGCGGGCTGGACCTGATCAGTCCATCTCGAGCTTGCGTCCGTAGACGCTCATGCTCGCCGTCTTCAGCGCCTTCATCATCACCTTCGCGGCCGGCGACAGCAGCCGGTCGGTGCGCGTGATGATGCCGAAGGCGTCCATGTGGCAGGGCATGTCCAGCGGCAGCAGCGACACGATGCCGTGCGCCGCGTAGTAGCGCGCCACGTCGGTCGCCAGCACCGCGACCATGTCGCTCTGCTGCAGCATGCGCGTGATGAACAGCAGCGCCGGGCTCTCGATGATGTTGCCCGGCGGCGCCAGGCCTTCCTCCTGGAACATCAGCTCGAAGCGGTGGCGCAGCACGCTGCCCGCGGGCGGCACGATCCAGCCGGCGCCCACCACGTCGCGCAGCGTGAGGCCGCTCACGCCCAGCAGCGGATGGCCGGGGCGCACCAGCGCGCACACGGGCTCCTCGGTGAGCGCCTCGTAGCGCAGCTGCGACTTGTCGTGCTCGGCGAACAGCCGCGCCACGAGGATGTCGAGCTTGCCCTGCTCGAGCCGCTCGAGCAGCACCGGGCTGGTCTCGATCTCCAGTGACACGCGCAGGTCGGGCTGCTCGCGCTTGACCATCGCCACGGCCGGCGGCATCAGCGTGAGGCCCGGCGCGGTGATGGCGCCCACGTTCACCTGGCCGAGGCGCCCGGCCTTCAACGCGGTGAGCTCGTCGTGCGCCTGGTTCAGGCTGGCCAGTGCCACGCGGGCGTGGCGGATCATGGTCTCGCCGTACCAGGTCGGGCGCATGCCGCGCGGCAGCCGCTCGAACAGCGGCACCTCGAGCACGTCTTCCAGGTCCTTCAGCAATTTCGACGCGGCGGGCTGCGTCATGTTGAGCACCTGCGCCGCGCGGTGGATGTTGCCTTCCTCGGCCAGCGCTACGAGCAACAGCAGCTGGCGGGTCTTGAGGCGGGCGCGGATGAACCAGTGGTTGTAGGTGTTCATGAAGAGGCTGCGAACGAAGGTCTGACGGGGTTTTCCAGAATCCACCGATTGATATGCATTTTGTCTAAAAAACGATTGGATCGATATCGAAATCATTCCTAGACTTCCGCCCCAGTCCCATAACAACAGAGACAAGGCAACGCCACGGTGATCCACGGCGAGCTTCGGCAGAGCGTGCGCCAGTACATCAACGGCCGCTGGGAAACCAGCGCGACCACCGGTGTCAGCGTCAATCCATCGGACACCAGCGAAGTGGTGGCCGAGTACGCACGTGCCGACCGGCGCCAGGTCGAGCTGGCGATCCGCGCGGCCAGCGAGGCCTTCGCGCACTGGAGCCACAGCACGCCGCAGCGGCGCGCCGACGTGCTCGACCGCATCGGCGCCGAGTTGCTCGCCCGCAAGGACGAGCTGGGCCTGCTGCTGGCGCGCGAGGTCGGCAAGACGCTGCCCGAGGCCGTGGCCGAGGTGGCGCGCGCCGGCCAGATCTTCAAGTTCTTCGCGGGCGAGGCCCTGCGCGGCGGCGGTGGCGAGAACGTGGCCTCGGTGCGCGCCGGCGTGCAGGTCGACGTGACGCGCGAGCCGGTCGGCGTGGTGGGCCTCATCACGCCGTGGAACACGCCCTTCGCGGTGCCGGCCTCCAAGATTGCCGCGGCGCTGGCGCATGGCAACAGCGTGGTCTTCAAGCCGGCCGAGCTGGTGCCGGCCTGCGGCTGGGCGCTCACCGACATCATCGGCCGCGCCACGCTGCCGGCCGGCGTGTTCAACCTCGTGATGGGCAGCGGCCGCGAAGCGGGCCAGGCGCTGGTCGACAGCCCGCTGGTCGATGCGCTGAGCTTCACCGGCTCGGCCGCCAACGGCGAACGCGTGCTGCAGGCCGCGGCCGCACGGCGCGCCAAGGTGCAGCTGGAGATGGGCGGCAAGAACACGCTCGTGGTGCTGGCCGACGCCGACCTGGACCGCGCCGTCGACTGCGCGGTGCAGGGCGCCTACTTTTCCAACGGTCAGCGCTGCACCGCATCGAGCCGCCTCATCGTCGAAGCCGCCGTGCACGACGCCTTCGTGGCGCAACTGCGTCAGCGCCTGAAGACGCTGAAGATCGGCCACGCGCTGGAACGCGGCATCGACATCGGCCCCGTGGCCGACGAAGAGCGGCTGGCGCAGAACCTCGCGTGGATCGACATCGCGCGCGAAGAGGGCGCAGAGCACGTGTGGGGCGGCGAGGCGCTGCAGCGCGCCACCGCCGGCCACTACATGAGCCCCGCGCTCTTCCTGGCCCAACCCGAACACCGCATCGCACGCGAAGAGATCTTCGGGCCGCTGGCCTGCGTGCTGCGCGCCGGCGACTACGACGAAGCGCTCGCGCTGTGCAACGACACGCCCTTCGGCCTGTGCGCGGGCCTCTGCACCAACTCGCTGAAGCACGCGATGCACTTCAGGCGCCATGCCGTGGTCGGCATGACGATGGTCAATCTGCCGACCGCGGGGGTGGACTTTCATGTGCCCTTCGGCGGCCGCAAGGGGTCGGGCTACGGGCCGCGCGAACAAGGGCGCCACGCCGCGGAGTTCTACACGACGGTGAAGACCGGCTACATGCTGGCCTGACCGAACACATCACAGACGCATCAAGAAGGAGACAACCATGACCATGAATCGCCGCACCCTCAACACCGCGCTCGCCGCCGCAGCCCTGGGCAGCATGCTGCCCGTGTCCGCCCTCGCGCAGAAGAAACTCGTGCTCGGCTTCGCGCAGGTGGGCGCCGAGAGCGAATGGCGCACGGCCAACACCGAGTCGATCAAGTCCTCGGCCAAGGAGGCGGGCATCGAGCTCAAGTTCTCCGACGCGCAGCAGAAGCAGGAAAACCAGATCAAGGCCATCCGCTCGTACATCGCGCAGAAGGTCGACGTGATCGCGTTCTCGCCTGTGGTCGAGTCGGGCTGGGAAACCGTGCTGCGCGAAGCCAAGGCCGCCAAGATCCCGGTGGTGCTGACCGACCGCTCCGTGAACACCAAGGACGACTCGCTCTACGTGACCTTCATGGGCTCCGACTTCACCGAGGAAGGCCGCAAGGCCGGCCGCTGGCTGGTCGAGAAGATGAAGGGCCAGAAGGGCGATGTGAACATCGTCGAGCTGCAGGGCACCGTGGGCTCGGCGCCGGCCATCGACCGCAAGAAGGGCTTCGAGGAAATCATCAAGGCCGACCCGAAGTTCAAGATCACCCGCTCGCAGACCGGCGACTTCACGCGCGCCAAGGGCAAGGAGGTGATGGAAGCCTTCCTCAAGGCCGAGGGCAAGAAGATCAACGTGCTCTACGCGCACAACGACGACATGGCCATCGGCGCGATCCAGGCCATCGAAGAGGCCGGCATGAAGCCCGCGAAGGACATCACCATCATCTCCATCGACGGGGTGAAGGGCGCCTTCGAAGCCATGATCGCCGGCAAGCTCAACGTGTCGGTGGAATGCAGCCCGCTGCTCGGGCCGCAGCTCATGAGCGCGGTGAAGGACATCAAGGCCGGCAAGACGCTGCCCAAGCGCATCGTGACCGAAGAAGGCATCTTCCCCATGGAAGTCGCCGCCAAAGAGTTTCCCAATCGCAAGTACTGAGGACCGACCGACATGAAACGCAACTTCCTCAAGGCCTCGCTCGCGGGCCTGGCCTTCGCCGTCGTCGGCTTCACGCCGCTGGCCCACGCGCAGGACAAGGGCCTGATCGCCATCTCGATGCCCACCAAGTCGTCGGCGCGCTGGATTGCCGACGGCGCGAACATGGTCAAGTACTTCAAGGACAAGGGCTACAAGACCGACCTGCAGTACGCGGACGACGACATTCCCAATCAGCTTGCGCAGATCGAGAACATGGTGACGAAGGGCTCGAAGGTCTTGGTCATTGCCGCCATCGACGGCACCACGCTGTCCGACGTGCTGCAAAAGGCTGCTGACAAGGGCGTGAAGGTCATCGCCTACGACCGGCTCATCAAGGGCTCGAAGAACGTCGACTACTACGCCACCTTCGACAACTTCCAGGTCGGCGTGCTGCAGGCGCAATCCATCGAGGCGGCGCTGGGCCTGAAGAGCGGCAAGGGCCCGTTCAACATCGAGCTGTTCGGCGGCTCGCCCGACGACAACAACGCCTTCTTCTTCTACAACGGCGCGATGTCGGTGCTCGATCCGTACATCAAGAGCGGCAAGCTCGTGGTGCGCAGCAAGCAGATGGGCATGGACAAGGTCGGCACGCTGCGCTGGGACGGCGCGGTGGCGCAGGCGCGCATGGACAACCTGCTGTCGGCCTACTACACGAAGGACCGCGTCGATGCGGTGCTGTCGCCGTACGACGGTCTTTCCATCGGCATCCTCTCGTCGCTCAAGGGCGTGGGCTATGGCTCGGGTTCGCAGGCGATGCCCATCGTGTCGGGCCAGGACGCCGAGGTGCCGTCGGTCAAGTCGATCCTGCGCAAGGAGCAGACCTCCACCGTGTTCAAGGACACGCGCGAGCTGGCCAAGGTGACGGTGGCGATGGTCGACGCCATGCTCTCGGGCAAGGCGCCCGAGGTGAACGACACCAAGACCTACAACAACGGCATCAAGGTCGTGCCCTCGTACCTGCTCAAGCCGGTGAGCGTGGACGGCTCCAACTGGAAGCAGGTGCTGGTGGACAGCGGCTACTACAAGGAAAGCCAGGTCAAGTGAGCCCGACCGGCGAAGCGCGCACGATCCTTGAGATGCGCGGGATCACCAAGACGTTCCCGGGCGTGAAGGCCCTGAGCAACGTCAACCTCGCCGTGCGCGCGGGGGAGATCCACGCGGTGGTCGGCGAGAACGGCGCGGGCAAGTCGACGCTCATGAAGGTCCTGAGCGGCGTCTACCCGTGCGACTCGTACACCGGCGAGATCCATTTCGAGGGCGAGCTGCGCCGCTTCAAGGGCATTGCCGACAGCGAGAAGCTGGGCATCATCATCATCCACCAGGAGCTGGCGCTGGTGCCGCTGCTGTCGATTGCCGAGAACATCTTCCTGGGCAACGAGATCGCGAGCGGCGGCGTCATCGACTGGTTCGCCGCTTATGCGAAGACGCGCGAGCTGCTCGCCAAGGTGGGCCTGAAGGAGCCGCCCACCACGCTGGTGACCGACCTGGGCGTGGGCAAGCAGCAGCTGGTGGAAATCGCCAAGGCGCTGGCGAAGGAGGTGAAGCTGCTGATCCTCGACGAGCCCACCGCGAGCCTGAACGAGAACGACAGCGATGCGCTGCTGGCGCTGTTGCTCGAGCTGAAGCGCCAGGGCATCGCGTCGATCCTCATCTCGCACAAGCTCAACGAGATCGCCAAGGTGGCCGATTCGATCACCGTGCTGCGCGACGGCGCGACGGTGGAAACCATCGACTGCCGCAGCGACCCGATCAGCGAAGACCGCATCATCCGCGGCATGGTGGGCCGCGACATGGAACACCGCTACCCGCAGCGCTCGCCGAAGATCGGCGAGACGGTGCTGGAGGTGCGCGACTGGCGCGTGCACCACGCGCTGCACGCCGACCGCGAACAGATCAAGGGCGTGAACCTGCAGGTGCACCAGGGCGAGATCGTCGGCATCGCGGGCCTCATGGGCGCGGGGCGCACCGAACTGGCGATGAGCGTGTTCGGCAAGTCCTACGGCCAGCGCATCAGCGGCTCGGTGCTGATGCACGGCCAGCCGGTGGACGTGAGCACCGTGCGCAAGGCCATCGACCACGGCATCGCCTACGTCACCGAAGACCGCAAGGGCCTCGGGCTGGTGCTGGAGGAAGGCATCCGAAAGAACATCAGCCTCGCGAACCTCGATGCGATTGCCGAACGCGCGGTGATCGACGACGGTCGGGAGTTCAAGGTGGCCAACGACTTCAGGAAGGCACTGAACATCCGCTGCTCGGGCGTCGAGCAGCTGGTGGTCAACCTGTCGGGCGGCAACCAGCAGAAGGTGGTGCTGAGCAAGTGGCTCTTCACCAAGCCGGAACTGCTGATATTGGACGAACCCACGCGCGGTATCGACGTGGGCGCCAAGTACGAGATCTACACCATCATCGACCAGCTCGCGAGCGAGGGCAAAGGCATTCTCATGATTTCTTCCGAACTGCCCGAGCTGCTGGGCATGTGCGACCGCATCTACGTGATGAACGAGGGGCGCTTCGTGGCCGAGTTCACCGCGGCCGAGGCGTCGCAGGAACGCATCATGCATGCGATCGTGAGCGCGGGGAGCTCTGTCCATGTCGCTGCCTGAAGCCAACGCGGTGCAGGGCGCCGCACCCGCCGCCACACCGAAGCTCCATGTAGGCTTCCTGAAGAACAACCTGCGCGAATACGGCATGCTGATCTCGCTGGTCGCGATCATGGTGCTGTTCCAGGTGCTGACCGACGGCACGCTCTTGCGGCCGCTGAACCTCACCAACCTGCTGCTGCAGAACAGCTACGTGGTCATCATGGCGCTGGGCATGCTGCTGGTGATCGTGGCGGGGCACATCGACCTGTCGGTGGGTTCGGTCTGCGGCTTCATCGGCGCGCTCGCGGCGGTGCTGATGGTGGAGTACGAGTGGCACTTCGTGCCGACGGCCCTCATCAGCATCGCAGCCGGTGCGGTGATCGGCGCCGCGCAGGGCTGGTTCGTCGCGTTCCGCAAGATCCCCTCGTTCATCGTCACGCTCGCGGGCATGCTGGTGTTCAAGGGGCTCACGCTGGCGCTGCTGGCGGGGCAGTCGGTGGGGCCGTTTCCGGTCGAGTTCCAGCGCCTGAGTTCGGGCTTCATTCCCGATCCGCTCGGTGGAGACACGCTGCGCACCACCTCGCTGATCGTGGGCGCGCTGGCGGCCGCGGCACTGGTGTTCTTCAAGCTGCGCGGGCGCGCCAAGCTCAAGGCGCATGGCATGGAGCAGGAGCCGTACGCCTTCTTCCTCGTGAAGAACCTGTTCTTCGCGGCGATCATTCTTTTCTTCAGCTACCTGCTCTCGACCTACAAGGGCCTGCCCAACGTGCTGGTGGTGATGGCGGTGCTGATCGTGGTGTACGACTTCGTCACCAACCGCACGACCATCGGCCGGCGCATCTATGCGTTGGGCGGCAACGAGAAGGCGGCGCGGCTGTCGGGCGTGAAGACGCAGCGGCTGGCGTTCCTCACCTTCGTGAACATGGGTGCGCTGGCGGCGCTCGCGGGCCTCGTGTTCGCGGCGCGCCTGAACACCGCCACGCCCAAGGCGGGCCTCGGCTTCGAGCTCGACGTGATCGCTGCCTGTTTCATCGGCGGCGCCTCGGCCTCGGGTGGCGTGGGCCGCGTGATGGGCGCGGTGATCGGCGCCTTCATCATGGGCGTGATGAACAACGGCATGTCGATCCTGGGTATCGGCATCGACTACCAGCAGGTCATCAAGGGGCTGGTGCTGCTCGCGGCGGTGTTCATCGACGTCTACAACAAGAACAAGTGAACGCATGACCGACAGCGGCGTCACCCCCGTGCTGGAGTTGCGGGGCATCCACAAGCAGTTCGCCGGCATCCCGGTGCTGAACGGCGTGCAGCTCAAGCTCTACCCGGGCGAGATCCATGCGCTCATGGGGCAGAACGGCGCGGGCAAGTCCACGCTCATCAAGGTGCTCACGGGCGTGCTGCCTTCGAGCGGCGGCGAGATGTTCCTGGGCGGCGAAGCCATCCGTCCCGCCTCGCCGCTGGAAGCGCAGAAGCTGGGCATCAGCACGGTCTACCAGGAGGTGAACCTGTGCCCGAACCTCTCGGTGGCGGAGAACGTGTTCGCGGGGCGCTATCCGCGCTGCGGCGCGCTGCAGGGCTTTCGCATCGACTGGGCGGCGGTGAACCGCCGGGCGTCGGAGCTGCTGGCGCGCATCGGGCTCGACATCGACGTGACGCGACTCCTGTCGAGCTATTCGGTCGCGGTGCAGCAGATGGTGGCGATCGCACGGGCGCTCGGCGTGTCGTCGAAGGTGCTGATCCTCGACGAGCCGACGTCGAGCCTCGATGACGATGAAGTCGAGAAGCTGTTCGAGGTGCTGCGTCGGCTGCGCGGCGAGGGCCTCGCCATCGTCTTCGTGACGCACTTCCTGAACCAGATGTACGCGGTGTCCGACCGCATCACCGTGCTGCGCAATGGCAACTGGGTGGGCGAGTGGAAGGCGGCGGACCTCGGACCGCAAGCCTTGATCGCGGCGATGCTGGGTCGCGAGTTGGCGGCGCAGTCGGCACGACCTGCCGCGCTGCCCGCGTTCGATGAAGCAGCGCCCGCGCTCCTGCAATCCGAAGGACTGGGGCAGGCCGGCCAGTTGCAGGCCACCGATCTGCGCGTGCGTGCCGGCGAGGTCGTCGGCATCGCCGGCCTGCTTGGCGCGGGCCGCACCGAACTGGCGCGCCTGCTGTTCGGCCTCGAATCGCCCGACCGTGGCGTGCTGAAGATCGACGGCCGCTCCGTCAGCTTTTCGAACCCGGCCGATGCGATCCGCGAAGGCCTTGCGCTGTGCCCTGAAGAGCGCAAGACCGACGGCATCGTGGCCGAGCTGTCGGTGCGCGAGAACATCGCGCTCGCGCTGCAGGCCCGCCTGGGCACGCGGAAGTTTCTTTCGCATGCCGAGCAGACTGCGATGGCCGAGCGCTTCGTCGCCTCGCTGGGCATCAAGACCGCCAGTGTCGAAACGCCCATCGGCCTGCTCTCGGGCGGCAACCAGCAGAAAGCCATGATCGCGCGCTGGCTCGCGACCGAGCCGCGTCTGCTGATCCTGGACGAACCCACGCGCGGCATCGACGTGGCTGCCAAGCAGGAAATCATGGAAGAGATCCTGCGGCTCGCGCGCGCCGGCATGGCGGTGATCTTCATCTCGTCGGAGATGAGCGAGGTGGTGCGCGTGGCGCACCGCATCGTGGTGCTGCGAGACCGGCAGAAGGTGGGCGAGCTGCCGGGCGGCTCGACCGAGGACGAGGTCTACGAAATGATCGCTGCAGCATGAACCGCCTTTCGTCCCTCATGAGCCACCGGCTCGCCTGGCCCGTCATCACGCTGCTGTTGCTGCTCGCCATCAACACCGCATTCAACGCGAGCTTCCTGCACCTCGAATGGCGCGACGGCCATCTCTATGGCAGCCTCATCGACATCGTGAACCGCGCGGCGCCGCTGGTGCTGGTCTCGCTCGGCATGACGCTGGTGATCGCCACGCGCGGCATCGACATCTCGGTGGGCGCGGTGGTGGCCATCGCGGCGGCGGTCGCGGCCTGGATGATCGGCGGCTCGGTGTCCAGCGACGTGAGCCGCTTCCCGATGCCGCTCGCGATCCTCGCGGCGCTCGGTGTCGCGCTGCTGTGCGGCCTGTGGAACGGGTTGCTGGTCGCCAAGGTCGGCATGCAGCCGATCATCGCGACGTTGATCCTCATGGTGGCGGGGCGCGGCATCGCGCAGCTGGTCGCGGATGGGCAGATCATCACGATCTACTACAAGCCCTTCTTCTTCCTCGGCAGCGGCTACCTGCTGGGGCTGCCGTTCTCGCTGTTCATCGTGGCGGCGGTGTTCGCGCTGCTGTACCTGGCGATCACGCGCACGGCGCTCGGTCTGTTCATCCAGGCCGTGGGCATCAACCCGACGGCCGCGCGTGTCGCGGGCATCCAGGCGCGGCGTCTCGTCGTCGGCGCGTATGCGTTCTGCGGCGTGTGCGCGGGCGTGGCGGGTTTGTTGATCAGCTCGAACGTGAAGAGCGCGGACGGCAACAACGCCGGCCAGCTGCTGGAGTTGGACGCGATCCTCGCGGTCACGCTCGGCGGCACGGCGCTCACGGGTGGGCGCTTCAGCCTCGTGGGCAGCGTGATCGGCGCGCTCATCATCCAGACGCTCACCTACGCGATCTATTCGCTGGGCGTGCCGCCGGAGATCAACCTCGTGGTGAAGGCGGTGGTGGTGTTCGTGGTGATGCTGATGCAGTCGCCGGAGTTCCGGGCGGAGGTTCGCACGCTGGTGCAGCGGCCGGTGCATGACGGGAGCAGGGCATGAGCGCAGTGATCGAGGCCGCACCCTCGGCCCCACCCGCTCCCGCGCGTGGGAGCAGGGCAAGGCTCAATCCGAAGTACCTGCCGCTGACCGCGACCATCTCGCTGTTCGTGCTGATGGCGACGCTGGGCTCGGTGTTCTACGACGGCTTCTTCTCGGCGCAGGTGTTCCTCAACCTGCTGATCGACAACGCCTTTCTGATCGTCGTCGCGGTCGGCATGACCTTCGTGATCCTCTCGGGCGGCATCGACCTCTCGGTGGGCTCGGTGATCGCGCTCACGACGATGGTGTCGGCCTCGCTGGTCGAGAAGCACGGCTGGAGCCCGGCGGTCGTGATTCCGCTGGTGCTGGCGATGGGCACGGCCTTCGGCGCGTTCATGGGCCTGCTCATCGAGCGCTTCCGGCTGCAGCCCTTCATCGTCACGCTGGCGGGCATGTTCCTCGCGCGGGGGCTGTGCTACCTCATCAGCATCGACTCGATCAGCATCACGAACGCCTTCTACTCGGAGGTCTCGCAGATCCGCATTCCGATCTGGGGCGAGGCCTCGGTGTCGGTCAGCGCGGTGATCGCCATCGCCGTGCTGCTGGCCGCGATCTTCATCGCGCATTGCACGCCGTTCGGGCGCGCGGTGTACGCCATCGGCGGCAGCGAGCATTCGGCCATGCTCATGGGCCTGCCGGTGCGCCGCACGCTCGTGGGCGTGTACACGCTCTCGGGTTTCTGCTCGGCGCTGGCGGGCGTGATCTTCACCTTCTACATGCTCTCGGGCTACGGCCTGCATGCGCTCGGTCTGGAGCTCGATGCCATCGCGGCGGTGGTGATCGGCGGCACGCTGCTCACCGGCGGCGTGGGGTACGTGGCGGGCACGCTCTTCGGCGTGCTGATGCTCGGGATCATCCAGACGCTGATTTCCTTCGACGGCACGCTGAGCTCGTGGTGGACGCGCATCGTGGTCGGCGCGCTGCTCTTCGTGTTCTGCCTGCTCCAACGCTTCTTCACCTCGCGCGCCCCGCGCCGCTGACCACTTCCCCATGACAAAGAAACTGCGCTCGACCGAATGGTTCGGCTCCGCCGACAAGAACGGCTTCATGTACCGCAGCTGGATGAAGAACCAGGGCATCCCGGACCACGAGTTCGACGGCCGCCCCATCGTCGGCATCTGCAACACCTGGTCGGAACTCACGCCGTGCAACGCGCACTTCCGCAAGATCGCCGAGCACGTCAAGCGCGGCATCTCGGAGGCGGGCGGCTTCCCGGTCGAGTTCCCGGTGTTCTCGAACGGCGAATCGAACCTGCGGCCCACCGCGATGCTCACGCGCAACCTCGCGAGCATGGACGTGGAAGAAGCCATTCGCGGCAACCCGGTGGATGCGGTGGTGCTGCTCACGGGCTGCGACAAGACCACGCCCGCGCTGCTGATGGGCGCGGCCAGCTGCGACATCCCGGCCATCGTGGTCACGGGCGGGCCGATGCTCAACGGCAAGCTCGACGGCAAGGACATTGGCTCGGGCACGGCCGTGTGGCAGCTGCACGAATCGCTGAAGGCGGGGGAGATCAATCTGCACCAGTTCCTCTCGGCCGAGGGAGGCATGTCGCGCTCGGCGGGCACCTGCAACACGATGGGCACGGCCTCCACCATGGCCTGCATGGCCGAGGCGCTGGGCACTTCGCTGCCGCACAACGCGGCGATTCCGGCGGTCGATGCGCGGCGCTACGTGCTGGCGCAGATGTCGGGTGCGCGCGCGGTGCAGATGGCCAAGGACGGGCTCACGCTGTCGAAGATTCTCACGCGCGAGGCCTTCGAGAACGCGATCCGCGTGAACGCGGCCATCGGCGGATCGACCAACGCGGTGATCCACCTGAAGGCGATCGCGGGGCGCATCGGCGTCGAGCTCGAACTGGAAGACTGGACGCGCATCGGCAGCCACACGCCGACCATCGTGGACCTCATGCCTTCGGGGCGCTTCCTGATGGAAGAGTTCTATTACGCGGGCGGCCTGCCCGCCGTGCTGCGCCGCCTCGGCGAGAACGGGCTGCTGCCGCACCCCGGTGCGCTCACCGTCAATGGCCAATCGCTCTGGGACAACGTGCGCGAGGCGCCGAGCCTCAACGACGAGGTGATCCGCCCGCTCGACAACCCGCTGATCGCCGACGGCGGCATCCGCATCCTGCGCGGCAACCTCTCGCCGCGCGGCGCGGTGCTCAAGCCCTCGGCCGCCACGCCCGATCTGCTCAAGCACCGGGGCCGCGCCGTGGTGTTCGAGAACCTGGAGCACTACAAGGCACGCATCGTCGATGAAGACCTCGACATCGACGCGAGCTGCGTGATGGTGCTGAAGAACTGCGGCCCCAAGGGCTACCCCGGCATGGCCGAGGTGGGCAACATGGGCCTGCCGCCGAAGCTGCTGCGCCAGGGCGTGAAGGACATGGTGCGCATCTCCGACGCGCGCATGAGCGGCACGGCGTACGGCACGGTGGTGCTGCATGTCGCACCCGAAGCGGCCGACGGCGGGCCGCTCGCGGCGGTGCGCGATGGCGACTGGATCGAGCTCGATTGCGATGCGGGGCGGCTGCACCTGGACATCAGCGACGAGGAACTGGCGTCGCGGCTCGCTTCGTTGTCCGCATCCGATGCGCAGCCGATGAGCACGCGCGGCGGCGGCTACCAGAAGCTCTACGTGAACCACGTGCTGCAGGCCGATGAAGGTTGCGATTTCGATTTCCTCGTCGGTTGCCGCGGCGCCGCCGTTCCCCGCCACTCCCACTGACCCCACACCATGACCCCCCGATACCGCGGCATCTTCCCGGTGGTGCCCACCACCTTCACCGAACAGGGCGCGCTCGATCTCGAAAGCCAGAAGCGCTGCGTCGATTTCATGATCGACGCGGGCTCCGACGGGCTGTGCATCCTGGCGAATTTCTCCGAGCAGTTCGTGCTGTCCGACGAGGAGCGCGAGGTGCTCACGCGCACGATCCTCGAGCACGTGAAGGGCCGCGTGCCGGTGATCGTGACCACCACGCACTACAGCACCCAGGTCTGCGCCGAGCGCAGCCGCCGCGCGCAGGACATGGGGGCGGCGATGCTGATGGTGATGCCGCCGTACCACGGCGCGACTTTCCGCGTGCCCGAGCCGCAGATCTACGAGTTCTACGCGCGGCTCTCGGATGCGGTGACGATTCCGATCATGATTCAGGACGCACCCGCGAGCGGCACGGTGCTGTCGGCGCCGTTCCTCGCACGCATGGCGAAGGAGATCGAGCAGGTCGCGTACTTCAAGATCGAGACGGCCGGCGCCGCGTCGAAGCTGCGCGAGCTGATCCGCCTGGGCGGCGATGCCATCGAAGGGCCGTGGGACGGCGAAGAAGCGATCACGCTGATGTCCGACCTCGATGCCGGTGCGACCGGTGCGATGACCGGCGGCGGCTATCCCGACGGCATCCGCCCGATCATCGAGGCGCACCGTTCAGGCGACCGCGACCAGGCCTTCGCGCTGTACCAGCGGTGGCTGCCGCTCATCAACTGCGAGAACCGCCAGGCGGGCCTGCTGGCCTGCAAGGCGCTCATGAAGGAAGGCGGCGTGATCGCCTGCGAAGCGCCGCGGCACCCGCTGCCCGCGCTGCATCCCGAGACGCGCGCCGGCCTCATCGAGACGGCGCGGCGGCTCGATCCGTTGGTGTTGCGCTGGGGGAAGTGAAAAGGCGGGCCCGAGGGCCGGGCCGCCATGGGACGGGCTCAGGAAGCGGCGCTGTTGCCCGCTTCGAGCTCGGTGACTTGCAGCGAGAGATCGAACAGCTTGGACTTGCTGGCGTAGTAGCGGTCCAGGCGCCACTCCTTCAGGATGTCCATCGCAAGCTGGAAGCTCTTGTAGTCGAGGCTGTAGAGCGTGATCAACTCGAAGCTGCGTTCGGCTTCGAGCGCCAGCACGAGTTGGGCAAGGATCTTGGCCGATTCGTTGGCCGGGTCCGTTTCAATGAATCGGCGAGCGACCTTGATGGCATTCATGGGAAAGTGTTCCTCGGTTGGCAGGGACCGGGAACTATAGCTAGCACATGCCTGTATTTTGTGACGATTTGATGACAAACGAGGGCATCGCCCGCGAACGTGTCGTCGGTGTTATCACCGAGGCGCATTCCGGGCGATGCGCACCGGGTCACTGCACCGGCACGGGGCGTGGCATGGGCATCGGCATCGGTTCCGCAGGCATCGGTGCCGGCATCGGGGCGGCCATCGGCGGCGGCAGCGTGGCGGCCGGTATGTTCACCACGCGGGTCGAGACCGATTCGCGGATCACGCCGCCACCCATCACGCTGCCATCGACATTGCTGCGGATGTTGCCTGCGCTGCCCAGCACGCGGGCTTCGCAGTCGGCACGCTCGGCCGGCGGCTGCAGGCCGCAGCGGGCCACGGCGTTGGCGCGGTAGTCGGGCGCGGAGGTGAGGCCGCCGCGCGCCGCGGCCTGGCGCGCGGCCCCGGCTTCGCGGATGCAGGCGGCACGGTCCTGCTGGTTGTGGCCGCAGACCGCAATCTCCTGCTGGTAGGTGCTGCCGCCGTCGCCCCGGGCGGCCGTGGCGATGGTGGTGGTGGCCAGCCCGCTGAGTGCGAGCAGGGCAAAGATCATCGAACGCGCATTGTTTGGCATGGTGTGCTCCTTGTTGGCGTATCGGGGTGAAGGCCGGCCTCGCTCGGTCAGCGCGCCGGCTGCACGGGCTGCGGCGGCAGCGGGGTGACGGTTTCGCGGATCACGCCGCCGCCCATCACGCTGCCTTCGGTGGAGGTGCGTGCACCGCCGCGGATGCGCGCTTCGCAATCGGCGCGGTCGGCCACGGGTTGTTCGCGGCAGCGTGCGAGCGCGTTGGCGTCTTCGCGTTCCGCACCGGGGGTGGTCAGGCCGTGGCGACCGGCTTCCTGGCGCGCGGCGCCGGCTTCGCGCAGGCAGGCCGCGCGGTCCTGTTGCACGCCGTCACAGGTGGCGCGTTCCTTTTGCATCCGCGCGTCGCTGCCGGGCGCCTGGGCCGAGGCCAGCGGCGCACAGGCCATGAAGAAGCCGCCGACGGCCACGAGGGCAGCGGTTGAAAGCGTGGAACGGAAGGTGTGGGTCGTCATCGGGGCTCCTGAAGGGGCGCGCCGTGCGAACAGAAAACAGAAAACAAAAGAACGCAGGGCGCGACCGGTGACCCAGTGTGGGCCGGCCGGTGGCGCGGGGCTGTGGGACAAGCCGCACGCCGTGGAGCGGGCCGGACGCGCCCCTGCGTGTGGGACACGTCCGTCAGCGCAAGGAGGGCGGGCCTCCTGCGCTGCGGGGCGGGCGGATCAGCCCTGCGCGATGCGCTGCGCGAGGTGGGCCAGCGCCTCTTCGACCTGGTCGACGAGGATGAGCGACAGGTCGCCCGGCTGCAGCCGCGCCAGCGCGGCGTCGATGGCGACGAACTCGCCGCGGATCTCGTCGATCTGGCGCGTGCGCGAGGCGCCCTGCAGGCCCTGGCGCAGCAGCGCCATGACTTCGCCGTCGGCCCGGCCGCGCTGCGCCGCGTCCTGGTACAGGATCACGTCGTCGAAGGCCTGGCCGAGGATCGCGGTCTGGTCGCGGATGTCGGAGTCGCGCCGGTCGCCCGCGCCGCTGATGACCACCGAACGCTTGTTGGCGGGCATGGTGTCCACGGCCGACACCAGCGCCTTCATGGCGTCGGTGTTGTGGCCGTAGTCGGCGATCACGGTGGCGCCGCGGTAGTCCATGACATTGAAGCGCCCGGGCACGCCGGCCGCGTCGTTCATGAAGCTCGACAGGCCGCTGCGGATGGTGTCCCAGTCGAGGCCCACGGCCCACGCGGCGGCCACCGAGGCCATCACGTTGTCGACCTGGAAACCGATGGTGCCGCCGCGCGTGATGGGCACGTCGCGCAGCGCGATGCGTTCGCGCCACGAGCCTTCGGCGGCCACCAGCGTGTCCTGGTCGACGTACACGGTGCGCTTGCCCTGTGCGCGGTGCGTGGCCATCACCGGGTGCATGCGGTCGGCGGTGAAGAAGATCACGTTGCCGGGACAGCCCGCCGCCATGGCGGCGACGTTCACGTCGGCCGCGTTGAGCACCGCGTAGCCGTCAGGCGCCACGTTGCGCACGATCACGCGCTTGAGCACCGCCAGGTCTTCGACCGTGGTGATGTAGTTCAGGCCCAGGTGGTCGCCGCTGCCGATGTTGGTGACCACGGCCACCTCGCAGCGGTCGAAGCCCAGGCCCTCGCGCAGCACGCCGCCGCGGGCCACTTCGAACACGGCCGCGTCGACGTCGGGGTGCATCAGCACGTTGCGCGCGCTCTTGGGGCCGCTGCAGTCGCCGCTGTCGGTCTGGCGGCCGTTGACGTACACGCCGTCGGTGTTCGTCATGCCGGTGCGCAGGCCGCTGGAGGCAATGATGTGGTTGATCAGGCGCGCGGTGGTGGTCTTGCCGTTGGTGCCGGTGACGGCCACCACGGGAATGCGGCCGTCGTCGCCGGGGGCGAACAGCGTGTCCATCACCGCCTCGCCGACCGCGCGGCCGCGGCCGAACGAGGGCGAGATGTGCATGCGCAGGCCGGGCGCGGCGTTCACTTCGACCACGCCGCCGTGCTGTTCCTCGAGCGGGCGCAGCACGTTCTCGCAGACCATGTCGACGCCGCAGATGTGCAGGCCGACCATCTGCGCCGCATCGACGGCGCGCGCGGCCACTTCGGGGTGCACGGTGTCGGTGACGTCGGTGGCGGTGCCGCCGGTCGAGAGGTTGGCGTTGTTGCGCAGCACGACGCGCTGGCCCAGCTCGGGCACGCTCTCGGGCGTGAGGCCCTGCGACTCGAGCCGGCCGATGGCGATGTCGTCCAGGCGGATCTTGGTGAGCGAGGTGGCGTGGCCCTCGCCGCGGCGCGGGTCGAGGTTCACGGTGTCGACCAGCTGGCGCACGGTGGAGCTGCCGTCGCCGATCACCTGCGGCGGGTCGCGCCGCGCGGCGGCCACGAGGCGGTCGCCCACCACCAGCAGGCGGAAGTCGAAGCCGGGCAGGAATTTCTCGACCATCACCTCGCCGTACACGGCGGCCGAGTCGTAGGCCGAGGTCAGCTGCTCGCGCGTGGTGATGTTCACCGTCACGCCCTTGCCCTGGTTGCCGTCCTGCGGCTTGACCACGACCGGCAGGCCGATTTCTTCCGCGGCGGCCCAGCCGTCGTCGGCGCTGGACACGGGGCGGCCCAGCGGCACCGGCACGCCGGCGGCGTTGAGCAGCTGCTTGGTGAGTTCCTTGTCCTGCGCGATCGATTCGGCCACGCCGCTGGTGCTGTCGATCTCGGCGGCCTGGATGCGGCGCTGCTTGGAGCCCCAGCCGAACTGCACCAGGCTGCCGCTGGTGAGGCGGCGGTACGGAATGCCGCGCGCCACGGCGGCGTCGACGATGGAGCCGGTGCTCGGGCCCAGGCGCTCCGACTCGTCGAGGTCGCGCAGCTCGGTGATGGCGGCGTCGGCGTCGAAGGCGGTGTCGGCCAGCGCGGCCTGGATCAGTTCCTCGGCCAGGGCGAGGGCGCGGCGGCCCACGTCTTCCTCGGTGTACTGCACGGTGACCTGGTAGACGCCTTCTTCGGTCGTGGGCGCGGTGTTGCCGAAGTTGACGGCGCAGCCGGCCTGGGCCTGCAGCGCCACGGCGGCGTTCTCGAGCACGTGGGCCAGCGCCAGCGGCTGGCCGAGCACCATCGGGTGCAGCTCGCCGATGGTCGGGAAGCGGGCGCGCAGGCGGGCTTCGAACCCGTCGAGCTTGCCGACGGCGTTCTCGTCGCCTTCGCAGGCCACGACGGCCTCGATGGTGGTGTGGCGGCTCCAGAGATTGGGGCCGCGCAGGGCGCGGATGCGGGTGACTTTCATGGCACGAAGTTCTTATTCAAGGAACACCGTGGAACCGGCTTTGCCGGGCCACTGGTGTTGCCCCCGGGAGGGGGTTGGCGAAGCGACACGAAGTGCGCGGAGCCTGGGGGCGGGCATTGTTAGGCCAGTTGTAGTTGGGGCGAAAGGGGCGAGGCCTGCGACAGCTGCAGCGAGGCCAGGGCCGCCTGCAGGTCGGCTTCGAAGGCCTCGACGCCGGCGCCGATCAGGTTGAGCGGAATGCCCATGGCCCAGGCGGCGGCCACGGCGGCCAGCAGGCTTTCGAGGCTCACGCCGACGTGGGTCGCGCGCCAGATGGTCAGGCGGCCCAGGCCGGGCAGGAACGATTCGCTCGTGCCGTTGGCCAGCACCACGCGGTCCTGGCGCACCAGCACGGCCTTGCCGCCTTCGGCCTGGTGCGCGGCGAGCGCGGCGGCCTGCGGGTCGGCCGCATAGAGGATGACGGCGCCATCGCACAGCGGCGCCAGCGCGGCGATGCGCGGCTCGTCGGCATTGAGCACGGCCGTGCCTTCGCCCAGCACCACGTCGACCTGGGTGCGCAGCACCTTGACCATCTGGTCGCTCTCGGTGATGTCGTAGTCGGCCAGGGCTTCGCAGCCTTCGAGGTCGGTCACGATGCCGACTTCGCAGCGGTCGTAGGCCAGGCCGTCGCGCAGGATGGTCTCGGCGCCGTTCTCGATCACCACGGCCTCGACGGCGCGGTTCACGAGCAGGCGGTGGCCGGCGTCCCAGTTGGCGCTGTCGCGTGCGTCGACGCGGCGGCGTTCCAGGAACAGGCCGTCGCGGCAGGCCAGGCCGGTGTGGCGCCCGCCGAGGTTGATGAGCCAGGCCACCAATCGTGCGAGCACGGCGGTGTCGCGCGAACCGGCCACGCCCACCACGGGGATGCGGCCGGGCGCGTCGTTCGGGAACAGGTGGTCGCAGATGGCGCGGCCCACGGGGCGCGGCGAACCGATGGCCGGCTTCAGGTGCATCAGCAGGCCGGGGCCGGCGTTCACCTCGACGATCGCGCCGCCCTGCGGGCCCAGCGGCTTGGAAATATCTTGCGCGACCATGTCGATGCCCGCGATGTCCAGGCCGACCACGCGGGCGGCGAGCACGGCGGCGTGCGCCACCTCGGGGTGCACGAGGTCGGTGCAGTCGTAGGCCATGTTGCCGTTGCGCTGGATCGTGACCACGCGGCCGGCGGCGGGCACCGAGTTGCCGTCCAGTTCCTGGCGCTTGAGCTCCAGCTGCAGCTTGGCGTCGGTGGCCAGCACGATCACGTCGAGCGGGAATTCTTCTTCGGCGCCGCGGCGCGGGTCGCTGTTGAGCTGCTTGTCGATCAGCCCGGCCACGGTGTTCGTGCCGTCGCCGGTCACGGTGATGATCTCGCCGCGCGCGGCCGCCACCACCTCGCCGCCCACCACCAGCAGGCGGTGTTCGTGGCCGCGGATGAAGCGCTCGACCATCACGTCGCTGCCTTCGGGCTCGGCGACCGCGAAGGCGGCCATGACTTCCTCGCGCGTGGTCAGCTCGAGCGACACGCCGCGGCCGTGGTTGGCGTCCGACGGCTTCACGACCACGGGCAGGCCGATGTCCTCGGCGGCTTCCCAGGCTTCCTCGGGCGACTCGACCACCTGGCCGTGCGGCACCGGCACGCCGCAGCTGGCGAGCAGCGACTTGGTCAGTTCCTTGTCGCTGGCGATCGATTCGCCGATGGCGCTGGTGTAGTCGGTTTCTGCGGTCCAGATGCGCTGCTGGTTGGCGCCGTAGCCCAGCTGCACCAGGTTGCCGCTGTTCAGGCGCATGTGCGGAATGCCGCGGTCGGTGGCGGCAGACACGATGGCGGCGGTGCTCGGGCCGAGGTAGCAGTCTTCGACCTTGGCCTTGACGGCCTCGACGGCGGTCTGCACGTCGGCGGCGGTGAACGGGTCGTTGTTGATGGCCGCCATCAGCAGGCGGTGGCCTTCGGTGAGCGCCACGCGGGCGACCTGCTCGTCACGCGCGCGGAACACCATGCGGTACACGCCGTGCTCCGAGGTGCTGCGGGTTTGCCCGAAGCCGGTCGGCATGCCGGCCAGGTTCAGCAGTTCGATCACGACGTGCTCCAGCACGTGGCCCGACCAGGTGCCTTCGGTGAGGCGCTGGATGAACCCGCCGCGCTCGCCCACGCCGCAGTGGTGCTCGATGAGCGCCGGCAGCAGGGTGGTCAGCCGGTCGGTGAAACCGTCGATCTTGTTGGAGGGGAAGTCTTCCAGTTGGCCCAGGTCGAGCCAGACTTCGAGCACCGGACGGTAGGTCCAGAGGTTGGGACCGCGCAAATAGTTGATGCGCAGCAATTGGATGTCGTCGAAACGGGTCATGCAAACGTTCGATGTGCTTTGGCCGAGCACCACGGCGCCTTCAAGCGCACCCATGGCGATCGGTCAGAATCGGCGCCCGACCAAGGACGCCATGACGCGGTCCCAGCGGCCCGCGACGGGCAAGAGTCAAATAAACACAATGCAACATCACGATCCAGTCGGCGCCCAGGCGGGCGAAACGGAGGCGGTCTCAGGCGTGCTGAAAAGCCGACTCGCAGGCGCTGAAAACGTTTCGGTAACACTTGCGGTTGACCTCGACGACCAACTTCGCTTCGCCACCGGCCTCGTCGCCCTGACCGACCAGCGGCTCGTGGCCTTGGAGCCGGGTGGCGAGTGGCGTGAGTGGCCACTCACCGAGCAGGCCTTGGAAATGCGTCTTTCCGACCATGCAGGCGTCGGAACCCTCGACCTCATCGGCCCCGCCGGACAGCTCGCCCGCTGGCGCTACACCCTGGCCGGCCAGCCGGCGGCGCTCAAGCTGCTCAAGCTGTTCGGCCAGCGCGCCGCATCCGCTGTCGCGAAGGCGACAGAGGAGGTGCCCGAACTTCTCGACGTCGACGGCACCGACACCGAGCTGCAGACCCCGCCCTCGACCTGGGTGCTGTTGCGCCTGGGCCGCTTTGCCGGGCCGTACCGCAAGCAGCTGATCCTCGGGTTTGTCCTGACCCTGATTTCCACCGCCGCCACGCTGGTGCCGCCGTACTTGACCATCCCGCTGATGGACGACATCCTGATCCCGTTCCAGAACGGGCAGAAGATCGATTCCGGCCGGGTCGGCCTCTACCTGGGCGGCCTGCTGATTGCGGCGCTGGTTGGCTGGGGGCTGGGCTGGGCGCGCACCTACCTCTTGGCGCTGGTCTCGGAACGCATCGGCGCCGACCTGCGCACCACCACCTACGAGCACCTGCTGACCCTGCCGCTGGACTACTTCGGCGGCAAGCGCACCGGCGACCTCATGGCGCGCATCGGCTCGGAAACCGACCGCATCAACGTCTTCTTGTCGCTGCACGCGCTCGATTTCGCCAACGACGTGCTGATGATCGTCATGACGGCGGCCATCCTCATCTCGATCAACCCGCTGCTGGCCGTGGTCACGCTGGTGCCGCTGCCCTTCATCGCCTGGATGATCCACGTCGTGCGCGACCGCCTGCGCACCGGCTTCGAGAAGATCGACCGCGTCTGGTCCGAAGTGACCAACGTGCTGGCCGACACCATTCCCGGCATCCGCGTGGTCAAGGCCTTTGCGCAGGAGCGCCGCGAAGCCGAGCGCTTCCGCGTGGCCAACGCCTACAACCTGCAGGTCAACGACAAGCTCAACCGCACCTGGTCGCTGTTCACGCCGACCGTGTCGCTGCTGACCGAAATCGGCCTGCTTGTGGTCTGGGCCTTCGGCATCTGGCAGGTGGCGCGCGGCAGCATCACGGTGGGCGTGCTCACCGCCTTCATCGCCTACATCGGCCGTTTCTACACGCGGCTCGATTCGATGAGCCGCATCGTCTCGGTCACGCAGAAGGCCGCCGCCGGCGCCAAGCGCATCTTCGACATCCTCGACCACGTGAGCAACGTGCCCGAGCCGGCCAACCCGGTGAAGGTGGAGCGCGTGCAGGGCCGCATCGAGATGAGCGGCCTCGGTTTCCGCTACGGCTCGCGCGCCGTCATCCACGACCTCGACCTGACCATCGAGCCCGGCGAGATGATCGGCCTCGTGGGCCACAGCGGCTCGGGCAAGAGCACGCTGGTCAACCTGATCTGCCGCTTCTACGACGTGACCGACGGCGCCATCAAGGTCGACGGCACCGACATCCGCCGCTTCGCCGTGGCCGACTACCGCCGCCACGTCGGGCTGGTGCTGCAGGAGCCGTTCCTGTTCTTCGGCACCATCGCGCAGAACATCGCCTACGGCAAGCCCGACGCCACGCGCGAAGAGGTGGTGGCGGCGGCCCGCGCGGCCCACGCGCACGACTTCATCCTGCGCCTGCCGCACGGCTACGACTCGCTGGTGGGCGAGCGCGGCCAGGGCCTGTCGGGCGGCGAGCGCCAGCGCATCAGCATCGCGCGCGCCTTGCTCATCGACCCGCGCATCCTGATCCTCGACGAGGCCACCTCGGCCGTCGACACCGAGACCGAGAAGGAAATCCAGAAGGCGCTCGACAACCTCGTGCAGGGCCGCACCACCATCGCCATCGCGCACCGCCTGTCCACGCTGCGCAAGGCCGACCGGCTCGTGGTCATGGACCGCGGCGAGGTGGTCGAGGTCGGGCCGCACGACGCGCTCATGGCCAAGCAGGGCGCCTACTGGCGCCTCTACCAGGCGCAGCTGCGCCAGGGCGACGAAGACGATGTGAGCGAAGGCGCCGCCGACGAGCGCGCCAACGCCCAGGCGCCGCTGGCCGTGAGCCACGCCGCCCATCCGGCAGGGGACGTGTGATGAGCAGCAGCACCAATACCACCATCAGCTTCGAACTCGCCCGCGACACCTTCGGGCGCCTCGTGCTGACCGACGCTCAGGGCGAGCGCCACGTGGGCGTGACACCCGTGCGCGCCTTTCCGCTCAGCGCGCCCAACGAGGGCGTGTCGCTGGTCGGCAGCGAAGGCCGCGAACTCGTGTGGGTCGACCGCGTCGACCAGCTGCCCGCGCCCACTCAGGCGCTGCTGACCGAAGAACTCGCCGTGCGCGACTTCGCGCCCACCTTGCTGAAGCTGCACGGCGTGTCCAGCTTCGGCGTGCCCAGCACCTGGACCGTGAGCACCGACCGCGGCGACACCAGCTTCGTGCTCAAGGCCGAGGAAGACATCCGCCGCCTCGACGGCGGCGCGCTGCTGATCGCCAGCGCGCACGGCGTGCAGTTCCGCATTCCCGATGCGAAGGCGCTGGATCGCGCCTCGCGCAAGCTGCTGGAGCGCTTTCTCTAGAAGCACCGCAGAACAGGGCGGCCCGCAGCATCGATCGGCTGCGAAAATCGCGCATTTGCACTACAACGGCCCCGCCGTTGACGGACATGCCCCTGCACACCACCGCCCTCGTTCTCTTCTCCGGCGGCCAGGACTCGGCCACCTGCCTGGCCGAGGCCCTGTCCAAGTACCAGCGTGTCGAAACGCTGGGCTTCGATTACGGCCAGCGCCACCGCGTCGAGCTCGACGTGCGCGGCACCGTGCTCGCGAAGATGCGCGAGCGCTTTCCCGAATGGGCGCCGCGCCTGGGCGAAGACCACGTGCTCACGCTGGCCGCGCTGGCGCAGCTCGGCGGCTCCTCGCTCACCGAAGAAGTCGCCTTCGCCATGCAGGCCGACGGCCTGCCCAATACCTTCGTGCCGGGGCGCAACCTGCTGTTCCTCACGCTGGCGGGCGCGCTGGCCTACCGGCGCGGGCTGCAGGTGATCGTCACCGGCGTGTGCGAAACCGACTTCTCGGGCTACCCCGACTGCCGCGACGACACCATGAAGGCCATGCAGCTGGCGCTGTCGCTCGGCCTGGAGCGCCGCCTCGTGATCGAGACGCCGCTCATGTGGATCGACAAGGCCGAGACCTGGGCGCTGGCCCACCGCCTGGGCGGCCAGCCGCTGGTCGACCTGATCGTGGAAGAAACCCACACCTGCTACCTCGGCGACCGCGAACACCGCCAGGCCTGGGGCTACGGCTGCGGCGAATGCCCGGCCTGCGATCTGCGCAAGAAGGGCTGGGAGCGTTACGTCGCTGCGGCCTGAGCCGCTGTAGAGGTATCGAGCCGGTAGCGCGCGCCGCCGGCTGCGCTTTCGTCCTGTGGCACCAGCGTCCACCGCTGGCCATGGAAATCGCCCACCGCCGGCCGGTGCGCAATCGACACCATCGCACCGCCGCCCGCGCGCACCGTGTCGGCCAGCCGCCGGTAGAGCACGGCTTCGGCCGGTGCATCGAGCGCGCTGGTCACTTCGTCGGCGAAGAGCCATGCCGGCTTCTTCAGCAGCACCCGCGCGATGGCCAGCCGCTGCTGCTCGCCGCCCGAGAGCTTCTGGCTCCAGGCGTCGCTGTCGTCGAGCCGGTTCACCAGGTCGGGCAGCAGCGCATCGGCCAGGGCCTGGCGCAGCTGGTCGTCGCTGAAGCCGGCGGCCGGGTGCGGGTAGGTCAGCGCCTCGCGCAGCTTGCCGTCGGGCAGGTAGGGGCGCTGCGGCATGAAGACCGCGTCGGCCGGGGCCTGCACCTTGCCGCGCGCAAACGGCCAGATGCCCGCGAAGGCGCGGAACAGCGTCGACTTGCCGCTGCCCGAAGGGCCTTGCAGCAGCACGCTGTCGCCGGGGCGCACCGCCAGCGCGGCGCCGGCCAGCAGCTGCGTGCCGTTGGGCAGCGCGAGCGTGAGGTCGCTGGTGCCCAGCGCGGCGGCGCCTTCTTCGCGCTGCAGGGCGTCTTCGCGCGCGGCGTGGGCGCGCATCGCGTCGTCGAAGCTGATCAGGCGGTCGGTGGTGGCGCGCCAGACGGCCACGCGGTCGTAGTTGGTCACGAACCAGCTCAGCGAATCCTGCACCTTTTCAAAAGCGGTCGAGATCTGGATCAGCGCGCCCAGCTGGATGGCGCCGCTGAAGAAGCGCGGCGCCGACACGATGAACGGAAAGATCACCGACGCCTGTCCGAACATCGCGGTGAAGGTGACCAGGTTCTTCTGCTTCTTGATCAGCTGCAGGTAGTTGCGCAGCACGGCGCCGAAGCGCGTGTCGAGTTGGCCGCGCTCCACCGTCTCGCCGCGGTCGAGCGCGATGGCTTCGCTGTACTCGCGCACGCGCACCAGGTGGTGGCGGAAGTCGGCCTCGAAGCGCTGCTGGCGGAAGTTCAGGCCGATCAGCGGCCGGCCGATGAAGTGCGTGATGACCGTGCCGACCACGCAGTAGACCAGCGCCAGCCACACCATCGAGCCCGCGACCTGGTAGGTGCTGCCGCCCAGCGACAGGTCGAAGGTGCCCGACAGGCCCCACAGGATGCCGATGAAGCTCAGCAGCGTGACCACCGCGTTCAGGATCTCCATCGACAGCGTCATGGTCGCGTTGGTGAACATCTGCATGTCCTCCTGGATGCGCTGGTCGGGGTTGTCGGGCGTGGCGCCGTCGGCGTGCGCGTAGCGCGCCAGTTCCAGGTGATAGAAGGCGCGGTCGGCCATCCAGCGGCCGAGGTAGTGGCGGGTCATCCACGAGCGCCAGCGCAGCTGCAGCAGCTGCGTCAGGTAGAACTTCGCCACCTGGATCGCGATGTTGAAGAAGGCCAGCACGGCGAACACGCGGATCTCGCGCCAGAACACCACCGCGTCCTTGTTCTGCAGCCCGTCATAGAAGCGGCCGTACCACTGGTTGAAGAGCACCAGCGCGTACACGTACGCCAGGTTCAGCGCCACGATGCCCGCGAACATGAGGCGCGCCCGCCATTTTTCTTCGTCCGAGCTGAAGTAGGGCGCCGCGAGCCGCAGCACGCGGCGCAGGACCTGGACGAACGCGCCGGCACGCGCCGCGATGGTGGGGGATGGAACAGATGACATGCGGATTTCCTCGCAGGCGCAGGGGCGCCGGACCTCGTGAGGAAACCATCGTAGACAAATGTTTCTTAAACGGGGCTGAAAGTCGGCCCGCCGGCCCTCAGCGCAGCATCACGCGCGCCGCCGTCGCCAGGAAATGCGCCAGCGGCGGCGTTCGCAGCCCCTCGGCCTTGGCCGCTTCGTCCCACAGCCGCAGCCGCACCGCGTCGCCCGACCACGGCAGGCCCGCAAAGCGCTGCGCCGCCTCGTCGTCCATCACGCCGCCCTGCAGCGCCAGGCTGCGCACCGAATCGGGCGAGAGCTTCGACACGTAGCCCGGTCGCGTCGCGCACAGGTAGCGCTTGGCGTCCACGTGCAGCCGGATCGGTTCGCGCACCGCCACGTCGAAGGCGCCGCGCAGCAGCGGCAGCGCGATGTACTGGTGGCGGTCGTCAATGCCCAGTTCGGTGGGCGAGAGCGACAGCGTCTGGTGCTCGGCGATCAGCAGGTGCCCCAGGTCGTGCAGCAATGCGGCCGTCACGAGCGTGTCGCCGGCGCCGGCCTGTTCGGCCAGCCAGGCGCATTGCAACGCGTGTTCGAGCTGCGACACCGGCTCGCCCGCGTACGCCAGGCCGCCGCGTTCGGCGAACAGGCGAGCGATCTCGGCGAGGTCGAGTGTCATGGGATTGCAAAAGAACGGGTGCGACAGCCTGTGCAGGCTCGCGCCGCTCGATGACAGCCGTGTGACGAAAGTGCAAACGCCGCAGCGCGGGTACGGCCGTGTGACAAACCTTTGTCACATAGCGCTGCGAGCATCGCTGCGTTCACGGCCCCGGCCGTGTTTTCTTTTTGCGTACACCGCCAGTTCTTACCTCGAGGGAATCTCCCATGCTGCATCGTCGTCTGATGTGGGCCGCCGTGCCCGCCGCCTTGTTCTCGCTGGCTTTCGCCGCCTCGGCCCAGGGCCGCACCGAGCTGCTGGTCTACACCGCGCTCGAAGCCGACCAGGTGCAGGCCTACAAGGCCGCCTTCGAAAAGGAGAACCCGGCCATCGAGCTGAAGTTCGTGCGCGACTCCACCGGCATCGTCACCGCCAAGCTGCTGGCCGAAAAGGCCAACCCCCAGGCCGACGTGGTGTGGGGCCTGGCCGCCACCTCGCTGATGCTGCTCGACAAGGAAGGCATGCTCCAGCCCTACGCCCCCAAGGGCCTGGACGCCATCAAGCCCACCATGCGCGACACCGCCAACCCGCCCAAGTGGGTCGGCATGGACGTGTGGTCGTCGGCCATCTGCTTCAACACCGCCGAAGCCACGAAGAAGAACCTGCCCAAGCCCACCAGCTGGGCCGACCTGACCAACCCGGTCTACAAGGGCCAGATCACCATGCCCAACCCGGCCGCCTCGGGCACCGGCTACCTCATGGTGTCGGGCTGGATCCAGATGATGGGCGAGGACAAGGCCTGGAAGTACATGGACGCGCTGCACCAGAACATCGGCGTGTACAGCCTGTCGGGCAGCAAGCCCTGCCGCCAGGCCGGCGCCGGCGAGTTCGCGCTCGGCATGTCGTTCGAATACCGCGCCAACAAGACCAAGCGCGACGGCGCCCCCATCGACATCGTGCTGCCCAAGGAAGGCCTGGGCTGGGACATGGAAGCCACCGGCATCATCAAGACCAGCAAGAAGCAGGACGCCGCCAAGGCCCTGGCCGACTGGGCCGTGACGAAGCAGGCCAACGAGCTGTACGCGAAGAACTTCGCCGTGCTCGCACTGCCGGGCATCCAGGAAAAGCTGGAGTTCGTGCCGGGCGACGTCGAGAAGCTGCTGGCCAAGAACGACTTCAACTGGGCTGCCGCCAACCGCGACCGCATCCTGACGGAATGGTCGAAGCGCTACGACGCCAAGGCCGAAAAGAAGCCGATGTAATGGGCTCTCCCCCGGTCTTCGCGCACTTCGTGTCGCTACGCCAACCCCCTCACCGGGGGCAACACCAGCGGCCCGGCAAAGCCGGTTCCGCGGTGTTTCTCGACTGGGGCCACTGAACATGACCAGTTTTCTTTCTCTTCGCGGCATCGGCAAGTCCTTTGGCGCCACGCGCGTGCTCGACGGCATCGACCTGGACATCGAGTCCGGCGAGTTCGTCTGCCTGCTCGGTCCTTCGGGCTGCGGCAAGACCACGCTGCTGCGCATCGTGTGCGGCATCGAGCGCGCCGACAGCGGGCAAATTCTGCTCGGCGGCCAGGACATCGCGGGCCTGCCGCCCGCGGCGCGTGGTTTCGGCGTGGTGTTCCAGTCGTACGCGCTGTTCCCCAACCTCACGGCGGCGCAGAACATCGCCTACGGCCTGCACCCCACGGGCGCGCTGGCGCGCGAGATGGCCAAGCGGTCGCGCGAGATGCTCGACCTCGTCGGCCTCACCGCGCATGCCGACAAGTACCCCGTGCAGCTCTCGGGCGGCCAGCAGCAGCGCATCGCCTTGGCGCGCGCCCTGGCGCCCAACCCGCGCCTGCTGCTGCTCGACGAGCCGCTCTCCGCGCTCGACGCGCAGGTGCGCGCCACGCTGCGCAGCGAAATCCGCGCGCTGCAGAAGCGTCTGGGCATCGTCACCATCATGGTCACGCACGACCAGGAAGAAGCCCTCTCGATGGCCGACCGCGTGGTGCTGATGCACAACGGCCGCATCGAGCAGGCCGGCACGCCCGACGAGCTGTACCGCAAGCCGCGCACCCGCTTCGTGGCGGGCTTCGTGGGCCGCATGAACATGCTGCCCGCCACCGTGCTGGCCGACGGCAAGGTGCGCGTGCGCGACAGCGAACTGTTCTGCGCGCCCGGCAGCCTCAGCGTGGGTTCGCAGGCCACCGTGGGCATCCGCCCCGAGCACGTGGTGGTGAAGCGCTTCGGTTCCGAACTCGGCACCAACAGCTTCGCCGCACGCCTGCTCGACACCGAGTTCTTCGGCAACCGCACCTCGGCCCGCCTGGCCTGCGAGCCACTGGGCATCGAGATCGAGGCCGAGCTGCCCGCCGATGCGCGCAGCGGCGGCGAAGAGCCGCTGGTGCCCAGCAGCATGGTGCACATCCAGCTTCCCTTGAACGCGCTGTCGGTCCTGGCGCAATGACATGACATCGCGTGTGCGGGGTCCTTGTCGCGTGGTGCGCAGTCCTTCGGGGCGCGCTCCCGCCGACGGGGTACCTTGCTCCGCGAATGTCCCCCGCCCTTCGGGCTCCTCCTTGATTTCGCTGCGCAAGGCACCCCATCGGCGTGAGCGTTGGGCAGTGCGGCTGTTGATCGAACAGCACAACGACCGCGCTCGGTGTGCGCAGGACACCGGGTGCTTCCCGCAGCGAAATCAAGGAGGAGGGCGAAGCCCGGGGGACATTCGCGGAGGGAAGTACCCGGTGGCCTGTGCACGCGCCCTGAACAACGAAACCAAAACAAGAACAACATGAGCAGTTCCACAGAAGCCCTCGCCCCGATCGCGATCCCGCGTTCGAATCACTTCGACCGCGAACGCTGGTTCACCGGCGCCGCCGTGCTGCTGGTCGTGCTGTTGCTCGTCGTGATCGTCGCACTCCCCGTCGGCGCGCTGGTCGGCCAGAGCTTCTACGACCGCGCAGGCAGCTTCGTCGGCCTGACCAACTTCGCGCGCTACCTCGAGAGCCCCGCGCTCGTGCAGTCGGCCTTCAACAGCGTGCTGCTCGCCGTGATCAGCGCCGTGCTGTGCACCGCCATCGCCTACGTGTACGCCTACGGCCTCACGCTCTCGTGCATGCCCGCCAAGGGCCTGCTGCGTGCCGTGGCGCTCATGCCGCTGCTCGCGCCTTCGCTGCTGCCGGCCATCAGCCTGATCTACCTGTTCGGCAACCAGGGCCTGTTCAAGGGGCTGCTGGGCGACCTGTCGATCTACGGACCGCTGGGCATCGTGCTCGGCTCGGTGTTCTGGACGCTGCCGCATGCGCTGCTGATCCTGACCACCGCCATGGCCACCTCGGACGGGCGTCTGTACGAAGCCGCGCAGACCCTGGGCGCCTCGCGCTGGCGCATCTTCCGCACCGTCACGTTGCCGTCGTCGCGCTACGGCCTCATCGTGGCCGCGATGGTCGTGTTCGTGCTCGTCATCACCGACTTCGGCGTGCCCAAGGTCGTGGGCGGGCAGACCAGCGTGCTCGCGACCGACATCTACAAGCAGGTGGTCGGCCAGCAGAACTTCCAGATGGGCGCGGTGGTCGGCCTCGTGCTGCTGATTCCGGCCGTGCTGTCGTTCCTCGTCGAGCGGCGCGTGCGGCGCAAGCAGGCCGCGGCGCTGTCGGCGCGCGCCACGCCCTACCAGCCCGAGCCCGTGACATCGCGCGACCGCGCACTGCTCGTGTTCTGTACGCTCACCGCCATCGCCATCGTCGTGATGATCGGCATGGCTGTGTTCGCCTCGCTCGCCAGCTACTGGCCCTACAAGCTCACGCCCTCGCTGAAGAACTACGACTTCAGCAACATGGACGGCGGCGGCTGGGGCAGCTACGGCAACTCGCTGCGCCTGGCGCTGTGCGCGGCCGTGGCGGGCGCGCTCGCCACCTTCGTGTCGGCCTACTTCGTGGAGAAGCCGCGCCACTTCGGCCTGCTGCGCGAGCTGCTGAACCTGCTGGCCAACCTGCCGCTCGCCGTGCCGGGGCTCGTGCTCGGCGTGGGCTACATCTTCTTCTTCAACTCGGCCGCGAACCCACTGCACGGCCTCTACGGCGGCATGGCGATCCTCGTGATCTGCACCGTGGCGCACTTCTTCTCGGTGGCGCACCTCACCTCGCTCACCGCACTGCGCCAGCTCGACCGCGAGTACGAGCTGGTGTCCGAGTCGATGGGCGTGCCGTTCTGGCGCACGCTGTGGCGCGTGCACCTGCCGGTGGCGCTGCCCACCGTGCTCAACGTGGCCGGCTACTTCTTCGTCAACGCGATGACCACCGTGTCGGCCGTCGTGTTCCTCTACTCGCCGCAGACCACGCTGGCCGCCATCGCCGTGCTCAACATGGACGACGCCGGCGATGTGGCACCTGCCGCCGCCATGGCCTCGCTCATCATGCTCACGGCCGCCATCGGCCGCGGCCTGTTCGCGCTGGCCGGGCACTGGGCGCTGAAGCGCACGCAAGCCTGGAGACAACGTTGATGAACCCCAGCATGTCGTTCGAGAGTTTCGATGTGATCGTGGTCGGTGCCGGCATCGTCGGCCTGGCCCATGCCTACACCGCCGCGCAGCGCGGCCTGCGCGTGTGCGTGGTCGAGCGCGATGCCGCGTGCCTGGGCGCATCGATCCGCAACTTCGGCTTCATCACCGTCACCGGCCAGGCGCCGGGCGACATGTGGCGCCGCGCGATGCATTCGCGCGACGTGTGGCAGGCCATCGCGCCGCAGGCCGGCATCGACATCGTGCACCGCCACCTCTGGCTTGCGGCCTACCGGCCCGAAGCGCATGCCGTGCTCGAAGCCTTCCTGCGCACGCCGATGGCCGAGGCCTGCGCGCTCATCGACGCCGCCGATGCGCAGGCGAGGGCGCCCGGCCTCAACCTCGCGCAGGCGCGCTCGGTGCTGTTCAGCCCGCACGAGTTGCGCGTCGAATCGCGCACCGCCGTCGGCCTGCTCGCGCGCTGGCTGGCCGAAGCGCACGGCGTGGTGTTCCGCTTCGGCGAGACCGTGCACGAGGTCGAAACCCCGCGCGTGCGCACCTCGCGCGGCACGCTGCGCGGCGAACGCGTGGTGGTCTGCACCAACACCGAGCTGCATGGCCTCTTCGCCGGCCGCATCGCCGCGCACGACCTCACGCTGTGCCGCCTGCAGATGCTGCGCGTGCAGCCCGAGGCCGGCTTTCGCCTGCCGGGCGCGGTCATGACCGACCTGAGCCTGGTGCGCTACGAGGGCTACAGCAGCTTGCCCGAAGCAGCCGCGCTGCGCGAACGGCTGATGCAGGAAGAGCGCGCCTCCCTCGACCACGGCATCCACCTCATCGTGGTGCAGAGCGCCGACGGCTCGCTGGTGGTCGGCGACTCGCATCACTACGGCGACGCACCCGAACCCTTCGCCATCGAGGCGGTCGACCAGCTCATCCTGCGCCACCTGCGCAGCACGCTCAACCTCGAGACCGCGCAGGTCACCGAACGCTGGACCGGCGTGTACCCGTCGTCGAAGACCACGCCCTGCGTGATCGACGCGCCCGACGACGCCACGCGCGTGGTGCTGGTCACCAGCGGCAGCGGCGCGAGCACGGGCTTCGGCATTGCCGCCGACGTGTTCGACGCGTGGTGAGCGCCGCTCCCTTCTTCATCCTCTGTCTTCTTTCGTTGCCATGAACGCCCACCATCATTCCAAGCTGCAAGCCGTCGTCTTCGATTGGGCCGGCACCATCCTCGACTTCGGTTCCTGCGCGCCGATGGGCGCCTTCGTGAAGCTGTTCGCACAGTTCGGCATCGACATCACCATCGACGAAGCACGCGCTCCGATGGGCATGGCCAAGTGGGACCACATCAAGGCGCTGGGCACGCAGCCGCGCATCGCCGCGCAGTGGGAAGCCAGGCACGGCCATGCCTTCAGCGACGCCGACGTCGACCGCCTGTACGAGGTGTTCACGCCGATGAACGCGGCCAGCGTGCGCGACCACACCGACTTCATTCCGGGCGCCCTCGAGGCCGTCCACGCGGCGCGTGAGCGCGGCCTGAAGATCGGTTCGACCACCGGCTACAACCGGCCGATCATGGACGTCGTCACGCCGCTCGCCGCAGCCGGCGGCTACGAGCCCGACAACCTCGTGTGCGCGGGCGACCTCGCGGCGGGCCGCCCGTCGCCGCTCATGATGTACCGCTGCTTCGCCGACCTCGGCGTGTGGCCGCCGCACGCCGTCGTCAAGGTCGACGACACCGGCGTGGGCCTGCAGGAAGGCCTCAACGCCGGCACCTGGGCCGTCGGCGTGTCGGTCAGCGGCAACGTCAACGGCCTGACGCTGGCCGAATGGCAGGCGCTCGACGCCGACAGCCAGCAGGCCCGCCGCGCCCGTGCCACCGCCGAACTGCAGGCCGCCGGCGCGCACTACGTGATCGACAGCGTGGCCGACCTGCCGAACGTGCTGGAAGACATCGAGCGCCGCCTGCAGGCCGGCGAGCGGCCGGAAGTCCTTTTGCGCTGAAGCAGAAAGCTCGCTTTACCGACGGTGGCTGGCGCTGCCGTCCGACTTGACGCGTCACTTCGCGGGCTTAGCATGCGCCGCATGCGAAGCACAGCCTTTGTTCTTCTGCTCTGTCTCGGCCTGCTGACCGCGGCCTGCGACGGCAAGCGCAAGCCCGGCATTCCGATGCCGAAGGCCTTCTTGTCGTCGAGCGTCGTGGTGGTGACGGCACCTGCGCCGTTCGTGGGTTGAGGCTGCCGGAGCGTCCAGCGCACCGGCCGCGGCGAACGTCTCAGGACGGGATGTACGCCAGCACTTCATCGCCCGCTGCATCGAATTCGCCCGTGGGCTTCCAGCCCAGGTGCCGGTAGAACCCGTGCGAGCGCACCTGCGGGTCGGGCGAACAGCCCAGGAAGAGCCGCTGGAAGCCCAGCCCCTTGAACTCTTCGACCATCCGTGCGAGCAGCGCCTTGCCGATGCCCAAGCCTTCGTACGCAGGCAGCAGGGCCAGCACCGCGATCTCGCCGGTGTCGCGCTCGCCGAAGCAATAGCCCGCCAACTCGCCATCGACGAGCGCAACGTAGCCGGGCAGGGAGCCGTCGGCGATGCCGGCTTGCCAGCTCTCCAGGGTGATGCCGAGCGCCTCGAGTTCGTCGACCGAGAAGGCGTTCTCTCGCGTGCGGCCGCGCAGGTCGAGGCACGCGGGCGTGTCTTCGGGAATGGCTTGTCTGTAGGTGATGGGCATGCTTCGGGTGCTCGAGGGCGCGCGCAGCAGGCGGCGCGGCCTTCCGCGAGAATGCCACACGACATGCGCCGCCCGATGCATGCGTGGAGACAAGAATGAAGACGCAAGAGACACCCATCGTCCACCAGCCCGACTCGCGCTATGCCATGGTGCGCCTGGCGCTCACGCTGCTGGTCATGACGGTCGGCAGCAGCGGCATGTACGTGGTGTCGGTCATGCTGCCCGCCGTGCAGGCCGAGTTCGGCGTGGCGCGCGCCGATGCCTCCATGCCCTATACCCTGTTGATGCTGGGCTTCGGTTTCGGCGGCGTGCTCATGGGCAAGCTGGCCGACCGCATCGGCGTGATGAAGCCGTTGCTGATGGGCTCGGTCTTCCTGGCCGCCGGCTACATCGCCACGGGCCTGTCGCAAGGCATCGTGTCTTTCACCATCGCGCAGGCGCTGCTGGTCGGCCTGCTTGGCAGCTCGGTGGCCTTTGCGCCGCTGGTGGCCGACACCTCGCTGTGGTTCGTCAAGCGGCGCGGCATCGCGGTGGCGGTGTGCGCCAGCGGCAACTACCTCGCGGGCGCCGTGTGGCCGCCCATCGCGCAGCACTTCGTCGAGCAGGTGGGCTGGCGCCAGACCTACATCGGCATGGGCATCTTCTGTGGCGTGACGATGGCGCTGCTGGCGCTGTTCTTCCGCGCACGGCCACCGGCACTGGCCGAGGTGGCGCCGGTGTCGCAGGTGGCGGGCAGCACCCTGGTGCGCGACATGACACGGCCCTTCGGCCTGAGCATGGGCACGGCGCAGGGCCTGCTGTGCGTGGCAGGCGTGGCCTGCTGCGTGGCGATGGCGATGCCGCAGGTGCACATCGTGGCCTACTGCGGCGACCTGGGCTACGGCCCGGCGCAGGGCGCGATGATGCTGTCGCTGATGCTGGGCTTCGGCATCGTGAGCCGGCTGGTGTCGGGCGCCATCTGCGACCGCATCGGCGGGCTGCGAACGCTGATGCTGGGCGGCGTGCTGCAGTGCGTGGCGCTGCTGCTGTTCCTGCCCTTCGACGGGCTGGTGCCGCTGTACGTGATCTCGGCGCTGTTCGGCCTGTTCCAGGGCGGCATCGTGCCCTCGTACGCGATCATCGTGCGCGAGCACTTTCCGCCCAAGGAAGCCGGCGCGCGCGTGGGCACGGTGCTGATGTTCACGCTGTTCGGCATGGCGCTGGGCGGCTGGATGTCGGGCAAGGTGTTCGACCTGACGGGCAGCTACCACGCGGCCTTCCTGAACGGCGTCGGATGGAACCTGGTGAACGTGAGCATCGCGGCGTTCCTGCTGTTCAGGGTGCGCCGGATGCGACGGGGTGGGGTGGCGGTGGCTGCTTGAAGTTGCCCGTCCGGCCCCGGGCGAAGGTCACAACATGCGTTGCTTCGAGCGAAGGAACAGACGGGCCAGCAGTCCGCCAACGACGGCACCACCGGTAGCAAAAGCGTAGAGCTCGCGATCGTCAAGCCATGGGGGCGCCAGGACAAACTTCAGAAGCGTTGCGACGACACAAAACCCGAAAAAGGCGCCGACGCCTCCATACACGCGAGCGTCCATGGAGTCCGTGGTTTTTCGATAGACCTCCGAGTGCCCCAGGGCCTCGTGGATCAACGTAGTGCCGCATCGGATGCAGCGAACGTCTGTCGCTGCGTTGAGATGATTGCAAGTGGGGCATGACATCGTGCTTCGTCCCTCCTAGTTGAACGTCGGCTGCTGCGGCGGCGACGTGATGAAGAACCGGATCGGCACTTCCCGCCACACCACCGTGCCATCGTCCGGCGTCGGCTTGAAGCGCCATGTGCGGACGGTCTCGACGGCCGAGCGGTCCAGCCGTGCATGGCCGCTCGATTCCTTCACCTCGACGCTCGCGGGCAGGCCGGCCGGCGTGGTGCGCACGCGCAGCAGCACCATGCCTTGCTCCCCGTTCATCCGCGATTCGGCCGGGTAGGGCGCGTTCGGGTTGGGGGGCTGCGGCGACCATTCGCCGGGCGCTGGCGGCGGCGGTGCCGCGCAGGCGACGAGCAGCGCGGCGGTGGTGGCGCCCGCCAGGAGCGCGTGTCGGGGAGCGTGGCGTGGTGTCTTCATCGGTGTTCCGCAATCCTTCGAAAGGAGGCCCCGCGCATTGTGACCCGGGCGCGTTCACCGCCTTCGCGCCCGGTACGTAGTTCCCCTCGCGGCTGCGTCAGATTCCGATCAGCTTGCAAAAAGAGCATCGATCCGTCCGGAACTTCCCTCCGGACGGAGACACGCCCGCACCGGTTCTTCCAGTCGCGGGCGCATTCGAATCACAACACTCCGTGAGCGTATGAATGAAAAATAGAAACCTTGTCAGAGGTCTGTTCCTCATGGCGATCGCGCTGGCCTTCGGCCTGACCGCGCTGCGCTACCCCATCGGCGACTTCAGCCGGGCGGGGCCGGGCCTGTTCCCCGTGATGGTGAGCAGCCTGCTGCTGCTGATCGGCGTGGCCACCGTGGTCCGGTCGTTCGTGGTGGCGCCGGTGACGCTGGACCTGAACTTCAAGAACATCGGACTCATCCTTTCGAGCCTGTGCGGGTTCGCGCTGATCTCGATGTACGTGAACATGATCGCGGGCATCGTCTTCATGGTGTTCTGTTCGGCCTTCGCGGGCAGCTCCAATTCGTGGCTGCGCAACGTGAAGATCTCGGCGGGCCTGATCGCCATGGCGCTGGCGCTGCAGAAGCTGCTCGGCCTGAACCTGCCGCTGTTCTGAGGCCACGACCATGACGGAAGTTTTGAACAACCTGGCGTTCGGTTTCTCGCACGCCCTGACACTGCACAACCTGATGTACTGCGCCATCGGCTGCACGGTGGGCACGCTGGTCGGCCTGCTGCCGGGCCTGGGGCCGCTGGCCACCATCAGCCTGCTGCTGCCGCTGACGTATTCGATTCCCACCACCGGCGCGCTGATCATGCTGGCCGGCATCTACTACGGTGCGCAGTACGGCGACAGCGTGAGCGCGATCACGATGAAGATCCCGCACGCCAGCAGCATCGTGGCCTGCATCGACGGCTACGCGATGACGCTCAAGGGCAAGACGGGCCTGGCGCTGTTCACGGCGGGCTTCTCCAGCTTCATCGGCGGCACGGTGGCGATCCTGGTGCTGTCGTTCCTGGCGCCGACGCTGGGCGAGGTGGCCTTCCTGTTCGGCCCGGCGGACTACGTCGCGATGATGCTGGTGGGCTTCGTGTGCGTGAGCTTCGTGACCACGGGCAGCCTGCTGAACGGGCTGGCGATGTGCATGATCGGCGTGCTGCTGGGCACCATCGGCACCGACGTGAACAGCGGCATGGCGCGCTTCACGATGGACATGCCGTTCCTGACCGACGGCGTGGGCATCGTGAGCATCGCGCTGGGCTGCTTCGGCATCGCCGAGATCACCAAGAACCTCGACTCGCGCGAGGAGCGCTCGCCCTTCAACGGCAAGATCAACCTCATCCCGACCTGGGCGGAGTTCAAGCGGATCATTCCCAGCGCGCTGCGCGGCAGCGTGGTCGGCTCCATCCTGGGCATCCTGCCCGGCGGCGGCCCGACCATTGCGCAGTTCGCGGCGTACGCGCTGGACAAGAAGGTCAGCAAGTACAAGCACGAGATCGGCACCGGCTGCATCGAGGGCGTGGCCGGCCAGGCGGCGGCCGACGAGGCGGCGGCGCGCACGAGCTTCATTCCACTCATGAGCATCGGCGTTCCCGAGAACGCGGTCATGGCGCTGATGCTGGCGGCCTTCATCATCAAGGGCATCCAGCCGGGCCCGAACATGATCGCCAGCCACCCCGAGCTGTTCTGGGGCCTGGTGGCCAGCATGTGGATCGGCAACGTGTTCCTGCTGGTGCTGAACGTGCCGCTGGTGCGCTACTGGCTGTCGGTGTTCAAGATCCCGTACAGCGTGCTGTTCCCGTCGATCCTGTTCTTCTGCTGTATCGGCACCTACAGCGTGAACAACAACCTGCAGGACGTGTTCATCACCGCCGCGTTCGGCTTCATGGGCTACATGTTCATGCGGCTGGAGCTCGACGCCGCGCCGCTCATGCTGGGCTTCATCCTCGGGCCGATGCTCGAGGAGAACTTCCGCCGCGCGATGCTGCTCAGCCGCGGCGGCTTCGGCACCTTCGTGTCGCGGCCCATCAGCGGCACGCTGCTGGGGCTGATCGCGGTCTTCGTGGTGTGGCAGCTGGTGGCGTTCGTGCTGCAGGCGCGCAAGAAGAACGGGGCGCCGGCGCCGGTGGCGCTGGAACCGCAGGAGTAAGCGACGCGACAGCGCTGAACAACGCCCGCCCCTTCGGCGGGCGTTGTCGTTTCAGCTCGCTTCGGCCACCAGCCGCCCGAGCGTCTGCAAGGCCTGCTCGCTGTGCGCGTCCCACGCGTGGCCGTAGTTCAGCCTCAGGCAGTTCGAGAACCCACGCGTGGCCGAGAAGATCGGCCCGGGCGCCACGCTGATGCCGCGCTCCAGCGCCAGGCGATGGATCTCCAGCGCATCCACCTGCGATGGCAATTCGACCCACAGGAAGTACCCGCCCAGTGGCCGCGTGGCGCGCGTGCCCGCCGGAAAGTAATGCCCCACGGCCTGCGCGAAGGTGGCCTGCTGCATCGCCAGCGTCTGGCGCAGCTTGCGCAGGTGCTTGTCGAAGCCGCCCTTCTCGAGGTAGTCGGCCAGCGCCAGCTGCGCGGGCACGGAGGTGCTGAGCGTGGTCGTGAGCTTTTGCCGCGCCACCTTGCGTGCGAAGCGCCCGGCCGAGGCCCAGCCGATGCGGTAGCCGGGCGCGAGGCTTTTCGAGAACGACGAGCAGTGCAGCACCAGCCCCTGCGTGTCGAAGGCCTTGGCCGGCGGCGGGCGGCGCTCGCCGAAGTAGAGCTCGGCGTACACGTCGTCTTCGATGAGCGGCAGTTCGTGGCGCGCGAGCAGTTCGACCAGCGCCTTCTTCTTCGCATCGGGCATCAGGCTGCCCAGCGGGTTCTGGAAAGTGGTCATGAGCCAGCAGGCGGTCGGCTTGTGTGCGGCGATGGCCTGCGCCAGCGCGTCGAGGTCGATGCCTTCGCCCGGGTGCGTCGGCACCTCGATGGCGCGCAGGCCCATGCGTTCGAGCGCCTGCAGCGCGGCATAGAAGGTGGGCGACTCGACGATCACCGCGTCGCCTGGCCGCGTCACGGCCGAGAGGCAGAGGTTGAGCGCCTCGAGCGCGCCGTTGGTGACCACGATCTCCTCGGCCGGCACCGGCAGGCCGTCGGCCAGGTAGCGCAGCGCGATCTGCCGGCGCAGGGCCGCGCTGCCGGGCGTGAGGTCGTCCACGGTGCGCCACGGGTCGAGCGACTTGGCGCTGGCCGCCATGAACTGGCCCAGCCGGGCCAGCGGAAACAGCAGCGGGCTCGGAAAGGCCGAGCCGAAGGGCACGACCTGGCGCGACATGCTGGCTTCGAGGATGTCGAACACCTGGTCGCTCACCTCGAGCGCGCGCGGGCCTTCGGCGGGGCGCGAGGTGAGGGTGGTCTCGGGCGGCGCGTCGCGCAGGCCGCCGCCGGCCACGTAGTAGCCCGAGCGGTCGCGCGCGCGCACCAGCCCGCGCGCCTCCAGCAGGTAGTAGGCTTGGAACACGGTGGAGGCGCTCACGCCGCGGCTGCTGCCCGTGTGACGCACGGAGGGCAGGCGGTCGCCGGTCTTGAGGGTGCCGTTGCGGATCGAGGCCTCGATGTCCGAGGCCAGGGCTTCATAACGCTTCATCGGTGGGCCGTTGTCATTCGCGGGGACTCTAATCTGATATGGTGAATCGAGCTGGATCTGCATCTGTTTTTTTTGCCCCGTTTGCGCGACAGTGGACCCATGTTCAATCTGATGCGCGCGGTGCGCGCCGTACTCTGGAGCTTCATCGGGCTGGGCGGCCGCCGGGCCGACGCCGACAAGCGGACCGCCCAGCTGGGCATCCTGCCGCTGATCGGCGTGGGGCTGTGCATGGCCCTGCTGCTGATCGCGGGCCTGCTGGCCCTGGCGCATTTCGCGGCAGGCACGTGATGAAGGCCGTGCTCCACTGGGCCGCGCTGGCCCTGGCGCTGCTGTTGCCGCTTGCCCCGATTGCGGCGCAGGCCGCCACCACCACCGTGCCCGACACCATCGAGCAGCGCGTGGCCGCCTGCATCGCCTGCCACGGGCGCGAGGGCGCCACCACCAACGCCGGTTTCTTCCCGCGCCTGGCGGGCAAGCCGGCGGGCTACCTGTTCAACCAGCTCGTGAGTTTTCGCGACGGGCGCCGCTTCAACAGCGACATGACCTACATGGTCCAGCACCTGTCGGACGACTACCTGCGCGAGATGGCCGACTACTTCGCCAACCTGTCGCTGCCGTACGCGGCGGTCTCGCCGCAGAGCGACGCCTCGCCCGAGCAGCTGCGCCGTGGCCGCCAGCTGGCGCTCGAAGGCGATGCCGCGCGCCAGATCCCGGCCTGCGTGCAGTGTCACGGCGCCGCGCTCACGGGCGTGCAGCCGGCCATTCCGGGCCTGCTGGGCCTGCCGCGGCTGTATGTGTCGTCGCAGCTCGGCGCCTGGCTCACCAAGGAGCGCCACGCGCCCGCGCCCGACTGCATGGCGCAGATCGGCCAGCGCATGACCACCGCCGACATCAACGCCGTGGCCAGCTGGCTGGCCGTGCAACCGATGCCGGCCGACACCCGCCCGGCAGCCTCGCTGCCCGCGCCGCTGCCCGTGACCTGCGGCGGCATGCCCACCGCGGCGAAACCCTGAGAACCCGATGACCGCGCGACTGAGACATTTCGGCTGGGCCCTGTTGGGCCTGGTCACCCTGGCGGCCGTGTTGGCCGGCGTCGTGCTGGCGCTGAACCTGCGCGGCGAAGACCCGCTGCCCGAACGCGCCGAAGCCTTCGAAGTCACGCCGCAGCTGGTCGAGCGCGGGCGCTACCTCGCGCTGGCGGGCAACTGCGCCGGCTGCCACACCACGCGCGGCGGCCAGCCCTACGCGGGCGGCGTGCCGCTCGAAACGCCGTTCGGCACCATCTACGCGACCAACCTCACGCCCGATGCGACGCACGGCATCGGAGGCTGGAGCAGCGCGCATTTCTGGCGCGCCATGCACAACGGCCGCAGCAAGGACGGGCGCCTGCTGTACCCGGCCTTCCCGTACCCGAACTTCACGCAGGTCACGCGCGAAGACTCCGACGCCCTGTACGCCTACCTGCGCAGCGTGGCGCCCGCCACCACGGAAAACAAGGCGCACCGCCTGCGCTTCCCGTACGACACGCAGGCCGCGCTCGCGGTGTGGCGCGCGCTCTCGTTCAAGCCGCAGCCCTTCGTGGCGAACGCGAACAAGCCGGCCGAATGGAACCGCGGCGCCTACCTCGTGGGCGGGCTGGGCCACTGCATCGCCTGCCACGGCAGCCGCAACTCGCTGGGCGCGACCGAAACCAAGCTGGGGCTCTCGGGCGGCCTGATCGCGGTGGAGAACTGGTACGCGCCCTCGCTGGCCGATCCGCACGAAGCGGGTGTGGCCGACTGGCCTGCGGCCGATGTCGTGGCGCTGCTCAAGACCGGCACCGCCCCGCGGGGCTCGGTGATGGGCCCGATGGCCGACGTCGTGTTCCGCAGCACGCAGTACCTGAGCGACGCCGATCTGGGCGCGATGGCGATCTATCTGAAGGACCTGCCCGAGGCCGTGAAGCAGGATGCGCCCGCAGCCCAGAAGGCCCCCGCCACGCCGGTGCGGCGCGACGCCGGCGCCATGGTGCGCGGCGCGAAGATCTACGATCAGCGCTGCGCCTACTGCCACGGCGACCAGGGCCAGGGCGCGGCCGGCGCCTACCCACCGCTCGCCGGCAACCGCGCGGTGACGATGGCGCGGCCCACCAACCTCATCCAGGTGGTCGCGCACGGCGGCTTCCTGCCCGCGACGGCCGGCAACCCGCGCCCCTACGGCATGCCGCCGTTCGGACACGCGCTCGACGCCACCGAGGTGGCCGAGGTGCTCACCTACATCCGCGGCTCGTGGGGCAACAACGCCGCGCCGGTCACGCAGCTGGACACGATGCGGCGCTGACGCGCACGGCGCACCGCTTTTTCAGGCGGTGTGCGGATGCCGCGCGCTGTCGTACAGCGTGCGCGCCAGGTCGCGGTGCGTGGCCAGCAGCGGCGCCAGCTCGAAGCCCGTGAAGCGCCCGTCGCGGATGCGGACCACGCCGTCGATCACGCTCAGCGCGGCCGCCACCGGCGTGCAGAACACCAGTGCCGCGACCGGGTCGTGCCACGCGCCCGCGTGGTCCACGCCGCGCATGTCGAAGGCCACGAGGTCGGCCGACATGCCCGGTGCCAGCGCGCCGATGTCGTCGCGCCCGAGTACGCGGGCGCCACCGCGCGTGGCGATCTCCAGCGCCTCGCGCGCCGTCATGGCGGCGGGGCCGTAGCCCACGCGCTGCAGCAGCATGGCCTGGCGCGCCTCGCCCAGCATGTGCGCGCCGTCGTTCGACGCGCTGCCGTCCACGCCCAGGCCCACGGGCACGCCGGCGCGCCGCATCGCCCCGATGGGCGCGATGCCCGAGGCCAGCCGCATGTTCGAGCACGGGCAGTGCGCCACGCCGGTGCCGGTGCGCCCGAAGAGCGCGATGCCGGCGTCGTCGAGCTTCACGCAGTGCGCGTGCCACACGTCGGGGCCCACCCAGCCCAGGTCTTCGGCGTATTCGGCCGGCGTCATGCCGAACTTCTCGCGCGAGTAGGCGACGTCGTTGTCGTTCTCGGCCAGGTGCGTGTGCAGCGACACGCCGCGTGCGCGCGCCAGCTCGGCCGACAACCGCATCAGGTCGCGCGACACCGAGAACGGCGAGCAGGGCGCCAGCACGATGCGGCGCATCGAATGGCGCGCGGGGTTGTGCCAGCGGTCGATGAGGCGTTCGCTGTCGCGCAGGATCGCCGCTTCGGTCTCCACCACCTCGTCGGGCGGCAGGCCGCCGGCGCTGCGGCCCACGCTCATGCTGCCGCGTGCCGCGTGAAAGCGCATGCCCATGGCGTCGGCGGCCTCGATCGAGTCGTCGAGCCGCGACCCGTTCGGGAACAGGTAGAGGTGGTCGCTGGTGGTGGTGCAGCCCGAGCGCATGAGCTCGGCCATGGCGGTCTGCGTCGACACGCGGATCATCTCGGGCGTGAGCCGCGCCCACAGCAGGTACAGGTTCGTGAGCCAGCCGAAGAGCTCCGCGTCCTGCGCCTCGGGCACGGCACGCGTGAGGCTCTGGTACATGTGGTGGTGCGTGTTGACCAGTCCGGGCATCACGACATGGCCGTGCATGTCGATGGCCTCGGCCTGGCCGCTGCGCAGCGCGTCGAGGTACGGCGCCGGCAGCTCGGCCGTGGCGCCCACCCAGGCGACGGCGGGGCCGTCCATCACCACGGCGCCGTCGGCGATCTCGCGCCGGGCGGCGTCCATGGTGACGAGCACGTCGGCGTGGCGCACGATCAGCAGCGGCGGGCGCTGCGGTGAAGAGGACGAAGGGTTCTGGAAGGTCATTCGGTACCGTGCGAAGTGCGCGCCGCCATCGCGAAGGAGCGTTCCTTCGACAGCACGCCGTTGTAGAAAAGATTGAGCAGCACCGCGGCCAGCGTGCCCAGCACGATGCCGCTGTGCGTCAGCGGATGGGTCCAGGCGGGGAAGTGCTGGAAGAAGTTGGGCGACAGCGTGGGCACCAGGCCCAGCCCGATGGAGATGGCGATCACGTACAGCGCGTGGCGGTTGTGCGCATAGTCGATCGCGCCCAGGATGCGCACGCCCGTGGCGGCCACCATGCCGAACATCACGATGCCCGCGCCGCCGAGCACGAACTGCGGCACCGAGGCCACGATGTGCGCGATCTTCGGAAAGAGCGCCAGCGCGATCAGCATCAGGCCACCGCCCGCCGCCACGTAGCGCGAGCGCACGCCCGTCACCGTGACCAGCCCCACGTTCTGCGAGAACGAGGTGTAGGGAAAGGTGTTGAACACGCCGCCGATGACCGTGCCCAGCCCGTCGGCGCGCAGCCCGCGCGTGAGCGCGTCGGTCGTCACCTTGCGGCCGGTGATCTCGCCCAGCGCGAGGAACATGCCGGTCGATTCGACCAGCGTGATGAGCATCACGATGCACATCGAGGCGATGGCCGTGAGCTCGAAGCGCGGCAGGCCGAAGTGAAAGGGCGTGGTCACGGCCATCCAGCTGGCTTCCTCGAGCCCGTCGAAGTGCATGCGCCCGAGCGCCAGCGACAGGCCCACGCCGAACACGATGCCCAGCAGCACCGCGATGTTGGCGATGAGGCCTTTGCCGAAGCGCGTGATCGCGATGATCACCGCCAGCACCGCCGCGGCAATCGCCAGGTTCACCGGCTCGCCGTAGGCCGGGTTGGCCACCGCGTGCGCCACGCCGTCGACCATGCGGGTCGCGGTGGGCTGGCCGCCCGCGGCCCAGTTGATGGCCACGCCCATGAGCGACACGCCGATCAGCGTGATGACCGTGCCCGTGACGAGCGGCGGAAACACGCCCAGCACGCGGCCCATGAGCGGCGCGACGAGCATGCCGAACACGCCCGCCACGATGGTCGCGCCGTAGATCGCGGGCAGCCCGAGCGAGGGGTCCATGCCGATGGCGATCATCGGCCCGACGGCCGCGAAGGTCACGCCCATCATCACCGGCATGCGGATGCCGAAGCGCCAGAAGCCGATGGCCTGCACCAGCGTGGCGATGCCGGCGGCGAACAGGTCGGCGTTGATGAGGAAGGCGATGTCGGCCTTCGAGAGGCCGAGCGCGCCACCCACGATGAGCGGCACGGCCACCGTGCCGGCATACATCACGAGCACGTGCTGCAGGCTCAATGCGCCGCAGCGGGCAAGCGGAAGCTTCTGGTCGACCCCTTCGCCGTCTCCTGCGGGGGTCTTTTTATCGTTCGAGAACATGGGAACCTTTCCTGCCGATGAACCGGCGCGGCAGTCTAGGAGCGATGTCTTTGCACATGCAAAGTCAATAAATGACGCGCCCTGTGCACAAAAAGTGGACGGTCATTCAGGGTGCATGTCAGGGCGCCAGCAGGTCGTCCAGGCAGGCCACGACATGGTTCGCGAACAGCTCGGCCGCCGCGCTCGGCGCCTGCGCGGCGCGGGTCTCGAGCGTGAGCGTCTGCGCGCGTAGCGTGGTGTCGCGCAGCGGCACGAAGACCAGGGTGCCGTCGTTGCGCTCCTCGTCCACGTCCAGGCGGTTCAGCAGTGTGATGCCGCCGCCGTCGCGCACCAGCCGGCGCATCAGCGCGGTGGAGGTGGTCTCGACCACCGGCGACACGCGGATGGCCGAGCGCTCGAAGGCGGCATCGAGGATCGGGCGGATCGACAGCGAGGGCGCGGGCAGGATCAGCGGATAGCCCACGCACTCCGCCAGCAGCGCGGTCGCATGCGCCGTGAGCGGATGGCCCGGCGGCACCACCGCGCCGATCGGCCACTCGCTGCTGAACAGCGTGCGAAAGCCGGCCGTGCCGGGCACGTCGTAGGCCAGCGCCAGGTCGGCATCGCCTTCGGCCACGCTGCGCAGCACGGCCGCGATGGGCAGGCCCAGCAGCTTCAGCTGGATGCCCGGGTGCGCGGCGCGAAAGCGCTGCACCACGGCCGGCAGGAAGGCGTCGGCCAGGCCGGCCGTGGTGGCCAGCGTGACCTCGCCCTGGCGCAGGCCGCGCACGTCCTCGATGCGCTGGCGCATGAGGTCGAACTCGCGCAGCGTGCCGCGCGCATGCGCCAGCACGATCTCGCCCACGGGCGTGAGCTTGAGCGTGTTGTGGATGCGCTCGAACAGCGGCGCGCCCAGTTCTTCCTCGAGGTTGAGGATCTGGCGGTTGACGGCCGTGGGCACCACGTGCAGCTGCTCGGCCGCCTTGCGGATCGAGCCCGCGCGAACCACTTCGACGAAGTACCGGATGACCTTGGCGTGCATGAATTCCCCCGCGCCGCTGGCGGGCGCGGGGGGATCATGCCTACGTCTTCAGAGGTCGGGCAAGCCCATCGCCGGATCGCTGACCGTGTGCTTGCCGGTTTCCACGCGGCCGGCGAAGCGGCGGTAGAAGGCCGGATCGCTGTCGCAGGTGACGGCGAAGTCGTACCACTGGCCGCTGGCGGCGAGCTCCCAGTGCTGCTCGGCCTGGGCGCCGCCGTTCACCGTCGCGTTCCACGGGCCGTCGTCGCGGTAGGCCTTGGCGCGCACCGTGAACTTGCAAGGGGCCTTGCCGTCGTTGCGCATCTGCAGGTAGACGTTGCCGTTGGCGATGTCGTAGCAGACACGCACCTCGGGCGCGGCCACGCCGCCGGCGCGCAGGCGGTTGAGGTCGCCCTTGAAGTGGCGGTGGTAGCCGTTGGGGCCGAGCACCCAGAGGTCGTAGAAGCCGCTGTTGTCGATCGCAGCGGTCCAGCTGTCGTCGAGTGTCTTGCCGGGCTCGACCATGTAGCGGCGCGGCAGGCGGTCGAGGTTGAGCTTGTCGTACACATGGAACACGGCGGCGGCCTTGCCGGTGTTCGAGAAGATCAGCTTCACAGTGCCGGCGAGGGTGTCGGCCTTGGCGCTCGTGTGCAGCTCGTAGGGCAGGGCGCGCGATGGGCGCGTGCCGGTGGCCTGGCGCGGCAGCTGCGGATCGGTCGGCAGCGGCACCAGCGGCAACGCCTGCTGGTCGTTGCGCACCTTGTCGGCGTCCGTCCTGCTCAGTTTGCCCGCGAGAGTGGGCAGGGCCTCGGTGTTCGGCGTGGCGAAGTTGAAGGCGCTCGTGAGGTCGCCGCACACCGCGCGTCGGAACGGCGAGATGTTGGGCTCCTTCACGCCGAAGCGCGTTTCGAGGAAGCGCAGCACCGAGGTGTGGTCGAAGGCCTGCGAGCTGACCCAGCCGCCGCGGCTCCAGGGCGAGATCACGTACAGCGGCACGCGCGGGCCGGGGCCGAAGACGCGGTTGTCGGGCTTCGGCTGCGAGGTGCTGCCGTCGGGTGCCGGCTGCGTGAAGTACTCGGGCTTCAGGGCGTCGGCGGCGAGCGTGGTCTTGCCGGCCGGCGTCTTGTCGGGGTTGAGCGAAGGCGCCGAGGGCGAGGGCATGTGGTCGAAGTAGCCGTCGTTCTCGTCGAAGTTGACCAGCAGCACGGTCTTGCTCCACACCTCGGGCACGGCGGTGAGCGCATCGAGGATTTCCTGGAGGAACCATGCGCCCTGCACCGGGCTGGACGGGCCCGGATGCTCGCAGTAGGCGGAGGGCGCATTGATCCAGCTGACCTGCGGCAGGCGGCCGGCCTTGATGTCGCGCCGGAACGCGTCCAGGTAGTCCTCGGGCTTGTCGCCGGGCAGCGTGTTGGCGATGCCCTTGTACAGCGGGTTGCCGGGGTTGTCGCTGGCCGCGTCGTAGGCGTGGAAGGGAAGCTTCTGGCCCGTGTCGGAAAACGGCGCCTTGTAGTAGCCGCTGGTCACCGGGTAGGGCGACGCGCGGTTGGCGCGGCGGAACTGGCGGAACGCGCCCAGCATGTTGTCGCCCCATTCGTCGGGCATGTTCTGGTAGCAGATCCAGCTCACGCCGGCATCTTCGAGGCGCTCGGCGTAGGTCTTCCACGTGTAGCCGGTGTCGACCTTGCTGGGGGTGGCGTCCAGCCAGTCCCACTCGTTGCTGACGAAGGCCACGTTCTGCGCGGTCGGGCCGTTGGTGCCGGTGATGTGGAACGAGCGGTTCGCATCGGTGCCGGTGTGCATCGCGCAGTGGTACGCGTCGCACAACGTGAAGGCATCGGCCAGCGCGAACTGGAACGGAATCTCGGCCTGCTTGTGGTAGCCCATGGCCTTGGGCGTCTTGTAGCGCGCCCATTCGTTCATGCGGCCGCCGCCCCAGGCCTGCTGGCTGTCGTCCCAGTCGTGCGGCGTGCCGCCGTCGCGCTGTGCGTTGCCCTTGCGGCTGTCGAAGTGGTATGGCAGCACCACGTTGCCGTTGGCATCGCTTTGCTGCCAGACGTTGAGGCCCTTGGGCAGCGGAATGGGGAAGCGGTCGCCGAAGCCACGCACGCCGGCGAGCGTGCCGAAGTAGTGGTCGAACGAACGGTTCTCCTGCATCAGGATCACGACGTGCTCGACGTCCTTGATCGTGCCGGTCTTGTTGTTGGCCGGAATGGCCAGCGCGCGGCGGATGCTCGGCGGAAAGGCCGAGAGCGCGAGCGCGGCGGCACCGGTGGTGGCGGTGCCGGTGAGGAAGGTGCGGCGGGAGGTCATGGTGTCACCCTGGCCTCAGGCGGCGGCCGTGCCCATGGCCGGGTCACTCACCGAATGCCGGCCGGTTTCCACGCGGCCCGCGAAGCGGCGGTAGTAGCTGGTGTCGGCGTCGCAGGTCACTTCGAAGTCGTACCAGGCGCCGCTGGCGGCCAGGTCCCAGTGCTGCTCGGCCGAGGTGCCGCCGGCCACGGTCGCGGTCCAGGGGCCGTCGGTGCGGTAGGCCCGGGGGCGCACGGTGAACTTGCAGGCGTTGCGACCGCCGTTGAGCATCTGCAGGTAGACATTGCCGTTGGCGATGTCGTAGCACACGCGCACTTCGGGGTTGGGCGCATCGCCGGCGCGCAGGCTGTTCAGGTCGCCGCGGAAATGGCGGTGGAAGCCGTTGGGGCCGAGCACCCACAGGTCGTAGAAGCCCGTGTTGTCGAGCATCGCGTTCCAGGTGTCGTCCAGCGTCTTGCCGGCCTCGACCATGTAGCGGCGCGGCAGGCGTTCCAGGTTGAGCTTGTCGTACACATGGAACACGGCGGCGGCCTTGCCGGTGTTGGCGAACAGCAGCCGCACCTTGCCGCTGGTGGCGTCGTTGCGCGCGCTCACGTGCAGCTCGTAGGGCAGGGCGCGCGAAGGGCGCGTGCCGGTGGCCTGGCGTGGCAGTTGGGGCGTGGCGGGCATGGGCACCTGCGCCTGGGCTTCCTGCGCCGCGCGCTTGTCGTTCGCCTGCGTCTTGGTCGTGCGGCCGGCCAGCGTGGGCAGCGCCTCGCTGTTGGGCGTGGCGAAGTTGAAGGCGCTCGTCAGGTCGCCGCACACCGCGCGGCGGAACGCGCTGATGTTGGGCTCTTTCACGCCGAAGCGCGCCTCGATGAAGCGGATCACCGAGGTGTGGTCGAAGGCCTGCGAGTTGACCCAGCCGCCGCGGCTCCAGGGCGAGATCACGTACATCGGCACGCGCACGCCGGGGCCGTACACGCGGCCGTCGGGCGTGGGTTGGCGGGTGGTGCCCGGCGGCTTGGGGTGCGTGAAGCGCTCGAAGGCAATGTCGGCTTCGGGCAGCGTCGTCTTGCCCGCGGCCGAGCCGTCGGGGTTGAGCGAGGGCGCGGCCGGCGACGGGTAGTGGTCGAAGTAGCCGTCGTTCTCGTCGAAGTTGATGAGCAGCACGGTCTTGCTCCACACCTCGGGCACGGCGGTGAGGGCATCGAGCGTTTCCTGGATGTACCAGCCGCCTTCCACCGGGCTCGACGGTCCGGGGTGCTCCGAGTAGGTGGCGGGCGCGATGATCCACGACACCTGCGGCAGCTTGCCGTTCTTCACGTCGTTGCGGAAGGCGTTCAGGTACTCGTCCACGTTGGCGCCGGGCATCGTGTTGGCGATGCCCTTGTACAGCGGGTTGCCGGCGTCGTCGCTGGCCGGGTCGTAGGCCGGCACCGGGCCGGTGTTCTTGATCGGCTTGCCCGAGGCCTCGCTGGCCTGGCGGTACTGCTTGAAGCCGACCAGCGGGTTGTCGCCGAAGTTGTCGCGCATGTTTTCATACACGATCCAGCTGACGCCGGCGGCCTGCAGGCGCTCGGGGAAGGTCTTCCACTCGTAGCCGGTGGTCGAGGGCGGCGTGTAGCTGTCGTCCCACTCGTTGGTGACCGAGGCCACGTTCGCACCCGTGGGGCCGTTGGTGCCGGTCCAGTGGAACATGCGGTTCGAGTTGGTGCCGGTGTGCATGCTGCAGTGGTAGCCGTCGCACAGCGTGAAGGCGTTGGCCAGCGCGAACTGGTACGGCAGTTCGGCCTGCTCGAGGTAGCCCATGGCCTGGGTGTACGGCGCGGTGCCGGTCTTCTTGTACCTGACCCATTGGTACGCGCGGCCGCCGTCCCAGGCGTTCTGGCCGTCGTTCCAGTCGTGCGGTGTGCCGGCGACGCGCTGTGCGTTGCCCTTGGTCTGGTCCAGGTGGTAGGGCAGCACGGGCGTGCCCGTCTCGTCGGCCTGCTGCCAGACGTTGCGACCGCCCGGCAGCGGAATCGTGAAGCGGTCGCCGAAGCCGCGCACGCCCATGAGCGTGCCGAAGTAGTGGTCGAACGAACGGTTCTCCTGCATCAGGATGACGATGTGCTCGACGTCCTTGATGGTGCCGGTCTTGTTGTTGGCCGGAATGGCCAGGGCGCGGCGGATGCTCGGCGGGAAGGCCGAGAGGGCGAGGGCGGCCGCGCCGGTGGTGGCGGTGCCCGTGAGGAATTTGCGGCGTGAATTCATGGTCTTGTCGTGGGATGTCATGACGTCGCCTGTCACGGTGCGCAGCGCATTTCGGGCTTCACGCCGGGTTCGGGCTGGGGCTGCGGTGGCGGCGTGATGATGGGCGGAATGCCGCCACCGCCGTTGTCGCTGCCGCCGCAGGCGGACAGCGTGCAGACCAGGAGGAAGGCGGCCAGCAGGCGCGCGGGGAGGGAAGCTTGGAGCAGCATGGGGTGATCCTCTCTTTGTGATGTCGTGGAGTTCGGGGTGATCGGAGTAATCAGGGCGCCAGTGCCGACAGCGGCTGGCCCGAGGTGTAGATGGCCGTGAGCTCTTCGGCGGTGAGCGCGCGGTTCCAGATCGCGAAGTCGTTGAAGTCCATCGCGCCGCGCGGCGAGGCCGACCAGCGCTGGTAGTACAGGCCGGTGGCGTCTTCGTTCAGGGCGATGCCCTTGCCCAGGCCGCCGAGTGCGGCGACCAGCGCATTCGAGAGCGCGACGCTGCCGGTCTGCGTGCCCTTCACGGGGTCGAACACATAGCCGCTCATGTTCTTGCCGGCCTTGTCGACGACCATCGCCACGTAGGCCCAGCGGCCCGCGCTCAGGAAGTGCTTGCCCTTGATCTCGCCGCGGCCGCTGCCGGTGCCGGTGTTGAAGCGCAGCTCGCAGTTGCTGAACAGGCCGAGCGCCAGGCCGGCGTTGTCGCCGGTGTCGTAGTTCTTGTTGGCGATGACCGAGGCGCCGTTGCTCACGCCCTGGCTGCAGGTGGCGTCGGTGCGCAGCCAGAAGCCGAAGGTGAAGGCGGCCACGGCGGGGGCGGTGGTCACGTCGCGCGTCTGCAGCAGCTTGTAGCCGGCCATGCCGCCCGCGTTCTTCACGCGGCTGTCCACGCGCAACGCCTGCACGCGGTAGGGTGGAAGGAAGTTGTCGTCGGCCACGAGTGAGGCACTGTCCGAATCCGTAGCCATGGGCACGAGCGTCGCGGTCGCGTTGAGGTCCAGCGCGGGCAGCGCGTCGAGCGGGAAGAGGTTGACCAGGCCCACCTTCACGTAGGCGATCTGCGCGGAGACCGAGACGTTGGCGCCACCGGCGGCGACCGTGTACTGGAACGCGTAGAGGCCGTCGGCCGCGGCCTTGACCGGGTCGGTGTAGCGCGTGGCGCCGGCCGGCAGCGTGGCGATGGACTTGCCGTCGCGCAGCACCTGCACCGGGCCGCCGAGGTCGCCCGCGAGGGTCCACGAGAGTTCGATGCTGCTGCGGTCGGCGCTGGTGCGGGCCGCGAGCTGCTGCACGGCGGTGGTGGCCTGCAGGGCCTGGCCGTTGAGGTTGTAGGCCGCAGTCGCGGGCAGCGCGCCGAGGTGGCGCAGCACTGTGGGCGCGATGTCGGTCGCGGCGGCCGACTGGCGCAGCGCGGTGTCGTCGGCCGGCGAGGCGGCGCCGACGGCGGGCAGTGAGGGCAGGGTCTTGTTGCTGGCGATGAAGACGGTCTTGTTGTCGACGTCCTTCAGGCTGGTGACGCCGCCGAAGGCATCGAGGCCATGGCCGGTCGTGAGGATCACGAGCCAGTCTTCCTTCGCGTCGTTGGCCGTGCGTTGCGCGATGCGCGCGAGCAGCTGGCCGACGGCCGTTGCGGTGTCGGAGACGGCGCGCTGGTACGTTTCGCTGCGCAGGCCGTTGGCGGCTGCGGCGGCGGGCGCGCTGTACTGCGCCACGAGCAGGTCGTAGCCCGCGCCGATCAGGCGCGTGGTGTTGGCAGTCACGCAGGCGTCGGCGCCGGCGCAGTCGACGGCAGTGTCGAGCGTGCCGGTTTCCGCGAGCAGAAGGTTCGGATAGAGCGTGTTGGCGGTGACCGATGCGGTGAGGTAGCCCGCGTCCTTCTTCTGCTTCGCGAAGGCGAAGACCGAGGGTGCGAGCTTGGCGTCGATGCGTTGGTCCGCGGTGTCGGCGCGCACTGCATGGCGCGGCACCCAGGTGCCGGTCAGCAGCGTGGCCCAGCCGGGGCCGTCGGTGGCGGGCTGCTCGCTGAGCGCGCCATCGGTGCCGCCGGTCCATGCGGGAGCGAGTTGCAGCGACTGCAGCGCGGCCGGCACCTTCTTCTGTGCGATGGTGTCGCGCAGGACGGCATGCGTGAGCCCGTCGATCTCGACGATCAGCGCCTTGGGGCCGCTCTTGCCTTCGTTGGGCGTGTTGCTCGGGGGCGGCGTCGGGGTGCCGCTGATCGGGGGAAAGGCAACGTCACCGCCGCCTCCACCGCCGCAGGCCGCGAGCGCGGCGGAAATCGCAAGGGGCAACAGCCAGCGCGTGAGAGGCGCGGCGTGCGTGAGGGAGTTCGGACGCATCGAAAAAGCCGTTCGGTTCTTGTTGTCTGTCGAGGGAGGTGAAAGGCCGGCGCGAAAAAAAAAGTGCCACGAAGGCACTGCGCACCGGACAGGCGACAAGACTAGGGAGAACCCGTTACTCGGCAGTGAACGAGCGATGACAGTGGGACGAAACGCGTGTGACAACGCGCTGGTCTTTGAGGTAGCGAGAGAAGGGCTGGGCGCGTGCCCAGGCCACCGGGTACTTCCCTCCGCGAATGTCCCCCGGCCTGCGGCCTCCTCCTTGATTTCGCTGCGGGAAGCACCCAGTGCCCTGGGCACGGGAAGCAGCGCGGGTGTGCGGCCGGTCAACGACCGCACGGCCCATCGATCACGTCGATGGGGTGCCTTGCGCAGCGAAATTAAGGGGGAGGCCGAAGGCCGGAGGACATTCGCGGAGCAAGGTGCCCCGTCGGCGGGATCGCGCCCTGAACGGCGTCAGGGCTCGTTGCTAATGCCGCTCGACACATGCCCCGCAGGCACATGCCGCGAGGCCGCGTCGACGTGACCGGTCTGGTCGTCGAAGAAGAAGTCGGGCTCGAATTCGCGCAGAAACTCGCCCTTGGGCAGGCCGCCGAGGAACATCGCTTCGTCGACGCGGATGTTCCACTTCATGAGCGTGCGGATCGCGCGCTCGTGCGCCGGTGCACTGCGCGCCGTGACCAGTGCGGTGCGGATGCGCATCTGCGCATTGCCCGCCATCTGCAGCCGGTGCAAGGCCATCAGCAGCGGCTTGAACGGGCCTTCGGGCAGGGGCAGGTCGGCCTTGCTGAGTTCGTGCGCCTGGAAGGCATCGAGGCCCTCGGCCTGGAACACGCGCTCGGCCTCGTCGCTGAAGAGCACCGCGTCGCCGTCGAAGGCGATGCGCACTTCGTTCGGCCACGCATCGCTGGCCTTGACCGACTCGACCAGCACGCGCGCGGCGGGGAAGCCTGCGGCGAGTGCCTCGCGCACGTCTTGCGCGTTGACCGACAGGAACAGGTGCGCGCGCAGCGGGCGCAGGTAGCCGAAGGGCGGGCGGCCTTGGGTGAACACGCCGCGCTGCAGCTTGATGTCGGCCGCGGCGCTTGACTTGAAGATGCGCATGCCCGACACCGGATCGTTGCGCGAAAGAATGACTACCTCGACGCGCTGCACGCCGTCTTCGTTGAAGCGCAGCAGCTTGCGGATCAGCGACGACGCGATGCCGGGGGCGGCCGGTTCATCGATGCGGTCGAGCTGCAGCTTCATGTAGCCCTCGTTGTCGCCGGCCTCGAAGATCTTGTTTTCTTCTTCGAGGTTGAACAGGGCCCGCGAGGAGATCGCGACCACGAGTTTGTCTTCGAGCGTTACGGGCATGTGAGGGGCTCCCCGTCCGTCGTCACTTGACGAACTGGTTCAGCTGAATGATAGGCAGCATGACGGCCAGCACGATGAGCATCACCACGCCGCCCATGGCGACGATGAGCAGCGGCTCGAGGATGGTGGCCAAGTGCATCGCGCGGCGCTGCACTTCGGCGCCCAGCTGGTTGGCGGCGCGTTGCAGCATCACGGGCAGCGTGCCGGTCTGCTCGCCCAGGCGCGCGAACATCGACACCAGCCCCGGAAAGCGTTTCTTCTGTGCCAGCGCGGAGGCCAGCGGCGCGCCTTCGCGCACAAGCACCAGCGCGTCGAGCGCGTCGGCGCGCATGGCACGGTTGCCCAGCGTTTCGGAGGCGGCCTGCAGCGCGCGCAGGATCGGCACGCCGGCCGTGGCCAGCATGGCGAGCGTGCTGGCGAAGCGCGCCGCGTTGTAGCCGCGCGCGAGCTTGCCGACCAGCGGCAGCTTGAGCCAGGCGGCATCGAACTTCAGGCGGAAGGCCTCCTGCGCCAGCGCGATGCGCGCACCGATGGCCGCGATCACCACGGCGCCCAGCATCCACCAGCCGTAGTTGCGCACGGCCGCGCTCAGCGACAGCATCACGGTCGTGAGGAAGGGCAGCGAGCGCTTGGTGCCCGCGAACACCTGCGCCACCTGCGGCACCACGTAGCTCACGAGGAAGATCACGATCACGATCGCCACCAGCGTGACGATGGCCGGGTACAGCGCGGCGCCGATCAGCTTCTGCTGCAGCACCTGGCGCTCTTCGAGGTCGTCGGCGAGGCGTTCGAGCACCAGCCCGAGGTTGCCGCTTTGCTCGCCGGCGCCGATCACGGCGGTGTAGATGGGCGAGAACTCGCGCGGGTGCGCCGACAGCGCGCGCGCAAAGGGCGAGCCCGCGTTGACCTCGGCGCGCAGCGAGGCCACGAGGTTGCGCTGCGGTTCCGATTCGGCTTCGTCGGTGAGCGCCGTGAGCGCGCGTTCCAGCGGCAGGCCGGCCGAGATGAGGCCGGCGAGCTGGCGTGTCCACACGGCGAGGTTCGTCGAGTTGAAGACCCGCTTGCCGCCGCCGAGCCAGCGCGTGAGCGTGCTGCCTGCGCTGCCGCCACCGCCGGCCGCATCGCCGCCGCCGACCGGCTTGACCGACAGCGGGATGAGCGCCTGCGCCCGCAGCAGGCCGCGTGCGGCGCGCGCGGTGTCGGCCTCGAGCACGCCTTCGCGCGACTGGCCGCTGGCATCGATGGCTTCGAAGGAATAGGCGGGCATCGCGGGTCGCTACTCGCGGGTGACGCGCAGCAGTTCGGCACGCGAGGTGATGCCGGCCTGCACCAGCCGTTCGCCGTCTTCGCGCATGGAGCGCAGGCCGCCGCGCGCGCCGGCTTCGAACAGCGCGCTCTCGGCGGCCTTGCCGTGGATGAGCGCCTGCACTTCGTCGTCGGCCACGAGCAGCTCGAAGATGCCGGTGCGGCCCTGGTAGCCGGTCTGGCCGCAGGCCTCGCAGCCCGCGCCGCCGCAGGCCGTGCAGACCTTGCGCACGAGGCGCTGCGCCAGAACGCCGAGCAGCGACGAGCTCAGGAGGAAGGGCTCCACGCCCATGTCGGTCAGCCGCGTGACGGCGCTCACTGAATCGTTGGTGTGCAGCGTGGCCAGCACGAGGTGGCCGGTGAGCGAGGCCTGGATGGCGATCTGCGCGGTTTCGAAGTCGCGGATTTCGCCGATCATGATCACGTCGGGGTCCTGCCGCAGGATGGCGCGCAGGGCCTTGGCGAAGGTGAGTTCGATCTTGGCGTTGATCTGCGTCTGGCCCACGCCCGGCAGCTCGTACTCGATCGGGTCTTCCACCGTCATGATGTTGCTGCGGCTCGCGTCGAGCCGGGCCAGCGCGGCGTACAGCGTGGTGGTCTTGCCCGAGCCGGTGGGGCCGGTCACGAGGATGATGCCGTGCGGCTGCGCAATGAGCTTTTCGAAGCGCGCCAGCGAGTCGCCCTGCATGCCGACCGATTCGAGCGTGAGCTTCGATTCGCTCTTGTCCAAGAGGCGCAGCACGGCGCGTTCGCCGTGCGCGCTGGGCAGCGTCGACACCCGCACGTCGACCGCGCGCGTGCCGATGCGCAGGCTGATGCGCCCGTCCTGCGGCAGCCGCTTCTCGGAGATGTCGAGGTCGGCCATGATCTTCAGGCGCGAGATCAGCGCGGCGTGCAGCGCGCGGTTGGGCTGCACCACCTCGCGCAGCGTGCCGTCGATGCGAAAGCGCACCGACGACGTGCGCTCGTAGGGCTCGATGTGGATGTCGCTGGCGCCGTCGCGCGCCGCCTGCGTGAGCAGCGCGTTCAGCATGCGGATGATGGGCGCGTCGCCGGCGCTGGCCAGCAGGTCTTCGACCGCGGGCAGCTCCTGCATCATGCGCGAGAGGTCGGCGTCGTTCTGCACTTCGCTGACCACCGCGGCGGCGCTCGACTCGCCCTGCGCGTAGGCGGCGCTGATGCGCTGCGCGAGCGGGCCGTCGTCGAGCACCTCGAAGGCCTGCACGCCGTACTTGCGGGTCACTTCACCGACCGCGCTGCGTGCCGGATGGGAAGACATCCACAGCGTGTGGCGGCCGTCGTCCGTGGCTTCGAGCAGCAGTTGCTGGCTGCGTGCGAACGCGTAGGGCAGGGGATAGCGCATGGGGGGATGGCGTGTGCGAAACGGGGCTCAGGGCAGCTCGCGCGAGCTGGTCGGGTCGGCGGTGGGCGGCAGCGCGCCGCGCAGCGGGCTGGGCGCGAGCCGGCGGTTGTCGGTGGCGGGGCGCGGCGGCGGGATCAGCTGCGTGCCTTCCATGCGGGTCTCGCTGCCCTTCTTGCCGCTGTCGTTGCTGTTCAGGCGGTTGATGCGCACCAGCGGCGCCTCGGGCAGCACGGGCGCCGAGTCGACACCGCGCAGCATGATGTTGTCGGTGTTGGGCTGCGTGCGCTGCTGCATGCCGCGGATCTCGTCGTAGCGGTCGTAGGCGAAGGCTTCGGTGGAGGCGCCGTCGCGCATCACGGCGGGGCGCAGGAACATCATGAGGTTGCTCTTGTCGCGCGTGCGCACCTCATTCTTGAACAGGTTGCCGAGCACCGGGATGTCGCCGGCCACGGGCACCTTCTCGACGGTATTGCCGTAGTTGTCCGACAGCAGGCCGCCGAGCATCACGAGGCCGCCGTCTTCCACCAGCACGCTCGACTCGATGGAGCGCTTGTTGGTGGTCGGGCCGTTGGGGTCCTTGGCCGTGTTCTGGTCGACCGTGGAGGTCTCCTGGAAGATGGTCATCTTCACGGTGCCGTTCTCGTTGATGGTCGGGCGCACGCGCAGCGTGAGGCCCACGTCCTTGCGCTCCACCGTGGTGAACGGGTTGATGCCGACCGAGCCCGAGGTGCTGGCGTACTGGCCGGTCACGAAGGGCACGTTCTGGCCGATGACGATCTTGGCTTCTTCGTTGTCCAGCGTCAGCAGGTTGGGCGTGGACAGCACGTTGGCGTCGCCGTCGCTGTTGAAGAAGTTGGCGATGGCGCCCAGGATGTACTGGCCGCCGATCTTGCCGGCGATGCCCAGGTTCAGGCCGGTGGAGGGCCGCACGTTGGCCACGTCGCGCGTGGCCAGGGCCTGCGTCAGCGCCAGGATGTTGGCGCTGGCCAGGCTGGAGTTGGTGCCGATGACGGCGTTGTTGCCCAGCGCGCTTTGCCACTGCACGCCGAAGTTGGCGGCCTTCTTGGCGCTGACCTCGACGATGAGCGCCTCGATCATCACCTGCGCGCGGCGCCCGTCGAGCTTGTCGATCACGGCGCGCATCTGGCGGTACTGCGGCTCGGGCGCGGTGATGATGAGCGAGTTGGTGCTCGGGTCGGCCTGGATCTGGCCGCCGGTGGACGGCTGGTTGGCGTTGTTCAGCGGCGCGTTGGCGGCGGCCGAACCGCCGCCCTGGGTGTTGTTGCCGCCGAAGCTGGCCTGCGTCATCGGCATGCTGGCCGGCGGCACCGACGAGCCGGCGCTGCCCGCGGCGCCGGGCGCGCCCGGCACCTGCGACTGCTGCTGGCTCGCGGCCATGGCGGCGCGCAGCGTGGCTGCGAGGCGCACCGCATCGGCGTTCTTCAGGTAGACCACGTAGATGTTGCCGGCCGCGCCGTTGCTGCTTTCGGCCGGCGCACGGTCGAGCTTCTCGACCAGCGTGCGCACGAGTTGCGCGCGCGCGGGGTTGGCAGCGCGAAGAATCAGCGAGTTGCTGCGCGGGTCGGCCATCAGCGTGGTGCGGAACGAGGCGTCGGCCCCGCCCGGTGCGGCGGCGCCCGGCGCACCCGCACCGCCGCCTTCGACCAGCCGCGTGACCAGCGGCACCATGTCGGTGGCCACCGAATGCTTGAGCTGGATCACCTCGATGTCGGACGCGTTGGGCACGTCGAGCGACGCGATGATGCGCGCCAGCCGACGCATGTTGTCGGCGTAGTCGGTGATCACGAGCGAGTTGTTGCCCGGGTTCACGTTGATGGTGTTGTTCGGCGGGATCAGCGGGCGCAGCACCGGCAGCAGGCTGTTGGCCGACTCGTAGTTCAGGCGAAAGATCTGCGTGACGATCTGGTTGCCCGCGGCCGCGCTGGCGCCGCCGATGGAGGTGTTGACGGTGCTGGTCTGCAGCTTGGCGTCGGCCTCGGGCACCACCTTGTAGAGGCCGTCGGCTTCCACCACCGCAAAGCCCTGCAGGCGCAGCGCGGCGGCAAACTGGTTGAAGGCGGCGGCCGGCGCCAGCGGGCGGTCGGTGACCAGGTTCATGGTGCCCTTGACGCGCGGATCGACCACCACGTCGCGCCCCGTGACCACGGCCATGGTGCGGGCCACGGCTTCGATGTCGGCGGCGGCAAAGTTCAGCGTGATCGGTTCGCCGCGCCGCGGGGCGTCGCCGGTCTGCGCATAGGCGGGCGGCAGCACCGGCACGAACGACGCCGCGATCAGCAGGCGCACCGCGAGCGCGACGAGGCCGGGGCGGGCGCCGGACGAGGACAGAGGCTTCTTCATGGTCGGATCAACCCAGGGTGATGATCGAGCGCGCACCGTCGCGCCGCCCGATGATGTTCAACAAATTGGAAAGTGCGTCTTCGCGGCCCGGTGCCGCACTGGCTTCGCCGTTGAAGCGCAACGCGGTGCCGCTCCAGTCGCCGCTGCCGTTCAGTTCGAGGCTGCCTTCGCGCGTGCTCAGCAGCAGCGTGGGGCGCGTGCCGCCTTCGAGCGACAGGCGGTAGCTGCCCATCGGCCGCAAGGTCGACAGGGCGGATGACACATCGGTGGCGTCGAGCGTGGCCTGGCCCTCGATGCGCAATGCGGGGCCGTCCCACTGCATGGCGAAAGCGCGGGTGTTGAGGTCCAGCGCGCCTTCGAGCTTGAGCGTGTTCCAGGGCGCGCCCAGGCCGGTGAGCAGCGTGGCGGGCCAGCGCGAGCGGGCGTCCTGCCAGGCGAGCTGCAGGCCGTTGGCGCGCGGGCTGGCCTGAAGACCAAGGGGCTGCGCCGCGCAGCAGGAAAGATCAAGGCGTGCCGAGAGGCCGCGCCAGTTCGGCCACATGCGCCAGTTCAGCAGGCCGGGCAGCGAGACGGCCTGCGTGCCGCCCGCGCCGCTGGCGAACACGACGGCGGCGGTGCCGTTCCAGACCGTGCCGCGCGGGTTGACCAGCAGCAGGCGGCCCTGCGTCCAGCCCGAGAGTGCCGAGGCGAGCCAGCGCGCCGGTGCGAACAGAACGACCGCGACCAGCATGCCGGTGGCGGCGCCGAGCACGGCCCAGCGCCAGCTGCCGCGGCGCGGCTGGAGGTCGGGGGCCGAAGGACGTCTCGCCATGCCGTGCGGTGCGTGGGGGGCTTCAGCGCGGGGCGGGCAGCGCCATCACGAGCGTGCCGTCCCAGCGGGGTTGCGGAGGTTGGTCGGGCGTGGCGGGCGCGGGCTTGGCGCCTGGCGGCGGCGGTGCGATGGGCGCGCGCGTCAGGTGCACTTCGCGCGGCACGGCGTGGGCATTGCCGCGCGCCTGTGCGAGCCATTGCGCCAGGTTCTGGGCGGGCGCGCCGCGCAGCGTGACGGTGGCGGCGCCGTCGCCACCGGCCGTCATGAGCTGGGCGTTCGTGACGCCCAGGCCGTCGCGCACCGAGCTTTCGAGCGCGCGCAGGGCGTCGTCGCGTGCCAGGCGCGGTTGCGACTGCAGCGCCTTCGCGCGGTTCTGCAAGGTGGCCATCTGCTGGAGCTGGGCGTCGAGCCGCGCGTGTTCGGCCGGTGCCGCGGCCAGCGTGCGCAGCGCGGGGGCGAGCGCGATCCACCAGAGCAAGGCCAGTGCCACCAGCGCGACGGCGCCGATGACGAGGCGGCGCTCGCGCATCCCGAGGACGGCCCAGCGGGCCTTGAGTTGTTCGCTGAAGTTCATCGGTTGGCCTCGGCCTGCACCAGCAGCAGGTCGCCCTCGGTGCGCACCTGGTAGCCGCGCGGCGACAGCGCGGCGGTGATCTGCGTGACCTCCTGCGGCTGCAGCCCGAGGCCGCGCAGGCGCAGCTGGCCGGCGCTGAAGTCGATGGCGCTCGGCGAGCGCCCGGGCGGCAGGGCGGTGGCGATGGCGCCGACCATGGGTTCGAAATCGCTCGGCGCCACGTCGCCCACGGCCTGCTGCAGCGCGGCCACCTCGCGGCCCATCTGCAGCGGCGCGTCGACCACGATCTTCACCGAGGGAAAGGTCTGCGTCAGGATGGCGCGCGTGGCCTGGCGCTTGGACTCGAGCGCGTTGCGCTCCTTCCAGGCCCAGGCGTTCAGGCCGATCAATTGCGTCAGCAACAGCACCACGACGCCCCAGCGTGCGGCGCGCCATTCGGGCGCGAAGCGCAGGGTTTGAAGCACCGAGGCGAACTTCTTGCCGGCGCGCGCGCGGCCCGTCACGGCGAGGTCGAACTGCGCGAGCTCCCACGGCGTGCGCGTGGCGTGCAGCCAGCGCTGCGGCGCCTGCACGATCGGCACGCGGCGCTGCAGCAGGTGCTCGGCGGCTTCGGCCACGGCGGGTTCGGTGGTGATGACGGCGGTGTCCAGCGGCAGGCCGTTCGACAGGGCCAGGCCCGCGCCGGCCAGCGGCAGCGAGACCACGCCGTCGCCGTCGCACACCGTGAGCTGCGGCGCCTCGGGCTCGCCCGTGACCTGCAGCAGCGGCGGCGCGTCGGCCGGCTGCGGCGTGAATTCGGGAACGATGCGCACGACGCGCCGGCCGGCGGCTTCGAGCCCCTGCACGACGCTGCGCAGCCAGATGCGGTTGCAGGCCGCGACCCACACCGGCTCGCCGGCCTTGGCGTCGGGTGCGAGCGCGAAGTGCAGGGCTTCCGGGTCGTCGAGCAGGTGCTCTTCGAGCAGGCCGTCGAGCACGGCGCGCAGCTTCGAGGTGCTGCCCATGCTGCCCTTGGGCAGCGTGACGCGGTGCCACGACAGCGCCGCGGACGGGATGCCGAGCGTGACCTCGGGGCCCGACGGCAACAGCGTCAGCAGCGCGCGGCCCTGGTCGCGCAGGGCGATGCCGTCCTCACCGGCCTGGGCCCAGTCGTACTCGCCCGCGGCATCGGCCGGAGGGAGGGGGGCAAGGAGCAGCAGCGGGGTCATGTCGGGGGGTGTCGGAAAAGCCGGTGATTGTAGGAGGGTGGCTTACAAGTTTTTGCTATTGTTTGAATAGCATATCTTGCAGAGACTACGTGCGTTTGACGGTGTTTTGATCAGAGAAAAGGAAACCGGCGTCAGGGTTTTGCCGGGGGCATGGTGGCGCCCGCGCCACGGGTGCGCCAGACGGTGGTCACGGCCAGGCCCTTGCGAAAGAGCAGCGAATGCTCCTCGACCCAGGTGCGGTCCAGCCGCAGCCGGCCGTACACCTCGAAATACTGCGTGCCCACGCCGTGCTGGGCCGCGTTGAAGCGGGAGCCGCCGCTGGGCAGGCCGGCATTGGCTTCCTCGATGTTCTTGAAGAAGGAGCGGGTGCGTCGCTCCACCAGCTGACGCGCGCTGGCGATGCCCAGCGATTCGACGCTCGCGCTGATGGCCTCGGCGCTGGCCGTGTTGAGGTTGAGCGTGGTGCGCTCCGGCAGGATCGTCACGTAGGGCTCGAGCGCGGCGGCGGTGGCGGGCGAGAGGCCGAGCCACACCAGCTGCGCGACCTCCTGCGGCATCAGCGGGGCGGCGCCGGTGTCGGCGCTGGCATCGCCACCGCCGCTGCTGCCGCCACCGCCGCTACCGCCTGAGGCGGCGTCGGTGCTGCCGGTGTGCAGCGCGCTCGCGAGCCGCGCGGTCATCTGGGTCAGCTCGCCCGCCGGCAGGCCCAGCAGGTTGAAGAGGCGCGTGAAGGTCGCGACGCTGGCCGGCACCGGCTTGCCGGCGTCCACCAGCGACAGCACGTTGAGCTTGGACTGCGCATCGATGATGCGGCCCGACAGGAAGGCGTCGGGCAGGCCTTCGAGGTTGTCGCTGGCCACGTTCTTCTCGGCCGACAGGAAGCTGGTGAGGCGGGCTTCCTCGAGCGGCACGGCCCACGGCTCGCCGAGGTGGTCGGGGCCGCCGGCGCGGCCGTCTTCGCCGAGGATCAGGCGCGACCAGTCGAGCGCGCCGATCAGCACCCAGGCCGCCTGCACGCGCGCGCGCTCGGCGCCTTCGACCTCGGCGGAGCGCCACTGCTGCCAGAGCGCGGCTGCGGAAAAGGTGGCGACCAGCATCACGGTCAGCATGGCGGCGAGCAGCGCGGCGCCGCGCTGGCGGCGTGTGCTGGCCACGCGATGGCGTTGCGGCGCGGTCATGAGCGCGGCCCCCCGAGCGTCGGGCGCACCCAGTCGCGCGTGAGCGTGCCCGAGAGCCCGTCGCCGGGCGGCAGGGTCAGCACCAGCCGCACGCCGTCGGGCATGGCGATGAGCGCGCCGGCCGGGTTGGACGGGTTCGCCGCCGCCACGGGCAGCGGCTCCGCCGGCACCCAGGCGTTGTTGCGGAAGTACGCGAGCTGCCAGCTGTTGACGGGCATCAGCGCCACGTCGGTGGCGCCGCCGGTGGGTGCGGCGCCGTCCTGCGCCCACGCCGCGGCCAGGTTCCAGGCCTGCACCCATTCGCCGCGCGTGGCGAAAGGCGCCGACTGCCAGCGCCGCCAACGCGTGCCGTCCGCGCCGGGGCGCAGCGTCCAGGCGACGACCTGCACGGTCGGCGTGCTGGTGTCGCTGCCGCGGCGCGTCATGCGCAGCACGCGGCCGTCCCAGTCGATCGGGCGGGTCTGCGCGAGCAGGGTGATGGCGTCGAGGTCGGCGCTCCATTGCGCGAGCGTGGCCTGCAGCGTGAGCACCGCGTCGGCGCGCTGCTGGTTCTGCGTGGTGGCGCGCGACATGCTGTCCAGGCCGCGCCAGCTCACCAGCGCGAGCAGCGCCATCACCGCGATGGCGACCAGCAGCTCGATCAGCGTGAAGCCGCGTGCGCGCGGGGGCTTGCGGCTGAGCTTCGTCATCAGACGCGCCCCACCACGGTCGACACGCGCAGCAGCGGTGCGCTGCCTTCGTCGCGCACCTGCACGTCGACGCGCCGGAAATTCGGGTTGAGCGTGGGCACGGTCGTGGTCGTCACCAGGAAGGTGAGGCCGGCCTGCAGGCAGATGGAGCCCGAGTCGCCGACGGCCGGCATCTGCCGCGACAGGCGCGCCTTGGCGAGTTCGTTTTCCGCGCACAGGCCGGCCAGCACGAGGTCGGACTGGCGCTGCGCATTGCGCGTGAGCGACATCGTGGCCTGCGAGCCGGCCGCCAGCGCGAGCGCGACGATGCCCAGCGCGATCAGCACCTCGACCAGCGTGAAGCCATGGCTGGAGCCGGCGCGCCGCAGCCGTTGCGTCATGGCACGGCGAACACGGTGAAGGGCCGCAGCCCGTCGGTCGCGACGCGCAGCACGCGCGCGGGCGGGCCGTCGCTGTGCAGCATGACCTGCTGCGCCGGAATGATGGGGTCGGGCCCGAGTTGCAGCGCCGCCACCGGCGTGTCGCCGCCCAGCATGGGCTGGGCCGTGATGCCTGCGTGGGTCCAGCCGGTGGGCAGCGCGTCGGCGGGCAGGCCGTCGAAGACGAAGCCGCCGCCTTCGACGAGACGCCAGCGCACCATGACGCCGCTGGCGCGCGACTGGGCGCGGGCCGATTCGAGCAGGGCGGCGAGGCGGTCGGCCTCGCGGTCGAGCGCGGCGGCGTTGGTGTCGCGCATCGCGAAGCTCACGCTGGCGGTCGCGATGGCGATGATCGCGATCACCACGATCAGCTCCAGCAGCGTGAAGCCACGCGCTGCGCGAGGCGGTGGCAGCACCACGCGGCCGGGGGCGATGCGCTTACTGCCAGCTGCCGATGTCGGCATTCTTGCCCTCGCCGCCGCTCTGTCCGTCGGCGCCGAAGGAGAGCACGTCGATTTCGCCCTTGATGCCGGGGTTCATGTACTGGTACGGATGGCCCCAGGGGTCGTTGGGCAGCTTCTCGACGTAGGGCTTCCAGTTGGGCGCGGCCGGGCCCGCGGTGGGGCGGGTCAGCAGCGACTGCAGGCCCTGCTCGGCGGTCGGGTAGCGCTGGTTGTCGAGGCGGTAGAGCTTGAGGGCCTGCATCAGGTTGTTGATGTCGGTGCGGGCGGCGGTGACGCGGGCGTCGTCGGCGCGCTCGATCACGTTCGGCACGATCAGCGCAGCGAGCACGCCGATGATGACAAGCACCACCATGAGTTCGATCAGCGTGAAGCCGCGCTGGGCGGTGCGGGAGACGGAACGAAGGAGTTTGTTCATAGCTTGCGGGGACATGAGGCGGTAAGCGCGCTGCATGATAATCCGCGGCCATGACAAGTCCTTACTCCGCAGCCCGCTGGCATGCCCCACTTGCAACGACGGGGCTTTGGGCGTTGGCCGCGGGCGCCGCGGTGTTCTGGGCGCTGCGGCTGGCCTCGCCGGCCGACGCCGTGGCCGCTGCGGCCACGATGCCGCGCGCACCGGTCGCGGCCGATGCCGAGGCGGTGGCCCGGTTGCTGGGTGTGGTCACGGTGACGTCGAACGCCCCCGTGGCGCCGGAGGCCGCGAGCCGCTTCGCGCTGTCGGGCGTGGTGGCGGACCCGTCGAACCAGGGGGCGGCGCTGATCTCGATCGACGGCAAGCCGCCGCGGCCGTTCCGCGTCGGCTCGAAGGTCGGCGAGAGCTATGTGCTGCAGTCGGTGGGCGTGCGCGCGGCGACGCTCGGTGCCCAGCGCGACGGGCCCGCGGCGTTCACGCTGCAGCTGCCGGTGCGTGCGCCGCTGAGCATGGGGCTTCCGACGCCGCCTGGCGGTCTGTCGTCGGTGCAGTCACCTGCGCCAGCCGGGCCGTTGCCGGCCACGATGCCCACGATGGTGATGCCGCCGCCGCAGCAGCAGCAACTTCCCGCCACGGCGGGCGCCGCGATGGAGCCACCGCCGCAGGCGCAGACCCCCGCGCAGTAAGCGCAGCGGTCTTTTTCTTTCTCTTCTCTTCTTTGCTTCAGGCCTGGAGGAACAGGCGGTAGGCCGGGTTGGCCGTTTCCTCGACACAGGGGTAGCCCAGCGTTTCGAGGAAGCTGTCGAAGGCCGCCGACTCCTCGGCCGGCACCTGCAGGCCCACGAGGATGCGCCCGTAGTCGGCGCCCTGGTTGCGGTAATGGAACAGGCTGATGTTCCAGTTCGGCCGCATCAGGCTCAGGAACTTGAGCAGCGCACCCGGACGTTCGGGGAACACGAAGCGCAGCAGGCGCTCGTCGTGCGCCAGCCCCGTGCGGCCGCCCACCAGATGGCGCAGATGCTCCTTGGCGAGTTCGTCGTGCGTGAGGTCGAGCGCGTCGAAGCCGTGCTCGATGAAGACCTTCGCGATGGTGGCCGACTCGCCACGCGCCGAGGTCGTGAGACCGACGAACACGTGGGCCTTGGCGGCATCGCTGATGCGGTAGTTGAACTCGGTCACGTTGCGCGGCGCGCCGCCGGCCGGCAGCTGGCTGATGAGTTCGCAGAAACGGCGGAAGCTGCCGCGCTCTTCGGGGATGGTCACGGCGAACAGCGCCTCGCGCTCCTCGCCGACCTCGGCCCGCTCGGCCACGAAGCGCAGCCGGTCGAAGTTCATGTTGGCGCCGCACAAAATCGCCGCGTAGGTCTCGCCTTGCCGGCCGTGCTCGGCGGCGTACTGCTTGATGGCCGCCACCGCCAGCGCACCGGCCGGCTCGACGATGCTGCGCGTGTCGACGAAGACATCCTTGATCGCGGCGCACACGGCATCGGTGTCGACCGAGATGTAGCTGTCGACCAGGTTCTGCGCGATGCGGAAGGTTTCCTCGCCGACCAGCTTGACGGCCGTGCCATCGGAGAACAGGCCCACGTCGGGCAGGTTCACGCGCTGGTGCGCGGCGACCGATTGCATCATCGCGTCGGAGTCGTTCATCTGGACGCCGATCACCTTGATCTCGGGCCGCACGGCCTTGATGTAGTTGGCCACGCCGGAGATGAGGCCGCCGCCGCCGATCGCCACGAACACCGCGTCGAGCGGGCCCTGGTGCTGGCGCAGGATTTCCATCGCGATGGTGCCCTGGCCCGCGATGACGTCGGGATCGTCGAAGGGATGGACGAAGGTCAGGTTCTGCTGCGTCTGCAATTCGAGCGCATGCAGGTAGGCGTCGGAATAGCTGTCGCCATGCAGCACGATCTCGCCGCCGAAACCACGCACCGCATCGATCTTCAATTGCGGCGTGGTCACGGGCATCACGATCACGGCGCGCGTGCCGAGCTTGCGCGCACCGAGCGCAACGCCTTGCGCGTGATTGCCGGCCGATGCGCAAATCACACCGCTCGCCAATTGCGCTTTGCTCAGGTGCGCCATCTTGTTATAGGCACCGCGCAGTTTGAAACTGAATACGGGTTGCTGGTCCTCGCGCTTGAGCAACACGGTATTGCCAAGTCGCTCGCTGAGCGCGCGCGCCTTCTCCAACGCAGACTCGACGGCCACGTCGTAGACCCGCGCATTGAGGATTTTTCTGAGATAGTCGGCGGGCGTTAACGCCGCAGTAACGGGTGCATTGCGCAAGATCTTTTCCAGGGAGTTTTCATTTGCTAACCATCAATCATAAGAGGCATCGGTATTGCATGCGGGGAATGGCATGGACACAAATGTCATAAACCTATTCCGCAAGGCTCCTGCTGCAAATGATTCCGGTTTTTTTGCGCGCACCTATCCCGCGATTCATACGCCCGCTAATTCACTAACAGTTGGGCAGAATTTGTTATCAGTTTCTGTCAGTGACCTTTCGAAGGGACTGATGCAGGCCGAGGCTGCGCGCGTGCAACGCGGCGAAATCGGACGGCCCACATGGCAGGTCATGGGCAACAGATTGCGTGCGCACATCGTTCCGTTGCTGGGCGATGTGCCGGTGGCTGTGTTCGCGACCGCGGACGTGCAGCGCCTGATCGATCACCTCGGGGAACAAGGCTTTACGAGCACGACGATCGCGCAGTACCTCGTGTTGCTCCGCAAGGTGGTCATGCATGGCGTGCACGTCGGTGCATTGCGCGAGGCCCCCGTGTTCCCGAAGGTCAAGGTGCGCAGCCAGCCGCGCGGCAGCTTCAGCGTGGCGGAGTACCGTGCGCTGATCGCGGCGGCGCGCAGCTTGCGCGGCCATTCGCACCCGGTGCTGGATCGGCTGACGGCCGGCGAACGTTTCTGGATTGCTCGTGAGTTGCTCGTCATGCCCGACGAGCTGCCGTGGCTGATCCGCTGGATGGTCAACACCTTCGTGCGCCCCAGCGACATCAAGCTCATGAAGCACAAGCACATCGAGGTGGTGCGAGGCAAGCATGTCTACCTGCGGATGAACCTGCCGGAGACCAAGCGGCACAGCCAGCCCATCGTGAGCCTGCGACCTGCCGTTCGTGTCTATGAATGCCTGGTCGCGTACCGCGAGACCCATGGTTTCGGCGGGGCGGAAGACTACATCTTCATGCCGCACCTGAAGAACCGCGAGCACGCGCTGGCGGTTCTCAATTTCTTCTTTCACTGGGTGCTCGAAAAGACCGGTCTCGAGAAAGGACCGCTGGGTCAGTCGAGGACGCTGTACTGCTTGCGCCATACGGCCATCACGTTGCGGCTCTTGTATGGACAGGGGATCGACATGCTGACGCTGGCGCGCAATGCACGAACGAGTGTCAACATGGTCGAGCGTTTCTACGCATCGGTGCTGAGCGGAGAAATGAATGTGGGGCTGCTGCAGAGCAGGCGTGGCCGGATGAATTGAGGAAGGACAAAAAGCCGCCCGGCTTGAACCGGGCGGCTTGAGCGTTTGCAGATTCAAACTGGCGTGGGCCAGCATGTGAATCGACAGCGAACGATCAGAAGGCGTGACGGATGCCGAAGTCGTAGCCCGTCGAGGTCTTCGGCGTGAAGCCGTTCCCGGTGCCTTGGAAGCCCGGGCCGCCGACGGTCAGCGATGCGCCGTTCTTGTTGCTCACGCGGGCAACGGTGGCGTACAGGGCCGTGCGCTTCGACAGGTTGTGCACGTAGCCGATGGCCAGCTTGTTGGCCTTCTTGTCGGCGGGCAGCACTTCCCACGGGTTGCGGGCAACCAGGTTCTCGTCGTACTTGACGCTCGAGTATGAAGCGCGGATTAGGCCAGCACCGACCGGCACGGTCACGCCCAGCAGGTAGCCGGTCAGGTCGATGTCCGGACGGCCGCCGAGGTACGGTTCGACTTCGTAGTCAACCTTGTTCTTGGCGCGCGACAGTTCACCGAACAGCTTCACGGGACCGAAGTCGTACGAAGCGCCCAGGTTCAGCGTGTTGACCTTGGTGGTCGTGCCGACGTAGAACTGGTCACCCACGGTGCTGCTGCCATAAGCCAGCGCAACGTCCAGGGGGCCGTTGGCGTAGCCGAAGCGACCGCCGACATAGCGACCGGTGCGCGATGCGTTTTCCGCGAGGGGCGTTGCGGTGCCGGGGCTGTACTTTGTCTTCTCGTGGAAGCCGTACATCACCTGGCCGTAGAAACCACCCAGGTTCGGCGGCAGGAAGTAGCCGATGCTGTTGCCGGCGCGAACGTAGTTGCTGCCACCAGCATCGGGGAGTTGCGGAACGTTCTTGAGGGCATCGGGGAGCTTCTTGCCGTCGGCATAGCCGGTGAAGCCGCCGAATGCGCCATTGGCTGTGTTGACCAGGTTGGAGCCGACGCCATTGGTGCCGAACGGGTCGAACACGGTGTCGTTCCAGAACGTCGGGGTGTAGTCGCGGCCGAGGCGGACTTCACCGAACCCGCCCGACAGGCTCACGGTCGAACGGCGCGTGAATGTCGAGACGCCCGTCTGGCCATCGTCGTTGCTGATCGGGGCTTCGAGCCAGAAGCTGGCGGCCAGGCCACCACCGAGGTCTTCCGTGCCACGGAAGCCCAGGCGGCTGGAGTTGTAGCCCGAGTGGGCCAGTTCACGGCGGCTCGCCTTGATGCTGCCACGGTTCAGGTAGAACGGGTTGTAGATGGGGAAGCCCAGCCTGTCGTACGTGACGCCATTGCCCAGGTCCCGCGAGGTGGACGAGTAGCCGCTGATCGACGCGTCGACCACACCAAACAGCGTGACGGACGACTGAGCCGAGGCAACACCGGCAACAGCCAGGGCAGCCAGAGCAGCTGCCCTTTCGCAGTGGACGGCTAGAGCGGCGCGGCCATCGGGGCGCACAAAGAAAAAAGCCCCGAGTCTTGCGACTCGGGGCTAAATCCACCAATTGGAAGGGTGGAGGAGACAACTGGGTGCGCACCATGAAGTGCGCAGCAATGAAATAGAGTATACCCACCCTTTGTTGCGATGCAACAAGCAGGCGATGCTTTTCCCACACACAAGTTGATGTTTGGTGCGCATTTTTCCGCACGAATTCATCCCAATTGGAGCTGAACACCATGGAATGCACAGTAAGTTGGACCGGTGACGCAGGCACCCGATCGGCCATGGGCTTCGTGGCCGAGACCGGCAGCGGCCATGTCCTGATGATGGACGGCGCCCCGGATGCGGCCAAGCCCGAGAACGGCGGCCAGAACCTGGCGGCGCGGCCGATGGAAACCGTGCTCGCGGGCACGGGCGGTTGCACCGCCTACGACGTGGTGCTCATATTGAAGAGGGGGCGCCATCGCGTCGAGCGCTGCAGCGTCAAGCTGACCAGCGAGCGCGCCGAGAAGGATCCCAAGGTCTTCACGAAGATCCACATGCACTTCACCGTGGCGGGCAAGGGCATTCCGGCCACCGCTGTGGAGCGGGCGATCGCTCTCAGCCACGAAACCTACTGCTCCGCCAGCATCATGTTGGCGAAGACGGCGGAAATCACGACCAGCTTCGACCTGATCGAGACCTGAAGCGCCGGGCGGCGGCGCCCCGGGGCCTCAAATCCGGTGTGCGACGGTCGTCATGACCCGCGATGCCAGACGCATCAGGGCCTTGGCCGGGGCCGGCAGTTCCGCGGCGCCAGCGTCGACGGCTTGCGTGGCATGGCGGGCCTCGTCAATCTTCATCTGCTCGACCACGGCGCGGGACGCGTGATCGGTCGACGGCAGGCGGTCCAGGTGGCTTTCGAGGTGCGCTTCCACCTGCCGTTCGGTTTCGGCAACAAAACCGAGGCTCAAGGGGTCGCCCAAGCGTCCGGCAATCAGGCCGAGACCGAAGGCACCTGCATACCAGAGTGGGTTCAGGAGGGACGGGCGGGCGCTCAGGTCGTCCAGCCGCTGCCGTGTCCAGGCCAGGTGATCGGTTTCCTCATGCGCTGCTTCCAGGAAGTGCGCGCGCAGCGCCGGGTCCCGCGCCACGGCGGCCTGGGCGGTGTACAGCGCCTGTGCACAGACTTCGCCGACATGGTTCACGCGCATCAGCGCACCGGCCTCGCGGCGCTCCGACTCGCTCAATTCACCTTGCGGCTGGATCGCGGGCGGAAGCGCCCGGGTGGCGTGAGATCGGGCAAAAAGCGTGCGCAAAGCCGCATCGGCGGCAGTCAGGGCGGGGTCGAGCAGGGCGGTCATGGGTCTATTTGACCGCACCTGTCCGGCGATGCAAGGACAGCACATTTCGTTTCATATCGTGGCAAAACCAACCGTCTAAGTCCTTTGTTGCACGACTGCAACGAAACACGCGGGGCTTCCAAGATTTAGGGCGATTTGTTTTGCCCTGCCGCAGCGGCTCTGGTGCAATAGCATCAACTTCCCAAAAGGAGGTTGGCCCGGGGTCCGGTGGGAGCACAAAAGTGCCAGTCACGGTGAGCCCTTCGCACCGGAGCCCTATGTTTAACCTTGGAGAAACTTGCAATGAAAAAATCTCTAGTTGCTCTGGCTGCCCTGGCTGTTGCCGGTGTTGCCTCGGCTCAGTCGTCCGTCACGCTGTTTGGTGTGGTCGACGCGTCGATCAGCGGCTACTCGAACACCGCACGCGATGACCGTGCGACCGTTTTCCCCAACGCTTTCGGCATCCCCGTCTACCTGAACCAAGGTTCGGTCAAGGCAAGCCGTCGTGAGCTGGCTAACTCTGGCTACAACTCCAGCCGTCTGGGCTTCCGTGGTACGGAAGACCTGGGTGGTGGCTTGGCAGCCAGCTTCTGGCTCGAAGCTCCGATCACCAACGACAACGGCCAAGAAGGCATCGCCACGTTCGCACGTCGTTCGACCGTGAGCCTGTCGGGCGGTTTCGGTGAAATCCGTCTGGGCCGTGACTACACCCCGACGTTCTGGAACGACACCGTGTTCGATCCGTTCGGCACCAACGGCGTTGGCACCAACCTGATCTCGACGGCCAACGGCCAGTTCGGCGCATTCGGCACCCCCGCTGCTTCGACCGCTCCGTTCACCAACACTGGCACCAGCAACTACGTTCGCGCCAGCAACACCATCGGCTACTTCCTGCCGCCGAACCTGGGTGGTTTCTACGGTCAAGTGCAGTACGGCTTCGCTGAGAAGACCAAGTACAGCCCTGGCCTGGCAACGCCTGATGTGGCTAACAGCCAGCGTCAAGGTCGTTACGTCGGCGGTCGCTTCGGCTACGCCAACGGCCCCCTGGACGTCGCTCTGGCTTACGGCAGCAGCACCGTTGGTGACCAGTTCTACGTGGGCACGACCACCAAGGTCAACACGCTGAACCTGGGCGCTTCGTACGACTTCGGTCCCGTGAAGCTGTTCGGTGAACTGTCGCGCGCCAAGAACAAGATCGACTACGAAGTGACGCCGACCCTGCTGGGTGGTCGTCCTGACATCGATCTGACTGGCTACCTGCTCGGCGTGACCGTGCCGGTCGGCGCTGGCCTGATCCGCGCTTCGTGGTCGCACGTCAAGCTCGATCGGAACCTGCCGAACAACCCGTTCGCTCTGAACACGCCTGATCCCAAGGCCAACAAGATCGCTCTGGGCTACGTGCACAACCTGTCGAAGCGCACGGCTCTGTACGCTACCGTCGCTCGCGTGAGCAACAAGAACGGTGCTGGCTACACGGTCGGCGGCCCGGCGTTCTACAACAACGCAGCTGGCGCCTTCACCCCGAAGAGCTCCACCGGCTACGACTTCGGTATCCGTCACGCTTTCTAATTTGATGCTGGCGCAAGCCAGCTTCGAATCGAAAGACTGAAAGCCACCCGGCGCAAGCCGGGTGGCTTTTTCTTTTGGCGCGCGCCTGTTCTCACTCGTAAAAATTGCGCCTCCACCCCCGGGGAACCCCCGTGCGGGCACGCTGCTTGCACTGCTAGCATGCCGCGATCACTCTTGTTGCTGAATGACTGCCTTTGTACTGCGCCGCCTGATCCAGGCCGTGATCGTGATGATCGCGGTTGCGTTCATTGCCTTCCTCCTCTTTCAATATGTCGGCGACCCGGTCGTGTTCCTGCTGGGGCAGGATGCCAAGCCCGACCAGATCCGTGAAATGCGCGCCGCATTGGGGCTCGACCGACCCTTCTTCGTGCAGTTCTGGCATTTCCTCGTCAACGCCGCACAGGGCGAATTCGGGCTGAGCCTGCGCCAGGGCGCCAAGGTGTCGCGCCTGATCGGCGAGCGCTTCCCGGCCACGCTCGAACTCGCACTCGTGGCCGCGGCCCTGGCGCTGTTCGTCGGCATTCCGATGGGCGTGTACACCGCCCTGCGCCGTGGCACCTTCATGAGCCAGGTGTTCATGACCGTCTCGCTGCTCGGCGTGTCGCTGCCCACCTTCCTCATCGGCATCCTGCTGATCCTGGTCTTCGCCGTGACGCTCGGCTGGTTCCCGAGCTTCGGGCGCGGCGACACCGTGCAGTTCGGCTGGTGGACCAGCGGCCTGTTCAAGGCCGACGGCTGGCACCACATCATCCTGCCGGCGGTGACGCTGGCGATCTTCCAGCTCACGCTGATCATGCGGCTGGTGCGCGCCGAGATGCTCGAGGTGCTGCGCACCGACTACATCAAGTTCGCGCGTGCACGGGGCCTGTCGAACCGCGCGATCCACTTCGGCCATGCGCTCAAGAACACGCTGGTGCCGGTCATGACCATCACGGGCTTGCAGCTCGGCGGCCTGATCGCTTTTGCCATCATCACCGAGTCGGTGTTCCAGTGGCCCGGCATGGGGCTGCTCTTCATCCAGGCCGTGACCTTCGCGGACATTCCGGTGATGGCCGCCTATCTGTGCCTGATCGCACTGATCTTCGTGGTGATCAACCTCGTGGTCGACCTGTTGTACTTCGTGGTCGATCCCCGGCTGCGCGTGGGCAAGGCGGGAGGCCATTGAGGTGAGTGTCGCAACCGCTGCCGCAACGCCGCGCCTGCAGGCCTCCGGCCGGGCCTTCGCGCACATCGCCAGCTTCTACCCCGAGATCACGGCCTTTCGCCGCGACCTGCACGCCCACCCCGAGCTCGGCTTCGAAGAGGTCTACACGGCGGGCCGTGTGCGCGAGGCGCTGCGCGCCTGCGGCGTGGACGAGATCCACGAGGGCATCGGCAAGACCGGTGTCGTCGGCGTCATCCGCGGCAAGTCGACCGCCAGCGGCCGCATGATCGGCCTGCGTGCCGACATGGACGCGCTGCCCATGCGCGAGGACAACGACTTCGGCTGGCGCTCCGCCAACGATGGCCTCATGCACGGCTGCGGCCACGACGGCCACACCGCCATGCTGGTCGGCGCCGCGCGCTACCTGGCCGAGACGCGCGACTTCGACGGCACCGCCGTGCTGATCTTCCAGCCCGGCGAAGAAGGCCTTGCCGGTGCGCGCGTGATGATTGAAGACGGCCTGTTCGACCGCTTCCCGGTGAACGCTGTCTATGCGATGCACAACTGGCCCGCGATGCCGGCCGGCACCGTCGGCATCAACCGCGGCGCGATGATGGCCGCGGCCGACCGCGTGACGATCGAGATCAAGGGCAAGGGCGGCCATGGCGCGCATGCCTACCAGACCATCGATCCCGTCGTGGTGGCTGCGCACATCATCACTGCGGCGCAGACCATCGTGTCGCGCAGCGTGCGTCCCATCGACGCGGCCGTCGTCAGCATCTGCGCCGTGCAGGCCGGCGACCTCGGCGCGATGAGCGTGATCCCGGGCGAGGCCACGCTGGTCGGCACCGTGCGCACCTTCAGCGCGCGCGTGCAGGCGCAGGTCGAGCAGCGACTGAGCGAGCTGTGCACGGCCATTGCCACCGGCTTTGGCGCGACCGCGACGATCAAGTACGAACGCATCTACCCGGCCACGATCAACACCGCGCCCGAAGCGATGTTCGCGGCCGATGTGGCGCAGGCGCTGGTCGGCGCGAAGAACGTCGATCGCAACCTGGAGCCCAGCATGGGCGCCGAAGATTTTTCCTTCATGCTGCAGAAGAAGGCCGGTGCCTATCTGCGCATCGGCCAGGACGCCCGCAGCGGCGCCTTCCTGCACAACAGCCGTTACGACTTCAATGACGAGATCCTGCCGCTGGGCGCCGCATTGCATGCGGGCCTGATCGAGCAGGGCATGCCGCTGGCTGCTACCCGCAGCCTGCAGCCAGGGAAAGCCGCCGCCACCGCGGCGCCGTGATGTGTTCGATTTCAACCCGAGGAGTGTTCCCATGAGTTTCAAGAAGCAAGCGGCTGCGGTCGCTGTCCTGTGCGCTCTGAGCGCCGTCAGCATGGTCGCCAGCGCGCAGACCATCCGCATCGCGAACCAGGGCGACGCCCTGTCGCTCGACCCGCACTCGCTCAACGAGTCGCTGCAACTGAGCGTCACCGCCAACGTCTATGAAACTCTCGTGGGCCGCAACAAGGACCTGAGCCTGGCGCCGCTGCTGGCCACGAGCTGGAAGCAGACCTCGCCGAACGTGTGGCGCTTCGAACTGCGCAAGGGCGTGGTGTTCCATGACGGCACGCCGTTCAGCGCCGACGACGTCGTGTTCAGCTTCGCGCGTGCGCAGGGCGACGGCTCCGACATGAAGGCCACGCTCAGCGAGATCAAGGCCGTGCGCAAGGTCGGCGACCTCGCCGTCGAAATCGAAACCAACGGCCCGTTCCCGATCCTGCCCGACGTGATCTCGCTCACCATGATCATGAGCAAGAAGTGGTGCGAGGAAAACCAGGCCACCAAGCCCGTCGACCGCCGCAAGGGCATCGAGAACACCGCCTCATTCAAGGCCAACGGCACCGGCCCGTTCCGCGTGCGCGAACGCCAGCCCAACGTGCGCACCGTGTTCACGCGCAACGGCACCTACTGGGGCAAGATCGACGGTAACGCGCAGGAGATCGTGTTCACGCCCATCGCCAACCCCGCGACCCGTGTGGCCGCGCTGGTCTCCGGCGAAGTCGACGTGATGGAGCCCGTGCCCGTGCAGGACATCGCGCGCATCAACGCCGCGCCCAACGCCCGCGTCATCACCGGCCCCGAGATGCGCACCATCTTCCTGGGCATGGACCAGAAGCGCGACGAGCTGCAGTACTCGAACGTGAAGGGCAAGAACCCCTTCAAGGACAAGCGCGTGCGCCAGGCCTTCTACCAGGCCATCGACATCGCCGGCATCCAGCGCACCGTGATGCGCGGCGCCTCCAAGCCCACCGCGCTGCTCGTCGGCCCGGGCATCAACGGCTGGACCGCCGACCAGGACAAGCGCTTGCCCTTCGATGTCGATGCCGCCAAGAAGCTGCTGACCGAAGCCGGCTACCCCAACGGCTTCGAAGTCTCGATGAACTGCCCGAACGACCGCTACGTCAATGACGGCCAGATCTGTCAGAGCGTGGCCGCCAACCTGGCCAAGATCGGCGTCAAGATCAACCTCGTGGCCGAGACCAAGGGCACCTACTTCCCGAAGATCCTGCGCCGCGACACCAGCTTCTACATGCTGGGCTGGACCCCGACCACCTACGACTCGCACAACGCGCTGAGCTCGCTCACCTCGTGTCCCGACGACAAGGGCACGGGCCAGTTCAACCTGGGCGCCTACTGCAACCCGAAGCTGGACGAGCTGACCAAGAAGATCCAGTCCGAGTCGGACAAGGCCAAGCGCAACGAGATGATCAAGGAAGCCTTCAAGGTCCACACCGACGACATCGGCCACCTGCCGCTGCATCAGCAGTCGCTGGCCTGGGGCGTGAGCAAGAAGGTCGAGCTGGTGCAACTGGCCGACAACTTCATGTACTTCAAGTGGATGAGCATCAAGTAAGTCGACCGTGGGCCGCTGCCTGAGCGGCCCGACCATGGGCCCGCTTCTTGCGGGCCCATTCTTTTTTGCCTCACGATGAAAAATAACCCCCACGCGGCCCGGCGATGAAAAAAACCCTTGCTCGCTGGCTCGACAGCGATGTCGGCTACAGCTTCCGCACCTCGCCGGTGGCGATCGCCGCCGCCGTCATTGCGCTGGTGTGCGTCTTCTGTTCGGTGTTCGCCGGATGGGTGTCGCCGCACAACCCCTTCGACCTCGCCACCCTCGAACTTGGTGACGCCCGCCTGCCGCCGGCGTGGAGCGCTGAAGGCTCCACCAAATACATCCTCGGCACCGACGACCAGGGCCGCGACATTCTTTCGGCCGTGATCTACGGCGCCCGCATCTCGCTGATCGTCGGCGTGGTGTCGGTGGTGCTGTCGGTCGTCGTCGGCGTGGTGCTCGGCCTGCTGGCCGGCTTCTTCGGCGGCTGGCTCGACTCCTTCCTCATGCGCGTGTGCGACGTGATGCTGTCGTTCCCGCCCATCCTCGTCGCGCTGCTCATCGCCGGCGTCGGCCGCGCGCTCTTTCCGGGCGCGCACGAATCGCTGGCCTTCGGCGTGCTGATCATCTCGATCTCGCTCACGGGCTGGGTGCAGTACGCGCGCACCGTGCGCGGCTCCACGCTGGTGGAGCGCAACAAGGAGTACGTGCAGGCCGCGCGCGTCACCGGTGTGGCGCCGCTGCGCATCATGCTGCGCCACGTGCTGCCCAACGTGATGGGGCCGGTGATGGTGCTGGCCACCATCCAGGTCGCGACCGCGATCATCACCGAGGCCACGCTGTCGTTCCTGGGCGTCGGCGTGCCGCCGACCTCGCCTTCGCTGGGCACGCTCATCAGCATCGGCAACCAGTACCTGTTCTCGGGCGAATGGTGGATCACGGTGTTCCCGGGCCTGATGCTGGTGCTCATCGCACTCAGCGTGAACCTGCTCGGCGACTGGCTGCGCGACGCGCTCAATCCGCGCTTGCGCTGAACAGAAAAGGAGAACGCCTCATGACGCTGCTCCAGGTCAAAGACCTCGTCGTCGAATTTCCGAACCGCCGCGGCACGCTGCGCGCGCTCGACCGCATTTCCTTCGACATCGCGCCCGGGGAAATCCTCGGCGTGGTGGGTGAGTCGGGTGCGGGCAAGTCGCTCACCGGCGCGGCCATCATCGGCTTGCTCGAGCCGCCAGGCCGCGTGGCCGGCGGCGAGATCCTGCTCGAAGGCCAGCGCATCGACAACCTCGGTTTCGATGCGATGCGCCCCATCCGCGGCCGCAAGATCGGCGCGATCTTTCAAGATCCGCTGACCTCGCTGAACCCGCTGTACACCGTGGGCCGCCAGCTCATCGAGACCATCCGCACCCACCTGCCCGTGACCGAGTCGGAAGCGCGCAAGCGTGCCATCGGCCTGCTGCAGGACACCGGCATTCCCGCCGCCGAACAGCGCATCGACCACTTCCCGCACCAGTTCTCGGGCGGCATGCGCCAGCGCGTGGTGATTGCCCTGGCGCTCGCGGCCGAGCCCAAGCTCATCGTGGCCGACGAGCCGACCACCGCGCTCGACGTGTCGATCCAGGCGCAGATCATCCAGCTGCTCAAGCAGGTCTGCAAGGAGCGCGGCGCGGCGGTGATGCTCATCACGCACGACATGGGCGTGATCGCCGAAACCTGCGACCGCGTGGCCGTGATGTATGCGGGCCGCATCGCCGAGATCGGCCCGGTGCACGAGGTGATCCACCAACCCGCGCACCCCTACACCTCGGGCCTGATGGCGTCGATCCCCGACATGACCAGCGACCGCGAACGGCTCAACCAGATCGACGGCGCCATGCCGCGGCTCAATGCCATCCCCACCGGCTGTGCCTACAACCCGCGCTGCCCGCGCACCTTCGCACGCTGTCTGACCGAACGGCCCGAGCTGATGCACGCGGGCGCCACGCGCGCCTCCTGCTGGCTGCACGACGCCGCCGACCCGCATGCGGGGCAGGCCGAGATCGCCGCGCAGCACCACGACGCCCTGGCGGCCGGCGAGCGCGCCACGCCCGAGGCGGCCGAACCCCTGGCGGAGGTGACCCGATGAGCGCCGTGATCGAACCCCGCAAGGACGCTGCGGCAGCAAAGACCAAGACCGGCGAGCCGCTCGTGGTCGCGCATGACCTCGCGCGCACCTTCGACGTGTCGCCGCCCTGGCTCAACCGCGTGCTCGAACGCAAGCCGCGCGTGCTGCTGCATGCCGTGGACGGCGTGAGCTTTTCCATCGAGCGCGGCAAGACGCTCGCGCTGGTCGGCGAATCGGGCTGCGGCAAGAGCACCGTGGCGCGCCTGCTGGTGGGCCTGTATGCGCCCACGCGCGGCGGCCTGCAGTTCGACGGGCAGGACGCGCACGCCGCGTTCAAGACGCCCGAAGGCCGGCAGCTGCGCCGCCGCATCCAGATGATCTTCCAGGACCCCTACGCGAGCCTCAACCCGCGCTGGATCGTCGAGGACATCATCGGCGAGCCGCTGCGCGAGCACGGCATCCTGAGCGACAAGGACGCGCTACGCCAGCGCGTGGGCGAGCTGCTGCAGTCGGTCGGCCTCTCGCCGCTGGACATGAGCAAGTACCCGCACCAGTTCTCGGGCGGCCAGCGCCAGCGCATCTCCATCGCGCGCGCGCTCGCCACGCAGCCCGAGTTCCTGGTGTGCGACGAACCCACCTCGGCGCTCGACGTGAGCGTGCAGGCGCAGGTGCTCAACATCATGAAGGACCTGCAGCGCGAGCAGGGCCTGACCTACCTCTTCATCTCGCACAACCTCGCGGTGGTGCGTCACGTGGCCGACCAGGTCGGCGTGATGTACCTGGGCCGGCTGGTCGAGGTGGCGGACAAGCAGAAGCTCTTCGCCGAGCCGCAGCATCCGTACACCCGCATGCTGCTCGACGCGATCCCGCAGATGAAGCACACCGGCCGTGCGCGCACGCCGGTGCAAGGCGAAGTGCCGAACCCGCTGAACCCGCCGACCGGTTGCGCCTTTCATCCGCGCTGCCCGCATGCGAATGCGCGCTGCTCGACCGAGCGGCCGCAGCTGCTGAGCCTGAAGGGCGTGCAGGTGGCTTGCCACGCGGTGGAGGAAGGCCGCTTGTGAGTGAAGGCGGCAGCCCGCAGGGCTGGCCGACAGACTTTCCGTACCGGCCGCACCTGCGCTTCTGCTCGCTGGGCAACGAGAACGTGCGGGAGGTGATGGAGGGCTTTCGCCTCGCCTGCGAACGCCTCGGCTACACCACAAGCATTGCGCCGGGCCCGGGTGTCGACAACGACGACATCAACCTCTTCTTCTTCGCGATGGGCCTGAGCCTGCCCTCGGACGACGAGCTGCCGCCGAACGCGATCGTCGTCAACTTCGAGCCGGCCCTGCCTGCGTTGCTCGCGGAGATGCCCGGCTACCAACGGCTGCTGCAGCGCGCCCACGTGTGGGAGTACAGCCTCGAGAACATGGTGCACCACCCGGCGCTGGGCATCCATCGGTCGGATTACGTGGGGCCGGGCTTCGAGCCGCTGGCCACGCCGCTGCTGCCGGCGTCCGCGGTGCTGGACGATGCGCAGCAGGACATCGACGTCATCTTCTTCGGCGAGACGACGCCCCGGCGGCTGCAGGTGCTGGAGGCGCTGACGGCCGCCGGACTGCGGGTGGCCTACCCTTTTGGAAAGGCCTGGACGCCGGCGCAGCGCGACGCTTTGCTGCCGCGCGCCAAGGTCGGGCTGAACATGCGCAAGGCCGACCACTCCAGCACGGTGGAGCTGCCGCGGCTGTCGATCCTGCTGCGGCATCGCAAGGCCGTGGTGTCGGAGCTGTATCCCCATTCCGAAATTCCGCAGGTGCTGCGCGACGCGGTCGACGGGTGCACGAAGGACGAGCTGGTCGATCGCGTGCGCGCGCTGGTGGCCGATGCGCCGCGGCGGCGCGCACTGGAAATCGCGGGGCCTCGGGCGCTGCAGTCCTTGCCGCCGCAGCATGAGGTGCTGGCGGGGGCGATGCAGCGCTACCTTGCGGCGGCTCGGCAGCGATGGGTGGGGCACCGGGAACGGCGCATGGATGAGCCTGCCTCGCAGGTGTCCGTCCTGATGGTGACGCGGGACGACGAGGCCGATGTCGCGGAGGCCCTGGCATCGATCGCCGAGCAAGGCCTCGCACCGCACCAGATCATCGTGGTGGACGACGGCTCCACCGATGCCACCGTCGACGTGATTCGCGCGCGCATGGCCGCCGACCCTCGGCTGGCCGGGCTGCTGCTGTTGCAGGCGCCCGTCCTGATGGGCTGGGCCGCCGCCGCGCAATGGGGGTTGATGCAGGCGCGCGGCGACGCGCTGGCGCTGTGGGCACCGACCGTGCGCTGTGCGCCCGAGCGCCTGCAGGTGCAGTCCGCGTTCCTGCGCGCGTCGCCGGAGATCGGCGCGGTCGGCGCCTGGTTCGCCCGCGATGGCGACGCGGAACCACCGATGCAGCGCCTGCCGGAGATGCACGACCAGATCCTGGCCGCGCTGCTTGCCCACTTGCCGCACGAACAGCCGTTGCTGATGGGCGGCCTGATGCTGTCGCTGCCCCGCATCCAGCAACGCGGACTCGGCTTCGACGCCACGCTCGGCCAGTTCGCATGGCTCGGCCTGCTGCTGGAACTGGTGCGCGGCGGTGCGCGGCTGGCCAACCTCGGCATGAGCCTGAGCCATCTGATGACCCGCCACGCTGCGGGACTCGTGGAAACCGATGTGACGGCGCTGACCCATGTGCGGGAACGCCTGCTGCCCCTGGTCTTCCCTGACGTGCCATCTGCCGATGCGCAGCGGCTGGCCCGGCTCTACGGCCAGCAATGGGCGCCCGATGCCGACGATGCCACGGCGCTGCTGCGCGACATGGCGGGCGCCTGCGCGCAGCAGGGCGACGTCCACGCGACCACCGTGCTGCGTGGTGAAAGCCTGCGCGTGCTGGCGGTGTATGCGGAGAACGGGCGACTGGCGCCGGGCTACCTCGACACGCTGATGCGCGAGCCCTTGCTGCGCGATTTCCTGGCGCCGCTGGGCGAGCGCCTGCGTGCATTCGTGCCGTGAACCATGGACCTTGCGCCGGGCGGTGTGCGTAAACGCACTTTCCCAGCCCTCACTCTGTTGCACAGTCCCGGGTTGGCCCCCCCGAATCCACACCCCTGACACGATGACCTCCACCCCGATGACCCGCCTGCTCGGCCGCCGCGGCTTTCTCATGGGCTCGGCGCTGGGCGCGACCGCTGCGCTCGCATCGATGACCGAGATCGCGCACGCGGCCGGCGCTCAACCCGTGCGCCGCATGCCCGTCATCTTCATCGGCCACGGGTCGCCGATGAACGCGCTGGCGGACAACGCCTTCACGCGCCGCCTCGCCGCCTGGGGCCGCGAGCTGCCGCGCCCCACGGCGATCCTCAGCGTGTCGGCGCACTGGCTCAGCCAGGGCGCGACCGGGGTCACGGTGCAGACGCGGCCCAAGACGATCCACGACTTCGGTGGCTTTCCGCAGGCGCTGTTCGACATCGAGTACCCCGCACCGGGCCACCCTGCACTCGCGCGCGAAACGATCGGCGCCGTCAAGCAGGCGCCGGTGATCGCCACCGAGCAGTGGGGGCTGGACCACGGCACCTGGACCGTGCTGAAGCACCTGTACCCGAAGGCCGACGTGCCGGTCTTCCAGCTCAGCATCGACTACGACAAGCCGGCGGCGTTCCACCATGCGGTGGGGCGCGACCTGGCGGCCTTGCGCGACCAGGGCGTGCTCGTGATGGGCAGCGGCAACGTGGTGCACAACCTGCGCGCCACCGACCGCGGCACGCCCGACGGCCCGAAGGCCAGTCGCCCGTGGGCGCAGTCGTTCGATGAGGCGGTGAAGGCCGCGCTGGCCGGCCGGGACGACCGCGCGCTCATCGGCTACCAGAAGCTCGAAGGGGCGTCGACCGCCGTGGCCACGCCGGACCACTACTTCCCCTTCCTGTATGCCCTGGGCGCTGCGGCGCCGGGCGAGCGTGCGAAGACGGTCTACGAAGGCTTCCAGTCGGGCACGCTCAGCATGCGCTGCCTCCAGTTCGGCTGAACGAAGGCCGTGCAGCCTTGCTGCGCTACTGCTCCTCGCCCCAGGCGAAGCCGTCGCGGGCGATCATGGCGCTCGAGGCGCTGGGGCCCCAGGTGCCTGCCGCATAGGGGCGCGGGCCGCCATCGGACTCCCAGGAGTCGATGAGCGGCTCGACCCAGCGCCAGGCTTCTTCCTGCTCGTCGCTGCGCACGAACAGGTTGAGGCGCCCGTCGATCACGTCCAGCAGCAGGCGTTCGTAGGCGCCCACGCGCTCGGCGCCGAAGCGCTTGTCGAAGTCCAGGTCGAGCTGCACCGGCGCCAGTTGGGCGGCGCTGGCGTGGCCGTTGCCGCCGCGCTGGCGGTTGTCCTGCGCCTGCGCGAGCATGTGCAGTTCCAGGCCGTCCTTGGGCTGCAGGTTGATCACCAGCTTGTTCACGTTGCCCGCCGGGGCGCGGTAGATGGCGTGCGGCGTGGGGCGGAAGTTGACCTCGATGCGCGCGTCGCGCGAGGCCAGGCGCTTGCCGGTGCGGATGTAGAAGGGCACGCCGGCCCAGCGCCAGTTGGCGATCTCGGTGCGCAGTGCCACGAAGGTCTCGGTGCGGCTGTCGGGGTTCACGCCCGGCTCGTCGCGGTAGCCCTGCACCCGCTCGCCGTAGGCCGTGCCGGCCGTGTACTGGCCGCGCACCGCGTGCAGGCCCAGGCTCTCGGGCGTCCAGGGCTTGAGGGCGCGCAGCACCTTGAGCTTCTCGTCGCGGATGGCGTCGGCGTGCGCGTTGATGGGCGGCTCCATGGCCACGGCGCACAGCAGCTGCAGCGCGTGGTTCTGCACCATGTCGCGCAGCGCGCCGGTCTGGTCGTAGAAGGCGCCGCGCTTTTCCACGCCCAGGTCCTCGGCCATGGTGATCTGGATGTTGGCGATGTGCTCGCGGCGCCAGATGGGCTCGAACAGGGCATTGCCGAAGCGCATCGCGAACAGGTTCTGCACCGAGGGCTTGCCCAGGTAGTGGTCGATGCGAAAGACCTGCTTCTCTTCGAGCACCTTGCCCACCGCGGCGTTGATGGCGCGGTTGGAGGCCAGGTCGTGGCCCAGCGGCTTTTCGAGCACGACGCGGGTGCGCGGGCCGTTGAGCCCGGCGGCGGCGATCTGCTCGACCACCTGCGTGAAGAGCGCGGGCGCCGTGGCCACGTACATCACGACCGTCTTGGCGTCGCGCTGCTTGAGCAGGTCGGCCAGGCTGGCGTAGTCGGCGGGCTTGGACAGGTCCATGCGCAGGTAGTGCAGCATGGAGGCGAACTTCTTGAACTCCTCGGGGGAGGGGCGCTTGGCGCCTTCGACGGCGCTGAAGCGCGACTGGATCAGCTCGCGGTACTGGTCGTCCGACAGGTCGTCGCGTGCCACGCCGACGATGCGCCCGTCCTGCGGCAGGCTGCCGTGCCTGAAGGCCTGGAACAGCGCGGGCATCAGCTTGCGCCACGCAAGGTCGCCAGTACCGCCGAACAGAACGAGATCGAAGCTCATGAGAAAACTTTCCTTTGTCTGAATGCCGAGCAGGCAACGTGCCAGTCGCGATGGTACTTGTACCGATTCGGCACACCTGTACTAAAGCTACGCTGTCCCATGGCCGCGAGGCCTTTTTTTATTGCCGAGGCAGGGGAATACCAATGAAGAAGCTTTTCACGGCAGCCGCGCTGCTGGGTCTGTCGGCCGCCGCGTCGGCGCAGACCGTCAACGTCATCTGCTCGGTGCAGGCCGAGTGGTGCAACGTGATCTCCACCGTCTACGCCCGCACCACGGGCGTGCGCATCAACATGGCGCTCAAGGGCTCGGGCGAGGCGCTGGCCCAGCTCATCGCCGAGAAGGACAACCCCAAGACCGACGTCTGGTTCGGCGGCACGGGCGACCCGCACCTGCAGGCGGCCGAGCAGGGGCTCACGCTCGAGTACAAGTCGCCCACGCTCACGCAGCTGCATCCCTGGGCCCAGCAGCAGGCCAAGCAGTCGGGCTACAAGACCGTGGGCATCTACTCGGGCCCGCTGGGCTTCGGCTACAACCCCGAGTTGCTGGCCAAGAAGAAGCTGCCCGTGCCCAAGACCTGGGCCGACCTGCTCAAGCCCGAGTACAAGGGCGACATCCAGGTGGCCAACCCCGCATCGAGCGGCACGGCCTACACCATGATCGCCACGCTGGTGCAGCTCATGGGCGAGGACAAGGCCTTCGACTACCTCAAGGCGCTGCACAAGAACGTCGGCCAGTACACCCGCTCGGGCACCGGCCCGATCAAGGCGGTGGCGCGCGGCGAAACCGCGATCTCCATCAGCTTCGTGCACGACGGCCCGGGCGAGAAGATGCAGGGCTTCCCCGTCGAGACCCTCACGCCCAGCGACGGCACGGGCGCCGAGATCGGCTCCATGAGCGTCATCAAGGGCGCGCGCAACCTCGACGCCGCCAAGAAGTTCTACGAATGGGCGCTCACGCCCGCCGCGCAGGAACTGGGCGCCGCCAACAAGCAGTTCCAGCTGCCGAGCAACGCGAGCGCCAAGCTCGATCCGCGCATTCCTGATTTCAAGAAGATCAAGTTCATCAACTACGACTACGCCAAGTACGGCGCCAGCGCCGAGCGCCGCCGCCTGATCGCGCGCTGGGAAAAAGACGTCAACTCGCTGCCGCGCTAAGTGCAGGCGCGTTCCAACGAAGGCGCGCCGGCCAACCCGGCGTCCCTGGCCGCCGCCCGGCGCGCGCGGCGATGGATCTGGGCCTGGGTCGCGCTGGGCCTGGCGGCCTACCTCGTGCTGCCCTGGTATGCGATCCAGGATGCGACCTGGTACGAAGCCGTTCCGCAGGTCTTCGGGCAGGCGGAAGGCGCCAACGGCCTGATGCAGGCGGCCACGCAGGGCCGCAGCTGGCTCTTCATCGGGCTGGCCGGGTTGCTGCTGTGCGCTGTCGGCGCGGCCTTGCCGGCCGGCAAGGCGCAGGGCCGCTGGCTGCTGGCGGGCGGCGCGATCGGCGCCATCGGCCTGGCCGTGGCGGGCTTCACCATCGGCGCGCGCGGCTGGAGCGTCGCGGCGCTCAACACCCAGTTCGGCGAACTGGCCGTCAACCAGTTCGGCATCGGCGCGGGCGGCTTCGTGGCGCTCACGGCGCTGGTGCTGCTGGCGGCCTTCGGCATGGCGCGGCTCGGCCTGTTCAAGGGCGACCTGTTCGTCTCTGCCTCGGTGGTCGGCTGCGGCGTGCTGATGGCGCTGTTCATCGCCTACCCGGTGAGCCGGGCGCTGTCGGGCGCCTTCTTCAACGAAGACGGGCAGTGGTCGATCGCGGCCTTCGCGGCGCGCGTGTTCACCGAGCGCATCTGGGGCCTGGGTTGCCTGGCGGGCGGCGTGCGCTGCGGCGTGGCCTGGAACACGCTGGTGCTGGCGCTGCTCACCGCGGCCGGCACCACCTTCCTGGGCACGCTGATGGCGCTGATGGCCGAGCGCGGCAGCCGGCGCGGGCAGGGCGCATTGCGCGTGCTGGCGCTGCTGCCGATCATCACGCCGCCGTTCGTGGTCGGCCTGGGCCTGATCCTGCTGTTCGGCCGTGCGGGCATCGTCAACCAGGTGCTGGAGAACGTGTTCGGCATCGAGCCCACGCGCTGGTTCTACGGCATGCCGGGCGTGCTGGTGGCGCAGCTGTTCGCCTTCACGCCCATCGCCTTCATGATCATGCGCGGCGTGGTGCAGGGCATCGCGCCGAGCCTGGAAGAGGCCGCGCAGATGCTGCGCGCCGACCGGCGCCGCGCTTTCTTCACCGTGACGCTGCCGCTGCTCAAGCCCGGGCTGGCCAACGCCTTCCTGGTCGGCTTCATCGAGAGCATTGCCGACTTCGGCAACCCGGTGGTGGTGGGCGGGCAGTTCTCGGTGCTGTCGACCGACATCTTCTTTGCCATCGTCGGCGCGCAGTACGACCAGGGCCGCGCCGCGTCGCTGGCCTGGGTACTCACGCTGTTCGCGCTCGGCGTGTTCGCGCTGCAGCGCGGCCTGCTCGGCAAGCAGAACTACACGACCGTGAGCGGCAAGGGCGACGCCGGCATCGCGATGGCGCTGCCCGACGGCGTGCGCCGCACCATCCAGTGCATCGCGCTGCCGTGGATCGCCTTCACCGCCGTGGTCTACCTGTTCGCCTTCGCGGGCGGCTTCGTGCAGACCTGGGGCCGCGACTACAGCTTCACGCTCAACCACTTCAAGAGCGCCTTCGCGCTGGAGTGGGGCCAGTTCGGGCTGGTGTGGGCCGGCACGGCGTGGAACTCGCTGATCACCACGCTGAAACTGGCCGGCATCTCGGCGCCGATCACCGCGGCGCTGGGCCTGCTCATTGCCTGGCTGCTGGCGCGCAACGAGTTCAAGGGGCAGGGCGCCTTCGAGTTCGGCGCGCTGCTGGCCTTTGCGATCCCGGGCACGGTGCTCGGCGTGAGCTACATCCTGGCCTTCAACGTGCCGCCGTTCGAGCTCACGGGCACGGGGCTCATCATCGTGCTGTGCTTCATGTTCCGCAATCTGCCGGTGGGCGTGCGGGCCGGCACGGCGGCCTTCAAGCAGCTCGACCGCTCGCTCGACGAGGCCTCGCTGATGCTGCGCGCGTCCACGTCGCAGACGCTGTTCAAGGTGGTGCTGCCGCTGCTCAAGCCGGCGCTGGTGGCTGCGCTGGTCTACAGCTTCGTGCGCGCCATGACGACGGTGAGCGCCGTGATCTTCCTGGTCACGGCCGAGAACGAACTCGCCACCACCTACATCATCGGCCGCGTCGGCAATGGCGACTACGGCATCGCGCTCGCCTACTGCACGGTGCTCATGGTGCTGATGTCGCTGGCCATTGCGCTGGTGCAGTTCGTGGTCGGAGAGCGCAAGCTGGGCAGACGTGGGGCCACGCCCAACCACCAAGGGCATCACAAAATGGAAAGCCTCTCCGCATGAACGGCATCGAATTCCGCAACGTCACCAAGCGCTACGGCACCGACAAGAACGGGCCGATGGCCGTCAAGGGCATCAGCTTCGAGGTGCCCGTGGGCACGCTCACCACCATCCTCGGCCCCTCGGGCTGCGGCAAGACGACCACGCTGCGCATGATCGCGGGGCTCGAGTCGCCGACCTCGGGCTCGATCTTCATGGGCGGGCGCGACGTCACCACGCTCGGGCCGGGCGAGCGCAACGTGAGCATGATGTTCCAGAGCTACGCGCTGTTCCCGCACATGAACGTGATCGAGAACGTGGGCTACGGCCTGCGCATGAGCGGCGTGAAGAAGGACGAAGCCACGGCGCGCGCGCGCGAGGCGCTCCGGGGCGTGGGCCTGGTCGGCTTCGACGAGCGCCTGCCCAGCGAGCTGTCGGGCGGCCAGCAGCAGCGCGTGGCCCTGGCGCGCGCGCTGGTGCTCGAGCCGGCGGTGCTGCTGTTCGACGAGCCGTTGTCCAACCTCGACGCCCGCCTGCGGCGCGAGATGCGCGAGGAAATCCGCTCGCTGCAGCAGCGCCTGAGGCTCACCGTGGCCTACGTGACGCACGACCAGAGCGAGGCGCTGGCCGTGAGCGACCAGATCATCGTGATGGACCACGGCGTGATCGCCCAGCGCGGCACGCCCGAGCAGCTCTACGGCCGGCCCGAGAGCGAGTTCGTCGCCGGCTTCATGGGCGAGGCGATGGTGTTCCCGGCCGTGGCGCAGGCCGACGGCAGCGTCACGCTCGGCCCGCTGCGGCTGCAGCCGCGCTACGCGGTGGCGCCCGGCACGGTGAAGGTGGCGGTGCGGCCCGAGGCCTGGGACATCGGTGCGCTCGACGGCCTGCCGGCCACGCTGCGCAAGTCGGCGTACCTGGGCAGCTTCTACGAATACGGCTTCGACACCCCGCTGGGGCCGGTCTTCGTGGTCTCGACCGACCTGTCGCGCCCGCTGGCGGCCGGCACGCAGACCACCCTGTCGCTCGGAACCCATGGCGTGAGCGTGGTGCCCGGCGCATGAAACAATGGCGCCATGAACGTGGTTTTCGATCTTGGCGCCGTGCTGTTCGCCTGGGAGCCGGCACGGCTGGTCCAGGCCCATCTCCCCTCTCACGCCCCCACTGACGCCGCCGCCGCGGCCCTGGGCCGGGCCCTTTTCCATCACGACGACTGGACCGGCTTCGACTGCGGCACCCGCACGCTGGACGATGCCATCGCCCGCATGTCGGCGCGGCTGGCGCTGCCGGCCGAGTCGCTGCACGCCATGCTCGACGGCCTGGGGGAGCGGCTGGCGCCGATCGACGTCACGGTCGCGATGCTCGAAGAGCTGCTCGTGCAGCGCGACGCCGGCGAGCCGCTGCGCCTGTACTACCTGTCGAACATGCCCGTGCCGTTCGCCCGCGCTCTCGAGCGTCGGCACGCCTTCATGCGGCGCTTCGACGGCGGCGTGTTCTCGGGCGACGTGAAGTTTCTCAAGCCCGAGCGCGAGATCTACGAGCTGCTGGCCATGCGCCACGGCCTCGACCCCGAGCAGACGGTGTTCATCGACGACTCGGCCGCCAACGTCGAGATGGCCCGCGCCTTCGGCTGGCACGCCATCCATTGCACCGCGCCCGACAAGCTGCCGGCGCAACTGCAGCGCTACCTGCCGGTGAGCACCACCCTGTCGGTGTCGAACCCCAGGCTGCGGGCGTAGTCCAGTTCGGCCTGCAGCGCGTCGTCCTCCAGGCGCGGCGCGCGCGACAGCACCCAAAGGTACTCACGGTCGGGCGTGCCGACCAGCGCCACCTGGTAGTCGCGGTCGAGTTTCAAGATCCAGTAGTCGCCCCACACCAGCGGCAGCCAGCCCATCCAGGCGGGGGCGAAGCGCACCTGCAGCCGTCCCGCGCCGGGCTGGCCGGCCACGGGCACCACGCGCGCGCTGCCGATGGCTTCGTCGAAGTTGCCGTCGTCGCGCACGCAGCGGTTGCGCACCTGCACGGTGCCGTCGGCCTGCGGCGTGTACTCGGCGCTCACCGGGCCGGCGCACTGTTTCTGGAACCGGTTGGGCAGCCGCGCCTGTTCGTGCCAGACGCCGGCGTAGCGGTGCAGGTCGACCGGCGCCACCACCTGCAGCGGCGCGCGCATCAGCGGGGCACCGTCGGCCGGGCCGGCGGGCCGGGCACGGGCCGTGCGTGCGGCGCCCAGCGCGTACCAGGTGGCCACGCCGCCCACGACGAAGGCGGTGGCCATGGTGCCGATCGCGTGGCTGGTGCGGCGGTCGTCGAAGGCGCGACCGGCGGCGGTCGCGGGGCGTGGGGGGCGAGGGGTCATGAGGGCTCCTGGGGAAAGTCGTTCTCGGCGTGGATGCCGCGTCCCGTTCAGGGTGCCCCGGGCTGCGGCCGCCTGCCGTCAGCCGGGGACCACAGCCCCTGTAGGGCAGGGCGGCCGACAACCCTTCGCGCTGCAGGCCGATGGAGCTTCGCGAAAACCCGTGCTACGGTTCGCATGAAAACATCGACCGCCGCGCAACTGCGTGCAGGACTTGTCACACCCCTCCCCGGATAATTGATTTCATGAACCAACTCGATGCACTCCGCCAGTGGACCACCGTGGTTGCCGACACCGGTGACTTCAAGCAGCTCAGCATTTCCAAGCCGCAGGACGCGACCACCAACCCGTCGCTGATCCTCAAGGCCGTGCAGAAGGCCGAGTACCGGCCGCTGCTCGATGAAACCGTGAAGGCCCACGCCGGCAAGCCGCTCGACGAGGTCATCGACCGCCTGCTGGTGCGCTTCGGCACCGAAATCCTCTCCATCATCCCGGGCCGCGTGTCCACCGAAGTCGACGCGCGTCTCTCGTTCGACACCGCCGCCACCGTGGCCCGCGGCGAGCGCATCGTGGCGCTGTACAAGGCCGAAGGCATCGACACCGAGAAGCGCCTGCTGATCAAGGTCGCCTCCACCTGGGAAGGCATCGAGGCCGCGCGCCTGCTCGAGCAGAAGGGCATCCGCACCAACCTCACGCTGCTGTTCTCGTTCGCGCAGGCCGTGGCCTGCGGCGCGGCCGGCGTGCAGCTCATCTCGCCCTTCGTGGGCCGCATCTACGACTGGTACAAGAAGTCGGCCGGCGCCAAGTGGGACGAAGCCGCCAGCGCGGGCGCCAACGACCCGGGCGTGAAGTCGGTGCGCGAAATCTTCAACTACTACAAGCAGCAGGGCATCAAGACCGAGGTCATGGGCGCGAGCTTCCGCAACGTGGGGCAGATCCAGGCGCTCGCTGGCTGCGACCTGCTGACCATCAGCCCCGAGCTGCTGGCCGAGCTGGCCGCGAGCAACGAGCCGCTCACGCACGCGCTCGACGCCAAGGCTGCCGCGAGCGGCACGGCCGAGAAGGTGAGCTACGACGAAGCCGGCTTCCGCTTCGCGCTCAACGAAGACGCCATGGCCACCGAGAAGCTCGCCGAAGGCATCCGCGCCTTCGCGGCTGACGCCGTGAAGCTCGAAAAGCTCATGCAGGAAAGCGGCAAGTAAACATGACCATGACCCTGCGCTGTGACCGCGCGCCGGCCTGGGCGCAACTGCAGTCCAGCTTCGACACGGCCGGTCGCCAGTTCGATCTTCGCCATGCCTTCGTGGAGGACGCCGGGCGCTTCGCGCGCTTCAGCCAGGAGGCGCCGCACGTCTTCGCCGACCTGTCGAAGAACCTCATCGACGCGCGCACCGAGGCGCTGCTGTTCTCGCTGGCGCGCGAATGCGGCCTCGAAGCCCACCGCGACGCCATGTTCGCGGGTGCGCACATCAACAACACCGAAGACCGCGCCGTGCTGCACACGCTGCTGCGCGCGCCGGCCGACGCGGCCACCGGCCGCCAGACGGCCCACGAACTGCGCGAGGTGCACGCCACGCTCGACGCCATGCTGGCCTACGCCGAGAAGGTGCGCAGCGACCACACGATCACCGACGTGGTCAACATCGGCATCGGCGGCTCCGACCTCGGCCCGCAGATGGCCGTGCTGGCGCTCGCGGAGTTCGTGGCACCGGGCAAGCGCTTTCACTTCGTCTCGAACGTCGACGGCCACGAGCTGGCGGGCGTGCTCAAGGGCCTGGCGCCCGAGCACACGCTGTTCCTGGTCGCCTCCAAGACCTTCACCACGGCCGAGACGATGACCAACGCGCTCTCGGCCAAGCGCTGGTACGAGCAGTCGGGCGGCACCGACATCGCCGGCCATTTCGCCGCGCTCACCACCAACGTCGAGGCCGCGAAGCAGTTCGGCATCGACACCACCTTCGGCTTCTGGGACTGGGTGGGCGGGCGCTACTCGCTGTGGTCGGCCATCGGCCTGCCGATCGCGCTGGCCATCGGCGCCGACGGCTTTCGCCGGTTGCTGGCGGGCGCGCACGCGATGGACGAGCACTTCCGCACCGCGCCGCTCGAGCAGAATCTGCCCGTGCGCCTGGGCCTGCTCGACGTCTGGTACCGCAACTTCCACCGCTTCACGAGCCGCAGCATCGCGCCGTACCACAGCGCCCTGAAGCGCGTGCCGGCCTACCTGCAGCAGCTCGAGATGGAGAGCAACGGCAAGCAGGTCGACGCGAGCGGCGCGCCGCTGGCCTTCGGCACCTCGCCCGTGCTCTGGGGCGAGCCCGGCACCAACGGGCAGCACGCCTACTTCCAGATGCTGCACCAGGGCACCGACGTGATCCCGCTCGAGTTCATGGCGGTGCGCGACGCCTCGCACGACCTCGACGGCCACCACCCCAAGCTGCTGGCCAACGCGCTCGCGCAGGCGCAGGCGCTGATGGTCGGCAAGCTCGACGAGGGCGGCCACAAGAACTTCCCGGGCAACCGGCCGAGCACCTTCTTCGTGTTCGAGAAGCTCACGCCCGAAGCGCTGGGTGCCTTCCTCGCGATGTACGAGCACCGCGTGTTCACCAGCGGCGCGCTGTGGGGCATCAACAGCTTCGACCAGTGGGGCGTCGAGCTCGGCAAGGTGCTGGCGCGCGACATCGAACCGCGCCTGGCCTCGGGCGATGTCTCGGGGCTCGATGCCTCGACGGCCGGCCTGCTGCAGCGGGTGAGCGCCTGACGGCACACGTCACCGCAAGGCTTGCGAGCCTTGGCCAAAGGCTCTATTCACTAGGCCTTTAGGCCATTGGTTTGCAGCGCGGTGGCCGGTTTGGCCGAGTTTGTCGTTGCACAGTGCGCCGATATGATGGCCCCGGGGAAATTTCCCTGGGATTCATCAAGAGGAGCGAGTCAATGGACTTTCAAACAGCGGTCAAGACGTGCATCGCCAAGTACACCGATTTCACGGGTCGTGCGTCGCGTTCCGAGTTCTGGTGGTTTTTTCTGGCCCAGTTCGGCGTGCTCGTCGTGACGGGCCTGATCCATGAGTACGTGTACTTCATTGCAGCGCTGGCCCTGCTTCTGCCCGCCCTCGCGGTGGGCGTGCGCCGCCTGCACGACATCGGCAAGAGCGGCTGGTTCTTGCTGCTGTCGATCATCCCGCTGATCAATCTGGTGCTGATCTACTTCTTCGTTCAGCCGTCGCAGCCGGAGAGCAATGCTTACGGCGAACCGCCGAGCGCCTGATCTTTCTGCCAAGGGCCGCACACGCGGCCCTTTTCTTTTGAGGTGCTAGCAGCTCATGCCATCGCCGTCTCGACGGACGCGGGTGCAGCAGGCGCGCCGCTTGCCATCCGCGCGCACAGGTCGAAGGCCTGCTGCAGCCCTTCGATCTGCGCCACGCCCTGGCCGGCGATGTCGAAGGCGCTGCCGCTGGCCGAGGTGGCCACGGGCACGGGCAGGCCGCCGTGCAGGGTCACGCCCTGTTCGAAGCCCATGAGCTTCATCGCGATCTGGCCCTGGTCGTGGTACATCGACACCACCGCATCGACGTCGCCGCGCCGTGCGCCGATGAACACGGTGTCGGGCGAGAAGGGGCCGCGCGCGTCGTGGCCTTCGGCGCGCAGCTGTTCGATGGCGGGCGCGATGATCTCGATCTCTTCCATGCCGATCGAGCCGCCGTCGCCTGCGTGCGGGTTGAGGCCGGTCACGGCGATGCGCGGGTGTGCCACGCCGGCGCGGCGCAGTGCCGACGCGATGATCTTCACGGCGTCGCGCACGCCCTCCACCGTGATGTGCCGTGCCACGTCCTTCAGCGGAATGTGCGAGGTCACGCGCGAGGTCCACAGCGAGCCGGTGAGGTTGAACTCGCAGACGAAGCCGGTGACCGCGAAGCGCTCCTGCATGTAGCGCAGCTCGTCCTCGTGCACGAGGCCGCCCAGGCGCAGTGAATGCTTGTTGAGCGGCGCGAAGAGGATCGCGTCGGCCTGGCCGTTTCGCACGGCCTGCGTGGCCAGCTCCAGTGCTTCGAACGAGGCCCGGCCCGAGCGCTCGTTCGACTCGCCGAGCACTGGTTCCTCGCCCGCCATCCAGTCGCGCACGAGGAGGCTCGGACGGCCGTCCTCGAAGCGCAGGCTGTCGAGGGTGCTCACCTGCAGCGGCGCCAGCTTCGCGCCCGCCACGCGCTCGCCCGCGGCCAGCACGACGGGGTCGGCGATCAGCAGCACGCGCGCGGCGTCGAGGTTGCGCTGGCGTGCGAGCAGCTTCACGGCCATCTCGGGGCCGACGCCGCTGGGGTCGCCGAGCAGCACGGCGATGCGGGGTTTGGCGGAGGTCACGCGCGGGGTGGAGGAGGGGGTGGGCATGGTCGGATGTCTGAGGAAAGAAGAAGGGGGAAGGGAGGGCCTCACTCGGCCTTGATGCGCGCGTCGCGCACGAGCCGGCCGTAGTGGTCGAACTCCTGCCGGTTCATCGCCGCGAAGGGTTCGCCGGTCAGCGTGCCGGGCTCGCCGCCCAGGGCCTTGATGCGCGACTGCACGTCCGCCAGGCCCATCGTGCGCGTGAGTTCGGCGCTCAGCCGCTCGACCACCGGGCGCGGCGTGCCGGCCGTCACGTACAGGCCGTACCAGGTGGACACGTCGGCGCCCTTGACGCCCTGCTCGGCCAGCGTGGGCACGTCGGGCAGCTCGGGCGAGCGCTGCGGCGCGCTCACGGCCAGCGCGCGGAACTTGCCGGCGCGGATCTGGCCCATGGCCGAGGAGGTGCTGTCGAACATCATCTCGACCTCGCCCGAGATGATGTCGATGTGCGCCTGCGAGCTGCCCTTGTAGGGCACGTGGATCGAGGTCATGCCCGTGGCCAGGTTGAAGGCTTCGCCGCCCACGTGCTGCGTGCTGCCGATGCCCGACGACGCGTACTTGAAGCCGCCGGGCTTCGCGGCCATCGCGGCCAGCAGGTCTTTCACCGACTTGTAGGGCGAGCTGGCCGACACCACCAGCACGTTGGGCATCACGGCCACGAGGCCGATGGGTTGCAGGTCTTTCAGCGGGTCGTACTTGAGCTTGAGGATGTGCGGCGCCACGGCCTGCGCCGTGTTGGTGGCCAGCAGCAGCGTGGCGCCGTCGGCCGGCGCGCGGGCCGTGAGTTCGCCGGCGATGGTGTTCGATGCGCCGGGGCGGTTCTCCACCGTCACGGGCTGCTTGAGCACGGGCGCGAACTTGTCGGCCAGCACGCGCGCGAGGATGTCGGTGCCGCCGCCCGGCGAGGCGCCGACCAGGATGCGCAGCGGCTTGTCGGGGTAGGCCGGCTGCGCACCCGCGTTCAGGCAGCCAGCCAGCGTCAAGAGCGCCGCCAGGCCGGCACCGCGGGCCAGGGGAAAGAGGGTCATCGCGTCGTCTCCTGCTTGTTGTGGGCCCGAGCCTACGGAGCTTCTGGCGCGCGATCCAATCGAAAAAGGCCGAAGCTCCATATACTTTTGTGCATGAAACCCGGCCTCACCGACGCTTCGCTGATGCTGCATGTGAGGCCGCGCCAGCTGCTCCTGCTGGCCCGGCTCGATGCGCACCGCCACCTCGGCCGCGCGGCCGAGGCCATGAACATCAGCCAGCCCGCGGCCACCAAGCTGCTGCAGCAGCTGGAGGAGTCGCTGGGCGAACAGCTCTTCGAGCGCCTGGCGCGCGGCATGGCGCCCACGCCCTACGGCGAGATCCTGATCCGCTACGCCCACCGCGTGCTCAGCGACTTCGGCACCGCGCGCGAGGAAATGCTCGCGCTGCGTTCCGGCCTGAGCGGCGCGCTGCGCGTGGGCAGCGTGCCGGGTGCGGTGCCCGAGCTGCTGGCGCCGGCGCTGGTGGCGTACCACCTGCGTCATCCGCAGGTGGCCGTGTCGGTGGTGGTGGAGACCAGCGACCTGATGCAGGCGCAGCTGGAGCAGGGCGACGTCGACCTCGTGCTGGGCCGCCTTACCGACGGCCACGACGAGGCCAAGTACGCGAGCGTGCCGCTCTTGGGCGAGTCGCAGGTGGTCGTGGTGCGCGCCGCGCACCCGGTGTTCGAGCGCACGGCCACGGTCACGCTGGCCGAGATGGCGAACTGGTCATGGGTGCTGCAGCCGCCGGGCTCGCCGCAGCGCGGGCGCTTCGAGGCGGCGATGCGCGAGGCGGGCATCCAGGCGCGGCTGGACATCATCGAAACGGCATCACCCATCGCCATCACGGCGCTGCTGGAGAACTCCGACATGGCCGCCGTCATGCCGGCCTCGCAGGCCAACCATTACGGCCGGCTGGGCGTGCTGCGCACCGTGCCGGTCGAGCTGCCGGTGCGCGTGCCGCCGATCTGCCTCATCACCCGCGAGGACCGCGCGCTGTCGCCGGCGGCGGCGCAGTTCCGGCGTCAGCTGCTGGGCGGGCACGCGTGACGGGCGAGAACTTCAGTCGGACAGTTTTCCATCCTGAATTGCGTTAACTAGGGATTTCACTAGCCGACTGGTGCAACAGAGTACTGGTTGGGCCGCTCGAAATACCAAAATCGCAAGCGCGTTTCTCCAGAATCCGGGCACGGCGACCACGATACCGAGGCGTCGCTCACCCAAGGAGACACCATGAAGCGCTTTCTGAAAGCGGGCCTCGCCCTCGCACTCATCGGCACGGGCCTTGTGTCCCACGCCGCCACCGAACTCGTGATCGCGACCGTCAACAACGGCCACATGATCGAGATGCAGAAGCTCACGCCCTTCTTCGAAAAGGCCAACCCCGACATCAAGCTCAAGTGGGTCACGCTCGAGGAAGGCACGCTGCGCCAGCGCGTGACCACCGACATCGCCACCAAGGGCGGCCAGTTCGACGTGATGACCATCGGCCTGTACGAAGCGCCGATCTGGTCGAAGAAGGGCTGGCTGCAGCCCATCGCCACCGATGCCGCCTACGACGCCGACGACCTGCTGCCCGCCATCCGCGCCGGCCTGTCGCACGAAGGCAAGCTGTACGCCGCGCCCTTCTACGGCGAGAGCTCGATGCTCATGTACCGCAAGGACCTGGCCGACAAGGTCGGCTTCAAGATGCCCGAGCAGCCCACCTGGGCGCAGGTGAAGGAGCTGGCCGGCAAGATCCACGACCCCAAGGGCGGCCTGTACGGCATGTGCCTGCGCGGCAAGCCGGGCTGGGGCGACAACATGGCCTTCCTGACCACGCTGGTCAACACCAACGGCGGCCAGTGGTTCGACATGCAGTGGAAGCCGCAGATCGACACCAAGCCCTGGAAGGACGCGATCGGCTTCTACGTCGACCTCATGAAGGCCTACGGCCCGCCGGGCGCCTCGGCCAACAGCTTCAACGAGAACCTGGCGCTCTTCAACGAAGGCAAGTGCGGCATGTGGGTCGACGCGACCATCGCGGCCTCGTTCATCAGCGACCCCAAGCAGTCGAAGGTGGCCGACAAGGTGGCCTTCGCACAGGCACCCGTCGCCGTGACGCCCAAGGGCGCCAACTGGCTGTGGACCTGGAACCTGGCCATCCCCGCCAGCTCGACCAAGGGCGCTGCCGCGCAGACCTTCGTGAAGTGGGCGACCTCCAAGGAGTACGTCAACCTCGTGGCCAAGGAGCACGGCTGGGGCACGGTGCCCACCGGCACGCGCAAGTCGACCTACGCGAACCCCGAGTTCCAGAAGGTCGCCAAGTTCGCCGCCGCCGAGAAGAAGGCCATCGACAGCGCGAACCTCAGCGACAGCACCTTGCCCAAGTCGCCGTACGTCGGCGTGCAGTACGCGGCCATTCCCGAGTTTCAGGCCATCGGCGTGGCGGTGGGCCAGCAGATGAGCGCGGCGCTGTCGGGCAAGGTCACGGTCGACCAGGCGCTGAAGACCTCGCAGCTCGCTGCGGAGCGCGAGATGAAGAAAGCGGGCTACTACAAGTAAGCCGCGCTTCTTCCCCTCTCCCCGCGGGGAGAGGGCCGCAGCCTGAGAGGAACAGACCATGAAAAGACTCCTGCCCCGCGCCCTCATGGCGCCCGCCGTGCTCACGCTCTTCCTGTGGATGATCGTGCCGCTGCTGATGACGTTGTACTTCTCGTTCGTGAACTACAACCTCATGCAGCCCGGCGAACGCACGTTCGCGGGCATCGAGAACTTTCACTACTTCGTCACCGACCCCGACTTCTGGCCGGCCACGTGGAACACGCTGCTGCTCATCGGCAGCGTGATCGTCATCACGGTGGTGTTCGGCGTGCTGCTCGCGCTCCTGGTGAACGAGCCCTTCCCGGGCCGCGGCATCGTGCGCGTGCTGCTGATCTCGCCGTTCTTCGTCATGCCCGCAGTCAACGCGCTGCTGTGGAAGCACATGATGATGAACCCCATCTACGGCATCCTGGCCGACGTGTGGCGCTTCTTCGGCGCGCAGCCCGTGGACTGGCTCACCGACGTGCCGCTGCTCTCGGTGATCATCATGGTGGCCTGGCAGTGGCTGCCCTTCGCGTGCCTCATCTTCATCACCTCGCTGCAGTCGCTCGACCGCGAGCAGATGGAGGCCGCGCGCATGGACGGCGCGAGTTCGTTCCAGCGCTTCTTCTATCTCACCATTCCGCACCTGGGCCGCCCGATGGCGGTGGTGATCATGATCGAGATGATCTTCCTGCTCAGCGTGTTCGCCGAGATCGCCATCACCACCAATGGCGGTCCGGGCAACGAGAGCACGAACATGACCTACATGATCTTCAAGCAGTCGCTCATGAACTTCGACGTGGGCGTGGCCTCCGCCGGTGCGCTGTTCGCAGTGGTGCTGGCCAACATCGTGGCCGTGTTCCTCATCCGCATCATCGGCAAGAACCTCGACTGAAGAAGGAGCGACCATGCAACCCAGCAACTTCCTTCCCCAGCTGCTGCGCACCGTCGGTGCGTGGGCTGTGGCACTGCTCCTGTTCTTCCCGCTCGGCTGGCTGTTCCTCACGGCCTTCAAGACGGAGCTGCAGGCCATTCATGTGCCGCCGCTGTTCATCTTCGAGCCCACGCTCGACAACTTCGGCGAGGTGCAGCGCCGCAGCGACTACCTGCTGTACGCACGCAACTCGCTCATCACCAGCCTGGGCTCGACCATCCTGGGCCTCCTGATCGCCGCACCCGCCGCGTACTCGATGGCGTTCTTTCGCACGAAGAAGACGCGCGACATCCTCATGTGGATGCTCTCCACCAAGATGATGCCGGCCGTCGGTGCGCTGGTGCCGATCTACGTGCTCGCGCAGACCGCGGGCATGCTGGACTCGCTCACCGCGCTCACCATCGTGTTCACGCTGTCGAACCTGCCGATCATGGTGTGGATGCTCTACAGCGCCTACAAGGACATTCCGAACGAGATCCTCGAAGCCGCGCGCATGGACGGCGCGAGCCTGTGGACCGAGTTCCGCCATGTCGTGATGCCGCTGTCGGTCGGCGGGCTCGCATCGACCGGCTTGCTGTGCCTGGTGCTGAGCTGGAACGAGGCCTTCTGGGCGTTGAACCTCACCTCCGCCAAGGCCGGCACGCTGGCCACGCTCATCGCCTCGTACTCCAGCCCCGAGGGCCTGTTCTGGGCCAAGTTGTCGGCCGCGTCGCTGATGGCCATTGCGCCCATCGTCGTGTTCGGCTGGTTCAGCCAGAAGCAGCTCGTGCAGGGCCTGACATTCGGCGCCGTCAAGTAAAGAAAGGGAGACATCTCATGGCCTACCTCGAACTCAAGAACATCAAGAAGAGCTTTGGCGACGTCCACATCATCAAGGGCGTCGACCTGCAGATCCAGAAGGGCGAGTTCATCGTCTTCGTCGGGCCCTCGGGCTGCGGCAAATCGACGCTGCTGCGGCTGATCGCAGGGCTCGAACCCATCACCAGCGGCAACCTGCTGCTCGACAGCAAGGACATCACCTGGACGCCCTCGGGCAAGCGCGACCTGGCGATGGTGTTCCAGAGCTACGCGCTGTACCCGCACATGAGCGTGTACGACAACATGTCCTTCGCGCTGAAGCTCGCGGGCGTGGCCAAGGACGAGATCAGGACCAAGGTCGAGTACGCGGCCAAGACGCTGAACCTCACGCAGTACCTGGACCGCACGCCGAAAGATTTGTCGGGCGGCCAGCGCCAGCGCGTGGCCATCGGCCGCGCGATCGTTCGTGCGCCCAAGGTGTTCCTCTTCGACGAGCCGCTGTCGAACCTCGATGCGGCGCTGCGCGGCAACACGCGCGTCGAGATCCACAAGCTGCACCGCGCGCTCGGCGCCACCACCATCTACGTCACGCACGACCAGGTCGAGGCCATGACGCTGGCCGACCGCGTGGTGGTGCTGAAGGACGGGCTCATCGAGCAGGTCGGCACGCCGCTCGAACTCTACGACCGCCCGGCCAACCAGTTCGTCGCGCAGTTCATCGGCATGCCGTCGATGAACATGGTGGCGGCGAGCGCGATCCCGAGCTTTTCCGCCGCCACCGGCGGGCGCCTGCCGAGCGACGGCTTCCTGGGCGTGCGCCCCGAAGGCCTGCGCGTGCATCCGAAGCAGGGCGCGGCCGCCGGCGTGCCGGGCCGCGTCGAGCTCATCGAGGCGCTGGGCGCCGACACGCTGATCCACGTGGACGTGGGTGGTGTGCCGCTCATCGCGCGCCAGAACGAACGCACGCCGCTGCAGGCCGGCGACGACGTGGCGGTCGAGCTCGACCCGTCCGTGCTGCACCTGTTCAGCCGCGAAGGCCGCGCCGTCGCCGCCTGATCCGACGCCCCCTCACTTTCAACGGACCTTCCCCGTGACCCTCGCAGCAGCGGGCCTCGTGCCCACCCCACCGGCGCCTTCGGAATTCACGGTGCTTCACCTCGGCCTCGGCTCGTTCCATCGCGCCCACCAGGCCGTCTACCTGCAGCGGCTGATCGATGCGGGCGACACCCGCTGGTCGCTGTCGGGCGCCAACATCCGGCCCGACATGGCCGAGGTCGTTGCGGCGCTGCAGGCCCAGGGCGGGCGCTACACGCTCGAGACGGTGTCGCCGGCCGGCGAGTACCGCTACGAGCAGATCGAAGCCATCCGCGAGGTGCTGTCGTACGAGCCCTCGCTGGCCCCGGTGATCGCGCGCGGCGCCGCGCCATCCACGCGCATCGTCTCCTTCACGGTGACCGAGGCCGGCTACTACCTCGACACCAAGGGCAAGCTCGACCTGTCGTTCGCCGACCTCGCGGCCGACATCGAACGCGCGCGGCGCGGCGAGGCCGGCGAGACGATCTACGGCGCGGTCTGCGCGATCCTGCGGGCACGGCGCGCCGCGCAGGCGGGCCCCGTGACGCTGCTGAACTGCGACAACCTGCGCCACAACGGCGACCGCTTTCGCGCGGGCCTGCTCGAGTTCATCGCGCTTGTCGGCGACGCGCCGCTGCAGGCCTGGGTCGATGCCAACACCCGCTGCCCGAACGCGATGGTCGACCGCATCACGCCGCGCCCGCCGCCCGAGCTGCGCGCGCGCGTGCGCGCCGCCACGGGCCGCGACGACGGCGCGGCGGTCACGGGCGAGAGCTTCATCCAGTGGGTGATCGAAGACGACTTCATCGCCGGCCGGCCCGACTGGGGGCGCGTGGGCGTCGAACTCGTCGAATCGGTGCAGCCGTACGAAGAGGCCAAGATCCGCATCCTCAACGCCACGCACAGCTGCATCGCCTGGGCCGGCACGCTGGCGGGGCTGGGCTTCATCCACGAAGGCACGCACGACGCGGCCATCCGCCAGATGGCCTTCGACTACGTGACCGACGACGTCATTCCGTGCCTGAGCCCGAGCCCGATCGACCTCGCGGCCTACCGCGACGTGGTGCTCGACCGCTTCGGCAACCCCGCGATCCGCGACACCAACCAGCGCGTGGCGGCCGACGGCTTCTCGAAGATCCCGGGCTTCATCGCGCCGACCGTGCGCGAGCGGCTGGCGGCCGGGCAGGGCATCGACAGCGTGGCGATGCTGCCCGCGCTGTTCCTCGCGTTCCTGCAGCGCTGGCACCGGGGCGCGCTGCCCTATGCCTACCAGGACCAGAGCATGGACGACGCCGCCGCGCACGCCATCTGCGACGCGGCCGACCCGGTGGCGGCGCTGTGTGCCGATGCCGGGCTGTGGGGCAGCCTCGCGGGCGATGCGCGGCTGGTCGACGCAGTGCGCCGTGCCGGCGAGCGCGTGGCCCGCTTCATCGAAGAGAAGGCCGCGCCATGAGTGGCCGCCTGCAGGACCGCCATGTGCTGTTGACCGGCGCCGGTGGCGGCATCGGCCTGGCCGTGGCCGAGGCCTGCATCGCCGAGGGCGCGCGCTGCAGCGTGATCGACCGCGCGACCGCCGCGCCCGAGGCCGTGCGCGCGCTGCAGCAAGCCCACCCCGACACGCTCGCCTACATCGCGGCCGACGTGACCGACACGCAGGCCATCGCGCACATGCTGGCCGAGGCGCAGGTCGCCTTCGGCCCCGTCCACACGCTGTTCAACAACGCTGCCGTGTTCGACCTCGCGCCGCTGCTCGACAGCGACGAGGCCTCGTTCGACAAGCTCTTCGCGGTCAACGTGAAGGGCATGTTCTTCGTGATGCAGGCCGTGCTGCGCCACATGGTCGAGGCCGGCACGCCGGGCGCGTCGGTCATCAACATGGCCTCGCAGGCGGGGCGCCGCGGCGAGGCGCTGGTGTCGCACTACTGCGCGACCAAGGCGGCCGTCATCAGCTACACGCAGAGCGCCGCGCTGGCCATGGCGCCGCACGGCATCCGCGTCAACGGCATCGCCCCCGGTGTGGTCGACACGCCGATGTGGGACCATGTCGACAGCCTGTTCGCCAAGGCCGAGGGGCTGGCGCCGGGCGAGAAGAAGCGGCGTGTCGGCCTCGCGGTGCCGCTCGGGCGCATGGGCGTGCCGGGCGACATTGCCGGGGCGGCGGTGTTTCTCGCCAGCGACGAGGCGCGCTACATCACGGCGCAGACCCTCAATGTCGACGGCGGCAATGTCATGAGCTGAACCCTACCTTCCTTCCGCATTTCTGCATGAACGACGACTTCCACCTGTACCTCGACAGCGCCGACCTGGCCGAGCTGCAGGCCTGCCTGCCGCACCCGGTGGTGCACGGCGTGACGACCAACCCGACGCTGCTGCAACGCGCCGGCGTCGGGCGCTCCGATGTGCCCGGTCTGCTGAAACGTTGCATCGACCTGGGCGCGCGCCAGGTGCAGGCGCAGGTGTATTCGAGCGAGGTCGACGGCATGCTGGAAGACGCCGCCGTCCTGCTGCCGCAGTTCGACCCCGGCCAGCTCGTCATCAAGATTCCCGCCACGCGCCAGGGCCTGGACGCCGGCGCGCGGCTCATCGCCCAGGGCGTGCCCGTCACCTGGACCGCCGTGTACGCGCCCGAGCAGGCGCACTTCGCCGCGCAACTGGGCGCGGCCTATGCGGCGCCCTACCTCGGCCGGCTCGAAGACGCCGGCATCGACGGGCTGGCGCTCATCGCGCAGATGCAGTCGCTGGTCGCGCAACGGCCTTCTTCGGGCACGCGGCTGCTGGTGGCGAGCATCCGTTCGCGCGCGGCCTACCTGTCGCTGCTGGGGCTGGGCGTGGGCGCCATCACCATTCCGCCGCGCCTCTTTGCCGAGCTGCTCGACCATCCTGCCACCCTGGCTGCCGAAGCGGGTTTCCTGGCCGACGCCCGCGCCTTGCCCTGACAGAAGAAGAAAATCCAAGCACCATGCGCATTGCACTCACGGGCGAGGCCCTGATCGATTTCACCGCCGGCGAAGGCGGCACCCTGGCGTTCCTCGGCCACGAAGGCGGCTCGCCGCTGAACACGGCCGTGGCCTGTGCGCGGCTCGGGCAGCCGACCGGCTTTCTCACGCAGCTGTCCACCGACCTGTTCGGCGAGCGGCTGATGGCTTTTCTCGAACGCAACGGCGTCGACACCCGGCTCATCCTGCGCAGCGATGCGCCGTCGACGCTGGCGTTCGTCGAGCGCACGCCGCAGACCAACCGCTACGCCTTCTACACACGCGGCAGCGCCGACGCCACCTGGGCGCCCGAGCCGCTGCCGCAGCTGCCGGCGGAATGCCGCTTTCTGCACTTCGGCTCGATCTCGTTGCTGCAGGAGCCGGCGTCGTCGCGCATCGCCGACCTCGTGGCCGCCCACACGGGGCGCTGCGTGATCGTGTTCGATCCCAACGTGCGGCCCAGCCTGATCCCGGACATGGCCGCTTACCGCGCCCGCGTCACCGAGTGGTTCGCCATGGCCGACCTGGTCAAGCTCAGCGACGAAGACGCCGCGCTGCTCGCCCCCGGGCGGCCGGTCGATGTGCTCGCGGCCGAGTGCCTCACGGCCGGCGCGCGCGCCGTGGTCGTCACGCGCGGCGGTGCCGGCGCCACGCTGTGGCGCACCGGCAGCGCGCCGCTCACCGTGGCCGCGCCGCGCGTCGAGGTGGTCGACACCATCGGCGCGGGCGACACCTTCACCGCCGGGCTGTCGGTGGCGCTGCTGGCGCACGGCGTCGAGCATCCGGCGCAACTGGCTGAGCTCGGCGACGACGCCTGGCGCGCCGTGATGCGCTTCGCCGCCACCGCCGCGGCCCTGAACTGCACCCGCGAGGGCGCCGATCCACCGACGCTGGAAGCCGTTCGCACGGCGCTTTCGCAGGAAGACAACGAGGCCGTCGCTTCCCGGCCCTGATCGATCCGTGCCGCCATGACCACGACCACCCGCAAACGCGCGATCCCTCGCCAACGCCAACCCGAGCTGGAGCGCGACTTCGCACGCTCCCCGTCGCTGGGCTACGAGGCCCCGGAAGAAACCGGCCTGGTGCGCTGCCTCGCACACGGCTTTCCGAGCCCGCTGGTGCGATGGCACTTCCATGAAGACTACGAGCTGCACCTGATCACCGAGACCTCGGGCAAGGCCTTCATCGGCGACTGGATCGGGCCGTTCCAGCCCGGCCACCTCGTGCTGTGCGGGCCGCGCCTGCCGCACAACTGGATCTCGCTCGACGTACCCGAAGAAGGCGCCGCCGGGCGCGACCGCGTGATCCAGTTCCGTCACGAGCCCATCGAGCGCGCGGCCGCCGAGATTCCCGAGCTGCGCGACGTGATGCCGCTGCTCGACCGCGCGCGCCACGGCATCGAGTTCTTCGGCATGTCGGCGCAGGCGCTGGCGCACTGGGACGCCATCAAGGCCGCGCGCGGCGTGCGCCGGCTGGGCCTGTTCTGCGAGTTCATGGCCGACCTGGCGCAGTGCACCGACTACCGGCTGCTGTCGAGCGTGCAGATGCAGGGCGTGCAGGGCAGCGACGGCGATGCGCAGGTCGACCAGATCAACGACATCGTGAACCGCATCACCAACAACATGACCGACTCGATCTCGATGTCGGACGTGGCCGCCGAGCTGGGCATGAGCGAGAGCCGCTTCAGTCGCTTCTTCCGCCGCTCGACCGGCAACAGCTTCACCGACTTCGTGAACCGCGTGCGCATCAACAGCGCCTGCCACCTGCTGATGCAGACCGACCACTACGTGACCGACATCTGCTACCAGGTGGGCTTCAACAACGTGGCCAACTTCAACCGGCGCTTTCTCGAAATCAAGGGCATGACGCCCAGCGAGTTCAGGCGCCAGGCCGACACGCGCTTCGGCTGACTTCTTTCAAGGCGAACGCGCCCGCTCCGAAGGCGCCATCAGGGAGACCATCTTGTATCTGGGACTCGACCTCGGCACGTCCGAGCTCAAGGCATTGCTGCTCGCGGACGATCACCGCATCGTCGGCGTGGCACGCGCGCCGCTCACGGTCGACCGGCCGCAACCGCTGTGGTCCGAGCAGGCGCCTGCCCAGTGGTGGCAGGCGCTCGAGGCCGTCATGGCCGAGTTGCGCATCACGCATGCGAAGGCGCTGGCGCAGGTGCGCGCCATCGGCCTGTCGGGCCAGATGCACGGCGCCACGCTGCTCGATGCGGCGGGCGACGTGCTGCGCCCGGCCATCCTCTGGAACGACGGCCGCAGCGGTGCGCAGTGCGAGGCGCTCACGCGCGCCGTGCCGCGCCTGGGCGAGATCGCGGGCAACCTCGCGATGCCCGGCTTCACCGCGCCCAAGCTGCTGTGGGTGCGCGAGCACGAGCCCGAGGTCTTCGCCCGCGTGGCGCGCGTGCTGCTGCCGAAGGACTGGCTGCGCTTCATGCTCAGCGGCGAAGCGGTCAGCGAGATGTCCGACGCGGCCGGCACGCTCTGGCTCGACGTGGGCGCGCGCGACTGGTCCGACGAACTGCTCGCCGCCACGGGGCTTACGCGCGACCACATGCCGCGGCTCGTGGAAGGCAGCGAAGTCTCCGCGCTGCTCGAGCCGGAACTGGCGGCGCGCTGGGGATTGCGCGAGGGCGTGAAGATCGCCGGCGGCGCGGGCGACAACGCCGCCAGCGCGGTCGGCATGGGGCTCGTCGAGCCGGGGCAGGGCTTCGTCTCGCTCGGCACCTCGGGCGTGGTGTTCGTCTCGACCGACCGCTTCCTGCCGAACCCGGCACAGGCGATGCACGCCTTCTGCCATGCCTTGCCCAGGCGCTGGCACCAGATGTCGGTGATGCTCTCGGCCGCCAGCGCGGTGAGCTGGGCGGCGAAGACCTTCAAGTTCGCGGACGAGGCGGCGCTGCTCGAAGCCGCGGCCTCGGTCGCGCTGGCGGACCGGGCGCGTTGCCCGCTGTTCCTGCCGTACCTGTCGGGCGAGCGCTCGCCGCACAACAACCCGAACGCGCAAGGGGTGCTGTTCGGTCTCACGCATGCGCACGGCCCCGCGGAGATTGCCTACGCCGTGGTCGAGGGCGTGAGCTTCGGGCTGCGCGATGGCTTCGACACGCTGCGCCTGCCGGTCGACATGCCGCTGCGCGAAGTCGCGCTCGTGGGGGGCGGCGCGCGCAGTGTGTGGTGGGGGCAGTTGCTGGCCGACATCTTCCAGGTGCCGCTGACGCTCTATGCAGGCAGCGAGACCGGTGGCGCACTCGGTGCGGCGCGCCTGGCATGGCTGGCCGATGGTGGCGCGGTGGCCGAGGTGTGCACGCTGCCGCCGGTCAAGCAGCAACTGGTGCCTTCGTCCGAAGGGGACGATGGGCACAGGACGCGGCATGCGCGATTCCAGGTGCTGTACATGGCGCTGCGCGACCAGTTTCGATAAGCGAGCGCATCTGATCGCCCCATGAAAAAAGCCCCGCCGAAGCGGGGCTTTTTTCTATTTCGCGAAACACCGCGGAACCGGCTTTGCCGGGCCGCAGGTGTTGCCCCCGGTAGGGGGTTGGCGTAGCGGACACGAAGTGCCGCGCAGCCTGGGGGCGAGCGAAATTACATGCCCATGCCGCCCATGCCGCCCATGCCACCCATGTCGGGCATGCCACCGCCGCCGGCGCCGGACTCGTCCTTGGGTGCGTCAGCAACCATGGCTTCGGTCGTCAGCAGCAGCGAGGACACCGAAGCGGCGTTCTGCAGTGCGGTGCGGGTGACCTTCGTCGGGTCCAGGATGCCCAGCTCGAGCATGTCGCCGTACGTGTCGTTCGCAGCGTTGAAGCCGTAGTTGCCCTTGCCGGCCAGCACAGCGTTCACCACCACCGAGGCTTCGCCGCCGGCGTTGTTCACGATTTCGCGCAGGGGCGCTTCGATGGCCTTCAGCACCAGCTTGATGCCGGCTTCTTGATCAGCGTTGTCGCCCTTGACCGACTCGCCCACGGCTTGCTTGGCACGCAGCAGAGCCACGCCGCCACCAGCCACAACGCCTTCTTCCACTGCAGCGCGGGTGGCGTGCAGGGCGTCTTCGACGCGAGCCTTCTTTTCCTTCATTTCGACTTCGGTGGCAGCGCCAACCTTGATCACTGCCACGCCGCCGGCCAGCTTGGCCACGCGCTCTTGCAGCTTTTCACGGTCGTAGTCGCTGGTCGCTTCTTCGATCTGAACGCGAACTTGCTTCACGCGGGCTTCGATGTCACCAGCAGCGCCAGCGCCGTCGATGATGATCGTGTTTTCCTTGCCCACTTCGATGCGCTTGGCTTGACCCAGGTCGGCCAGCGTCACCTTTTCGAGCGTCAGGCCCACTTCTTCAGCGATGACCTTGCCGCCCGTCAGGATGGCGATGTCTTCCAGCATGGCCTTGCGGCGGTCGCCGAAGCCAGGAGCCTTCACAGCCACGACCTTCAGGATGCCGCGGATCGTGTTCACGACCAAGGTCGCCAGGGCTTCGCCTTCGACTTCTTCGGCAATGATCAGCAGCGGACGGCCAGCCTTGGCGACTTGCTCCAGCACGGGCAGCAGGTCACGGATGTTGCTGATCTTCTTGTCGAACAGCAGCACGAAGGGGTTGTCGAGCAGCGCCGATTGCTTCTCGGGGTTGTTGATGAAGTAGGGCGACAGGTAGCCGCGGTCGAACTGCATGCCTTCGACGACGTCGAGTTCGCTGTCCAGCGACTTGCCGTCTTCCACGGTGATCACGCCTTCCTTGCCGACCTTGTCCATCGCGTCAGCGATGAGCTTGCCGATGGTTTCGTCGCTGTTGGCCGAGATCGAGCCGACTTGCGCGATTTCCTTCGAGGTGGTGGTGGGCTTGGAAGCCTTCTTCAGCTCGGCGACCAGGGCCGTGACAGCCTTGTCGATGCCGCGCTTCAGGTCCATCGGGTTCATGCCGGCAGCCACCAGCTTGAAACCTTCGCGAACGATGGCTTGTGCCAGGACCGTGGCGGTCGTGGTGCCGTCACCAGCGTTGTCGCTGGTCTTGGAGGCCACTTCCTTCACGAGCTGGGCGCCCATGTTCTGCAGCTTGTCCTTGAGTTCGATTTCCTTGGCGACCGACACACCGTCCTTGGTCACGGTGGGGGCGCCGAACGAACGCTCGAGCACCACGTTGCGGCCCTTGGGGCCCAGGGTCACTTTGACTGCGTTGGCCAGGATGTTGACACCCTCGACCATGCGTGCGCGGGCTTCGCCGCCGAAGACTACGTCTTTTGCTGCCATGATGAATTAACTCCGAATGGATTGAATTTGGATGGGATCGAAAGGGAGGAGAAGAATTACTTCTCGACGACTGCGAACAGGTCGTCTTCCTTCATCACGAGCAGTTCGTCGCCATCGACCTTGACGGTCTGGCCGCTGTACTTGCCGAACAGGACGCGGTCGCCGACCTTGACGGTCAGTGCGGCCAGTTCGCCCTTGTCGTTGCGCTTGCCCGGGCCCACGGCCAGGACTTCACCCTGATCGGGCTTTTCGGCGGCTGCGTCGGGGATGACGATGCCGGAGGCGGTCTTGGTTTCGCTGTCAACACGCTTGACGATCACGCGATCGGCCAAAGGACGAAGTTTCATTGCATCTCCTGGAAGGGTAAGAAACGGGTTTGTTTGTGGTCGGGCGCCGGAGAAACCGGCGACCTGTCGACTGGATGGGAGGGCTGTTAGCACTCGTCAGCAGCGAGTGCTAATCATAAGGGCATTCGATGACCTTTCAAGGGCGGCGCCCTTGCCGCCGTTTGGCACCGCCGTGCTTTTCCGGGGAAACACTGCGGAACGCCAGTGATGTTTCGTGAGCACGCCACTGGACATTCGTTTTCTTTTAATTTACCCGGGTTAAATTTGATTCGTCGGCGCAATGGGCTTGCTGCGAGGAGGTAATGAGACTGGCAAAGTCAGTCAAAGTTGTTGCCACTAACGATTTCCTGTCCACCTGCGGCGCAGAATTCGTTTTTCCTCAGCACGGGCCTCTTTAGGGGTGGACACATGGACAAGGAAGACGTGATGGTGCTTCTCGAAGCGAACCTGCAGCCCATTTGGGAAGAGCAGTTTGAGCAGTCGGCCCGCATCACCACGGTGCGCTTCTTGCTCGAAGACTTGTTCGCGGACAAGTACTCCGACCGGCTGTCAGAGTTCACAGCTCGGATGGAGCGACTCTTGGAGATGACGCGTAACGCACCAGTGAAAGGCGGGCCCGCGGGTGTGGAGCAGTTGAAAGAGATGCAGGTGCGCGTTGCAACGCATCTCGACCGATTCCGGGGCGAAACCGAGCGAAAGATCGTGGCACGATCCTCGAAGTAAGGCACTCTCCATGCCTAATTCTGAACCAGCGATGACGCAAGATCATCCTTCTCATCGAAAACTTGCCATCGCGTCGTACTCAGCAATGAAAAAACCTCGCAAGCCTGTCGCAATCGCCGATTGCACGTTGACCTGTCAGAAAGCATGGCTGGAAGAGTTCAAAGGCGCATTTCGCGAATTCGCAGGCGGCGAACTCGACGAAAATTGGCTTGACGATGTCTGTCGTACCATCTATTTGTACTCGCCTGGTCAGAGCCCGCGGTACATGGCGAACCTGATGAACGCAGTCATGATGTTTGAAGTTCCAGCCTCTCCGAAGGCCAGACACGGATTACGCTGTCGAGCATACCGGCGGAGCAGGAAATGCGGCTGGGGTCACTGGACGCCGAGATGGTAGTTCCCGAGCTCCGAACGTCAGTCAGTGCAGATGGGGTGCTCTTCCATGTTCGACTATTGCAAGGGGAGTTCTTTAATGTCTGCGATCCGTTGCAGTTGCTGCAGGTACTCGGGCTTTTGCTTCGCGAGCCATCGAACGACTGCGGCGTTCTCCAGCAACGATGTGCCGATGTAGGTTTTGATGATCTCCAGCTGAAGACTTGCAGGCCCGTAGTCCTCTTCAAGCAGCCGAGTATCGGCTTGCATAGCCGACAGTTCTCGCTCTAGACGTACGATCGCCTCGACAGGACCTCCTCGCTGTGTTTTGGCTGCAGATCCCTTCATGAGTTGATCCGAAGGGGTGTTCTGCAGCATCGCAGCCGCCAGCTTTATCGAGTAGTTTCCGAGATTGATCATGGTCTGTACAACATCGATCTGTCGGAATGGTTTCATCTGCTTGAGAATAGGAAACATGCCGTAGGTAGCGGGCTTATCGGCCAATAGCGCCACAGCTTCGCTACAAATTCCCTCAAGCAACCGGAATTTCTCTCGGATAGCGCCGGGCGACACATCGAGCGCTTCCGCCAACTGCTGCACGGAGACCCCCCGCTCAGCCGCTCGCACAATCATGCGATGTGCCTGCACCACAGAGAGGCGGTTCACCCGCTTGTTGTAGGTATAACCTTCATCGTCAGTGGAAATTAGGCAAAGCACTCGCTGCACCCCAAACTCGCGCAACACCTCTATCCGAACTCGGCCGTCGAGCACAAAAAAAGAGCGCTCTTCCGAACGATCAAGCGAAACAACAATAGGCTCGACTAGTCCAATCGCATGTATCGAACTACGGATCTGCCGATATTTTATGGATTCCTTGATGCTAGCCGGCAATGGGACTAGACAATGGATCTGGTCCAGAGCGATATCCATACAGTCCCGTTCGAATCCAAGGCGAACCGGTTTCGGTGACGCCTTCGTCATCGCCTTGGGCCTCCATGAAGCAGCAGGTCGGCAAGAGGTTGCGGAACGGTTGCTAGCTTCTCGGCTTCAAGGGTTTCGCAAAACTCCTTGTCGGAAAATAGCTCCTTGAAAATCTGCCGAACCAAGAGTAGCGACTGGTGCACGTACTCGGATTTTTTCCGAATTCTCCGATGCACCTCTACATCCTTCTTATAGAGCTTCCCCAAGTCTTCCGGCGTCATGGGCTGGCGATTCAGAGGCTTTGATAATGAGTCAAATCCACTCTTTCCGCTGCGGGCACGCTGTCCCAATATCTTGCGAGCGACCGTCACCTTTTGGCCTTTTAGCTCCCCGCACTCGTATGCGTCCAGCAGCAATTTTTGCGCCTCGTTATCGCTGGCCCGCGAGATGCTGACGGCCAGGTTTAGAGGAATTTGGCCGGCCTCCGCTGCCGTCAGCAGTCGCTTTTCTCCGCGCTCCAAAAGGTGACTCACGTTGTTCACCCAAGAGGAGGTGCAACCCAATTTCGTCGCGATTTCTGCGTCGCTATACCCGCGCTGTCTGAGAACTCGAACCTGTTCCATCGTCTCAACTGCACTCGGTGTGCGTCGAGCAATGTTCTCCACGATGCTCATGACATGGCCAGTCTCATCGCTAACGTCTAGTACGAACGCCGCGATTTCGGTCTCGCCCAGCGATTTGCAAGATTCCAGCCGTCCCTGCCCGCAGATCAGTGCGTACGGCATTTCACCTTCGCCTGCTAGAACACGGCGGACGGTGATCGGCCTCTTGAGGCCAACTCTTTCGATGCTGTCGGTTATGGTCTTGTGAATTTTTGGATTGCGAACGCGTGGGTTGACAACGGCGATTGCAGCGATCGGGATCATCTCGATGCGAGATGGTTGATTTGTCATCCGACCTCCGGAAGCGGCACTCTCCCCGCCATCTGATAGATGATCTCCAACGAGTCAGTGCGATAGGCGTCTAACGTGAATCCATTGTCTTCAAGGACCGGCAACGTGTCCGTTGAGAAGTCAATTGCCGGGAAAACATAGTAGTCATGAGCACTGCGATTGGATGGATCCATGCGCGCCACAACCGTTACATCGGGGTGAAGGCTTGCGTCAAACCGGATGCGCCATCGATAGGTTCCCGCTGCTGTCGGCTTGCATCGTGCAATGACCAGCGTCATGGTGAACTCACCATTAATCGTGAGCAGATCGGTAACGCCATTTCGCACTGCCCACCCCCCATTCTTCTCGATGCCGGAGGTAATCTCGTTGACCAATTCTGGGTGACGCCTGCGCAGAGCCTTGTTGATCTCTAGGTAGGCATAGTCACGTCGAGGGGTGTAGCCGATCAGGCTATAGGCTCGAAGCAAGCTGCCAAAGCGGCTTCGGTAAGCGGAACTAGAAGGCGCATCACCGTCTTCATCGATCAAAATTCCAGATAGCGCGCCATGTTTTTCCAACGTCTGCCGCAGAATCCCCAGCATCTGACTGTCGTCCAAATGAAGCGAACGTTCTGCGATGATGGCTTGCGCCTGCGCGAACATCTCAATTGGGACGATTGCTTCGAACGCCCCATCCCGTCGAACCCACTGTTCCGGTGGATTGCGCACATGTTGGACCTTCAGCTTGAAGGACGATCGGTTGTAGACGTTATGGCCTATGTATTTTTCGTTGGTGAGAATTTGATGAATGGTGCCCCGCGTCCATTGAATGCCCGCATCGGAGGTCAAGCCTTCACGATTGAGAACAGAAGCGATAAGCCGCTCTGACATGCTCTCTTGGAGAAAGAGTCGATAGATGCGGTGCACGAGCGCAATCTCTTCTGGAGGCCCCGGCACCAACACTACGCGGTCCGTCTGGATGCTCTTCCTCTCTCCACGCGGAAGTAGTCCCTTGACGTTGTGCTGTTCGTCAATAAGTTGCCGCCGAAGGCCGAAGCCGGGTGCACCGCCCTGGCGATATCCGTGTCTGACGATGTTGCATGCGCCGGCGAAGACTTTGACAGAGAGTTCGCGACTGTATTCAGCCGCCATGCTGCGCTTGATGCCAATGAAGACGGTCGATGGCAGCGACCCATCATTGTTGAAAGGTTCTGCACAGTAAATCACTCGAATGCCGCGGCTTTTGCACGCATGCACGTAGGCTGCGGCTTCGTCCGGATCGGGAAACCGTCCCCAGCGACTGATGTCATAGACAAGTACTGCCTGAAACCCCGGGAACGGCTCTTCAACGTCATGCAGCAGCGTCTGCAGCCCGTTGCGCCCCTTGAGGTTCAAGCCGCTCTTGCCGGAGTCCTCGTAGGTCTTAACGATCCGCATGCCATGCAAGCTTGCGTACTCGGATATTGCTGCCGTCTGATTCTCAGTGGAGTACTTCTGATGCTCGGTGGACATGCGAACGTACTGGGCTACCGGTATTCCGGCTTCCCTCAAATCCTCGTCAATGAACGCCGCGCTTTGGTCTGACACTCAGCAACTCCACCTTGACGATGCCTACGGAGGCCTCGGAAAGGTATGTCGAAGACATGACGTTTTCATGAACCTCTGGTCGGATTCAGCACGAACGTGATGAGCCCTCCGTCGAAAGTCGGAAATGAATCTGAAGCGGTAAGCCCAAGTGGCGCCGACGAACGCCATCGTCGAGTGCCCCGGCACCTCACGCTGTCAGTTGCGCCTTCAGCGCAGCAGCGGCAATCCAATCAGATCCTCAAAAGCACTCGACCACATCGAGGAGCTTCAGGCCTTTCGGCGTGCACTTGAGCGTGGTGCAGGTGTCGAGCTACCGCGCGATCGCGCGGTTGGTGTTCGGGGCTGGCGTCGGCATCGTGCCGCGTTCAGGGGCGGGCCTTCGGACTCCAATGCGCTCACAGTCCTTGGACTGAAGGAAAGCTGGGCGGCGCGGCACCATCGCGTCTGTGCGAGGCCAACGACGCTGGCGTTGAACCGCTACCTGCGCGAGCTCGTGAAGGCGCTTTGTCCTGGAGGGCGCGAGGGACCGGCCGATTTCTGAATGGCCGCGCTCGGGCTACTTGGAGGCCGTGCAAGCGCGCCCTCGTGCCCCAGCTCGACGGCAGGCCGAAAGCCACACTCCCGACGCAAGGAAGCCGCTACGCTCGGTTGGCGGTGCAGGTGGTGGTGTTGCCGATCACCCGGACTTGATCTGTTCAAAGAGGGGCGTGTGATTTGACAAGGGGCAAGCGGGCACTCGACGATGAGGTCCAGCGGCAAGGAGCGGCCACTTGATTTCAAGGATTTCTTGACGAAGTTGGACGGAGGGCGAGAGTAGATCGCACGCGAGCGTCTAGGGATTCATCCACCAACGCAAGCCTCATTGATCCCGAATGGGAGTTTCAAGCTCGACCTTCTGTAAGTGTCCGAAGTTTGGGGAAACTGGAAGAAACTAGCTTGGCTAGAAGCTCGTTGGCCTCGCGAAGTGACGGATGTTCGTCCCGCCACCTTGTGAACCACTCTTCGCACCAACGAAGACATGCCTTCTCACGATCAGGGCTGGTGGTGACTCTCAGTTCCAGCAGCAAAGCGCTTAGTGCGTCTGGATGCCCGATGCGAATGAACCGTTCCATGTCGTTGTTCGTGCTGTAAGGCAATGTACCCGCCATCTGGTGAAGAACGACCTGAATCTCGATCAGGCTGGTTTCAACAACTTTCGGGGAAAGTCGACCTGTTAGCCACCAATGGCAAGCGAGCTGGACCGTTGAATCGCGGTCTCCTTCGAGAGTCAACACCTGGAAGAGTGGGGTTTCATAGAACTGCGCGATCGCGGGACAGCGTAGAAGGGCCCAACAAATCACGTTGCTCGGCGACGACTGAATGCGTGGTACCTGTTGACCCTTTCCGTAGCGCGTAAATGCATCGGGCTTGCGGATCATCTCCGCGTGGCGGCCCGGCTGAGTTTCTTGAAGAAAGAGGTTCTCCAGGGCCGGCCAGGACAAGCCGGTTTTCTCCCTCAGGAGGCCGAAAGCCAGTGCTGTTCGACACGCCTCGACCGCAGATCGGTTGGGACGACCTCTACGCCGCGTAGACGGGACTGTCTGGCTGGTTGTTTTGGTCATACGTCGAGAAATTTGGCTCGCCAAGGATTTTTGCCCGATCTATGCATCCTGGCAAAGGAGCACAACAATGACGAACAAAACAGCCACTACCAGCAACATCAATGCGAGTCGAACTGGCGCATTCTGAGAAGAGAACCGGAAGCGTGACGTGTGTAGGTGACGCAGTGGGTTTGTCAACTCACCCCTTGACTCGGACATCTGAGGAGGTCAGAGCCGAATTCAGGGCCACAGGGATTTCCGTTGCAGACTGGGCGCGGACGCATGGATTCAGCGTTGCGCTTGCACGCATGGTTGTTGCGGGTCAGCGTAAATGCCTTCGAGGCCAATCGCACAAGATAGCGGTTGCGCTCGGCATGAAAAACCTACCGCCGGCGACCCGGCTTCTCGGCCGCTAGAACGAACGTCCGATCTGCATAAACCACGGAGAACGCCTTAGAAAAAAGCAAAACGCCAACCACCCTTTCAGATGATCGGCGCTTGCCGGCAGCAACAGAGAGCTACCGCCTGGGTTTCGAAGACTTGGTGATGACTCTACTCCTGTGAATGCTGCTGCGTCAAGCCGCGCGCGCTTCGAGCTTGTTGCGTGCCGTGGGGCCGATCGCGCTCCTCATTCTTCAAGGAGGGACTATTCATGGTTCGCAAAGTCGTCACGCGCGCTCCAACTCGTGAGGTCGGCATCGTCAATCCGACGTGGTTGCTTGACCACGCAATCGAACACGAGTCACACCTCGAGCGTCGTTTCATCATGGCAGCGCTTGCCTGCCCTGTCGTTCGGGATGTCATCCATCAACCCTTTGAGATGACTCTGAGCGATCCTGATTCGAGCAGGGTGCATCGCTATACCCCCGACTTTGAAATATTTTTCCGAGACGACACGCGACTCGTCGTGGAAGTAAAGCCTGAAACTTTTGTTGGTCAGCATGCGGCGAAGTTAAAACTGGCGGAGGTGTTCCTTCGCGCAGAAGCGCGGAGATTTGTCGTCGTGACGGATGAGCACATTGATGGAAACGGGCTCGGCGCTCGCGCCACTCTCCTGATGCGCTATGGCCGGCTTCGTTTCAGTGAGACTGATGAATCCGAGTGTCTGACTCAACTGAAAAAAGCGTGCAACGGAACGGCTTCCGTTCGAGCGCTCATCGCGCTTGGAAGTTCTGAGGCCTTGATTTGGCACCTGGTCGCACGGCACGAGTGCCGAGTCTCGGCTGACCTCTCTTTCGATGCTGATCAAGTTGTGACCACTAATCCTGTTTCGGGAGGCTTCCATGATTACTTTCTCGCGTGGTTTGGTATTGCGACGCGGTGAGCGGGCCCTGGAGTTCATGCGGGATCTTGGAGACGGCCGAGTCCAGTTCGAGTATCAGGACAATCGGGAAGCCTGCACGATGCGGCTATCGAAGGCCTACGGCGATGTGCTTGCCGGAAGACTCATCGCTGTCGTCGTTTCATCTTCCAGTGCTGCCCCCGCATCCGGAATACCGCCAGCACTTGTAAAGCTGACCCTGAAGCAAGAGCACTTGATTGAGTTCCGTCTCCGCTTTGTGCTGGCGGTACTGCGCTCTCCGAGCAGGCATCTATCTCGTGAGCATTGTGGTGAAGTAGTGAAGCAGGTCTGGCGAGATGAGGCGAAGGCGCAGAAGTCCGCGCTTGGCCCAGAAAAATTGGCATGCCCGTCGGCATCTACGGTCGTCAATTGGGTTCGTCGATACCTTCATGCAGACCGCAATGCTGTCGCGCTACTCGATCGTCGGGCCATGAGCGCGCGGCCGCGGCGCTTGAATTTGGCCGTTGAGAGCATTGTTGACCAACTCATCGCGAAGTTCTATCTGCAGATCAAGGGCGTTTCCGTCAAGGAGACCTATCGGCGAATATGCACGCATATCCAACGGCACAACCAACTGCATGGAGAAGACCTTTGCCTGCCGTCAGAGCGGACGCTCAATCGACGCGTGCTAAGCATTCCTCCATACATACGTGACTACAAGCGGGGCGGACCAGCATATGCCCGAAACAAGTGGCGCTATAGCCTCGCGGGCGACCAGAGCACTCGAATCCTGGAGCGCGTCGAGATCGATCACACATTGCTTGATATTTGGGTGTTAGACCCCCGTAGCGGCGTGCCGCTTGGGCGCCCCTGGATCACATTGCTCATTGATCGCTACTCAGGCTACCTGCTTGGCTTCTACATCAGCTTCTACGGACCTTCTGCGGCCACTGTTGCTCGAGCCATGAAGGTTGCGATCCTTCCCAAAGACGATTGGGTCGACAGCCTTGGGCTAGGCAACGACGCATTGCCCTGGACAGCGATGGGCGTTGCTGAGTGCTATGTTGTTGACAATGGGCTTGAGTTCCATTCGGCCACATTCCTTCGCCTTGCCTGGGAGCTTCGTTCCGACCTGATCTTCAACCCCGTCAGGCAACCATGGATGAAGGCCGCCATCGAACGAGCGGTCATGGAGGCGAACCGGACGCTACCGTTGAAGGGACGAGTTCACACGCCGGCAAGAAATGCCGTGACTCCAGATCCAGGGCAGAGTGCCGCAATCCTTTTTGACGACCTTTGCTACGCCTTGCTGGAGTGGGCGTCGCAGAAATTCCCTCGGCAGATTCATACAAAAACCCTGTGTCGACCGCTGGATCTTTGGGAGGAGGGGCGAGAAGCCATGCCGCCGGTCATGCTGCCTTCCAGTATGGATGGTCTGGATCTGCTATGCGGGCTGAATGCCCAGCGCCGTGTGGATGGCGACGGGGTTTCTTTCCAATACCTGAGATTCAATTCGATCGAATTGCAGGACTATCGTCGAACCCATGGCACGTCGTTCACAACCGAGATCCGCTTCAACCCTGACGATCTTCGACTGATTCACGTCCTCTTGCCCAGGGCCAAGCAATGGCTCAGCGTGCCGCTGCAGCGGCCATCACTCGTCGGCGGTCAGTCGCTGTCGTTAGTCCAGCTACAAGTCATCCGCGCCGAAGCAGGCAAGAAGCTCACACGAGCGAATGCATATGAAGAACTTGAGAAAGCTGAGGCTCGTTTGCGCGAGAGGTGGGAGAACGCAACGCGGCGTGGTTTGCGCATGCGCCGCGACGCCAAACTGGTTCGCTTGCAGGGGCTGACTTCGGTACCGTTGGATCTGGATGGGCCACAACCTGGATCACCCGTCACCGCTGCTCCCCTTGAACTTAGTCCAATGATGGCCCAGTCGCTGCCGGACTTGGCGCCGTTTAGCTCTTTCGCGATGGAGGAGTTCTAGATCATGAGTGCAGCTGATTTTTCTGGGCGACGAAGCCCTGAAGTGCTTCAGGTCGGCCAGCAAGTTCTGGATACCGTAGTGGACCACGCAGTGTTTCGCCAAATCCGAGATGCTTGTCTGGATCTGGCCGAAACGATGCGTTCACTACGCATGCCGGGTGGAATTCTCATCCAAGCTGATCCAGGGATGGGAAAGACGCTTCTTCTTGAACTCGTGCGACGTGCCTTGGTCAGCCGAGGTGCGGAATCCGGAGAATATGGCTGCCTCCGCCTGGCTTTGGACAGTGCAGTGGATACCCTCGGCATTGCGGCTGCCTCGATGCTGGCCTTGGGATACCCTGCGTTGCCTTCGCGTCCGAACCTCGTGACCATGAATCACTTGGTCAATACTGGACTGGAGCGCCGCCGACCATGGGGGATGCTGATCGACGAGATGCAGCACGTTTGTGAGGGCAACAAGGACATCACCGCTCGCTCAGTAACTGATTGGCTCAAGGTGCGCATGGATGCGCACAATTTTCCGGTGATCTGCGCTGGGACGCGCGCCCTGGAACGACTGACGATTGTCAATCCTCAATTCACCAATCGGGCATCGGCCAATTTCGTGATCCATCCATTCCAGTTCGATGACTCGTGGCGACAGCTACTTGCTGGATTCGCCTCCGCAGTGAAATCTGTGGACCTGAGTGTTGTCAACTCGGCTGCCTGCCGGCCGCTTCACTTGGCTACAGGTGGGAACATGCGGTCGCTCAAGTCCGTGCTTACCTATGCCTGCATGCACGCAATGACGCAGGCCAATCGCATCGTGACGATGGAGTCACTTGCCAGAGGTTTCGTCGACGCCCGTGGGCAGGTCGGCGCGCAGAACAATCCGTTCAGAACTCAAGGGCGGGGAGGCGCATGACTATCGAGCTGAACACTGACCTGGCTCATCATCTGCTGGCCGCACCCAGTCCGTTGCCGCAAGAAAGTTGCGCGTCGTGGATTCAGAGAATTGCCTGCGCACACCAGTACAGCATGGTCAGGCTTGCAAATGTGCTGGAGCTGAACCCGCCAAGCCGGGATTGGGACGGCCCATTTTCGCAGGCGAGTTGGTCACGTATTTGCATGCTGGCGGGCCTCAAAGAGGCCAGCCATCTGGCGTCCTTGCAGCTGCTGGAAAAGCTGCTGGCCAAGTCCAATGACCGGTTGTTGTTGAGAGAGCGGGGTCGACCCTACTCTCGTTGGTGTGGATGCTGCCTGCAAAGTGACAAGCTTCCCTATTTTCGCTGGCATTGGCGGCTTGGTGCGGTGAGCGAATGCTGGGTACATCGGACGCAACTTCGATCGCGTTGCCCGACCTGTGGAGCGCTGGCGTGGTTTGATCGAACACGTTTGGTCGCCTGTGGTCGTTCCGGGAAGGCGTTCACTTTAGCGGAGTGCGACGTGTGCAGGGCTCCATTGCATGAAGTCACGCCATCTAGACATAGCCGAGGGGGAGCGCATCAGAAGGCTCTTCGGATCAATTTGACGCGACTGCTGACCGGCTCTCAGGTTCGTTCTGACGTCGCCGTCGGATGTGAGATCAGCAATTTGCTCGATGCACGAAGTCGTCTACGGCACCTCTTGAGCCGGTCGAAACGTCACCGTCTCGAGGGCCCGCCGTGCGGGGAGGTCAGAAAAACTGGCGCTGACGGAAGGGGCCAGTCACGAGAAATTTTCCGCTCCACCTCATCAGAGCGCGGCGGTGGGGTGGCTCCATGAGGCGTCAGCTATACGGATTCGAGGGCGGCGCTTGCGGCCTGCCATTCCAGGATGAGATTCGGGCTGGCGAATCGGGCCAAGGTTATGCATTGCGCATGGCATGCAGTAACGGGCTGGATGGCATCGGCCGACTAATGCAGTGGCTGGGAAGGAAGCATGCGGCTGCGGTGCTAACAGCCGCGGATGCACCTGCCCTTGCGGAGTATTTCGGAGCCAGCCTCCCGCGGCTGACGCTGGCGCTAGAGCATCTACGTGAGGGCCGGCGTGAGCTGGGATCCCGCTACGCGGGACATACGATGGGGCGGTGCTATTTTCTCAACCGATCCCATCCCAGGGTGTGCCCGATGTGTCTGCAGGAGTTGGGCTACTGCCGGGTGGCTTGGGATTTTTCGTTGGTGGTGGCCTGCTCGCGACATGGATGTGCATTGCTCGAGCGTTGCCCCGTTTGCGGACGCGCGTTGTCGTGGAATCGTCCGTCGGTGAGTGGTTGCCGTTGCGGCTATCTGTGGGATGGCGATGTTCCGGTGGCAGCTACCCCTGGGGAACGGACGATGGCAAGCTTGGTGGACCAATGGATGGAGGACTTTGAGTCTAGCTTCCAAGTCTCGATCGACAGCGAATCGAAGGGCAGTGAAGAGGCCATGATTCTTGCTGCATTGTTTAGAGGGATCTCGCTGGATGGCGTAATGCGTGTTGCATACGCGCTCGCGACAGCGGCCGCATACGACCAAGATCTCCCAGTTCAGTATCGTGAGCGTGGTTTGCTGTGTAAGGATCGACAGACGGTCGCTTTGGTCGTCGCGTTTGGAGCAAAGGTGGCTCGTCAAGAGTCATTGCGCCTGCGTAAGCACCGGCCTTCAGTGTTGATGGATCTCTTGGGAGATATCTCGGACTCCCGGACGGTCATGCCGGCGGATCAGAGCCTAGCTCAGTCAATGCTGCGCGGACTTCTAGCCAACCCACCAACATCAAAGATGGCCTCGAAGCATGCATTGCTCGCTCAGCGGGCGCTTTTCTAGCGCGTGGGCCAACGAAAAAAATGCAGGTTCCAATTTCAGGAGAGACCCTATGGAAAATGTCGATGATGAGCCGACACCCGATGAGCTCGATCTGAGCCCTCCCGCTGGCTATGAGAGCTGGCTGGTGTATGCCGTCGCAACCTTTGATGCACGGCCGGCAATCACTCATACCATCTTCTACGACACGAGTTCGACATCGAGGGACAAAGTCCAGGCCGCTGTCTTGGCGGAGTTCAACGAACTCCGGGTGCGTGCAGGGCTGACGCCAATCGAGTCGCGATAGGGAGCATTTCAAATCTCACTTATCGTTCATTGCGGCTAGCGTGTGACGCTTGGTGCCTCGCCTGCGGCGAAGGCGAGGGGCCAGTACCGTCGGGCACATCCAGGAGAATATCCCTTGTGGGCCAATTCTCATGAGAAGCGTCGTCGAACGGTGGAACTAACACTGCCGCAGCGCACCTATCCGTCATAGACGGGGACCCACAGCCTCAGTATCTAGCAGAGAGTTCCCAACGTCTCGTTTTCCCCAACGACGGCATCAGAAATGATGCCTTCATCACCTAGTAGTGTTCTTACGGCGTAGGAACTTCGGGGGAAATGATCCGACGGCTCATCCAAGTATTGATCCTGAGAACTATTCGTCGAAGTCCTGCATCGTTCGGACTTGACTTGCCGACGGGTGCCAGAGCCTCGTATACGTCACGATAGACACAGAGCATGGCGAAGGCCAGGACGAGCGATGTCAGTGCTATGAACGCGTGATCCATAAGCTGGATGGCATTCATTCCATCCCAGCCCGCGAACCAGCCGTACACGCTTGTGGGAAGGATGACTCCTGCTACGACGACCAACGACTTGACGACGCTCCAAAAGAGAAATCGAAAGGCCGGTCCGATGAAGATCGGCGCTGAAGCACATCCATGCAACACACCACTGAGCGCCCAGCTTGCGAACTGTGGGATGACGACCAATCCCACCACGCAGCCATAGACGACGAAGGCAGTTTTTATATCCAACGTGCTCTTGAGTAGCTTGAGGAGCATCGTGCCAGCCGTCCCCCTAAAACTGCCAGATGCATCGATAGCACCTGCACTACCGGCCCACCAGGCGATCATGAAGGTGACTGTCACGGTCAACGAGAACAGGTACCAAACAATGCGGACGTCTGAGGAATGACGACTAGCAAGCATCCGTCCCGAGTATCCGATGAGGAGGACGCTGCCACACAATGCAATAGGAATGGCGAAATAGTGCTGCAACTGATCAACGAAGGTCATGATTGTCAGGTTTTTTCAGCGTCGGCTGGGTCGGCGACAAATCCACACACCCAACCTGAAAGGAGAGCATCAAACACTTATTCGTGAGGCCTTCTGGCTCACAAATCGGATGGGTCAGTATTCAATGGAAATCCAGGGTCGAAGATCGGAAGGAATGAAAACTTTTCAATTACTCCCTTGGTGCTTTTAATATGTATGAATTACTTTGTTGCAATTGTCGAATTGCTGAAATCAAAGTATCTTAATGTTTCAATTACTATTCGACGAGGCCTCGAATGGGCGTGGGGGAGACAGTTGCTGTATCACAGCACGGAGAGGTTGGCGCGCCGCCGCAAAGCGCCCCTGAAGCCGGGGGCGTTGCGAACCCTTCCCTTGTCGCTTTGTGCACTGTCGCGCGCTTCCACCAGATCGCAGCCGATACGTTACTGCTTTCGCATCAACTGGGCCTGACGCCCTCCGAGCCGATCGATACCGCCACGCTGCTGCGCGCGGCCAAGCACCTGGGCCTCAAGGCCAAGTCTTCCCGCACCACACCTGATCGCCTGTCCCTGACACCGTTGCCCGCTCTGGCGGTACTTCGAGCAGAGGATGGCAGCGAGCGCTTCGTCATCCTTGCTCAATGCGACGCCCAGCGCGTGCTGCTGCAAGACCCTACCGCACAAACAGCGCGCCCCGTCATCGAACCCCTAGACGTCTTCGCCGCGCACTGGACCGGGGAACTCATCCTTATCACCAGTCGCGCCAGCCTTGCAGGCGAACTGGCCAAGTTCGACTTCTCCTGGTTCATTCCCAGCCTCGTCAAACATCGCAAGCTGCTGGGCGAGGTGCTCTTCATCTCCTTTATCCTCCAGCTCTTCGCGCTGGTCAGCCCGCTGTTCTTCCAGGTCGTGATGGACAAGGTGCTGGTGCATCGCGGCATGACCACACTGGACGTGCTCGTCATCGGCCTGCTGGTGGTCGTCGTCTTCGAGTCGCTTCTGAACGGCCTGCGCAGTTACGTCTTCAGCCACACGACGAACCGCATCGACGTCGAGCTCGGCGCACGGCTATTCCGCCATCTCGTGCAACTGCCGCTGGCCTACTTCCAGGCAAGGCGCGTCGGCGATTCCGTCGCCCGTGTGCGCGAGCTTGAGAACATCCGCAGCTTCCTGACCGGCAATGCGCTGACGGTGCTCCTGGACGTCGTCTTTTCCATCGTCTTCGTGGCCGTCATGCTGTTCTACAGCGTGCCCCTGACGCTGATCGTGCTTGTGAGCATGCCGCTGTACTTCGGCCTGAGCCTGGCGGTGGTGCCCATCCTGCGCCGCCGCCTGGACGAGAAGTTCGCGCGCGGCGCCGAGAACCAAGCCATGTTGGTGGAGACGGTCAGTGCCATCCAGACCGTGAAGGCCACCGCGCTCGAGCCCGCTTTCGGGCGCCGCTGGGACAACCAGCTCGCCGCCTACATCTCGGCCAGCTTCAGAACGCAGAACCTCGCGAGCTGGGCGCACGAAGGGGTCAACCTCATCGGCAAGCTCGTCAACGCCGCCACCCTCTGGTACGGCGCACACCTCGTGATGAACAACGACCTCACGGTCGGCCAGTTCGTTGCCTTCAACATGTTCGCCCAGCGCGTGTCGCAACCCATCATGCGCATGGCGCAGTTGTGGACCGACTTCCAGCAGACCGGCATCTCCATGGCCCGGCTTGGCGACATCCTCAACACCCGCACCGAAGTACCTCCGAGCACGGCAGCCCAACTCCCAGCCCTCAAGGGCCGCGTGACACTGGATGGCCTGACCTTCCGCTATCGGCCCGAAGCTGCGCCCGTGCTCAATGGCGTCAGCCTGGACGTGCGCTCCGGAGAAGTCATTGGCATCGTGGGGCGCTCGGGCTCCGGCAAGAGTACGCTCACCAAACTGATCCAGCGGCTGTACACGCCCGAGCAGGGGCGGTTGTTGGTCGATGGCATCGACATCAGCCTGATCGATGCGGCGCAGCTCAGAAGACAAGTTGGTGTGGTGCTGCAGGAGAACACACTCTTCAATCGCAGCGTGCGCGAGAACATCGCCATCGTCGATCCCGCCGCGCCACTCGACGCCGTGATTCATGCGGCCCAGTTGGCAGGCGCCCACGAGTTCATCAGCGAATTGCCAGAGGGCTACGACACCATGGTCGGCGAGCAAGGGGCGAGCCTCTCTGGTGGGCAGCGCCAGCGCATCGCCATTGCCCGAGCCCTGTTCACGCACCCGCGCATCCTGATCTTCGACGAAGCCACCAGTGCACTGGACTACGAGAGCGAAGCCATCGTGCAACGCAACATGGCCCACATCTGCAAGGGGCGCACCGTCTTCATCATTGCCCACCGCTTGAGCGCCGTGCGGCATGCCAATCGCATCATCGTGATGGACAAGGGGAAGATCGTCGAAGGCGGCACGCACGAGAGCCTGCTGCGCCGGCCCAAGGGCATCTATGCCCACCTGTGGAACATGCAGGGCGGTGGGCATCCGACCGAAGGTGCTGGATCGGGGGCAACCGTATGACGCCGGAAGTTTCCACCACCGCTCCTGCGGCCAATGCGCCCCATGTACGAGACTCGCGGGACATGCGTCATCCGGTCTTCGAATTGCTGGGGCGCTACAGCGCCATCTTCAAGGCCGCCTGGAAGCATCGGCACGAACTGGCTGGGCCGAAGCGCCTTACCGATGAAGCCGCCTTCTTGCCGGCAGCCCTCAGTCTGCAGGACACGCCCGTTCATCCTGCACCCCGGCGGCTGGCCTATGCACTGATAGCGCTGTTCCTCATCGCCTTGACCTGGTCCATCTTTGGGCAAGTCGACATCGTGGCAGTGGCGCCCGGCAAGATCATCGTGAGCGAGCGCACCAAGATCATCCAGCCGCTGGAAGTGAGCGTGGTCAAGCGGGTGTTGGTGCGGGACGGGGACCATGTGGAGGCAGGACAGGCACTGGTCGAACTCGATCCCACCACAGCCAATGCCGACAAGACTAGCATCGACGAGCAGTTGAAGTCGATGCAGTCCGAAGTGCTGCGCACAAGGGCACTCTTGCTGGCGCTCAATGTGCCGATAACCGTACGTTCACCCGAACTGAGCAAGGACATCCCCTCTGGATGGACGGCTGTCGATGCAGATGCCGCGAAGGCGCAACTGAGCGACGAGTGGAGCGACATCACCGCCAAGCTGGCCAAGGCAACCGCTGAGATCGCTCGTCGGCAAGCCGAGATCGCCACTGTGCGCGAGATGGTCGCCAAGCTGGAGACGACGGTACCGATTGCCAAGCAGAGAGAGGCCGACTTCCAGCAACTGGCCAAGCAGGGTTTCATGTCCAGTCATGCGAACCAGGACCGCACCCGGGAGCGTATCGAGCTGGAGCGTGACCTGGCAACGCAGCGCGCGAGGCTGGCGGAGGCCAATGCGACGCTGCACGAAAGCGAGAACACACGGGCGGCCTACATCGCCGAGACCAAGCACAGCCTGAGAACGCGTGAAGCCGCGGCCGAGCTCAAGCGACAGCAGGGCACGCAGGACCTGGCCAAGGCCGGTCAGCGCGAGCGGCTGACGACGCTCAAGGCGCCGGTGGCAGGCACGGTGCAGCAGTTGGCAACGCACACGGAAGGCGGTGTGGTCACGGAGGCGCAACCGCTCATGGTGATCGTGCCCGACGGCGCGCAGGTCACTGCCGAGGTGACGCTAGATAACAAGGACATTGGCTTCGTGAGCCCAACGCAGGAAGCCACGATCAAGTTGGAGACCTTTTCGTACACGCGCTATGGCACGGTCAACGCCACCGTGAAGACGGTGACAGCGGATGCGGTCAATGACGAGAAGCGTGGGGCGATCTTCCCGGTGACGCTGAGCTTGGGCGCCACAACCATCGACGTGGATGGCAAGCCGATCAAGCTGTCTCCAGGGATGAATCTCACGGCGGAGATCAAAACAGGCAAGCGAAGAGTTATTGAGTTCCTGCTCAGCCCGATTCAAAGGGCCGGGAGCGAAAGCATGCGGGAACGGTGATGAGTATCACCGCTTCTGGGGTCGATCCGATATTCATATTTACCTCCGCCTAAAAGTGAAAATCTTTTATTTCATATTTTTTCTGATTTTATTTTTCTGCTCTGCATTTTTTGAAATATTCTTGGCGGCCTCCTATCGACGAAAGGAGGATTTCGATTGTTGGTGGAGGGGGAAAAGGGAGAAGAATAAATTTTTCGATCAAATGGCTTCGAAATTTGATTTGATTGGTGGAATTCGGGTTTGGCTTGTCATTTTGAGCATATTGGGTTTGATTCTTTCAATTCTCATGTAAGGAAGATAATGTCCGCAAGTGATTTTTCAGGTGCTATCAGTGCAGCCAGATTTGCCATTGGGAATGCAATGGGGGTTCTCTATGGCCCTGGTGCTAAAGCCTTTGCAGACATCGCCCTTGGCAATCCAAATTATTTGGCGCAAATGGCTGCGATGGGGGAGAAGAAAGAAAATGGAACGCTTGACAGTGGTGATTATGCTGCTCTGGGGAAAATGGTCGGAGATGTGGCTGTAGGCATAGCAGTGGTGGCCGGAGCTCCAATTTCTGGTGTTGTTTTGGGAGCCTGGGCAATTACAGGGCTTGTTGTTTTTGCCTACAACAACAGAGAGCATATTCAAGAATTTCTCGATAATTTGAGCGCAAGCATCGATGCAGGAAAACCATATTTAGACGGAGATCCATTCACGGGCATGCCTTGGCCAGGTGGGAAAAATCCGTATACGGACGATCCAAGATATAAGCCATTTGATAGCGGCCTGGGGGGGCTTGGTGATGCAACGAATCGGTTTTTTCGTGATGCCCTTGGCTTCCTTCCTAGTTTAGACCCGTTGATGCTGGATTTGAATGGCGACGGTTTGGATCTCAAGCGCGCGGACGGTTCATTTCTTTTTGATCACGATGGCGATGGAATTCGCACCGGAACTGGCTGGATTGGCTCTGGGGACGGGATTCTTGTCCGCGATGTGAATGGGGACGGCGCCATTACTAGCGGCCGAGAGCTCTTCGGCGTGGACACCGTCAAGTCCAATGGGCAAAAGGCGGCCAACGCGTTCGATGCGTTGGCCGACCTCGACAGCAATTCCGATGGGAGCTTCACTGCCGTAGACATCGGCTGGAATCAAGTCAAGGTGTGGCGTGATCTCGACCAAGATGGCATCTCCGATGCGGGCGAACTCTTTACCCTGGATGAGATCGGCATCAGTCGCATCGGGGTCGTAGGAAGCGCAACAAATGCGACTGGAGGCAGCCAGGCTGGGACCATCGTCAACGGCAACTTGATTGCGCAGAGCGCGAGCTTCACCCGCAATGGAGAAGAGCATGCCGTTGGTTCGGTCAGCCTCTCCGCGGGCGCGGTTGATCTCGGGAGCAATAACTTCCATCGAGAATTCACAGACCACATACCCCTGACTCCTGCTGCGATGGCGTTGCCTCAAATGCGGGGGGCGGGCATGGTGCGCGACTTGTCTGAAGCGGTAAGCTTGGATATCGATGTGGCCCAAGCTCTCACAAGCTTCTCGCTCACTTCAACCCGGGAGGGGCAACGCTCGCAACTTGATGACCTGATCACGGAATGGGCCAAGAGTTCGACATTCTGGAGCAGCCTGGAAGACAGCCTCGGTGGCACGGTCGAGATACTTGGGCTGCCAGAGGGCCTGACTGAGCAGGCCTATCGAAAGCTTGTCTCGGTTCTGGAGGCATTCAATGGAGAGAGGTTCTATCGGGTAGCCGATGGCACCCGCCCCGCAACGGCCGGGATGACCATGGTCCAAGGTGGAGGCGGAGGCGGGGGCACAGTTGGCGGGCCCAAATTCACGTTACGTCCGCCCGCGGCCCAACTCGCGCTGCTCCAGCAAAGCTATGAGGCATTGAAGGAAAGTATCTACGGCACGCTGGTCACGCAGACAAGACTCAAGCCGTACTTGTTCAGTATTGAGGTCGCGTTCACTGAGAGCGAAGGGGTCACTCTTGGTGGCGCCGCGCTGGCAGCCAAGCTAGAGGGCAACAGAGCTGTTGATGCACGGGGGGCGTTGATCGATTTGATCGAGCTCAACAGGTACGCCTTGCCCAGCTTGCAAATGGCCGGGTTCGATGGGTTGGGTCTCTTGCGCACGTGGATTGATGCATTGCCTGTCGGCTCCCAGCTGCTCGCCGACCTTGTGAATCTGAACGTATACGCTGGCTCGACGACCGCAGGGACGGCCGCAGGCGACATGTATCTCGGCGACGCCGGCCAAAATAGCTTCAGCGCGGGAGCCGGTGACGATATTCTGGACGGCGGCGCGGGCAATGACGTGTTGGCCGCGGAAGCAGGCGATGACATCTACATCGGTGGTACAGGCAACGACACGCTGACCGACAACAGCGCCACCTCGGCAGACGTCTACCGCTTTGGGCGCGGCGATGGTTCGGACACGATCGTCGACTCGGGTGGCATCGATCGCATCGAGCTCGGTGC
>NZ_JBXAIG010000006.1:0-398263 GCF_058795995.1 Variovorax sp. GW823-FHT04F07
CGCCTTTTCTTTGCTTACTTTCTTTTGGCGAAGCAAAAGAAAGTAAGTCCGCCGCCGGGCGGAACTCCCGGCCTCGGAAAGCAAACCAGCGACAGGAGGTCAACCAGATCAAGCCGCCTCCTCCTCAAGCTCAGAAGAAACCCGACGCGCACTCCCCCCACCCAACCGATCAAACGCCAGATAAATAACCGGCGTAGTAAACAAAGTCAGCAGCTGACTAACGATCAACCCCCCAAAGATCGCCAACCCCAGAGGACGCCGCAACTCCGCCCCGTCCCCAAAACTGAACATCAAGGGAACAGCAGCAAACAGCGCAGCCAACGTAGTCATCAAGATCGGCCGAAACCGCAACAACGCAGCCTGATGAATCGCCTCACGAGCTGACTTCCCCTGCGTCCGCTCAGCATCAATAGCAAAATCGATCATCATGATCGCGTTCTTCTTCACGATGCCGATCAGCAGGATGATCCCGATGATCCCGATCACCCCCAGGTCATTGCCAGTCAGCATCAAGGCAAGCAAGGCCCCGACCCCCGCAGAAGGCAACGTAGACAAAATCGTCAGCGGGTGCACATAGCTCTCGTACAGCACCCCAAGAACGATGTACACACAAACCACCGCCGCCAAAATCAACCACAGCTGGTTAGACAACGACTTCTCATAGGCCCCTGAAGCCCCCAGAAAAGTCATCGTCACACTGCTAGGCAACCCGATCTCTTTCGCAGCCGCGCGAATCGCCGCCACCGACCCACCGAGTGACACCCCGGGTGCCGTATCGAAGTTCAACGTACTCGCCGGATACTGCGCCACGTGCGTGATCTGCAACGGCGCCTGCCGCTCACTGATCTCCGCAAAGGCCGACAGCGGCGTCGCCGTGCCCGACCCCGCAATGAGGTTCAACTGCCCCAGCGTCTGCGGCGTGTTCACCATGCCAGGCTGCGCTTCCAGGATCACGCGGTACTGATTCGTCTCGGTGAAGATCGTCGACACGATCCGCTGCCCGAAGGCGCTGTACAGCGCGTCGTCCACCGAACTCGCAGTGATCGACAGCCGCGACGCCGTGTCGCGGTTCACGTTCACATACGCCGCCAACCCTTGCGCCCCGGCATCGCTGCTCACGTTGCGCACCTTGTCCGATTCCTGCAGCTTCGCCACCAGCTTCTGCATCCACTCGGTGACCAGCGCACTGTTCACGCCTTCGAGCGACACGCGGTACTCGGTCGGCCCGGTCTCGGCGTCGATGGTCAGGTCCTGCGTAGGTTGCAGGTACAGCGTGAGGCCGGCCACCTGCCGCACGCGCTCGCGCAGGCGCTCCATCACCTCCTGCTGGTTGTCGTGGCTGCGGGTCAGGTTGATGAGCATGCTGCCGGTGTGCAGCATCGTGTTGTTGGCCGCATCCACGCCGACGAAGGAGCTGAGGTTCTCGACGTCATGGTCTTCAAGAATGGCGCGCGCGGCCTGCTGCTGCAGCTGCGCCATGCGCTCGAAAGACACGTCTTGCGCGGCCTGCACGCGGGCTTGCAGCTGGCCGGTGTCCTGCGTGGGGAACAGGCCCTTCGGGATCGTGAGGTACAGCAGCACGGTCAGCACCAGCGTGAGCAGCGCCACCAGCAGCGTGAGCGGCTGGTGCGCGATCACCCAGTGCAGCGAGCGGTCGTAGCGCACCATCACGCCGTCGAAGAAACGCTGGGCGCGCGCGCCGAAGCCGGTGCCCGATGCGTCTTTCTTCGGCTCGTGCTTGAGCCAGCGCGCCGACATCATCGGCACCAGAGTGAGCGAGACCACGCCCGAGATCAGGATGGTGATCGCCAGCGTCACGGCGAACTCGCGGAACAGGCGGCCCACCACGTCGCCCATGAACAGCAGCGGAATGAGCACCGCGATGAGCGACACGGTCAGCGAGATGATGGTGAAGCCGATCTGCGCGGCGCCCTTGAACGCGGCCTGCAATGGCTTCTCGCCCTCCTCGATGTAGCGCGCGATGTTCTCGATCATGACGATCGCGTCGTCCACCACGAAGCCGGTGGCGATGGTCAGCGCCATCAGGCTCAGGTTGTTCAGGCTGTAGCCCAGCAGGTACATCAGGCCAAAGCTGCCGATCAGCGAGATCGGCACGGCGATGCTGGCGATGACGGTGGCGCGCAGGCTGCCCAGGAAGGCGAAGATCACCAGCACCACGAGCACCACGGCCAGCACCAGCTCCATCTCGACGTGCTGCACCGACGAGCGGATGCCGGCGGTGCGGTCGCTCAGCACCTCGACCTGCAGGCCCGCGGGCATGCCGGCCTGCAGCTCGGGCAGCTGCTTCTTGATGGCGTTGACGGTGGCGATCACGTTGGCGCCGGGCTGGCGCTGCACGTTCAGGATGATGGCCGGCGTGAGCTGCACCTGCCCGTCGACCTTGCGCCCGGCCCAGGCGCCGAGCTGTGTGTTCTCGGCGCTGTTGACCACGCGCGCCACGTCGACCATGCGGATCGGCGCGCCGTTCTTGTAGCTGACGATGAGGTTCTTGTAGTCGTCGACCGTGAGCAGCTGGTCGTTCGAGTTGATGGTGTAGGCGCGCTTGGGGCCGTCGAAGCTGCCCTTGGCGCCGTTGGAGTTGGCCGCGCTGATGGCGGTGCGCAGCGAATCCAGCCCGATGCCGTTGGCCGCCAGTGCCTGCGTGTTGGCCTGGATGCGCACGGCCGGGCGCTGCCCGCCGCTGAGCGACACGAGGCCCACGCCCGAGACCTGGCTGATCTTCTGCGCGAGCCGGGTGTTCACGAGGTTCTGCACCTCGGTGAGCGGCAGCGTGTCGGAGGTGATGGCCAGCGTGAGCACCGGCGCGTCGGCCGGGTTGACCTTGGCGTACACCGGCGGCGCCGGCAGGTCGGCCGGCAGCAGCGAGCCGCCGGCGTTGATGGCGGCCTGCACTTCCTGCTCGGCGACGTCCAGCGTCTGGCCCAGCGAGAACTGCAGCGTGATGATCGACACGCCCGCCGCGCTGGTCGAGCTCATGCGGTCCAGGCCCGACATCTGGCCGAACTGGCGCTCCAGCGGCGCGGTGACGGTGTTGCTCATGACCTCGGGGCTGGCCCCGGGGTAGAGCGTCTGGACCTGGATGGTCGGGTAGTCGACCTGCGGCAGCGCCGCCAGCGGCAGGAAGCGGAACGCCACCAGGCCGGCCAGCACGATGGCCAGCATCAGCAGCGAGGTGGCGACCGGCCGCAGGATGAACGGGCGCGAGGGGCTCATGGGCTGCGCCGTCCCTCACCACTGCGTTCGCCGCCGCCACCGGCGCCGCCGCGCTCGGCCATGCGCTGCCAGCGCTCCAGCGCGGCCGGCTCGCCGCGGTCGAGGGCTTCGAGGAAACGCTTGCGACGTTCGAGCTGTTCGGGATCGTCCTTGGCCGCGTCGAGCATGCGCTGGCGCTGCTCGGCAGTAGGGAGCTTGGCGGGTGTGGCTGCAGGTGCAGGCGTTGCTGCCGCTGGCGCTGCAGCCGGCGCAGCCGTTCCGGCGGCAGGTGCAGCCGGTGCCTGCGATGGTGAAGCCGGTGCCGCCGCTTCGGCGGGACGAGCACCGCCGCCCTGCGCACCACCGCCACCTTCCTGCCGACGTCCTCCACGTCGTCCGCCCGGCGCTGCTGCGCCCGAGGCCGCACCGGCCGGCCGGTCGACCGTGGTCTGCACGCGCGCGCCGTCCTTCAGGCGGTCGCCGCCTTCGGTGACCACGGTTTCGCCGGGCTGCAGACCCTTGGTGATGGAGGCGAAATCGACGCTCGATTCGCCGCGCGTCACTGGCCGCTGCGAGGCCGTGTTCTCGGCCGTCACCACGTACACGTAGTCGCCGTTCGGGCCGTGGCGCAGCGCCGTGACCGGCACCACCACCGCGCTGCTCACGGTGCGCAGCAGCAGCCGCAGGTTGACGAACTGGTTCGGGAACAGCGCGCCGTCGGCGTTGGTGAAGCGCGCCTTGGCCTTCACGGTGCCGGTCTGCGTGTCGACCATGTTGTCGAGCGTGGAAAAGCTGCCGTCGGCCAGCCGGCGCGTGCGCGTGCGATCGAAGGCGGTGGTGGCAAGCGTGGCGCCCTGGCCCAGCCGCTCCTGCACCTCGGGCACGCGGTCCTGCGGAATGGCGAACTCGACGTCGATGGGCGCGATCTGCGTGATGGTGGCCACGCCGCCCGTGCTGCCGGTCGAGATGTAGTTGCCCGCGTCCACCGGCCGCAGGCCGATGCGTCCGCTCACCGGCGCCGTGATGCGGCTCCAGGCCAGGTTGAGCTTGGCGGTGTTCTCGTTGGCGCGGTCGATGGCCACGGTGCCTTCGAGCTGCTTGACCAGCGCGGCCTGGGTGTCGACGTCCTGGCGGGCGATGGAGTCCTGCCCGAGCAGCGTCTGGTAGCGCTGCAGCGTGACGCGCGCCGCGGCCAGCTGCGCCTCGTCGCGCTGGCGGGCACCGGCGGCCTGCGCCAGCGCGTTCTCGAAGGGCTGCGGGTCGATGGTGGCGAGCACGTCGCCCTTCTTGACCATCTGGCCTTCCTTGAACAGCACGGCCGTGAGCACGCCCGACACCTGCGGCTGCACCGTCACGTTGGCCAGCGGCGTGACCGTGCCCAGCGCTTCGAGCTGCACCGGGATGTCGGCCTGCCGCGCGACGGCGGTGCCGACGGTGCTGGAGGCCGGGCCTCCCCCGCCTGCCCGACCGCCCGGGCCACCGCCGCCGGGACGGCCTGAACCTGCACCCGGTCCGCCCGCGCCCGGTGCCGGCGACTTGGAACGCTGCACCAGGTACCAGGCACCGCCCCCGAGCGCCACGAGCAGCAGCAGGGCCATCAGGCTCCCGAACCAGCGGCGTCGACGCGCCGGCGGATGGGTCGGCGACACGACGGGTGGCAGGGGTTCGGGGGGCGTTTGGGAATCCATGGGCGGTGCGTGCGAAGGGGTGCGAAAAGGCGGCCTGAAGGGAGGCGGCCTAGAGTACAGCGCGAAATATCACTCCCCAAGTTTTCCGTGCCGTAAAGCGACGGTAAAGCTTCCGTTTGCGCGGCGACCCCGCCATCCCGCGCTCGCCATTCGCGCCGGCGACCCGCACTTCACGCCGCCCACCCGCATTTCGTCGCATGGCCGTGGCGGGGGCCGGGCGGCATCGGCACAGTCCGCTCCATCGATTCCCTGCCCCCTTTGTCCTCTTCCAACCGAACGGAGCCTCTCATGCTGATGCAAATCCTTCTTCACACCCCGAAGTGGGTGTTCGCCGTGTTCGTCCTGCTGGCCTGGCTCGGCGGCCGGCAGCTCGTGGCCAACCGCATCGGCCTGAACCGCGTGCTGGTGATGCCGGTCGCCATGGCCGGCCTGTCGTTCTGGGGCGTGGTGTCGGTGTCCGGCGAGTCGGCCGGCGCCCTGCTCGGCTGGGCCGTGGCCGCGCTGCTGCTCATGGTGCTGGTGCTGCGCCGCCCGCTGCCGGCGACCACGCGCTACGACGCCACGGCGCGCCAGTTCGAGGTGGCCGGCACCGCCGTGCCGCTGATGCTCATGATGGGCATCTTCCTCACCAAGTACGTGGTGGGCGTGTCGCTGGCCCTGCATCCGGAGCTGCGCCACCAGGCCGCCTTCGCCCTGGGCGTGCCGGCGCTGTACGGCGCCTTCAGCGGCATCTTCGCGGCCCGCGCCGCGCGCCTGTGGCGCCTGGCCGCCGCGTCGGGCGCGATGGTCAGCGGCGCCCGCGCGGCCTAAGATTCCGACGCCCCGCCCGCCCTTCGCCGCCAGGAACCGCCATGACCGTGCTCGTGTTGATCCTCAAGATTTCCATCTCGGTGGTGCTGCTCGCCTCGCTGGCCGAAGCGCTGGTGCTGTCGTGGCGCAACGGCTGGCGCAGCTACGACTGGAAGGCGGCGGGTATCTCGGTGTTCGACTTCCTGGTGCGCGAATACCCGCTGCGCTGGCTGCTGCCGCTGGCCTTCTGGGTCGGCGCCATGGACTGGCTCTACGCCCACCGGCTCTTCACGCTGCCGATGGACCACTGGACCGGCTGGCTCGCCTGCTTCATCGGCCAGGAGTTCTGCTACTACTGGTACCACCGCGCCGCGCACCGCGTGCGCTGGTTCTGGTGCACCCACGCCGTGCACCACTCGCCGAACCAGCTGAACCTGTCGGCCGCCTACCGCTTCGGCTGGACCGGCCGGCTCACCGGCACGCTGGCCTTCTTCCTTCTGGCACCGCTCCTGGGCATGCCGCCGCGGATCATCTTGCTGATGCTCACGCTGAACCTGCTCTACCAGTTCTGGATTCACGCGACCTGGATTCCGAAGCTCGGCCCGCTCGAATGGGTGCTCAACACGCCCTCGGCCCACCGCGTGCACCACGCCTCGAACCTGGAGTACCTGGACGGCAACTACGGCGGCGTGCTGATCGTGTTCGATCGCCTGTTCGGCACCTACATCCCCGAGCGCGCCGACCTGCCCTGCCGCTACGGACTGGTGAAGCCGATCACCTCGTACAACCTGTTCGAGATCGAGTTCAGCCAATGGCGCGACCTGTGGCGCGACCTGCGCTCGGCGCGTTCGCTGCGCGCCTTCGTCGGCTACCTCGTGAAGCCGCCGGGCTGGCGGGCGGACGGGCCGGGCGAGACCACCGAGGAGCTGCGCCAGCGCGCGGCACTGCCACCTTCACCGTCGATGCCGGCAGCGGCCGCCAGCGACTTCGTTCCCCTTTCACCTGCCTCTCTCAAGGAGCTGTCATGACCCCGATGTCCCCTTCCTCTTCTTCCTCCTCCTCTTCTTCGTCCGCCGACATCGAGCGGCGCGCCCGCCGCCGCGCCGGCGCCAAGATGGGCTGGTTCATCCATGCCTTCGTCTACGTGGTCGTCAACGTCGGGCTGGTTGCGCTCGCGGCCTCGCGCGGCCACAACTGGGCCGTGTACCCGCTCATGGGCTGGGGGCTGGGCCTGCTGATCCATGGCGCCGTGGTCTGGCTCATCGCGCCCGGCGGCGGCCTGTACGACCAGCTGCTGGAACGTGAGCGCCGCGCGCTAGGTGGCGGGGACCGCCGGTGACGGCCACGGCGGACGACACGCCACGCCCGTCGCGCTTTCGCGCCGAGAACCTGCGGGACATCCTGCGGCACGGTCTGATCACGGCCGCCTTCTGCTGCGTCATCGCCGCGGCGCTGACAGTCTCGGGCATGGGCAGCTGGAGTTCGCAGATGGTGTATTCGCTGTCGATCGGCACGATCAGCTGGCTGGTCATCGACACCGGGCGCCTGTTCATCAGCGGCCACCAGAACGTGCTCTGGCCGCACGGCCCCTGGGGCTTCGTGCTGGTGGCCTTCGGCGTCACGCTGGGCTTCCTCGGCGGCGGTGCCATCGGGGACGCCTGGGTCGGCCGGCCGCTGTTCGACTTCACCGGCTTCGCCCGGCACCGGATGGTCTCCACCATCGTCATCACGCTGGCAGCCACCATCGGCATGTGCTACTTCTTCTACAGCCTCGGGCGCAGCAAGCACATGCAGCGCCAGCTCGACCTGGCGCAACGAGACGCCACGGACGCCCGCCTCAAGCTGCTCGAAACCCAGCTCGAACCGCACATGCTGTTCAACACGCTGGCCAACCTGCGCGTGCTGATCACCGTCGATCCGCCGCGCGCCGTAGCCATGCTCGACCGCCTGAACAGTTATCTGCGCATGACGCTCAGCGGCTCGCGCGCGCTGTCGCATCCGCTGTCGGCCGAGTTCGACCGGCTGGGCGACTATCTCGAACTGATGTCGGTGCGCATGGGCGAGCGCCTGCGCTACACGCTCGACCTGCCCGATGACCTGCGCGACACGCCCGTGCCGCCGCTGCTGCTGCAGCCGCTGGTCGAGAACAGCATCCGCCACGGCCTCGAGCCCCAGGTCGAAGGCGGCGAGATCGCCGTGCGCGCGCGCCGCGAGGCGGGCGAACTGGTGATCGAGGTGAGCGACACCGGTGTCGGGCTCGATGCGGCACCGCAGCCGTCGGAAGGTGGCGGCTTCGGGCTCGAACAGGTGCGCGAGCGGCTGGCCACCGTGTACGGTGAGCAAGGTCGCCTGAGCCTGCGCCCCGCGCCCGCGGGCGGCGGAACGCGCGTCACCCTGAACCTCCCCCTGCCCGCCTGAACAGGCCCCACGACAACAACAAGAAGACGATGCCCCTCACCGCCCTCATCGCCGAAGACGAACCCCTGCTGGCCCAGGCCCTGCAGGCCGAACTGGCCGCCGCCTGGCCCGAGCTGCGCGTGGTCGCCACCGCCCGCGACGGCCGCAGCGCCGTGCGCGAGGCGCTGCGGCTGCTGCCGCAGGTGCTGTTCTTCGACATCCGCATGCCCGGCCTGGACGGCCTGGGCGCCGCCGCCGAGCTGGCCGACAGCTGGCCCACCGACGAAGCGCCGATGCCGCAGCTGGTGTTCGTGACCGCCTACGACGAATACGCCGCGCGCGCCTTCGAGGCCGAAGCCATCGACTACGTGCTCAAGCCCGTGCAGCCCGAGCGCCTGCGCAAGACCGTGGCGCGGCTGCGGCAGGCGCTGGCGGCGGCCGCGCCGTCGATGACGCCGCCCATCCCGGCCGACGAGGTGCTGGAGCGCACGCTCGCCCAGTGGCGCCAGGTGCTGGGCGCCGCCGGCGGTGCGCCGTCGGCATCGGCGTCGCCGTCAGCGCCGCTGCGCATGATTGCCGCCAGCGATGCCGGCGGCGCCACCGTGCGCATGGTGCCGATCGACGAGGTGCTGTATTTCGAGGCCGCCGACAAGTACCTGCGCGTGCTCACCGCCACGCAGGAGTACCTGATCCGCACGCCCCTCAAGCAACTGCTGCCCCAGCTCGATGCCGACACCTTCTGGCAGGTGCACCGGGCGGTGGTGGTGCGCAGCGCGGCCATCGAGGCGGTGCACCGCGACGAGGCTGGCAAGCTGCACCTCGCGCTGCGCGGGCGGGCCGAGAAGATCCCGGTCAGCCGGCTCTACGCCCACCTGTTTCGCGCCATGTGAAATCTACGCCGCGGACGCGCAGCAAAAAGCCGGCCTTTTCGGGGCCGGCTTTTTTCATTCAGTCACGAATGGCGTTGTAAATCAGCGCCAGTGGCCGTGTCCGTGGCCATGACCGCGGTGATAACCACGACCGTAGTAGCGCGGGCCGTAATAGGCCGGCGGCGGTGCGTAGTACACCGGTGCCGGGCGGTAGTACACCGGCGGCGGCGGACGGTAGTAGACCGGGGGCGGCGGTGCGTAATACACCGGGGCCGGCGGCGCATAGACCGGGGCCGGGTAGTAGGCGGGACCGCCCACGCCGACCGCCACGCCGGGCACGCCGACGCCGATCGACCAGCTCACGTCGCCGCGGGCGCTGGCCGAGGTGGCGGCAAACAGCGCACCGAAGGCCACCGCACCGGCGGCGGCCCATTTGAAGAGGGTAGAACGTGTGACGCTCATGATGTGGGACTCCTTGTTGGGGGGGCGTTGTGCGCCCCATGTCCGTATTGAACGCTGCAATTGCAAAGCGGGTGGACGCTGCATTGTGAAGAGCGTTGCCAAAAGTAACCCCGACAGCCCCCCCTCTAGAATGACGCGATGACCTCCCCGACCGACAAAAGCGGCACCAAAACGACCGCTGCACCGAGCAATTTCCTGCGCCATGTGATCGAGAACGACCTCGCACAGGGTGCCTACGCAGGCCGCACCTGGGGCGGTTCCCCGGGCGACGCCGCCCACCACGCCCAGGGCATGCCCGACCCCGCCAAGGTGCGCATGCGCTTTCCGCCCGAGCCCAACGGCTACCTGCACATCGGCCACGCCAAGAGCATCTGGCTGAATTTCGAGCTGGCCAAGGAATACGGCGGCGTGTGCCACCTGCGCTTCGACGACACCAACCCCGAGAAGGAAGAGCAGGAGTACGTCGATTCCATCCGCGACGCCGTGAAGTGGCTCGGCTACGAAACCTACCTGGCCGACCGCCCCAGCGCGCCTGGCACGATTCAGGAACACGAGTACTTCGCCAGCAACTACTTCGACTTCATGTACGAAGCCGCCGAGTACCTGATCGGCGCCGGCCTGGCCTATGTCGACGAGCAGACGCCCGACGAGATGCGCGCCAACCGCGGCGACTTCAACACGCCCGGCACCGACAGCCGCTTTCGCAGCCGCACGCCCGACGAAAACCTGGCGCGCTTTCGCGAGATGCGCGACGGCAAGCTCGCCGACGGCGCCGCCATCCTGCGCGCCAAGATCGACATGGCGAGCCCCAACATCAACATGCGCGACCCCGCGCTGTACCGCATCCGCCGGGCCACCCACCACAACACGGGCGACAAGTGGTGCATCTACCCGATGTACACCTACGCGCACCCGATCGAAGACGCGCTGGAGCAGATCACCCACTCCATCTGCACGCTCGAATTCGAAGACCAGCGCCCCTTCTACGACTGGCTGCTCGACCGCCTGGCCGAAGGCGGCTTGGTCGCCAGCCCGCACCCGCGCCAGTACGAGTTCGCCCGCCTGAACGTGACCCACGTGATGACCAGCAAGCGCAAGCTGCGCCAGCTGGTCGAAGAGAAACACGTCGACGGCTGGGACGACCCGCGCATGCCCACCATCGCCGGCCTGCGCCGCCGCGGCTACACGCCCGCCGCGCTGCAGCTGTTCTGCGAACGCAGCGGCACCACCAAGTCGGGCGGCTGGATCGAATACGCCAGCCTCGAGGCCGCGCTGCGCGACACCCTCGACCCCATCGCGCCGCGCGCCATGGCCGTGCTCGACCCGGTGAAGCTCGTCATCACCAACTGGGGCGAGCTGATGGGCAGCGACGACACGCTCGACGACTGCTCCGCCCCCGTGCACCCGCACCACCCCGAGATGGGCAAGCGCGAATTCAAGCTCGGCCGCGAAGTCTGGATCGAGCGCACCGACTACGAAGACGTGCAGCCCAAGGGCTTCTTCCGCCTGTTCCCCGGCAACAAGGTGCGCCTGAAGTACGGCCACGTCATCGAATGCACCGGCGCCACGCGCGACGCCGACGGCAAGCTCCTCGAAGTGCAGGCCACGCTGGTGCCCGACACCAAGAGCGGCACGCCCGGCGCGGACGCGATCAAGGTCAAGGGCAACATCACCTGGGTGGCTGCTGCGGATGCCGTGCAGGCCGAGGTGCGGCTGTACGAGCGCCTCTTCGCCGAAGCCAACCCGGGCAGCGGCGAGCTGCTGGACGAGCTGAACAAGCACAGCCTGGAGGTGTGCACGGCCTTCGTCGAGCCGTCGCTGGCGAAGGCCGAGCCCGGTGTCGGCATCCAGTTCGAGCGGCATGGCTACTTCGTGCGCGACACGAAGGGCGCCGCCGCCGGCGGACAGGTGGTGTTCAACCGCGCGGCGGGGATGCGGGACAGCTGGGCCAAGTAAGCCCGCTGCCGTGCTCTCCCGCAAAGCCGGGGCCGTCATGGCTCCGGCTTTTTTCTTGCGCCGAGCGTCGACAGACCCCGGCTATCCTGTCGGTTCATGAACGCCCCGAGCCTTTCTTCGTCCCGCCTCATCCGCTTCAACAAACCCTACGGCGTCCTCAGCCAGTTCACGCCCGAGGGCCGTTGGCGCGGCCTGAAGGACTTCATCGACCTGCCCGGCGTCTACGTCGCCGGCCGCCTCGATGCCGACAGCGAAGGCCTGCTGCTGCTCACCGACGACGGCAAGCTCCAGGCGCGCATCGCCGATCCGCGCTTCAAGATGGAGAAGACCTACTGGGTGCAGGTCGAGGGCGTGCCGACCGACGAAGCGCTGGCGGCGCTGCGCAACGGCGTGCAGCTCAACGACGGCCCCACGCGCCCCGCACGGGCGCGCCGGCTCGATCCACCGCCCGACGTGTGGCACCGCGAGCCCCCCATCCGCGAGCGCAAGCTCATTCCCACCGCGTGGCTGGAGCTGGCGATCAGCGAAGGCCGCAACCGCCAGGTGCGGCGCATGACGGCGGCCGTCGGCCTGCCGACGCTGCGCCTCATCCGCGCCGCTATCGGGCCCTACACGCTCGACGGGCTCGCGCCCGGAACCTGGCGGGAACAGAGCGGCGGCTGAGCCGCCGCACCACCAACTCTTCATTCGAATCCTGTCCATGCACACAAACCTTCCTTTCTCCGACCTCCCCTCTTCTTCCGCGCTGAACCGCCGCAGCGCAGTGCTCGGCGCCCTCGGCTTGCTGGCCCTGCCCGCCAGCGCCGCTGCCCCGGCCAAGAAAAACAACAAGCCGCAGGCGCCCGATGTCTGGCCGCGCGCCTTGCTGGTGCCGGGCGGTGTCGCCCGCCTGTCGCTCGGCCCCGCGGCCACGCGCCCCAAGGCCTTCGCCGGTGATGTGCCGGTGCTGGTGCTCGGCGATCCGATCGAATGGACCGCGCTGGTCGGCATCCCACTCGCCACCCCACCCGGCGAAGCCAGCATCAGCGTGCGCGCTGAAGGCAAGCCCGAACGCCAGATCGCCTACACCATCGCCCCGAAGCAGTACCGCGAACAACGCCTGACGGTAGCGCCGCGCACGGTCGACCTGTCGCCCGAAGACGAAGCGCGCTACACCAAGGAACGCGATCACCTGACCGGCGTGATGGCCACGCTCTCCGACCTGCGCCCCGACGCCGCGCTGCAGATGCGCGTGCCCGTGCCGGGCCGCCGCTCCAGCTCGTTCGGCCTGCGCCGCGTGTTCAACGGCCAGTCGCGCAATCCGCACAGCGGCATGGACATCGCGGCCGGCACCGGCACGCCCGTGCGCGCGCCGCTGGCCGGCAAGGTGATCGACACCGGCGACTACTTCTTCAACGGCGGCACCGTCTGGGTCGACCACGGCGGCGGCCTGCTGACGATGTACTGCCACCTGAGCCGCTGGGACGTGAAGGTGGGCGACGTGCTCAAGGTCGGTGACCCGTTGGCCGCGGTGGGCGCAACGGGACGGGTGACCGGGCCGCACTTGCATTGGGGGGTGATGCTGAACCGGACGATGGTGGACCCGGCGTTGTTCGTTGCCAGTTGAGTTGCGCGCGTGGGAACGAGCCCTCACGAGCCTCGGGGATCGCGGCGCATGTCCGTCCGGACGAAATCCTTCCTCATCTGGCTTTCCGTCGTCCCTGTGCTCTCGGCCCTGTGTGTCATTGGCCTGAACCTGTTGCCGTTGTGGTTCGTGTACCTCTTGCCCTATGCGATCGGGGTGGCCTTGCTGATGATCCTCATGGCGATCGTGGCCGCAGGCGGTGCGACCAAGACTCTCGGCGCGAGCTTTGGGGGCTTCGCTGCCGGCGTCGTGCTGGTGTTCGTCGCCTACGACATCGTCAAAACCGCTGATCGAGCGGATTGGAACGCTTCGTACAACGAATTCCGGCAGTTCAGCCAAGTCGTGGCACGCGGGGATCGAAAGGCCACAGCAGCGGCCCTCGACGATCTCCGGCGCTTCACGCCGGCCGAAGCGCTCTGCATCCTTGGTTCCGAGAGCGGGACCGGCGGCTCAGGCTATCTCATGCCCGAGGGCCCGGACACGCAGCGCACCCGCCAGGGAAATCGCTACTTCATCTCGACGCCGCGACTTTTCGAGGTGGCCGAGATCCTCGTTTCGACGCAGCCTGCTCAGCGCGAAACGCAGGTGGCCCTTTACGACATGCTGCGGGACTTGCACCGGCGCGACGACCCCGCGGCATTTCCGCGCTGGGAACAGCTCTGGCTGCGCACAAAAGCCGCCACGGGCGGCACGGCCGGCTGGCACTTCGACGGCGCCCGTCTGAGATGGCCATCCGAGCAGTGCGGGGGAGACGACGACACGCACCTGGCCGACCTGGTCAAGGAGATCAACAAGCCACCCGAAACACCGGCAGAGTCCCGTGCCCACGAGTCCAGCAGTTCGCAAGCGCGGCAAGCCGCAGACAACGCGCTTCGCGACGCGCAGAACACCGCAGTCGCACGGTGAAGACCCGGGCGCCCGCCCCGGCTTATAAAGAGATCTTTCGAGGAGCGAGGCAAGCGACCGATGGCAAAACAGACACGAGCCGAGCGCCGACGCGAGCGGGCGCGGCAGGAACTGGCCGGCAAGGCCTGGATGGCGATCTTCGTCGGCATCCTGCTGCTGGTGGTCGCCCCCGCCTTCCTGAAAGGGCCGATCGTGGGCACGCTGGGGCCTGCGCTCCGGCCTGCCGGTTGGGTCGCGCTGGCGATCGGGGCCGTGCTGCTGGGCCTGCACTACGTCGTCCGCCGTCAGGCTGCCCCCGTGGAGATCGAGTCCGCGGCAGCTCGCGCTCCCGCACGCCCCGCGCCCACCTCCACAGCCGAGCGTCGCGAGCCCACGCTGTCGCCCGCGCCATCGACAACACCCCATGCGGGCCAGGAATCGCAGTGGAGCCCCGCCGTGCTCCACGCCATCGAATGGCGTCGCTTCGAGGCCTTGTGCGAAGCGCTCTACGCACAAGCCGGCTTCACCACGCGCAGCCAATCGCATGGCGCGGACGGCGGCGTCGATATCTGGCTCCAGTCCAGGCACAGTGACATGCCGCGCATCGTCCAGTGCAAGCATTGGCAGAGCAAAGCCGTGGGCGTCAAGGAAATGCGCGAGTTCTTCGGCGTGATGGCTTCGCACCAATTGAAGAGCGGCACCTACGTGACGAGCTCGACCTTCTCGGCGGAAGCGGCGGCGTTTGCGAAGGCGAACGGCATCCACGCCCAAGACGGCGCAGCCCTGCTCCGGCTCATCGGCCAGCGCACGCCGGAACAACAGGCGGCACTGCTGGCCGTGGCCTACGAAGGCGAATACTGGCGGCCCACCTGCGCGAGTTGCGGCACCAAGATGGTCGAAAGAAGCTCGTCCAAGAACGACGGCAGCTTCTGGGGCTGCGCCAACTACCCGAAGTGCAAGGGCCGGACGATCCCGAAGTCGAAGACATCTGCGACGGTCTAGCCGGGAAGCGAGCCATGGCCCATCCACCGATGTTCACCGAAGCCTGCCTCGACACCTCGTTCGCGCGCACCAGCGAACGCCGCGAAGCCCTCGCCTTGCTCAACACCCGCCTGCACCCCGTCCTGCAGAAAATCGTCGCCGCCGAAGTCGCCTCGGGCAACCGCGTCAATGGCGTCGGCATCGACTGGCCCGACCTGGGCTCGGTGCACGTGACGATGGGCAAACATTTCGGCGACCGCCACGCCAGCGCAGACGCCGCTTTCAGCCTCTGCGACGACCCGCACTACTGGCATGCCGACTACAGCACCGCGGACAAACCGCGGCACCTGCTGATCTGCTGAAGAAAAACGCCGGCCTCAGAGCGGCCTGGTCAGGTACACCGCCTCGCGCCCGACGATCGTGCGCTGCGCGGGCATGAAGATCGTGCAGTCGTCGCACGGCGCGCGGATTTCGTCCGGGCCGTTGGTGGCGATCAGCTCGCCCTTGGCGAAGGTCTCGAAGCCGATCAGCGGGCGCACGAAGGCGAAGTCTTCCGACTTGATCACATGCGTCTGGAGCAGCTCGAAACGACGCTGCTCGCCAGGCGCGGGCACGGCCGGGTCCTTGTCGATGAGGCCGAAGTGCGCCAGGAAGTCGAGCGAGATGGCGGTGGCCAGCTCGGAGGCCGAGCGCAGGAAATGCTGGCCGCACTCGGCCACCAGCGCCACGCCCTTGCCGTCGGCCCGGCCATGCTGGCCGTGCTGGATCAGCGGCGTGCCCGAGCCCAGGCCGTCGGGCATCACCAGGTGCACCGACGGGCGGCCGATGGCCATGGCGGCCTCGGCGTTGCGGTCGAAGGCCGGGTACACCCAGAACGGAATCACGGGCTGGCTCGTGGAATGGATGTCGAGGATGTGGTCGGCCGCGCTCACCACCGGGCGCAGCTCGCGGGCACGGCGCAGCTCGGGGCTGTCCTCGCTGCCGTCGAGCCACTCGGGCGACCACACGCGGTTGAGGTTGTGCACCAGCTGGCGGCTGTCGAACGGCAGCGCCTCGTTGAAGGACTCGTAGGCCGCCACGTTGGCAAAGCTGACGGTGAGCGTGCCGATCTTCGGGCGCACGCCGGTGTCGAGCAGGTGCGTGGCGGCGGTCATGCCGCAGATCTCGTTGCCGTGCGTCAGCGCGTTGATCAGCACGTGCGGGCCGGGCTTGCCGGACTCGAAGCGGTGCACGTAGTCGATGCCGACGTTGCCCTCGCGGTAGGCGGAGAGATCGCGGGGGAGGACTTCGAGGGCGGGGGGAGATTGGGTCATGGGGTGGTGAACAGGTGGGATCGGAGGCCGCCGGCAAGTTTGCTACAGCTGGCAAATTCGTGCCGTGAGCCGCAAATCCCCGGATGCGGCTCATGTCCTGAGCCGCATCGCCCTCACCAATTCACTTCGCGCTCCGGCGTCGCCGAAATGTGGTGAATCGACAGGTCCGCCCCGTCGTACTCCTCCTCCTGAGACAGCCGCAGCCCCATCGTCGCCTTGAGCACGCCGTACACCACCGCGCCGCCGATCAGCGCCCAGACCACGCCGAGCAAGGTCCCGATGAGCTGCGCCCACAGGTTCACGCCGCCGATGCCGCCCAGCGCCTGGGTGCCGAAGATGCCCGCCGCGATGCCGCCCCAGGTGCCGCACAGGCCGTGCAGCGGCCACACGCCGAGCACGTCGTCGATCTTCCATTTGTTCTGGGTGCGCGTGAACATGAACACGAAGATGGCGCCGGCCACGCCGCCCGCCACGAGCGCGCCCAGCGGGTGCATGAGGTCGGAGCCGGCGCACACGGCCACGAGGCCGGCGAGCGGGCCGTTGTAGACGAAGCCGGGGTCGTTCTTGCCCATGGCCAACGCCACCAGCGTGCCGCCGACCATGGCCATCAGCGAGTTGACGGCGACGAGGCCCGAGATCTTGTCGATGCTCTGCGCGCTCATCACGTTGAAGCCGAACCAGCCCACGCACAGCACCCACGCGCCCAGCGCCAGGAACGGGATGTTCGACGGCGGGTGGGCGCTGAGCGAGCCGTCGCCGCGGTAGCGGTTGCGGCGCGCGCCCAGCAGCAGCACGGCCGGCAGCGCGAGCCAGCCGCCCACGGCGTGCACGACGACCGAGCCGGCGAAGTCATGGAACTCGTGGCCCGTGACCGAGGCGATCCAGCCCTGGATGCCGAAGGCCTTGTTCCAGGCGATGCCCTCGTACAGCGGATAGACGAAACCGACGATCACCGCGGTGGCGATCAGTTGCGGCCAGAACTTGGCGCGCTCGGCGATGCCGCCCGAGATGATGGCCGGGATGGCCGCCGCGAAGGTCAGCAGGAAGAAGAACTTCACCAGCTCGTAGCCGCTTCTTGCCGACAGTTCGGTGGCGCTGACGAAGAAATGCGTGCCGTAGGCCACACCGTAGCCCACCAGGAAGTACACGATGGTCGACACCGAGAAGTCGACCAGGATCTTGACCAGCGCATTGACCTGGTTCTTCTTGCGCACGGTGCCCAGTTCCAGGAAGGCAAAGCCGGCATGCATGGCCAGGACCATGATGGCGCCGAGAAGGATGAACAGCGCGTCAGCGCCCTGTTTGAGTGCGTCCATGAGAGCTTCTTGCAGGTTTTTGGTTTGATTTGGTGCGTCGCACCCGAACGGCTCGGGGCGCCGGCGCAAGAAAGCAAAAATGGTGCCTGAAAGCTCTTGAATGGTGCGAAACGACCCAGGAATGGGCCGAATTCGCAGGGCGCGCACCGGATCGGAACGCGACGCCGCAGCGATCAGCCCGCGCCGCCGCGCAGCGCGTCGCGGTAGCGCCGGCTGCAGGGCACGGTCGTGCCGTCGTGCATGTGCAGCCGGGCGTCGCCGCCGTCCAGCGGCTCGATCTCCTTGATGCGGCCCAGGTTCACCGCGTGGCTGCGGTGCACGCGCACGAAGGTGGCCGGGTCGAGCTGGGTCAGGAAGTCGGTGAGCGTGGCGCGCAGCAGGTAGTCGTGGCCGTTGACGTGCAGGCCGACGTAGTTGCCCTCAGCCTGCAGCCAGTCGATGTCGGTGGCGGCGATGAGGAATTCGCGGCGCAGCTTGCGCACGAGGAAGCGTTCGGGGCGGGCCGGCGGCGGCGCTGCCGGCATTGGCAGTTCCTGTACCGAGGGCTCGACTCCCTCCCTCTCCTCCAAAGCCTCGAGCACCGGCGCCACGCCCTCTTCCGGCGGATCGAGCACGCGCGCCTCGCCCTGCAGCCGCAGCATGAAGAGCCGGTAGGCCCACACGCCGAAGACCATCGTGGCGTAGACGCGCACGTCCTTCAGGTACTCGTAGCCCCATCGCCCCATGGCGCCGCCGAAGTCGTAGGGCTCGCCGGCCGCCGCGTACACCGCGGCGCGCAGCCCGAACATCGCCGCGACGTGCGCCAGGCTCAGGAGCACGCTGGCCACCAGGTGCCCCGCAAGAAAGCGCACCCAGTGGTCGCGCGCCAGCGGCGACAGCCGGCGCTCCACGGCCACCAGCACCGGCACCAGGGCCAGCAGCGCGATGTGGCTCGACACCTCCCAGGTAATGACCTCCCAGTTCGCGCGCGGCACGGCGCGGCTGCGGGCGTCGATGAGCGCGACCACGGTGCTGATCGCGGCATGCACCGTCATCAGCACGATCCAGAAGCCGACCTCGACGTACCGTCGGATCGGTTCGTAGCGCTCGTACAGGTTCTTGCGCGGCTCGCTCATGCGGGGATTCTCGCGAACCGGGGGCCGGATTTCGTCCCTGAGGGCCACCGTTCGTCACAAATCCGGGCCGATCCGTCCCGGCGATGGCCCCGGGGACGGGCGCGGGGGCCACGATGACCGCCGTTTCCTCGTTCCAGGAGCTCGCCATGCCCTCCGATTCCGTTCCCACGCCACAGCGCCGCCACGACATCGACGCCCTGCGCGCCCTCGCCTTCCTGCTCGTGATCCTCTACCACGTCGGCATGTACTACGTGGCCGACTGGCCCTGGCACCTCAAGAGCCCGCACGCGGCCGAGTGGCTGCCGTGGCCGATGCGGGTGCTGAACCTGTGGCGCATGGACCTGGTCTTCCTGATCTCGGGCGTGTCGCTCGGTTTCCTGAGCCGAGGCCAGGGCACCTGGGGCCTGCTGCGCAGCCGGGGCCTGCGGTTGATGCTGCCGCTGGCCTTCGGCATGGCAGTGGTCGTGCCCTACCAGGCCTATGCCGAGGGCGTGGCGCGCGGGCTGGTGGCGCCGGGCTTCGGCACCTTCCTGTTGCGCTACCTGTCGATGGGCGCGCCGTGGCCCAAGGGCGCGTTCGCGGGGGCGGAGTTCGGCATCACCTGGAACCACCTCTGGTACCTGCCCTACCTGTTCCTCTACACGGCGCTGGTCGCGCTGACGCTGCCGTTGTGGCGCTCGGCAGCCGGCCAGTGGGTGCGGCGGCGCTTCAACGGGCTGCGCGGCTGGCAGCTGCTGGTGCTGCCGGCGCTGCCGCTGCTGGCCTGGACGGTACTGCTGGCGCGGCACTTTCCGGCCACGCACAACCTGGTGTGGGACTTCCACCTGCACAGCATCTACTTCACCGTCTTCCTCTACGGCTACTGGATGGGCGTGGACACCGGCATCTGGCGCGAGCTCGAACGGCTGCGCCGCGTGTCGCTGTTGCTGGCGGTGATGGCGATCGGCGCGTTCATCGCGCTGCGCGTCGGGGCCTTTGTTCCGCCCAAAGGGCTGCTGATGGACGTGCTGCGCACGGCCTACCTGTGGCTCGCGGTCGCCACGATCCTGGGCCATGGCCACCGCCACCTGAACCGCCCCTGGCCGTGGCTGCGCTGGGCCAACGAGTCGGTCTACCCCTGGTACATGCTGCACCAGACGCTGATCGTCGCGGGGGTGGCGCTGCTGATGCCGCTGGCGCTGGGCCCGGTGTGGGAGCCCGTGGCGCTGGTCGCCGTGACCATTGCCGGCTGCTGGCTGCTGACCGACGGGCTGATCCGCCGCATCGGCTGGCTGCGCCCGCTGTTCGGGCTGAAGCGCAAGCCCGGGGCCGAGCCTGCGGTGGTGCTTACGCCGCCTGCTTCGGCTTCGGCGTCGTCGACGCCTCGTCCACCGGCACCAGGATGGCGTTCGCCGTCGCCACGAGCTTGAGCTTGTCTTCGCCCTGGCCTTCAGGCTGCGCGAACAGCTCGGCCCCGACGAATACCTGCTTGCGCCCCGCCTTCACCACGCGCCCGCGCGCCACGAAGGCCTCGCCGATGGCGGGCGAAATGCAGTTGATGGAGAAATGCGAGGCCAGCACACGGCCCGCCACGGTGGCGGCCGCGAAGCCGCTCACGGTGTCGAGCAGCGCGGCGATCATCCCTGCGTGCAGAAAGCCGGTGTACTGGCCCATGTCTTCTTCGCGCCATTTCATGCGCAGTTCGGCCTGCCCGTCGGCGGCCTGGGTGACGTCGAAGCCGGCCCAGCGGTTGAAGGCGGCCGAACGGTTGATGGCCTGGATCGTGTCGAGCATGGGGGTGTCCTTTCAGAGTGAATCAATGGAGGGAAGGCGAGACCCACTCTAGGAAGCCGCGCCGCCGCGCACCGTCTCTTGGGTGACCGGTTCGCCGCCGGCAGATGCCTGCGCGACAGCAGCGCGCCCGCGTCACACCCACGTCATGAAAAAACTTCGCAACGCCTTAACCCCGTTCGCCCGCCCCGTCCGTAGAAGCGGAGATTCGTCACCGACTTTCTTCCGGAAGGCTTTCCATGCACACACCGTTCTCCGTCCGTCCCCTCCTGCGTGCCACCGCCGTCGCTGCCCTCTGGCTGGCCGCGGGCGCGAGCGCCCATGCGCAGCTGCAGGCCGATGCCTCGCGCATCACGCAGGTGAAGGTCTACCCCGGCAGCGCCACGGTGGAGCGCGTGGCGCGCGTCGCGGCGGGCAGCCGCTCGGTCACCTTCGCCTGCCTGCCGGCCGGGCTCGACGTGCAGAGCCTGCAGGTGTCGGCCGGCGCGGCGGTGCGCGTGGGCGAGACCTCGGTGCTCAGCGAGGCGCGCGAGCTCTCGGCCAACTGCGCCACCAGCGCGCTCGACGGCCGCATCCGCGAACTCGAAGACCGCAAGGCCGCGCTGCAGGCCGAGACCGATGCGTTGGGCATGGTCACGGGTTATCTCAAGGGGCTGTCGGGCGGCGAGTCGGGCCCCGGCGCACGCGCGCCGATGGACGCGCGCAACCTCACAGCCGTGACCGAGGCGATGCGCCGTTCGGGCCAGGACGCGCTGCTCAAGCAGCACCAGATCCAGCGCCAGCAGACCGACCTCGACCGCCAGCTCAAGCCGCTGCTGGCCGAGCGCGGCCGCACGCAGGGCCAGGGCGCGCAGGTGACGGCCGTGACCGTCACGCTGGCCGCCAGTGCCGATGCGGACGTGAAGCTCAGCTACCAGGTCAACGGCCCCGGCTGGACGCCCAGCTACCGCGCGCTGCTCGACACCACGACGCGCAAGGTGCGCATCGAGCGCCAGGCGCTGGTGGCGCAGGCCACGGGCGAGGACTGGCGCGGCGTGAAGCTGGTGCTGTCCACCGGCCAGCCGCGCCGCGAGACCACGGGGCGCACGCCGAGCGCGTGGCGCATCGGCATCGAGCCGCCGCCGCGCGCGAACGCCGACATGGCGTACATGGCCGCGCCGATGCCCGCCGCCGCTCCGGCCGCCGTCGCCGCCGACCGCAAGATGGCCATGGAGCGCGTGCGCGAGCCGCTGTTCGACGTGAGCGTGTTCGACAACAGCTTCGCCACCGAATTCGCCGTGCCGCAAAGCATCGACGTGCCCTCCAACGGCCAGCGCGTGACCCTGGCACTGGGCCAGCATGAGGACACGGCGCAGCTCGCCGCACGCACCAGCCCGCGCGTGGACCCGAGCGCCTTCCTGGTCGCCGAGATGGCGCAGCCCTCAGGCGTGTGGCCGGCCGGCCCGATGCAGCTGTACCGCGACGGCAACTTCGTCGGCCAGGGCCGCTGGAACGCGCCGAGCGACGCGAAGCTCACGCTCTCGTTCGGCCGCGACGAACTGGTGCGCGTGCAGGTCGAGCCCGAGCGCGACAACCAGGGCTCGGGCGGCTTCGTGGGCTCGCGCGCCGAGCGCCAGGTGCAACGCGCCTACGTGGTCGAAAACCGCCATCGCACGCCGATCGCGGTACAGGTGCTGGAGGCCGCGCCGGTGTCGGTCGACGAGCAGGTGCGCGTGACCACGCGCTTTGCGCCGCAACCCGCTGATCAGGCGTGGAACAAGCAGCCGGGGCTGGCGATGTGGCGCTTCGACCTGGACGCGGGGCAGACGGCGCGCGTGTCGGCGGACTACACGATCGGGTATCCGAAGGATGCGCGGTTGCAGATGCGCTGATCGGGCGTGTTCAGGGCGTGTGCACAGGCCACCGGGTACTTCCCTCCGCGAATGTCCCCCGGCCTGCGGCCTCCTCCTTGATTTCGCTGCGGGAAGCACCCAGTGTCCTGCGCACGGGACGCGGCGGTGGTGTGCGGCTGATCAACAAGTGCTCTGACCGCGCTCACGTCGATGGGGTGCCTTGCGCAGCGAAATCAAGGAGGAGGGGCGAAGCCCCGGGGGACATTCGCGGAGCAAGGCTCCCCGTCGGCGGGAGCGCCGCCCTGAACACTCGGCACTTCAGAAATCAAACTTCGCCGACACCTCGAACGTCCGCCGCGGCGCCAGCAGCACCTGGCTCGCGGCGCGGCCGGTCCAGGTCGCGTAGAGCCGGTCCGTCAGGTTGCGCACGCGGAAACTCAGCAGTGCGTTCTTCAGGCGGTAGCTCACGGCCGCATCGACCGTGGTGAAGCCGTTGATGCGGATCTGGTTGGCGTTGTCGGTGTACATCGGCCCCGTGTGGTTCAGCGACGCGAAGTATTCGAACTTCGAGCCGTCGGGCCGGTAGGTGGCGAAGATGTTGGCCATGCGCTCGGGCACGTTCGGCGGGGTCTTGCCCACGCGCGAGACGTTGCCGGCTTCGACCAGCGTGTCGAAGCGCGCATCGAGCGCCGCGAGGTTGCCCGCCAGCGTCCATTCGCGCGTGGGCTTCCACACGGCCGACAGCTCGAGGCCGCGCGACGACTGGCGGCCGTTGTTCACGGTGGTGGCGGCGTTGTTCGGGTCGCGCGAGAGCACGTTGTCGAGTTCGATTTTGTACAGCGCAGCGGTCCACTCCAGGTTGGCCGCGGGCAGGCTCTGCTTGAAGCCCACCTCGGCCTGCTTGCCGCGCGACATCGGGAACGCGGCGTTCGAGGCCGACAGCAGGAAGAGCGACCCGACCGGGAGCGTGGCGTTGGTGTACTGCGCGTACAGGCTCGACTGCGGCGACAGGTCGTACACCGCGCCGAGGCGCCCCGAGGTGGCGCGGTAGCTCGCGCCGAAGCGCGTGACGCTGCCTGCGTTCAGGTCCCAGATGCGGCGGTCGACCTCGGTGCGGTCGTGGCGCAGGCCGCCGACCAGCGTGAGGTCGCGCATCGGTTTGAGCGCGTCTTCCAAGAAGACCGAGGCCACCTTCACGCGCGAGAAGGTGTCGGCGCGGTTGCCCGCGCCGGTGGTCAGCGCGGGGTTGTCGTCGAAGTAGCCGGTGTACGGATCGAACACGGGCACGCGCAGTTGCGCCGCGGTGGCGGGGCTGCTGTTCGAGAAGCGACGCTGGCTGCCGAAGCGTGTCTCGCTGTATTCGCCGCCGACGACGAAGCGGTTGTCCAGCCCGGCGATCTTTCCCTTGTGCGTGGCGTCGAAGCGGTCGAGCCAGAAGTCCTGGTCGTGCGTGATGAGCGTCTGGTCGCGCGCGATGCTGGCGGGCGGCACGAAGGTGGCGCTCTCTGAGTTGCGGAACATGCGCTTGGACTGGTTGGCCGAGAACTCGTTGCGCCACGACCAGCCGCCGTCGAGTTGTCCCGTAAGGCGCGCGCGCAGCCAGTAGGTTTCTGAAGAGTTCTCGTCGTCGCGCACGTTGTAGTTGGTGCGCGCCATGCGCCGGTCGATCACGCGGCCGTCGGGCGTGCTGACGACGTTGGTCGGCTGCGTGGCGAAGCTGCGCGGCACGAGCGGCGTGCCCCAGTAGGCGTCGTTGTCGTCGCGCAGGTAGTCGAACGACAGGTCGAACTTCACCGAGCCGCCCAGGTCCACCAGCAGGCCGCTCGTGAAGTGATCGATGCGCTCGCCGTTGCGGTCGATGGTGCCCACCTTGGTGTCGTTGCGGCTGTAGTCGAGCCGGTAGGCGCTGGCCTCGCCCAGCGCGCCGCCGAAGCCGAAGGCCGCGCGCGTGGAGCCGTAGCTGCCGTACGAGAGCAGCGCCTCCTTGTGCGGGTTGCTGCGGTCGGGCCGCTTGGTCACGAAGTTGACGATGCCGCCGATGGCGCCCTCGCCGTCGAGCACCGAGGCCGGTCCCTTGAGCACTTCGATGCGCTCATAGTTCCAGGTGTCCTGCACGCGGTTGGTGACGCCCGCGCCCGAACTGCGCACGCCGTCGTAGAGGTACATGAGGCTGTTGAAGCCGCGCAGCGACAGCGTGGTCGGCGACGACGGCGGGCCGCCGCCCGAGAGGCCCGCCATGCCGCGCAGTGCCTCGCTGAAGGTGCGCGCGCCGCGCTGCTGGATCGCGTCCTGCGACAGGATCTCGACCGAGGCCGGCGTCTCGCGCACCGACAGGCCCAGGCGCGAAGCCGAGCCGCTCGACTCGTCGAGGTGCAGGCTGTTCGCGTCTCGGCTGCCTTCGATGGTGACGGTGCCGAGTTCGGCGTTGTTGCTGCTGCTGTCTTGTGCAGAGGCGACTTGCAAGGCGGTGAAGGCGGCCAGCGCGACGGTGGTGCGGGTGAACGGGGTCATGGAGCGGTGCGTGGAAGAAATGAAGAAAGCGTCAGGCCACCGAGAAGCGCCGCAGCCGCCAAGCCGCGAGGCCGAACAGCAGCAGGCTCGGCACCAGCAGTTGCAGCACGGCCAGCGCGGCCTGCCCGCGCACGAGGTCGGCGGGCTCCTCGTGCCAGGCGAAGGTGGGCATGCGGTCGAAGTCGGCCGGGGCGAGCGCATCGCGCGCATCGATGCGCGGGAAGAAGAAGGCCTTCCAGGCTTCGTGGTGCGCCACGGTCTGCGCGTCGAAGCGCGCATGGCGGCGTGCGCCGTTGCCGGCCAGCGCGGTCATGCCTTCGTAGGCCACGGCCGCCGGCGACACGGCGCCGAAGCGGCCCACCAGCGCCTGCTGTGCCGACTGCTGCGCGTCGAAGCGCGCGAGCGCGGGGCGGATCGCTTCGTCGACCTCGCGCTGGATGCGGTAGTTGGCCAGCGAGCGGCCCGCGATCTCGATCTTGCCGTCGCGCGGCACGAGGATGGCGCCCTGCCCCACGTGCTGGTACTCGGTGCCCAGCAGGTCCTGGTAGCGCTTCATCGCCTCGGCCGTGACCACGCGCTGGCGCGTGGCCAGTTCGGTGCGCGACGGCGCGGGCGCGGCCTGCGTGACGGCCAGGTTGAGCAGCACCGGCGCCACGAGCACCAGCAGCACCCAGGCGATGACGAGCACCATCGCGTTCGTCGCCGACGAGGCGCCGAAGGCATTCACCGCCACCACCAGCGCGAACCAGAACAGCGCGTAGGCGCCGACCAGCAGCGCCCACCACAGCGTGGCGCTGCCCGCGCCGCCCGCCGTGAGCCCCGCATGGCGCGCGATCCACAGCACCGCCACCGGCAGCAGCACGGCCGGCCCCAGCAGCACTGCGGCGCGCACCGTGAGCTTGCCCGCGAGCAGCGTGCGCAAGCGCAGCGGTTGCGACAGCAGCAGGCGCAAGGTGCCGTTCTCGCGCTCGGCCGACAGCAGGTTGTAGCTGAGCGCGAAGATGAGCAGCGGCAGCAGGTAGACGATGACGAAGGCCAGGTCGAAATGCCCGCTCAGCAGGTGCCACGGGTTCTCGATGTCGCTGGGGTTCATGAACACCACGCGGCTCTGGTTCGTGACCTGGTACTGGCTCGGGAACAGGTCGCTCTGCCCCAGCGCGACCGGGCCCAGCGGCGCGGTCGGCAGCAGCACGTGCTGGCCGCCGTAGCCGCTGGCCATGCGCGAGGGATCGGCCGGGTTCTCGAAGGGCGTGGGCTGCGCGGTGCCGGCGAAGATGCCTTCGAGCAAGGTGCGCTGCGCGGTGCGGGTGTCGCGGTCGGCCTGCGCCACGGCCGCCTGCGCGCGGTCGCGCTTGGCGGTCTGCAGCAGGCCGTTGCCCAATGCATAGGCCACGAGCAAAAGGAACAGCGCGCCGACGACCCACAGGCCGCGCTCGGCAAGCATCAAACGGACTTCCTGGCGCATCACGGCCAGCAGGCGGCGGCCTTGGGGAGGATGGAGGGACGACATGGGTGGCATCCCCTCTCAGAGCGCGCGCTGGCGCAAGGTGGCGAAGGCCGCGAACGCCGCCGCGAGCAGCAGGCCGACGCACAGCACGGCGAAGCTGCGTGCCTGGTGCCGCAGCGCCCACCCCGCCCCGGGCGGGTGGTAGTCGAAGGGCGGCACGGTGGCCCAGAGCTCGGGCGTGGCCTGGTAGGAGAAGTGGCGGTCGCCGAGCGGATCGGCATGCGCCACGAGGTCCTTGCTCATCAGGTCCTGGATGTGGCGGCGGTGCAGCTCGGCCGCCGTGGTGAAGCGGCGGTGGTGCGAGAAGTCGGTGCCCGCCATGCCCATCGAGAAGCTGCGCACCGCGAGCAGCGGCAGCAGCAGGCCGCTCCACTCCTGCACTTTCTGCTGCTGTTCCCAGGTGTCCCACAGGCGGCCGTAGTGGCGGTCGTACACGGGGTACGAGGCCTGGTCGTCCAGGCGCAGCGCAATGCCCCACTTGCTCAGCGGCACGTCGCGCCCCCAGCGCTCGGTGGTGCCGAAGTTCTGCTGCCAGACCTGGTTCGACACGGCCTTGAGTTCCGCGCCCAGCGCCTGGTTGAACTCGAGCCGCGTCGGGCTCGGGAACCACGTGCGCGAGAGTTCGGACAGCACGCGCGGCGCCATCACGGCCTGCCCGATCCACAGCGCGAGCAGCACGGTGATCGCCATGCGCGAGGTGGACGACAGCGCCGACACGCCCAGCACCAGGCACACGAAGATGCCGAGGTAGACCGCGTAGCCCAGCGACCACGCGCCCAGCCGCAGCAGCGCATCGATGCGCCCGCCCGGCTCCGCGCCCACCGCCACGGCCACGGCCGCAACCAGTGCCGCCGGCACCAGCAGCACGGCGAGCAGCGCCGACAGCGCGAGCGCCTTGCCGGCCAGCAGCCGCAGCGGCGCCACGCCCAGGCTCAGCGTCTGGCGCAGGATGCCCTGCTCGCGCTCGCCCGCGAAGGCGTTGAAGCCCAGCACGATCACCAGCAGCGGGCCGAGCACCTGCAGGATCCAGCCCACCGACAGGTTGCCGAAGCGCTGCAGGCCGGTGGCGTCCTGCGCGGCGTTGAACTTGACCTCGCTCTGGCGGTGCGCCTGCAGCCACACGGTGCTGCCGATGTAGGGGTTGATGCCCGCATCGACCATCGACAGCGGCGGCTCGGGCTTGAAGGCGTGCATGCCCTGGTGCGCGGCGTCGTGCGGGTGGCGCTTGTCCTGGTGCAGCCAGTCGCGGTAGTCCATGGCCTGCGCGGCGACCTGCTCGGCATGCGCGCCGCGCTGGTGCGCCCAGCCGACAGCCAGCGCGGTGAAGAGCAGCACGGCCACGAGCCCGCCGGCCCAGTACAGGCGGCCGTCGCGCAGGCGTTCGGTGAATTCGCGTCGGGCGATCCAGCGCATCGTCATCGGGTCAGCCCCTCATGTGTTGCAGGTAGAGGGACTGCAGGTCGGTCTGGCCGATCTGCGCGCCGTCGAGACTCTCGACCAGCCGCCCGCGCTTCATGATCCCGACGCGCGTGGCGGTCTGCTGCGCATGGAACAGGTCGTGCGTGGTGGTGAGCACGGCCACGCCGCGATCGGCCGCGCGGCGCAGCAGGTCGGAGAACTCGGCCGCGGCATGCGGGTCGAGCCCCGAGGTGGGCTCGTCAAGCAGCAGCGCCTTGGCCTCTTTGGCCAGCGCCACCGCGATCCACACCTTCTGGCGCATGCCCTTCGAATACATGCTGACGCGCTTGTCGGCGGCCGCGTGGTCGAGCCCCACCTCGGTCATCAGCGCGAGCAGGCGTTCGCGCGGCAGCTCGTGGCCCAGCGCCAGGCCGGCGAAAAAGCGCAGGTTTTCCAGGCCCGAGAGCGTGCCGTACAGCGTGACCTGCTCGGGGATGTACGCCACGTCCTGCTTGGTCGCGACCGGGTGGCGCGTGACGTCGGTGCCGTTGATCTGCACCGTGCCGTCGGTCGGCGCGATGAAGTTCAGGAACAGGTTGATGGTCGTCGTCTTGCCCGCGCCGTTGGCACCCAGCAGGCAGTAGATGTCGCCGCCGCGGATGTCGAGGTCGAGGCGGTCGAGCGCGGTGTGCGCGCCGTAGCGTTTGGTGAGGCCGGTAGCTCGGAGCATGGCGGAGGGATTCCGATGGAAGGAAGAAGGAAAGGAAAGACGCGCGCAGGCACGCCCCGGCGTGGGCACGCCGATGCGGTCATCGAGGGGGAATGAAGGCGGCAGCGGTGCCGCCGCGCGTCAGCGCTTGTTCTTGTTTTTCGCGCCGCCCTGCCGCGCCTTGAAGCGCGGGTTGGACTTGCAGATGACGTAGGTGCGGCCGCGCCGCGTCACCACCTGGCAATCGCGGTGACGCTTCTTGGCTTCCTTGAGCGAGGACAGGACTTGCATGTGCGTGGCCGGGGAGTTCGTTCGGACACGCGAATATACGTTATTGCGAATTCATTCTCAATAACTTTGTTGGCCTTTCCCCGGCATCCGGAGCCCCGCCCTCGTCAATGCGGCGGATGCGCCTTCGGTGCTTTCGCGCCGGCGTCGACGCAGGCCGCGCACAGGCCATGCAGCGTGACCTCGTGGTGCGTCACCTGGAAGCCCTTGGGGGCCAGGTCGTGCATCGGCCCCGGGCAGGCGTGCAGCAGGAACACCTGGCCGCACTGCGAGCAATGGAAGTAGTGATGGTGGTGGTGCCCTGCATCGCCACCTTCGCTGGCGCCGTGCGAATGGTGGTCGTGCGGGTCGGCCTTGCAGGCCACTTCGTAGCGCGCCGGTTCGCCCGGCAGCTCGACCTTGGCGATCTCGCCGTCGGCCAGCAGCAGCGAGACCTGGCGGTACACCGTCGACAGGCTGATCTCGGGCACGATGGCCCGTGCGTGTTCGAGGATTTCGGGGGCGGTCAGCACGCGGCCGGCGTCGCTGAAGGCGGAGAAAACGGCGTTGCGCTGGCGCGTGAGACGTTGCATGTCTCGATGATAGGGGCGGCCCGCGCGGCCTTCAGCAAGCCGCGCGCAAGACCTTCACGCGTCGGCCGTTGGGCCGCTGTCTGCCTCGGGCGCCTCGGGCTTGGCCTTGCCCTTCTTGCCGCGCGCCGCCTTCTTCGCGGCGCGCTCGGCGTCGGCACGCTGGCCGGCGGCCAGCCACTGCGCGAACTCCTCGGGCGTCTCGAGCGTGATGCGCCCCAGGTTGCCGGCGCGGAACTCGTGCATCACGATCTCGGCGGCCTTCTGCAGGTTGACCTTGCCCTTGCCCAGCAGCGCGCCGCGCTTGCGGCCGATGGTGTCGAGGACGTCTTCGTCCTTCATGCCGGCCAGGGTGGCGGCGTCGAGCTCGACGAGCTTGAAGCGCGCGACGATGCCCTCGGCGTAGTTCGCCTTGAGGTAGTCGAGCAGCTCCAGCGCCACTTCTTCTTCATCGAAAGCATTGCGCCCGACCGCGCCGCTGGCGGCGAGGTTGTAGCCGCTCTTGGGCACGATGATGCGCGGCCACAGCATGCCGGGCGTGTCCCACAGGTAGAAGTCGTCGGCCAGCGTGATGCGCTGCTCCAGCTTGGTGATGCCGGCCTCGTCGCCGGTCTTGGCCTTGCGCCCGCCGGTGAGCGTGTTGATGAGGGTCGACTTGCCCACGTTGGGAATGCCGCAGATCAGCACGCGCATCGGCTTGGCCATGCCGCCGCGGTTGGGCGACAGCTCGTGGCAGGCGCGCACGATGCGCTGCGCGGGCATGGTCAGGCTGGCATCGAGCGCGATGGCGCGGGTGTCGGGCAGCGCGTTGTAGTGCGCCAGCCAGGCCTCGGTGCGCACGGGGTCGGCCAGGTCCTGCTTGTTGAGCACCTTGAGCGTGGGCCGCCCGGCCGTGAGCTCGGCCAGCATCGGGTTGGCGCTGGAGCCGGGCAGACGCGCGTCGAGCAGTTCGATCACCACGTCGATGTCCTTCACCCGTTCGGTGATGGCCTTCTGGGTCGAATACATGTGACCGGGGAACCACTGGATCGCCATCGATGGATGCTCTTTCTTTCGCGCTGTCTGGAAGGGGGCCGGCCTCGCAGGCCGGGTGCGCATTGTGAACCGGGAAACGGACCGATTCCTCGATGCTGCGCTTTTGATAGCACCAACTGGCGTATTCACTGGCTTGTTGGCCGCCAGATCACCCCTAGAATCCGCGCGCTGCGCCTGCAGCCGTTTCAAAAAGTCACACCGAGGGAGATCCTTTTCATGGTCCAGCGCCTTGCCGCCGCCGCCCTGCTCGCGGCCACCACCATCCTGTCCGCCACCGCGGTGCACGCCCAGCGCCCGTCGCCCCCGCCCGGTCCGCTGACCGACGGTTTCCTGTGCTGCAACATGCGCACCTACGGCGACTCGATCAGCGACATCAACTACGACGAACAGGGCACGAGCGTCGTCCCTGTGGGCACGCCGGCGCGCATCACGGCCTACGACTTCCGCTTCTTCAACCTCGACCTCGCGGGCAAGCCCCAGCGCATCAAGAACGACTACAGCCGCAACATCACGCTGATCGACTTCGCCAAGCGCTACGTGGTCACCGAAGACCCCAAGCGCAAGATCGCAAGCTTCCCGCCCGCGGTGGGCGCCGCCATCCTCGCGGGCAAGGTGATGCCCGGCATGACGCGCGAACAGGTGCTGATGGCGCTGGGCTACCCGGTGGCCAGCGAGAACCCGAGCCTGGACGCGCCGGTGTGGCGCTACTGGCGCGACAGCTGGTCGGAATTCCAGGTGAACTTCGATGCGCAAGGCCTCGTGAAGGACGTCGCGGGCAATGCCGTGGCGCTGAGCCGCGTGCTCGCCGCCGCGCCCTGAGCACCCTTGATCATCCCCGGGTTCGTGTGCGCGGCATGACACGCGCAACACCCGGGAGGGTTTTGCATCGCGAAGGGCGATTCCGCCCCTATGATTTGTCCGAAGCACGGCGCCGCCACGTGCGTCGGCCGGATCGAAACCCCTGAATGGAGTGCCTGCGATGAAACCCGTCTCCGAACTGCTCAAGCGCCACGATTCCGCCGCCTGGCGCACCTCGCCCGACACCAGCGTGTTCGACGCGCTGGCCACGCTGGCGCATTTCGAAGTGGGCGCGCTCATGGTGATGGACGGCGAGAAGCTCGTGGGCTTTTTGTCCGAGCGCGACTACACCCGCAAGGTGGCGCTGCAGGGCAAGAATTCGAAAGAGATGAAAGTCTCCGAGATCATGACGCCCGACGTGATGACCGTCACCCCGCAGACCCGCACCCGCGCCTGCATGGCGCTCATGAGCCAGCGCAAGTTCCGCCACCTGCCCGTGGTCGACGGCGACAAGGTGGTGGGCATGATCTCGATTCAAGATCTGATGGACGACATCATTTCCGAGCACGAGCAGACCATCACGCAGCTGACCAGTTACATCCAGAGCTGAGCACGCTGCCATGCCCCCGGAAAAGAGGGGCAACACACCTACGCACAGGGGCACTCTTTCGGGTGCACAGTGAAGGCTCGTTCACCATCCAGCAGGGACATACGCAATGCAGATCCAGGTCAACACGAGCAATGGCATCACCAACAAGGACACGCTGGAGCGCTGGGCAGACACCGAGATCAAGCAGCACCTGAGCCGTTTCGTCGAAGACGTGACGCGCGTCGAGGTGCACCTGAGCGACGAGAACCACGACAAGGCCGGCGGCGGCGACAAGTGCTGCGTGATGGAAGCGCGCCTGGCGCACCACCAGCCGCTCGCGGTGACACAGCATGCCACCAGCCTCGACGAGGCCTTCCGCGGCGCGGCCGACAAGCTCAAGCGCCTGCTCGACAACACGCTGGGCCGCCTCAACAACCACCGCGCCCGCGACTCGATCCGCCGCGACGGCGAGGGCTTCGTCGCCGAGTAGTCGAGTCGAAGCTCAGCGCGCCGGCTTGCGCTTCGGCGCTGGCAGGCACTGCGGCATTTCCACCGGAATGAGCGGCGGGCGCCGCCCGTCGGCCATCCAGGCGTCGTAGAAATCGATCTTGCGATCGACCAGCGACAGCGCCTGCTGCCAGTCGGCAATGGTCTGGTGCACGCGCGCGCGGTGCGCCTCGAGCAGGTCGCGCCGCTGGCGCAGCGTGGCCTTGCCCTGCAATGCGAGCGCCGTGTAGTCGCGCATCTCGGCGATCGACATGCCGGTGCGGCGCAGCCGGTCCATCAGGTCGAGCCAGCCCACATGCAGCTCGCCGTACACGCGCCGCCCACCCGCATCGCGCGCCACGCCGGGCACGAGGCCCTGCGATTCGTACCAGCGGATGGCATGCACTGTGCGGCCCGTGCGCGCGGCCAGTTCGCCGATGTGGAACGACGGCGTGGCAGTGCTGGCGTCAACCGGCATGGGCGGTCGGCGCATCGAGCGCCCGCTCGACCAGCGCGGTGTCGAAGTACTCGGTCAATGCCTTCACCTGGCCTCCTTCGAGTCGGTAGACGTAGCAATAGCGGTTGTTGTAGCGCTTGCCGGCCTTGGTGGGCACGTCGCCGCTGAACAGCACCACCACGCGGTCGCCTTCCGCAATGATGCATTCGGTCTTGCTCACATAGGGCCCGGCGAACTGTCCGAACAGCGGCTTGATCAGCTCTTCGCGGATCGCCTGCTTGCCCTGGTAGGTGCGCGACCAGGGCGTGCTGCCTTCCAGCGTCCAGCTGGCGTCGTCGGCCAGGCTGTCGATGAAGGCCTGGCCGTTGCCCTTGTCCAGTTCTGCATGGATGCGCTGGACCAGGGCCTTGTTGTCGATCGTGTGCATGGCGTGATTTCCTTGGATGAATGAAGACACCGGACATCCGGTGAATTCATTGGAAATGCTCGAGTGCGCTCGAAGTCAAGCGCCCTGCACCGAGTGACGAAGGCTCAGCGTCGGCCGGCGTTCGCCTGGCCCTTGGCGACTTCGTTCGCGCCCTGGGCGGTGCCGCTTTGCGGCACGGCCTCGCCCTCGCGCGCGGTCACTTCCGACAGGCGCGCGGCCAGTTGCTCGGGCGTGTCGGCGGCAATGCCCAGCCAGGCGCCCTGCGTCAGCGTGATGTGGGCGGCCTCGAAGGTGCCGGCGCCGGCGCAGAGGATCGTGCGGTTGGGCGCGTCCTGCGCGGCCAGCACCAGCATCGCGGGCACCACGGCCTCGGGGCGGAAGGCCTCGAGCATGTCCTTGGGGAACAGGTCTTCCGTCATGCGCGTGGCGGCGGTGGGCGCCAGGCAGTTCACGCGGATGTCGTTCTTGGCGCCTTCGATGCTCAGCGTCTGCATGAGGCCCACGAGCGCCAGCTTGGCGGCGCCGTAGTTGCTCTGGCCGAAGTTGCCGTACAGGCCCGACGACGAGGTGGTCATCACGATGCGGCCGTACTTCTGCTCGTTCATGAGCGCCCAGACGGCCTTGGTGCAATTCACGGCGCCCATCAGGTGCACGTCGACCACGAGCTTGAAGTCGTCCAGTTCCATCTTGGCGAAGCTCTTGTCGCGCAGGATGCCGGCGTTGTTGACCAGGATGTCGACGCGGCCCCAGGCGTCGACCGCCTGCTTGACCATGGCCTGCACGGCCTCGAAGTCGGTCACCGAGGCCCCGTTGGCAATGGCTTCGCCGCCGGCCGCCTTGATCTCGTCGACCACCGCCTGCGCGGCGCTGACCGAGCCGCCCGAGCCGTCGCGCGCGCCGCCCAGGTCGTTGACCACCACCTTGGCGCCGCGCGCCGCCAAGGCCAGCGCATGCTGGCGGCCCAGGCCGCCGCCGGCGCCGGTCACGATGGCCACGCGGCCCTGGAAGTCGATGGAGGTGCTGTTGCTCATGAGGTCTCTGCTCGCTGTCTGAACGGTGTGGGTCGGTGTTGGTGAGGGTTGCCAATTGACAACAACCCAACGTTTTACCTCAGTTCCCCGCCCCGTTCGCCGCCGGGCGCCCCCGGCGGGAGTCACCCATGCGACGGCCGGACCGTGGCGCAGTACGCCACCAGCTGGTCGAGTTCGGCCGATTTGTCGAAGAAGGCGTCGGCACCCAGCTGCTGCGAGCGCAGGCGCATGTCGGCGGTGGCGTAGTTGCTGAGCACCACCACCTTCTGGTGCGGCGAGCGCTGGCGGCAGGCGTTCAGCACGGCCAGGCCGTTGCCGCGCTGCAGGAACAGGTCGACGATGGCCAGGTCCCAGTCGCTCTTGTGGTCGCGCAGCCAGTCGAGCGCTTCGTCGGCGGTGCTGGCCGAGGCGATCACGTGCGCATCGATCACGTCCTCGAGAAAGTCGACCAGGTTCTCGCGGATCACCGGACTGTCCTCGACCAGGTAGGCATGGAGCGTCATGGTGGGTGTCTCGGGTCCGGAACTGGGCAGCGCATGACGCCATCTTCGGGGCTGGCCGCCGCGCCACGGTGAGCCGGACAGGTCAATGGCTGTAGGCCATCGGCCAGCGGCGCTGTCGGCATGCGCCGGCCGGCGCCGCCGGGGTGACCTTCTCAGGCTGCGACCGGCAGGCGGCCGGGGGCCATGCCCAGGCGCGCCGGCGAGACGTACTGCTCGCGGTAGATCTCGAAGGGCATGGTGTCGGCCGCCTCGATGCGCTTTTGCGCCTGGATCGACTCGGCCGTCATCTGCTCGAACCCGGCCTGCTGCGCGGCCGAGAACGGCAGCGCCAGCAGCGCGGCGCGGGTCTGCTCCGACTGGGCGCGCACGAAGCCGACGAAGGAGTTGCCGTGCTGCTGCTCGATGGCCGCGAGCACGCGGGCCGAGGGCAGGCTGTCGGGGTTCTCGAGGCCGGCCTTGGCGGCGCGCACGGCGTCGACGTGCTGCGTGCCGCCCTGCGCCGCATCGAGCGCGGCGGCAATCGGCAGGCACTGCTCGACCAGCTCCAGGCCCCAGTCGGTGAGCGCGACCTCGCGCCCGTCACGGCGCAGCTTCAGCCCCGGCTCGCGGCCGCGCGCGGCCGTGAGGTGCTGGTTCTGCGCCAGGTCGGCGATTTCTTGCGGCGTGTCGTCGGGGCTGTCGTTCAGCAGGCAGTGCAGCAGGAACACGTCGATGAAGCGCATGGTCTGCGCGTTGATGCCGACGGTCTCGAAGGGGTCGAGGTCCATCAGGCGCACCTCGACGTACTCCACGCCGCGCTCGCGCAGCGCATGCAGCGGGCGCTCGCCGGAGTGGATGACACGCTTGGGGCGGATGGTGCCGTAGAACTCGTTCTCGATCTGCAGCAGGCTGGTGCCCAGCTGGTTGTAGTCGCCGCCCAGGTTGCGGATGCCGATGGCCTCGTAGGCCGGCCACGGGCGCGTGAGCGCGTCCTGCAGCGAGGCGCCGTAGCCCTCCAGGCTGTTGTAGCTCACGGCCAGCGAGGCCTGCGCCTCGCTCTGGTAGCCCAGGCGGCCCATGCGCAGCGAGGTGCCGTGCGGCATGTACATGCTGCCGTCGCCCAGCGGCTGCAGCTCGTGCGGGCGGCCCGCGACAAAGCTCGAACACAGGGCCGGCGAGGCGCCGAACAGGTACAGCAGCAAAAAGGCCTGGCGGCGGAAGTTGCGGATGAGCGCGAAGTACTCTTCGCTCGACACCTCCGGCAGCGACCAGTTGTAGTGGATGCCCGAGATGGTCTGCATGCGGCGGCCATAGCGGTGGCTCAGGCCCATGCGGTACACGCTCTTGGCGCGGCCCACGTTCGACGAGCCGTAGCGGCCGATCGGAATGGTCTCGTCGGTCGGCAGGCCGCAGGGCATGCTCGACACCCACAGGCGCTCGTCGCCGAGCTGGTCGAGCACGCGGTAGGTGAACTGGTGCACCCGCGTGAGCTCTTCGAGCGCCGACTCCACGCCCGCGTGCACGCCCGTGATGAGTTCGAGCTGCGATTCGCTGAAGTCGGTCGTGATGTGCGGATGCGTGAGCGCCGAGCCCAGCGCCAGCGGATGCGGCGTGAGGGCCAGCTTGCCGTCGGGCAATGCGCGCAGGCTTTCCTTCTCGATGCCGCGACGCATTCCCTTCAATCGCGCGGCCGGGAGTGCACCCAGCCTCTCCTGCAATCTGTTGCTCATGTTCTTATGACCCATCAATCTTCTGTGGGGCTGGAAGGTAGCACGGGCGGACAGGCACTGCTGAAGCAGGGAATCCCGCATCCGGCTATGCTGTTTTTTGCTACTTTTTTCATAGCTACCCTCTCAAATACCACCGGCCTTTCGGCGCGCAGCGGGGTTCGAAATTCAGGCCTTGGCGCGGCCCGCCGACAGGTCGATCTCTTCCGACTGGTAGACATGGATCGACGGCACCCCGTCGGCCATGGCCGCGAGCGCCTTGCCGAAAGCGCGCGACGCATCGACGCGAAAGTGCGCCTGCAGCGCCGCCATGTCGCTCCATCGCTCCACGAAGGTGAGCTGCAGCGGGTCTTGCACGTCGGTCGTGACGTCATGCGAGATGCAGCCGGGCTCGGCGCGCGAGCGCAGCACGTGTTCCACGCTGATGGCCAGCATCGCCTGCAGGGTGTCGGCCTTTGCCAGCGCGTGTCCGATGACCAGGATCATGGGGGTCTCCTTCTGTGCGTTCTTGCGGGGTGACAGGATCAGGATGGATGCGCGCGCGGCCCGGCGTGGCGGGCCTTCAGCCGAACACGCGCAGCAGGAAGTGGTTGAGGTCGGCGATCTCTTCCATGCAGACCGAGTGCGCCATCTGGTATTCATGCCATTCGACGGGGTGGCCCAGCGCCACCAGCGCGTCGCGCGACTGTTCGGCGCGCGCCAGCGGCACCACCGGGTCCTGCCGGCCGTGCGCGAGGAACACGGGCGTGTCGTGGTTGGCGCCGTGGCGCTCGGCCGCCGTGGTCGCGGCGATCGGCAGGTAGCCCGAAAGGCCGACGATGCCCGCCAGCCGCTCGCCGTGGCGCAGCCCCGTCATCAGCGCCATCGCGCAGCCTTGCGAGAAGCCGGCCACGACGATGCGGTGGGCGGGAATGCCGCGTGCCTTTTCGTTGGCGATGAGGGCCTCGATGCTGGCCTGCGAGCGGCGCAGGCCGGCCTCGTCCTCGCGCGCCACCAGATCGGCCACCGCGATGTCGTACCAGGCGGGCATCTCGTAGCCGCCGTTGATGGTCACGGGAATGACGGGCGCATTGGGGAACACGAAGCGCACCGGGCCCACGGCCGACAGGTCGAGTTCGCCGGCGATCGGCACGAAGTCGTTGCCGTCGGCACCCAGGCCGTGCATCAGGATCACCGAGGCGGTGGGGTTCGGGGCGGTTTCGATTTCGATGGGGGGACGGGACATGGTCAACGAAGGTATTCAGGAATGCGAATGCCCGGACCTTAGCGCATTCGGGCGACCCGGGCCGCGGCGAAACGGCCGGTTGGCTGACTTGCACCTCGCAACATCCGGGCCCTCGGGCCGCCCTGGCGCCCCTGACGGCACAAGGGAGCGCCGGATGCAACACAATGGCGTTTCGCATGAAGACCACCCCGAACCCGTCCCCGAAGACCTCGTCGCCCGGCCCCGCCTTCGACAGCGAGGCGCTGCTGCGCGGCAGCGGGCTGCGCGTGACGCGCGCCGCCCAGACCGTGCTCGAGCTGCTCGAACACGGCTCGCAGCCGCTGACCCACGAGGAAGTGGCCGCCGCCTACACCGCCGCCACGGGCGAGCCGCCCGATCGCGTCACGCTCTACCGCGTGCTCGACCGGCTGGTCGAGGCCGGCCTGTGCGACCGCCGCGTGGGCGCCGACCGGGTCAATCGTTTCGCGCGGCACGTCGACACCGCCTCGGGCAACACCTTCGAATGCGACCAGTGCCACAAGGTGCTGGCCCTGCCCTCCGACCCCGAACTGCCCAAGGTGATGGGCCGGCTCGGCAAGGCGCTGCGCAAGCAGGGCATCGACACGCGGCACACGGCGCTCACGCTGCACGGCATGTGCGGCGACTGCGCGCGGTAGCTCGCCGAGCCGACCAGGCCGCGCGTGTACGTCTCCCGGCACCACCGCCAGCCCGACCTCGGCGCGAGCCACGCGCTGATCGACGCGCATCCGCTGGGCGCCTGGGTCGTGCCGGGCGCCGACGGGCTGGTCGCCAACCACCTGCCCTTTCTGCTCGACCGGACGCGCGGCCCGTTCGGCACGCTGCTCGGCCACGTGTCGCGCGCCAATCCCGTGTGGCGCCAGCTCGATGCCGCGGCCCCATCGGTCGTGATGTTCCAGGGGCCGCAGGCCTACATCACGCCCGGCTGGTACCCCGGCAAGGCCGAGCACGGCCAGGTGGTGCCGACCTGGAACTACGCCGTGGCTCATGCGCACGGCATCGCGCGCGCCATCGACGACGAAGCCTGGCTGCTCGACCTGCTCGCGCGGCTGACCGCGGCGAACGAGGCCGGCCAGCCCGTGCCCTGGCAGACCACGGACGCGCCCGAGGCCTTCATCCGCAAGCTCGCGCGCGCCGTGGTGGGCATCGAGATCCCCATCGACCGCCTCGAAGGCAAGCTCAAGGCCAGCCAGGACGAAGCCCTGCAGGACCGTCAAGGCACCGTGCAGGGCCTGGCCGCCGTCGGCAGCGAGAACGCGTCGGCCATGGCGCGGCTGGTACAGCAGGCGATGCAGCCCGGCAGCGCCGGCGACTGAATCTCCCGCGCCCTACGCGTTCCACGACGGAAACGGATCGGGCAGGTTCTGCCACCACGAGGGGCCGAAGCGCATCTCGTTGGGCGTCAGCAGGCAGGCATCGAGCCGTGCGCGCAGCGCAGCTTCGTCCATGCCGATGCCGATCAGTACCAGCTCCTGGCGCGCGTCGCCGGTGGCGTCGTCCCAGTTCTTGCGGATGAGTTCGAGCCCGTCGGGGTCGGTCGGCCAGTGTTCGCGCGGCACGGCCGCCCACCACAGGCCCGCCACGCCGTAGCGGCAGGCACCGCCGGCCTGTGACCACGCGCCCGCGCGGGTCGGCCGGCTCGCGAGCCAGAAGAAGCCCTTGGAGCGCACCACGCCCTCCCACTCGCTCTGCACCAGGTCCCAGAAGCGCTGCGGATGGAACGGCAGGCGCGAGCGGTAGACGAAGCTGCGGATGCCGTAGGCCTCGCTCTCGGGCACGTGCTCGCCGCGCAGCTCGGCCAGCCAGCCGGGGGCCTGCTCGGCCTGCTCGAAATCGAACAGGCCCGTGTCGAGCACGCGGTCGAGCGCGACGCGGCCGAATTCCGATTCCTCGATGCGCGCACGCGGGTTGAGGCTGCGCAAGATGGCCATCAGCCGCTCGCGCTCCTGCGCCGTCACGAGGTCGGTCTTGTTGACCACGAGCACGTCGCAGAACTCGATCTGCTCGATCAGCAGGTCGACCACCGTGCGCGTGTCTTCGTCGCCCAGCGACTGGCCGCGCTGGCCCAGGCTGTCGGGCGAGCCGTAGTCGCGAAGGAAGTTGAAGGCATCGACCACCGTGACCATGGTGTCCAGGCGCGCCACGTCGGCCAGGCTCTGGCCGTCCTCGCCCGCGAAGGTGAAGGTCTCGGCCACGGGCAGCGGCTCGGAGATGCCGGTCGACTCGATCACGAGCTGGTCGAAGCGCCCTTCCTTGGCGAGCCGCTTCACCTCGATCAGCAGGTCTTCGCGCAGCGTGCAGCAGATGCAGCCGTTGCTCATCTCGACCAGCTTCTCGTCGGTGCGCGACAGCGCGGCGCCGCCTTCGCGCACCAGTGCGGCGTCGATGTTGACCTCGCTCATGTCGTTGACGATTACCGCCACGCGGCGGCCCTCGCGGTTGTGCAGGATGTGGTTGAGCAGCGTGGTCTTGCCGGCGCCCAGGAAGCCGGACAGCACGGTGACGGGAAGGCGATCGGCCATGAGGGCAGGCTCCGTAGTTGCAACAGAATTGCATTATATGGATTGACGCAACTCAGTTGCATTTCTTGTGAGCGTGACCGACGGGCGCGCGCTCGCCTACCATCCAGCGCATGACCGATTTCTCTGCCTTCGTCGCCCCGCCGCCCTCCGACGCACCGCACGCGGCCGTCGTCGCCGCCGCATCGGCCTGCCTCGACCGCTTCACCGCCGCGTTCAACGCCTCGGACACGCGCGGCATGGACGCCGAGCTGCACTTTCCGCACACGATGCTCTCGGGCGCGCAGCGGCTCGATTGGCCCACGCCCGGCCGGCACCCGGTGGATTTCTTCGAGACGCTCAAGGCCGGCGGCTGGGCCTCCACACAGTACGAGAAGAAGGAGCCGGTGCTCGTGAGCCAGGACAAGGTGCACTTCGTCGTGCACTACACGCGGCGCGATGCGGCCGGCGCGGTGCTCAGCACGCACGCCAACCTCTGGATCGTCGTGCAGGCCGAGGGGCGCTGGGGCATCGCCCTGCGCTCGTACTGATCAAAAGACAAGGACCATTTCCCATGTCCCTTTCCGCACTGCAACTCGTCTGGCCGTCGCCTGAACATTTGCCCGGCTACATCGCGGCCCTGGAGCGCGGCTGGTCGCCCAACAACCTGCGGGCCGAAGCCGGCCGCGAAGAGCTGGCGCTGATCCGCACCGACCCCGACGGCTTTCTTGCCAGCCTCGTCGACCGCGAGGCCAAGGGCCCGCCCATCGCGCTGCCCACCGGCGGCACCGTGCCGCGGCTGCCGGGCTACCGGCGCTGGCTGTGGGACGGCGAGTTCTGCGGCAGCATCCAGCTGCGCTGGCAGCCGGGCACCAACGCCCTGCCTTCGTACTGCCTCGGCCACATCGGCTACGGCGTGGTGCCGTGGAAAAGCGGCCGGGGCTATGCCACCGCCGCGCTGCGCGCGCTGCTGCCCGATGCGCGCGGCATCGGCCTGGACCACGTCGAGATCACGACCAGCCCCGACAACCTCGCCTCGCAGCGCGTGATCCGCGCCAACGGCGGCGTGCTGGTCGAGGAGTTCATCACCGAGCCCGGGCTCGGCGGCGCGCCCGAGCTGCGCTTTCGCATCGACGTGCGCGACCTGCGCTGACGCGCCCTACAGCTCGAACGCCTCGACCTGCCGCCCGTCGATGTCGGTGAAGCCGTAGGCACGCGCCAGGTCGGCCACGCGCAGCACCTGGCCGGTCTTGTCGAGCACCTGCGCATCGGCTGCCAGCGCGGCCACGGCGCGACCCAGGTAACGCGGCGATTCGGTGCGCGCCAGCGCGGGGCGCTCCTGCCAGTGCGCTTCGTCGGTCTTGTGGCCCGCGAGCACGAACTCGGTGCGCATCCAGCCCGGCGACACCGCCACCGAGGCCACGCCGTGCGGCTGCAGTTCCTGCGCGATGCCGAAGGCCAGCCGCGTCATCGAGGCCTTGGCGAGGTCGTAGAACAGGTTGCCGCGCAGGTAGTGGCCACGGTCCCAGAAGGTGGTGGTGACGATCAGGCCCTGCTTGCGGCGCACCATGCCCGGCGCGGCGCAGCGGCTGGCCACGAGGTGGTTGCGCACGCCGCGATCGAACATCGAATCCCAGTTGGCGAGCGGATGTTCCCAGAACGGCGCCTCGAAGACACCGGTGAAGCTCTCGTGGCCGCCCCAGGCGTTGTTCACGAGCAGGTCGAGCCGGCCCTGCTCGCGCTCGACGCGCGCGAACAGCGCCGCCACCTCGTCTTCCTTCGTGTGGTCGCAGGCCACGGCAATGCCGCGCCCGCCGAGTTGCGTGACCTCGTCGGCGGTGTCGTCGATGGTGCCGGGCAAGGCGGCCAGCTCGGACAAGGCGAGCAGCTGGCCGTAGCTGTCGGCCGGCCGCGCGCGGGTGCTGCGCCCGGTCACGTACACGGTGGCGCCGGCCGCGCCCAGTTCCTGCGCGATGCCGCGGCCCGCGCCGCGGCTGGCGCCGGTCACCACGGCCACGCGGCCCGCCAGCGGACGGTGCGCGGCGTCAGGGGTGGAGGGGGCTGCTGTCATGTGTCGTTGCTCCTTCGTTCGGTGAGGGTCCTTGGGCAGGACAGGCCGCCACGATAGGCCGGCCTCAGCGCGCCGTCTTGGAAGAAACCGAAACCCGGCGCCCGAGGAACTCGGTGGGCGTCACGCCGCACAGGGCGCGGAACTCGTTGACAAGGTGCGACTGGTCGTAGAACCCGTGGTCCAGCGCCATGTCGGCCCAGGCCGGCGCGCTGTGCAGGCGCAATGCGCGCAGGCAGGCATGCAGCCGCGCGAGCCGGCCCCAGGCGCGCGGCGACAGCCCGACGTGCGCATGAAAGAGCTGCTGCAGCCGGCGCTCGCCCACGCCGACCGCCTGCGCCACCTCGCGCAGCGCCTGGCGCCCGTCGGCAGCGGCGATGAGCCGTGCAGCGTGCATCGCGGCGGCCGGCGGCGTGCCGTCGCCGGCTTTCTGCAGGCGCTTCATCAGGGCCTGCTGCAACAGATCGGCGCGTGCAACATCGCCGTGCGCTTCGGCCATGCGCGCGAGCAGCGTCGTGCCCTCGCCGCCCCAGAGTTCGTCCAGGTGCACCGCACGGCCCGCGATCTCGCCGGCCGGCACGCCCAGCAGCGCCGCCGCCGCACCGGGACGCAGCGCCACCGACAGGCCTTCCACCGTGTCGCGCATCCGCACCACGGCGGGCGCGGCGAAGGCGCCGATGGCTTCGACCGCCTGCCCCGGCGCGTCGTCGGCCGAGGGCGCGTCACCGAAGTTGAAGACCAGCCGGATCGCGCCGTCGGGCAGCACGCGCTCGCGCACCTCGTGGCCGGGCGCGAAGGTCTCGCGGTACGCCAGCAGATGCGAGACATGCGACCGCAGCGCCGGTGCGATCGGCAGCACCTGCAGCGTGCCGTCGGGCACGCCCGACTCCGGCCCGTGCAGCGGGTCGTCATGAAGCCGGAGGAAAAGACGTTCGCCCATGGCGGTCGATTGTGAGGAAAAACCCGCCGCCGCGCGACCCGGCGGGCACGGGCCGACAATCGGCCGGCTCCGCTTGTCCACCTGTCGTTCGCATGCCCGATTCCGCCCTCCCCGTGCTCTATTCGTTTCGCCGCTGCCCCTATGCGATGCGGGCCCGGCTCGCGCTGGTGGCGAGCGAACAGCACTGCGAACTGCGCGAGGTCGAGCTCAAGCGCAAGCCCGCCGAGATGCTCGCGGCCTCGCCCAAGGGCACGGTGCCCGTGCTGGTGCTCGACGGCGGCGCGACGGTGCTGGAGCAGAGCCTGGACGTGATGCTGTGGGCGCTGCGCCGCCACGACCCGCTGCGCTGGCTGGCGCCGGAGCGCGGCACGCTCGAACTGATCGCCGCCTGCGATAACGATTTCAAGCCGCTGCTCGATCGCTACAAGTACCCGGCGCGTTATCCCGCGTCGGAAGGCTCGGCGCGCGACGAGGGCGCGCGTTTCCTGCAAGGGCTTGAAGACCGGCTCGCGATGTCAGTGCAACTGGCCGGCGCGCATGCCACGCTGGCCGATGCGGCGCTCATGCCCTTCGTTCGGCAGTTCGCGATGGTCGATATGGCCTGGTTCGACACGCAGCCCTGGCCGCGCCTGCAGGCCTGGCTGGCAGGCTGGACCGGGTCAGATCTGTTCACGCGCGTCATGCACAAGTACGTACCCTGGCAGGCGGGCGAACCGGGCGTGAGCTTTCCGCCCGTTTGATCAGTAGACGTCGCGGCGGTAGCGGCCCTCAGCGATGAGCGCGTCCATGCCGCTCTCGCCCAGCACCTCGGTGAGCGCCGCATCCACGCCCGGCGCCATGCCTTCGAGGCTGCCGCAGACGAAGACGATCGCGCCCTCTTCGTCCACCCACTGCTTGAGCACTTCGGCGGCACCGCGCAGGCGGTCCTGTACGTACACGCGCTGCGCCTGATCGCGCGAGTAGACGAAGTCGGCGCGCGCCACGAGACCGCCGGCCTGCCATGCCGCGACCTCGTCCGCGCCGAAGCCGTCGTGCGCCGCCTGCCGCTCGCCGAACACCAGCCAGTTGCGGCCATGCCCGCGGCGCGCACGCTCGCGCAGCAGCGCGCGCAGGCCCGCAAAGCCCGAGCCGTTGCCGATGAAGATGCAAGGCCGCGCATCGTCGGGCAGCGCGAAGCCCGGGTTGGCGACGAGGCGCAGCGCGAGTTCCGCGCCCATCGGCGCGCCGACCGTGAGCCAGCCCGAGGCCACGCCCAGCCCGTTGTCATGCCGCGCCTGCCGCACCAGCAGCTGGATGGCGCCATCGGACGGAATCGACGCGACCGAGTAGCTGCGCGGCGCGGGCGCCGGGGCGCCGTCGTCGTGCATCTGGCGCGGCACGATCTCGACCAGTGCGCCGGGCGTCCAGTTCATCGTGCCGCCATCGACGCGCCGCAGCTCGATCTCGAACAGCGGATCGCCCTGGCTGCCCGCATTGAGCAGGTGCCGGCCGTCGAGCCGCCAGGCTTCGAAAGCCGGCGCGGTCGACACAGGCCACGCGGCATCGCGCACCCCGAAGGTGTCGCGCAGCGCATCGTGCCAACGCGCGAGCGCTGCCGGGTCTTCGCCGTCCACCTCGATCATGGGGAATAGCGGCTGCGCGCCCTGGTTGTGCAGGTCGTGGTCGAGCTTGCGGCCGAAGCCGCAGAAGGTCGCGTAGTGGCGGTCGCCCAGCGCGAGCAGGCCGTAGCGCAGATGGCGCAGACCCGGGCCGCCTTGCCGCGCGAATGCACGGGCAAAGGCACGCGCGCTGTCGGGCGGCTCGCCCTCGCCGAAGCTGCTCGCCACCCACAGCACCTGCCGGAAATGCAGCAGCGCATCGGCGCTCAGTGACGACACAGGCCGCACCACCGCCGCGACACCGGCGGCCTGCAGCGCGCCGGCCGTCTGCAGCGCGAGGCGCTCGGCATGGCCGGTCTGGCTCGCGAAGGCGACCAGCACCTGGCCCGCATCGCCCGCCGTGGCGGGCACGGCGGCCGCATCGAGCCGCGCGCGCTCGGCGCGCACGGCCTTCGCGGTGCGGCGGCGGCCGAGGTACATCATCCAGCCGCTGATCGCGAACAGCGCGAGCCCCAGGCTCGTGAGCATCATCACGATGCGCCCCGGCAGGCCCCAGTAGGTGCCCATGTGCAGCGGGTAGATGCTGTTCACGAAGCGGCCCAGGGGCGGCTTGTCGGCATAGCGTTCGTGGCGCAGCGTCTCGCCGGTCGCGGCCTGCAGGTACAGGCGGTTGCGCGCGCGCTCGTGCTCGGCATGCATGCGCAGGTAGACGGCCTCCACCTGTGTGCCGTTGCGCGCGGGCAGCCGCAGCGTCACCTGGGTCCAGTCGCCGCCCGTGGTGTCGACGAAGGCCTGCCAGACGCGCGCCAGGTCGAGCGTCACCGGGGCATCGGCCGGCGCGCGTTCGGCGCGCACCACGCGGCCCTCGCCGACCGCGCCGTCGACCGCCTTGCGCAAGCCGTCGAAGGCCCAGTACATGCCGGTGGTGGTCGACACCACGTAGGCCAGCAGCGCGACGGTGCCGACCACCGCATGCAGGTTCCACAGGAAGGCACGGCCGCGCAGCGCGAAGTCGATGCGCAGCCACTGGCGCCACGCGAAGGGCCGGCGTGGCCAGCGCAGGTACAGGCCCGACAGCGCCAGCAGCAGCAACAGGCCGGACAGCGAGCCGGTGATGGGCTTGCCGTCGTCGCGCGGCAGCAGCAGCCAGCGGTGCAGCTCCTCGACGAACTCGAAGAAGTGCTCGCCCACCGGATCGGGCAGCAGCGCGCCGGTGGCGGGATCGGCGAAGCGCGTCTCGCCGCGCCGCTCACCGGGCGGCGGTGCGAACCCGATGCGCGCGGGGCGCCCGGGCTCGGTCGACACGGCGACGGTCGCGATGCGCCGCCCGGGCATCTCGGCCTGCACGCGCGCAACGAGCGCAGGCGGTGCCAGTGCGGGCGCGGCCGAGGCCGCGGGGATCGGGTTCAGCAGGTCGGTGATCTCGGCGCGGAACGACAGCGTCGCCCCGCTCAGGCCGATGACGACCAGCACGCTGCCCGCCGTGATGCCGATGAACCAATGGATCTGGAACCAGACGCGACGCAGCAAAGCCATGAAAAACAGAAGAAAACGGGAAACAGGAAGCCCCGCCAAGGCGGGGCGCGCGGGTTCAAAGATCGATCTTGACCAGGGCCTTGATCGTACGCGGCGTGCCCACCGCCAGCCGGGTGCCGGCCGCCGACCAGTAGCGCTTGTCGCCCACGTTGTCGACGTTCAGCTGGAAGGTGGTGCGCCTGCCCATGAGCTGCGCCACGTAGCGCGCGCCCAGGCCGAAGACGGTGGTGCCGCCGATGAAGCCCTGGTTCAGGTCGTCGACGGGACGGCGCCCCGTGAAGTACGCGCCGCCGTTGACCGACAGCCCCGGCACCGCCGCGATGTCGTACGACAGGAAGGCGCTCGCCGTGGTGCGCGCCGTGTTCTCGGGCCGCTTGCCGTCGTACTGCGCGTTGATGCGGCGGAATTCGGCATCGAGCCACTGGCCCGAGAGCTGCCACGCCAGCGCGGGCGTGAGCCGCCCCTGCGCCGACACCTCGAGACCGCGATAACGCTGGCGCCCGCTGGCCACGAAGGTGTTGGCGCTGTCGGTGTAGGCGCCAGGCCGTTCGATGTCGAACAGCGCGCCCGACAGCAGCGTGCCGCCGCCGGTCAGCCAGCGCAGGCCGATTTCCCTCTGCCGGCTCACGCCCGGCGGCATGCGGGTGTTCTGGTTGGCGGTGCCGGCCGGCGCCACCTCGCCCTCTTCCACGCCCTGCGAGTACGACACGTAGGCCATGAGGTCGGGCGTGAACTTGTAGCTCAGCGCCGCCAGCGGCGTGGTCTTGCGCACGCTGTAGTCCAGGGCCGGCAGCGTGGCGCTCGCGCCCTGCCAGCTCTGGTAGCGCGTGTGGCGCAGGCCGGCCACCAGCTGCCACTGCGGCGAGAAGGTGATGCGGTCGAGCGCGTACAGGCCCAGCTCCTCGCTGTCCTGCGCGCCCGAGGTGGGCCGCGACGGCATCGCGCTCAGCGCCAGCGCGCCGATGGGCACGGGGTTGTACAGGTTCTGCAGCGTGGTCGCACCGCCGTAGTTGCGCTGGAACACGGGCGCCTGCGTCTTGTCGCTGCGCGCCGCGCCGAGGGTCAGCTCGTGCTGCAGCGCGCCGGTGGCGAAGGTGCCGAACAGCTCGGCGCGCAGCAGGTCCGAACGCTGCTCGAGATGCTGCACATTGCCCGTGAGACGGCCCAGGCCGGTGCGCACGTTGTAGGTGCCGAACTGCGCCAGGCGCCGGTCGCGCTCGGCCTCGGAATGGCCGGCCTCCACGCTGAGCGCCCAGTGGTCGCTCAAGGCGTAGTCGGCACGCAGCTGCGTGTTGGTGACCTCGGCTTCGAACACGGCCCAGGGCGGCGCCAGCAACTTGTGCGGATCGGGCAGCGCCGGCAGCGCGATGACGCCGTTCACGGCCGCAAGCCGCGCGATGCCGGCCTGCTCGGTGATGCGCTTGCGGTAGTGCTCGATGTCGGCCTTCAGCGTGAGCCGCCGGTTCACGCGCCAGTCGAGCGCGGCCGAGACGAAGCTGCGCTTGCCGTCCACGCCATCGATGGTCGAGCCCAACTGGCCGCCCGCCGCGTTCAGGCGCACGCCGAACTGGTCGTTCTCGCCGAACTGGCGGCCGATGTCGACCTGGCCCTGCAGCCCGCCCTGGTTGTCGACGCTCATCCCGAGCGAGGTGACGGGCGTGCGGCCTGCACGCTTGGTGACGAAGTTGATCACCCCCGCCGGCGTGGTGAAGCCGTAGTACAGCGCCGACGCGCCCTTGAGCACCTCGACGCGCTCCTTGTTCTCCATCGGAATTTCCGACACGTTGGGGATTGCGAGCGCGCCGTTGAGCCGGTAGTTGGTGCGGTTCTCCACGGCAATGCCGCGGATGACAAGCTGGTCGAAGGTGTCGCCACCGTTCTGCTGGCGCGTCACGCCGGCCGTGTTGCGCAGCACGTCGTACACGCCCGCCGCGCCCTGCAGCTCGATCACCTCGCGCGTCACGGTGTTGACCGTGGCCGGCACGTCCATCACGGACGCGCCCCGGAACGTGCCCGCCTCGACCGTCTCGGCCAGGAAGCCGTTGGCGCGCGAGGCCTCGACGTTGACGGTGCTCAGCTCGCTTGCCCGCGATTCGGGAGCAGCGGACGCAGGCACGGATTGCGCCTGCGCTGCCTGCACGGCGGCGAGCGCAAGGCTCACACAAACTCTCTTCATTCAGATCCCTTGGATGTTCTGGCGGCGCGCCTCCCGGCGGCCTGGTGACACTTCCGGCGTGCGGAAGCGGGAGGGATTATGAATGAGAGGAGTTCTCATTTGACAACAGTTGCCAGACCCTGCCGATAGGATCGGACGCCAGAGCGTTCGATGTCGAAACGCCATCAAGGAGGAATTCATGACTGCCAGTGAAACATCGACCAGGCGGGAGGCCCTGCGATGAAGACGGCCGGACGCCTGGCGCTCGGCGTGCTCGCCTGGGTCACCGTGGTCCCGCTGCTGGGACTTCTGTGCATGTGGCTGGGCCCGTCGGTCCTTGACTCGCCCGAAGCCTCGCGCGTCACCATGTATGCGGTCCAGGCCATCAACCTCGGCGCGGCCGCGCTGCTCTACTGGTATGCCGTGCCGAGCGTGCCGCACTGGGGCCGACGCGTGGCCTACTTCGTCGCCTTCGTGGTGCTGATGGTGGTCGCCAGCGCCCTCGTGGCCTTCGGCGTCAAACTGCTTTTCGTGGCGCTGGTGTTGTTCTCGCGTTGAGTTGGGGCCATGGCGACTTGGCCCGGTGGCGCTTCCGGTGCGCGGAAGCGGCAGAGATCCCGGATGAGCGGGCGCCTCATTTGACAACAGTGTTTTGGCGCTCGCGCCCCTAGCATCGCCTCCAGAGCGTTCCATTTCGAAACGCCAATCAGGGAGGAATTCATGAACACCAATGAAAACTCGGTGGGGCGTGCGCAGCACTCGACACCGACGTTCACGCTGTACGGCCGGGTGGCGGCCGGTCCTGCCGGGCTTGTGGGGACCCCTTATCCCAGCCTGCACATCTCGCTGGTCATCGATGACGCCTATTCGGGCCTCACGGTGATCGATGGTCAACCGACGATGGGCGAAGCGGGATTGCACAACGTGTTGCGGATCCGAACCAACATCTATGCCAACACGCTGCCCACCGATGTCGTCGTCAAGATTCCGCTTGCGCCGCCCGGTGGCATGAGCCCCGAGGCGTTCGCGCGCACGCTGATGAGGCGCGCCACGGATTTTTCGAGCTACGTGTCCCCCTACAGCTTCCCCGCACGCTTGCGAGGCGACCGAATGAACCCCGGCGAATACAACAGCAGTTCGTACCTCGCCGCACTGCTGCGCAGCGTGATGGGCTCGGTCCCCGATCTCGGGGTGTCCGGCTATCAGGCGCCCGGCTGGGAAAGCCCGATGCCTCTTCACTTCTTCAAGGGCGAGGCCATCCGATGAAGGCGGCGGGGCGGCTCGCGCTCGGCGTGCTCGCCTGGGCCGCCTTGATCCCGCTTGCGGGAGTTATCGGCATGTGGCTGGACCGGTCGGTCTTTCACTCTGCCGGGGCCACGCGCGTCATCGCCCATGCAATCGAGGGCATGCTGATCCTCGCAGCCGCGCTGGTCTACTGGCGCTGCGTACCGAGCGCGCCGAACTGGGGACGGCGCGTGATCTATCTCGTCGGCTTCGCGCTGCTGCTGACCGGCATTGGCTACGTGGTCCTCGGCGCGACCGTTGCCCTTGTGGTGCTGCTGTTCGGGCTTTGAGCCGCCCCGCCTCCGCTACCCCTTCATCGCCGCCACCGACGCCCGCTGAATGCACTCGATGAAGTGCTGCGCCGCCGGCGTCGACGGTTGCCCGCGCCGGCGCACCACGCACACGTTCAGCACCGGCAGCGTCTCGTGCACGTCGACGCGCCGGATGCCGTGGCGCTTGAAGCTGAGCCCTGCGAGCGGCTCGACGAAGAGGCCGATCAGATCCATGTGCCCCACCAGCGCCAGCGCTACGGTGACCGAGTGGCCCTGCAGCACGCGCGTGGGCGGCGACAGCCCGAGCGGGGTGAACAGCGGCGCCACGGCGTTGGTTCCGCCGTGGTCGTCGCCCGGCAGGACCCATTCGGCGGCATAAAGGTCGTTCAGCGAGCGCGCATTGCGCAGCGGATGGCGCTCGCGCAGGCCGACCACCAGCTGCACCGGGAACAGCTCCAGCGCCTCGAACTGCGGATCGAGTGTGCCGGGCACGATGTGCGCCACCGCGAAGTCGAGATACCCGTCGCGCAGCCGCGCGAGCATCCACGGCAGCACGGCCTCGCTGAACTGCACATCGACCGCCGGCAGGCGCGTGTGGAAGTCCTTGAAGGCGGCGGGCAGCACGGTGAGCGCGAACGAGGCGCTCACGGCCAGCGAGACGGAGCCGGTGGCACCGTCGCGGATCTGCGCGATCTCGTCGCGGGCGCGTTCCATGTCGGCCAGCAGCAGCCGCGCGCGCGGCGCGAAGGCCAGGCCGAACTGGGTGAGCCGCACGCCTTTCACACTGCGCTCCACCAACGGCGCGCCGACCTCGCGCTCCAGCTCGCGCACGATCTTGGTCACGGCCGGCTGCGAAATGCCGAGCACGCGCGCGGCAGCGCGGATGCTGAGCTGCTCGACCACGGCCACGAAGGCATGCAACTGATTGGGTTTCATCTTTGGAGTGACAACCAAAAGTTATCGTTAACGCCCAATTATTGTCTTTTCATGACAGCGGCGAGTCTCTAGCATCCGCCGCGGTTCGGGCCCACGCGGCCTGCGCCCCCGATACACACAGGAGACACATGAACACCCCCGCTTCCCAGCCCTCGTCCACCTCGCCCTCGTCGCCGGCCCGCCGGCGCCAGACCATCGTGGCCACCACCATCGGCAACGGACTGGAATTCTTCGACTTCACCGTCTACGGCTTTCTCGCGCTGGTGATCGGCAAGCTGTTCTTCCCCACCTTCAGTTCCTACGGCCAGCTGCTGCTGACGGTGGCGAGCTTCGGCGTCGGTTTCATCATGCGGCCGCTGGGCGGCATCGTGATCGGCGCGTACGCCGACCGCGCGGGCCGCAAGAAGGCGATGACGCTCACGATCTTTTTGATGGCGCTGGGCTGCGCGCTGATCGCGTTCACGCCGACCTACGCGAGCATCGGCGTCGCGGCGCCGATCGTGATCGTGCTGGCGCGCCTGATCCAGGGCTTCTCGGCCGGCGGCGAGGTGGGCGCATCCACCACGCTGCTGGTGGAGCACGCCACGCCCGCGAACCGCGGCTACATGGCGAGCTGGCAGTTCGCGAGTCAGGGCCTGGGCGTGCTGATGGGTGCCGTGGTGGTCGGCGTGCTGACCGTCTCGCTGTCCGCCGAAGCCATGCAGAGCTGGGGCTGGCGCGTGCCGTTCGTGCTCGGCATGCTGATCGCGCCGGTGGGCATGTACATCCGTCGCCACCTCGAAGAATCGCTGCACATCTCGCCGGAAGACGCCAAGGCGCCGCGCGAGAGCAGCCTGAAGATCGTCTGCACGCAGCACGGCAGGACGGTGCTGGCCGCCATCCTCGCGCTGGTGGGCGGCACCACGGCGGCCTACGTGGTCACCTTCTACATGCCGACCTACGCGGTGCGCGAGCTCGGCCTCACGCCCTCGGTGGCGCTGTTCGGCGCGGCGCTCACGGGCCTGCTGTCGTTCGCGCTCGCGCCCTTCGTGGGCAAGTGGTCGGACATCGTGGGCCGCAAGACGCTCATCCTGTGGAGCCGCATCGTGATGGCGATCCTGATCTACCCGGGTTTTCTGTGGCTCAACGCCTCGCCCACGCCCGTGGTGCTGTTCACCGTGCTCGGCGTGCTGAGCATCGGCCTGGTGGTGCAGACGGTGCCGGGCATCACGATGCTGCCGGAGATGTTTCCCAAGCGCGTGCGCGCGAGCGGCATGTCGCTGGTCTACAGCGTCGGCGTGGCGCTCTTCGGCGGCTTCGCGCCCTTCGTCAGTACCTGGCTGGTCAACGCCACCGGCAGCAAGCTGGCGCCGGCCTGGTACCTGGTGGGGATGACGCTGGTGTCGCTGCTGGGCCTGCTCTGGCTGCGCGACCACACGGGCCGCGACATCGATGCGGCCCACGCCCACGCGCCGGCCTGATACCGTCTTCCTCCTTCCCGCCTTCATGCACAGGAATCTTCCCGCCATGTCTCAGCCTGCCACCGCCGCCACCCGCCATTTCTCGGGCACGTACGTCGAAGCCCGCGCCAAGTTCCTCGAGGCCGCCGCCGCGCGCGGCGCGACCCTCGAGTCGTTCGTGCACCCCACGCACCGCGGCGCGCTCGGCGAAGAACTCGCCACCGACGTCGCGCTGATCGGCGCGGCCGACGCCAGAAAGGTGCTGCTCGTCACCTCGGGCACGCACGGCCCCGAGGGCTTCTGCGGCTCGGGCGCGCAGGTGGCCACGCTGAACGACGCCGACCTGCTCGCGCGCCTGGAGCGCGCGGGCGTCGCGCTGCTGCTGGTGCATGCGGTGAACCCGCACGGCTTCTCGCACCTGCACCGCACCAACGAAGACAACATCGACCTGAACCGCAACCACATCGACTTCAGCGCGCCGCTGCCGGTGAACGCCGAGTACGCCGACGTGGAGCCGCTGGTGCTGCCCGCCAGCTGGCCGCCGACGCCCGCCGACGACGCGGCGGTGGCCGCCTACATCGCCACGCACGGCATGACCGCCTTCCGCGCGGCCGTCACGCGCGGCCAGTACACCTCGCCCGACGGCCTGTTCTACGGCGGCACCGCGCCGTCGTGGAGCAACCGCACCATCCGCGCGATCCTGCGCGGCTATGCGGCCTCGGCCACGCACCTGGGCTGGATCGACGTGCACACGGGCCTGGGCCCCTACGGCCACGGTGAAAAGATCTACCCGGGCCGCAACACGCCCGAAGACCTCGCGCTGGCCCATGCCTGGTGGGGCGCCGACGTGTTCGCGCCCTTCGCGGGCGACTCGGCCTCGGCCGACGTGTCGGGCCCGGTGATCTCGACCGCCTACGACGAATGCCCGAACGCGCGCGTCGCGCCCATGGGCCTGGAGTTCGGCACGCTGCCCGACCTGGAAGTGCTCGACCGCCTGCGCGCCGACACCTGGCTGCGCCGCCACCCCGAGGCACCCGAATCGCAGAAGCGCGAGATCCGCCGCCGCCTGCGCGACGCGTTCTACTGCGACAACGACGAGTGGAAGGGCATGGTGCTGGGCCAGACGCGCGTCGTGCTGCTGCAAACCTTGCAAGGGCTGAGCAAGGCCTGACCCGGCGGAGGTCGGCTCAGCCGAAGTTCGGCGCGCGCTTCTCGCGCAGCGAGGCCACGCCCTCGCGCACGTCGGCGCCCGCGAAGCCCATGAACTCCAGCGCCAGCGAGGCGTCGAAGGTCGGCCCCGCCTGGCGCAGCCAGTTGTTCAGCGCGTACTTGGTGAAGCGGATCGCGCTCTGGCTGCCGGCCGCGAGGCGGTCGGCGATCTCGTAGGCGCGCGGCAGCAGGCCGGCCTCGTCCACCGCCAGCGACACCAGGCCGATGCGCTCGGCCTCCTCGCCGCTCACCGGCTCGCACAGCAGCAGGTGGTACTTGGCCTTGGCCATGCCGCACAAGAGCGGCCACACGATGGCCGCATGGTCGCCCGCCGCCACGCCCAGGCGGGTGTGACCGTCGACGATCTTCGCGTTCTTCGTGGCGATGGAGATGTCGGCCAGCAGCCCCGCCACCAGCCCCGCGCCCACGGCCGGGCCGTGCATGGCGCTCACGATGGGCTTGTCGCAGTTGATGATGTTGTAGACCAGGTCGCGCGCTTCCTTCCACACGCGCTGGCGCACGGTGTCGTCGGTGGTCATGTCCTGCACCATGCCCAGGTCGCCGCCGCCCGAGAAGCCCATGCCCTCGCCGCGCAGCACGGCGCAGCGCACCGTGTCGTCGGCCGCCACGTCGCGCCAGATCTCGGCCAGCTCGCGGTGGCCGTCATGGCCGGCCGTGGGCAGCTTGCCGTTGGTGGCGCGCATCTGGATGTCGAGCACCGCGCCGTTCGCGCCGCGGCGCGTGAGGGCGAGGGTCTGGTAGCGGGTGTAGTCCATGCGTGTGTCTCCGCCCCGCACGCACGGCCATGGCGCGGGGACTTCGTTCGATGAAGGAGAGAAGAAAGGCCGGAGGCCTATTTTTGCGCGGCCAGCTCGCGGCAGCGCTTCACGTTCGCATCGAAACGCGGCGCCAGGCCCGGCTCGCAGGCATCGTCGGCGGGGTTCAGCCTGCACATGCCGACCACCGCGTAGTCCATGACGGCCGCCGTGCACATCGGGTATGCGGCCAGCTCGGGATTGGCCTTGGCCTTGAAGCCCCAGCGCTCGGAAAACTGCACCATGCGCGTCATCGCGCCGAGGAAGAAGCTGCGGTCCTTCGCGGCAATGGCCGCTTCCATGCGCGGCAGCTCCTCGTTGAGGTAGCCGACCGAGTCCATCGGAAAACCGGCGGGGTCGGGCTGCGGCTGCGCGAAGGCCGTGGCGGCCATCACGGCCAGCGAGGCGCCCACGCAGGCGCGTCGCAACGGAAGGAAGAAGGCGGAACCGGTGGGCAGGTGGCGGTATGGCATGGCCTGCGATTCTGCAACGTTTGGAAGCATTTTTGCGCGCCGAGCGATGCGCGCACGCGACGTTTTCAGGCGGCTGCCGGCCTCTCCGCGCGGCGCGGGACAATGGCCGCTTCCGTTTTCCCTTGCAAAGACCCCCATGGCCCGACGCCCCCAACGACAGCTGCGCACCATCGAGCGCGGCATCCTCTGCCTCCTGATCGGCGTCGCCGTGCTGCTGGGGCCGCGCTTCCTGCAGGGCACGCGCTGGTTCGAGATGGTGGCCGGTGCGTACCTCGTCGGCTGGTTCGCGCTCGCGCTGGGGGTGGCGCTGGTCGGCGTCGGCCTGTTCCAGCGCGGCAAGCCGGACCGCTGAGGCCCGGCCGCAAGGTCAACAGGCGCTCAGTGCGCCGCCGCCTTCTTGCCGCGCAGCTTGCCGACGAGTTCCACCACGGCCAGCACGATGGCGCCGGCCACGATGCCCACGACGGCATTGACGCCCATCGAGCCCAGCGTGCCGAACACGCCGCCCGTGGCCTTGGCCCAGTCTTCGACCGCATGGCCGAACGCCGGCACGCCGTGCACCAGGATGCCGCCACCCACGAGGAACATGGCGGCCGTGCCGGCCACCGACAGGCCCTTCATGAGCCACGGCGCTGCCGCCAGGATGCCGCGACCCAGGCTGCGCGCCGCCGCGCTGCTGCGCTGGCTCAGGTACAGGCCCGCGTCGTCCAGCTTCACGATGCCGGCCACGAGGCCGTAGACGCCGATCGTCATGATCAGCGCGATGCCGACCAGCACGCTGAGCTGCGTCGTGAACGGCTGGCCCTGCACGGTGCCCAGCGTGATGGCGATGATTTCGGCGGAGAGGATGAAGTCGGTGCGCACCGCGCCCTTGATCTTGTCCTTCTCGACCGCGACCACGTCGACCGTGGTGTCGGCCACGGCCTTCTGGTGGCGCGCGGTGTCGGCCTCGTGCTCCTTTTTGTGCAGGAACTTGTGGACCAGCTTCTCGGCGCCCTCGAAGCACAGGAACGCACCGCCCACCATGAGCAGCGGCGTCACCAGCCAGGGCAGCCAGGTGCCGATGGCCAGCGCGGCCGGCACCAGGATCGCCTTGTTGACGAGGGAGCCCTTGCACACGGCCCACACCACCGGCAGCTCGCGCTCGGTGCGCACGCCGGTGACCTGCTGCGCGTTCAGCGCGAGGTCGTCGCCGAGCACCCCGGCGGTCTTCTTGGCAGCAACTTTGGTGAGGACGGAGACGTCATCGAGCACGGTGGCGATGTCGTCGAGCAGCAGGAGCAGGCTGGTGGCCATGGGCGAAAGTCAGGCTGTGGAAGAAGCGGCGAGCTTATCCGCAGCCGATGGCCGCGCCGGTGAAGACCGTACGCGGCATCCGGGGGTGGGTCAGTCCACCGCCCGCTTCAGGCGGATTTCTTCGACGCGGACGGTGCCCAGTGCGGTGGTCTTGGCGGTCTTCATCTCGCGCTTGAAGCCGGCGAGTTCGTGGAAGCGCATGGCGCGGTCGTTGCGCAGCGGCACCCAGATGGTGACCGTGGTGCAGCCTTCTTCGGCCAGGCCTTCGCGGGCGGCGTCCCACAGGGCCACGCCGGCGCCCTTGCCCCAGTGCTCGGGCTTGACGTAGATGGCCCAGATCTCGCCCGTGGTGGGCGGCGTCTTGGGGTCGCGCGAGCGGTCGAAGCCCACGAAACCGACGATCTCGCTGCCGTGCGTCACCACATGGACCTGGGGTTCGCTGAATTCGATGGCCTCGCGCCACTTGGCCTCGCGCGAGGCGGGGGCCAGCACGCGCAGGTCGTCTTCGGACAGGATGCCTTCGTAGGCGGCCTTGGCAGAGAGGGCATGGACTTCGGCGACGGCCTTGGCGTCGCGCATCGTGGCGGGGCGAACTTCGTAATCGGACATGAAAGCGGAAAAACGTGTGGAACCGGCTATTGTCGCCGCACCGCTAAACTCCTCCGGCATCCGCACGTATCAACTGGAGAAAGCACATGGCCAAGGGTCAGCAACGCACCAACAAGGAAGCGAAGAAACCGAAGAAGGACACCTCGCCGCCGAAGGCCCCCACCGGCGGCATCGAGCCCGTGCGCACCGTCACCACGGCGGTGATTCCGCGCGGCAAGCTCAAGAACAAGTGACCGAGTGACCGACGTCCCCGCGCCCGCCCCCAAGCCGGCGCAGCCGCGCAACCCGTTGCATGGCCTCACGCTGGAGGCCATCGTCACTGCGCTGGCCGACTACTACGGCTGGGAGCAGCTGGGGCACCTGGTGCCGATCCGCTGCTTCATCAGCGAGCCCAGCGTGGGTTCGAGCCTCAAGTTCCTGCGCAAGACGCCCTGGGCGCGCGACAAGGTCGAGAGCCTGTACCTCTTCATGCTGCGCGAGCAACGCCGCGAACAGCAGCAACAGCAGCAAGAACCTCCCGCGCGATGAAGGTCCGTCTCGAACCGTCGGGCCTCGAATTCGAGGCCGAGGCGGGCGTCACGCTGCTGCATGCGGCGGAGGCGGCCGGCATCGAGCTGCCCAGTTCGTGCCGCAACGGCACCTGCCGCACCTGCATCTGCCAGCGCCTGTCGGGCGAGAGCCGCCACCTCATCGAATGGCCGGGCCTGAGCTTCGACGAAAAGATCGACGGCTGGATTCTTCCGTGCGTGGCCGTGGCGCAGAGCGACCTCACGCTCGACGTGCCGCAGGCGCGCGCCCTCTTCGACTGACGATCAGGGCCGCGCTGAAGCCGGCGCCGCCACCACCAGCCGGTCGCGCTGCGCCAGCGACGGGAACAGGCGGAACCACGTCAGCGCCACCAGCATCGTCCCCACGCCGCCGAGCACCACCGAGCCGACCGGCCCCAGCAGCGCCGCCGTGGCGCCCGATTCGAACTCGCCGAGCTGGTTGCTCGCACCGATGAAGATCGAGTTGACCGCGCTCACCCGCCCGCGCATGGCGTCGGGCGTTTCCAGCTGCACCAGCGTCTGGCGGATCACGACGTTGACCATGTCGGCACCGCCCGACACCGCGAGCGCGATGAGCGAGACGAGAAAGCTCTTCGACAAGCCGAACACCACCATGCACAGCCCGAACGCCCCCACGGCCAGCAGCAGCGTGCGCCCCACGTTGCGCTCGACCGGCCGGCGCGTGAGCGCGATCGACATCACCAACGCGCCCACCGCCGGTGCGCTGCGCAGCAGGCCCAGGCCCCAGGGGCCGGTGTGCAGGATGTCCTTGGCATAGATCGGCAGCAGCGCCACGGCGCCGCCCAGCAGCACGGCGAACAGGTCGAGCGACACGGCGCCCAGCACCGGCTTGCGCTTCCAGATGAAATTGACGCCCGCGAACACCGTGGCCAGCGTGACCGGCTCGCGCGCGGCCGGGGCGTGGTCGTAGCGCAGCCGCAGCACCAGCACGCAGGCCACCGCGAAGCACAGCACGCTCGCGCCGTACACCACCGCCATGCCCGCCACGAACAGCAGCCCGCCGAGCGCCGGCCCGCCGATGATCGCGCCCTGCATGCCGGCCGAGCTGAACGCCATCGCGCGCGACAGCAGCAGCGGCGGCACCAGCAGCGGCGTGAGCGCCTGCTGCGCCGGCATCTGGAAGGCGCGCACCGCGCCCAGCACCAGCGACAGCCCGAGCAGCAGCCCGCGCGTGTCGTTCTTGTGCAGCACCGCGAACAGCAGCGCCAGCGCCACCGTGCCCTGCACCGCGAAGCACACCGCCACGATGCGGCCCCGGTGGTGCCGGTCCACCACATGGCCGGCCAGCAGCGCGAGCAGCAGCGCGGGCACGAACTGGTACAGGCCGACCAGCCCCAGGTCCCACGCGCTGCCCGTCAGCTCGTACATGTGCCAGCCGATGGCCACGAGCATCATCTGCGAGGCGGCGGTGCCGAACAGGCGCGCCACCCACAGCTGCATGAAGGGGCGCTCGCGCCTCAGGTCGGTGAACGTGGGAGACAAGGGAGGAGCGGCGCCGGGCATATCGGTCGAGGATAGCCCAGCCTTCTTCCGGCTTTCTGAGCCTCTCTACACTCGCTGTCCCCATGACCGCTTCGCCGCCCGACCTGCTCCCCGTTCACGAAGACGCCCACCTGCTGGTGCTCGACAAGCCCGCCGGCCTGCTGTGCGTGCCCGGGCGCGGCGAGGACAAGCAGGACTGCCTGAGCGCGCGCGCCCAGCGCCAGTGGCCCGACGCGCTCATCGTGCACCGGCTCGACATGGGCACCAGCGGCCTCGTGGTGATGGCGCGCGGCCTGGAGATGCAACGCGCCCTGAGCGCGGCCTTCGCCGACCGCGAGGTGCACAAGCGCTACGAAGCCATCGTCGACGGTGTGATGCCGCAGCGCGATGACTGGTCGCTCATCGACGCCCCGCTGATGGCCGACTGGCCGCGCCGGCCGCTGCAGAAGATCGATCCGGCCGGCAAGCCCAGCCTCACGCGCTGGCGCGCGCTGGCCAGCGTGTCGCCGCCGGGCGGCCCTGCGGCCACGCATGTGCTGCTGGAGCCGCTCACCGGCCGTTCACACCAGCTGCGCGTTCACCTGCTGTCGATCGGGCACCCGATTTTGGGCGACGCGCTGTACGGCGACGCCGCGCTGCAGGCACGCGCGCCGCGCCTGCTGCTGCATGCCAGGGAGTTGGGGTTCGTGCATCCCGCGACGCGGGAGCCGTTGCACTTCGAACGTGCGGCGGGCTTCGTGCTCAGCGGCCCTTGACGACGAGCACCGGCATGGTGGCGTCCTGCAGCACGCGCTGCGTCACGCTGCCCAGCAGCAGTTTCTCGATGCCGCTGCGGCCGTGCGAACCCATCACGATCAGGTCGGCCGCGATGGCGATGGCGGTGTCCACGATGCCTTCGTGCACCACGTGGCCGTCGATCACGCGCTGGTCGCTGTGCAGGCCTTCGGCCGCCAGGGCGGCCACGCCGCGTGCCAGCGCCGCGTTGGCGCTGGCGGTGGCCGCCGCGAGGTATTCGTTCTGGCCGAGCGCATAGTCCGCGCCCACGCCGATGAAGGGGTAGTTGTCGATCACGTGGATCAGCGTGATGCGGCTGCCGAAGGCCAGGGCGAGACCGCTGGCCTTGCTGACCGCGAGCATGGAAGTTTCGGAGCCGTCGATGGGGACCAGGATGTGATTGAACATGGCGGGACCTCGCTTAGCGTTCGCAGACAGACAGACTGACGGACCCGGTTCGCACCGGGTCGGGCCCCGAATTTAACCGCTATGCAGAACCCGCCCTGTAGGACTCCGACCAGCGAAGCCCGCAGGCATCTCAATCCCCCTGGAAACCCTCGGACCGGCAGGTGACAACGAGCGTGTCGCGCCAGCCATCGCCGCCCTCTTCCAGCGGCTGGATCGGCGTCGATTCGTGGATCACGCGCGCGTCGTCCAGCAGCAGCAGCGTCCACGGTTCGGTCATGGTGAAGCGCTCGCCGCGCCGGCCGTTGGCCTCGAACACGCGCGTCTCGCCGCCCTTGATGCCCTGGCGCCCGATCAGCACCACCGCCACCAGGTCGACACCGTCGCGGTGCGCGCCTTCGGGCGTCGGGCGGCCGATGCCGCCGGCGGTGTCGATGCGGAACTGGTGCGCTTCCACGAACCAGCGCTGCGGTGCGCCGCGCATGTCGCTGCTCACCTGGCCCAGCTGCCGCATCAGCCGCTGCCACACGGGCTGCGCCACCGTGGCGTCGAGCATCGGCGCAAACCAGCGCTGCATGCCGCCGTGCAGCGCGTTGTATTCGACCGGCTGCCAGTGCGCGCGGTGCGGCACCTGCGCCAGCGTGGCGTCGGCCTCGACCGTGAAGCAGGCGTGGCGCCGCGTGCGGTAGCGCCCGCCGTCCTTCAGGTACTCGTCGGGCGGCAGGTCGTTCCAGTCGGCGTGCAGCGCTTCGAGCTGCGCCAGCGGCACGCCGAGCCAGTCGCACACGCCCTGCGGGCTCAGCACCGCGTAGCCGTGCTCGCGCAGCGCACCGGCCAGTTCGGCCGGCGGCGTGAACGGGGGAGCGAAGGCGGCGGTGCTCACTGGGCGCTGACCTTCACGTCCTTCCAGAACGCGACGCGGTCACGGATTTCCTCGGCTTCGGGCTTCGGGTCGGGGTAGTACCAGGCGGCGTCGGCATGGAGCTCGCCGTTGACCAGCAGCGAGTAGTAGTTCGCCGAGCCCTTCCACGGGCAGGTGGTCTTGTGGTTGCTGAAGGTGACCACGTCGCGGTTGAGCGAACTCATCGGGAAGTAGTGGTTGCCTTCGACGAGCACGGTGTCGTCGCTTTCGGCGATGGTGACGCCGTTCCAGGTTGCTTTCATGGGATCGATCTCCGGGGAGGTGCAAGGTGCCGATGCCGCATTGCGCGCTCGGGACAGCGGCTATTGTGACGCTGGCGCGACGTGCTTTCCTTGCGCCGGGTCATCCCGGCCCGATGCCGGCAGGGTTTCCCCCGCAACCTCAGCCGCGACCGCGCCCCGTGCGCCCCGACGCCGGCTCGAGAAACAGCTGCCGGAAATAGTTGCGGAACGCCGTCATCGCCGGCGAAAACTCCACGCCCTGTTTCCACCCCAGGCCGATGTTCATCGTGGGCACCGCGTCGCGCAGGTTGATGGTCTCGATGCGCTTGCCCTCCAGCGACCACGGGCGGTAGACCATGTCCGACAGCACCGTCACGCCCAGCCCGTTGGCCACCGTGCTGCGCACCGCCTCCACCGAACTCGTGCGCAGCCGGATCTGCGGTTGGTGCGGCGTCTTGCTCCAGTACTTGAGCGCGGTGGCCGCGGCCTCGTCCACGGTGAGCATGATGTAAGGCTCGGCCGCCACGTCGGCCAGCGTCACCTCGGCCTTGTCCAGCAGCGGGTGCTTGGCCGGTACCCACAGCCGACGCTGCGAACCGAAGAAGGTTTCGAGCGACAGCTCGCGCAGCACCACGTTCGACGTGAGCACCACGCCGATGTCGTAGCGCTGCGTGATCAGGCCCTCCTCGATGGCCTCGCGCGCCACCTCGTGCACCTTCACCGTCACCTGCGGATGCAGCTGTTCGAAGCGCTGCAGGTGGTGCGGCAGGAAGTAGCCCAGCACCGTGTAGCTGGCCGCGATGGTGAGCGAGCCCTCGACGTTCTCGCCCTCGTGCGGCATGCGCACCGCCTCGTCGGCCGCCGACAGCACCGCGTAGGCATGGCTCAGGAAGCGACGCCCGGCCTTGGTGAGTTCCACGCCGTGCGGGTGCCGCTCGAAGAGCTGCTGCCCCATCAGCTCCTCGAGCTCGCGGATGGCGGTGGTCACGGCCGACTGCGAGATATTGAGCTGCAGCGCCGCGTGCGAGATGCGCCCCACCTCGGCCACCGCAGAGAAGTACTTGAGCTGGCGAAGGGTCAGGGACATGGCGCTGTCTTCCTAGGGTATTTACGGATACGCGCTGCACGCCTCGGGCGAAAACCCGATACCGCGCGATCGCTTCCCTCCAGCGTAGCGCCCATTCCAGCGGCTTGCAGCATCTGTTTTTCAGATACCGGGCCGCCTGAAAACAATGCTTTTCGGCCTTTCGACCGCTGGCTAACCTTCGCGCCAACCTGCATCGCCCCCTTGGCGATGCGCACCACACAAAGGCGGGACGACGTGACGAAGACAACGCGGATCGATCTGAATTCCGACATGGGCGAAGGCTTCGGCCCCTGGACCATCGGCGACGGCGTGGACGAGCAGCTCATGCCGCTGATCAGCTCGGCCAACATCGCGACCGGCTTCCATGCCGGCGACCCGAACATCATGCGCAGGATGGTGCTGCTGGCCCGCGAACACGGCGTGGGCATCGGCGCGCACCCGGGCTTTCGCGACCTCGTGGGCTTCGGGCGCCGCCACATCACCGCGCCGGCCGACGAGCTGGTGAACGACATGGTCTACCAGCTCGGCGCGCTGCGCGAGTTCGCACGTCTGGCCGGCATGACGCTGCAGCACATCAAGCCGCACGGCGCGCTGTACATGCATGCGGCGCGCGACGAGGCGCTGTCGCGCGCCCTCGTCACCGCGCTGCAGCAGATCGAACCCACGCTGCGCCTGTTCTGCATGGAATCGTCCGTCACCTTCCAGGTGGCGCGCGAGCTGGGCCAGCCGGTGGTGCGCGAGTTCTATGCCGACCGCGATTACGACCTGAGCGGCTCCATCGTCTTCACGCGCCGCGTCGGCGCGCTCGACCCCGAGGCCGTGGCCGCCAAGGTGCTGCGTGCCTGCACCGAGGGCGTGGTGCGCACGGTCGAAGGCGAAGACGTCGCGATCGGCTTCGACTCGGTCTGCATCCACAGCGACACGCCCGGCGCGCTCGCGCTGGTGCAGGCCACGCGCCGCGCGCTGGCCGACCACGGCATCGAAGTTGCGGGCCTGGCGGCCTGAGCTTTCTCTTTCTTGTTTCCCCGATCTTGTTCCAGGAGTGCCCCGATGCCCGCTACCCATGACGTCCTGAGCCCGCTGCCGGGCACCTTCTACCGCCGCTCGGCGCCCGACGCGCCGCCGTTCAAGGCCGAAGGCGACACCGTGGCCGTGGGCGACGTGCTCGGCCTGGTCGAGGTGATGAAGCAGTTCAGCGAAGTCACGGCCGACGCGGCGGGGCGCCTGGCGCGCTTCGCCGTCGAGAACGGCGAGCCGGTCGATCCGGGCCAGCTGCTGGCCGTCATCGAAACGGCCTGAGGCAACCGCCCATGACCGCCGCATTCGACACACTGCTGGTCGCCAACCGGGGCGAGATCGCGGTGCGCATCATCCGCGCCGCCAAAGAGCTGGGGCTGAAGACCGTCGCCGTCTACAGCGACGCCGACGCGCAGAGCCTGGCCGTGCGCATGGCTGACCAGGCCGTGCGCATCGGCCCGGCGCACGCCACCAAAAGCTACCTGAGCATCGACGCCATCCTGCAGGCCGCCGCCGACAGCGGCGCCGGCGCGGTGCACCCGGGCTACGGTTTTCTTTCGGAGAACGCCGCGTTCGCCGAGCGCGTCGAGGCCGCGGGCCTGGTGTTCGTGGGCCCGACGCCGCATGCGATCCGCACCATGGGCGACAAGGCCGCGGCGCGCGCCGCCGCCCTGCGCGCCGGCGTGCCCACCGTGCCCGGCAGCGCGGGCGTGGTAACCGACCCCGACACCGCCGTCGAAGTGGCCAAGGACATCGGCTACCCGATCATGATCAAGGCCTCGGCCGGCGGCGGCGGGCGCGGCATCCGCGTGGCGCACGACGAGGCCGAGCTGCGCCAGCAGTTCGCCACCGCCACCGCCGAAGCGCAGGCGGCCTTCGGCAATGGCGAGGTGTACCTCGAACGCTTCATCCGCCAGGCGCGCCACATCGAGGTGCAGATCCTGGGCGACGGCGAGCGCGTGGTGCACTGCTTCGAGCGCGAATGCTCGCTGCAGCGGCGCCGCCAGAAGGTGTGGGAAGAAGCACCCTCGGCCGCCATCAGCGAGGCCACACGCGCCGCGCTGTGCGAATCGGCACTGCGGCTCGCACGCGCCGTGGCCTACCGCGGCGCGGGCACGCTCGAGTACCTGTACGACGACGACACGCGCGAGTTCTTCTTCATCGAGATGAACACGCGCATCCAGGTCGAGCACCCGATCACCGAGATGGTCACCGGCGTCGACCTCGTGAAGGAAATGCTGCGCATCGCGCTGGGCCAGCCGATGCGCCTGCAGCAGGACGACATCCGCCTGACCGGCGCGGCCATCGAGGTGCGCATCAACGCCGAGAACGCGGCGAAGAACTTCATGCCAAGCCCCGGCCTCGTGTCGCAGCTCGTGGTGCCGGGCGGCCCGGGCGTGCGCTTCGACACCTTCCTATTTCCCGGCTACACCGTGCCCGCGTACTACGACTCGCTGCTCGGCAAGCTCATCGTGCACGACACCGACCGCGCCAGTGCCCTGGCCCGCATGCGCCGTGCGCTCGACGAGTTGCAAGTCGAAGGTATCCACACGACGATCCCGCTGCACCGTGCGCTGTGCGAGGACGCGGATGTCGCCAAGGCCGAGTTCCACACCGGCTTTCTCGAAACCTGGCTCGCGGCGAATCCACTCGCCGACGCGCCGTCCATGTTGAAGGTGGCCGCATGACCGCTGCAAACACCCTCCCCGCGCAAGCCCGCTACAGCTTCGGCGGCGACGAGCACCTGTTCGTCGAGATCAGCGAAGAGATGTCGCTGCCCGCCTTCTTCAAGGGCATGGCGATCTGCAACGAGCTGCGCCGCCGCGCGCTGCCGGGCGTGACCGAGATCTGCCCGGCCAACGCCGCCTACCTCGTGCGCTTCGACCCCGACACGATCGCGCCCGACACGCTGCTCGCCACGCTGAAGGACATCGAAGCGAGTCTGGGCGACGCCGACCTGCAGATGCAGACGCGCATCGTCGAGATTCCCGTGCTCTACAACGACCCGTGGACGCACGAGACGCTGATGCGTTTTCGCGAGCGTCACCAGGACCCGTCGAGCACCGACATCGAGTACGCGGCGCGCATCAACGGCCACGCCTCGGTCGAGGCCTTCATCGAGGCGCACTCGTCGGCGCCGTGGTTCGTTTCGATGGTCGGTTTCGTGGCCGGCCTGCCCTTCCTGTTCCAGATGGTCGAGCGCCAGCGCCAGATCCAGGTGCCCAAGTACCTGAGCCCGCGCACCGACACGCCCAAGCTCACGCTGGGCCACGGCGGCTGCTTCAGCTGCATCTACTCGGTGCGCGGCGCCGGCGGCTACCAGATGTTCGGCGTCACGCCCGCACCGATCTTCGACCCCGCCCAGCGGCTGTCGTACCTCAAGGACCTGATGGTGTTCTTCCAGCCCGGCGACATCGTCAAGTGGAAGCCCATCGACCGCGCCGAGTACGACCGCCAGGTCGCGCAGGTCGAGGCCGGCACCTACGCGCTGCGCATCGCGCCGGTGTCGTTCTCGCTCAACGAATTTTTGGCCGACCCCGACGGCTACAACCAACAGCTCCTGAAGGTGCTCCATGGCGATTGAAGTCCTCAAGCCCGGCCTCGCGACCAGCGTGCAGGACGCCGGCCGCCCCGGCTACTACCACCTGGGCATTCCGCTGTCGGGCGCGCTCGACCAGCAAAGCCTGGTGCTCGCGAACCTGCTGGTGGGCAACGACGAAGGCGCGGCCGTCATCGAAAGCACGCTGCTCGGGCCTGAACTGCAGTTCGACGCACCCGCGCTGGTGGCCGTGACCGGCGCCGACGCGAAGATCAAGCTCAACGGCAACGAGATGCCGCGCAATGAATCCTTCACGGTGCAGGCCGGCGACAAACTGAGCTTCGACTTCATGAAGCTCGGCGCGCGCATGTGCATCGCCGTGGCCGGCGGCATCGACGTGCCGGTGGTGCTGGGCAGCCGCTCGACCTACGGCCTGGGCGCCTTCGGCGGCTTCAATGGCCGCAAGCTGCTGGCCGGCGACAAGCTCCCCGTGGGCACGCCTTCGGCCAACGCCCGCGCCGGCCGCACGGTCGATGCCGCGCTGCTGCCAGTGCTCGAAAAAGAAGTGGCCCTGCGCGTGCTGCCGGGCATCTACTTCCATCGCCTGCAGGAGGTGTCGGTGCAAAGCTTCTTCGCCGACACCTGGACCGTCGGCTCCGAGGCCGACCGCATCGGCTACCGCTACAAGCACGGCACGCCGCTGAAGTTCCAGGACCGCACGCCGCCCTTCGGCGCGGGCGACGACCCGTCGAACATCGTCGATGCGGGCTACCCGTACGGCTCCATCCAGGTGCCGGGCGGGCGCGAGCCGATCATCCTGCACCGCGATGCGGTGTCGGGCGGCGGCTACGCGATGGTCGGCACGGTCATCAGCGCCGACATGGACCTCATCGCCCAGATGCAGCCCAACCACAAGGCGCGCTTCGTCGAGGTCGACATGGCGCAGGCGCTCGAAGCCCGCGCCGAACGCCGACGACGGCTCGATCGCCTGCGGGCCGCACTCGCGGCCTGACGCGTTCCCTCCCCCTTTTCTTCACCGCTGTCACCCAAGGAGTTCTTCATGAACAGCTCGCCCCTGCGCGTTTCATTGATCGCCGCTTCGCTCGCCACCGCCCTGGCGTGGCACGCCCCGGCCTCGGCCGCCGACTGGTTTCCCTACAAGGCCGAGGCCACCGAGCCCGCCTTCTCGGCCGAGGGCACGAAGAAACCCATCGACTACACGCCGCTGGCCAAGGCGTCGAAGAAGTGGGACATCTGCGTGTCGTTCCCGCACATGAAGGACGCCTACTGGCTCGGCGTGGACTACGGCGTGATCGAAGAGGCGCGTCGCCTGGGCGTGAAGCTGCAGGTGGTCGACGCGGGCGGCTACACCAACCTGGGCAAGCAGGTCTCGCAGATCGAGGACTGCGTTGCGCGCGGCGCCAACGCGGTGGTCATCGGCGCGATCTCGGGCGACGGGCTCAACAACGTCATCAAGGCCACGGCCGCCAAGAAGGTGCCGGTGATCGACCTGGTCAACGGCATCAGCTCGCCCGACCTGTCGGCCAAGTCGCTCGTTTCGTTCTACACGATGGGTCAGTCGACCGGCGAGTACCTCGCCAAGAAGCACCCGACCGGTTCGCCGCCGGTGAAGGTCGGCTGGTTCCCCGGCCCGGCCGGCGCGGGCTGGGTCGAGGCCGCGCACAAGGGCTTCATGGAAGCGATCAAAGGCAGCGCCGTGACGGTGCTCGACCCCAAGTACGGCGACACCGGCAAGGAGGCGCAGGCCAAGCTGGTCGAAGACGTGCTGCAGGGCAACCCCGACCTCGCCTACGTGGCCGGCACCGCCGTGACGGCCGAGGCCGCCACCGGCATCCTGCGCGCGCGCAACCTCGACAAGAAGGTGCAGGTGCTCTCGTTCTACATGACGCCGGGCGTCTACGAAGGCATCCAGAAGGGCCGCATCGTGGCCGCGCCGGCCGACTCGATGGTGATCCAGGGCCGCATCGCGGTCGACCAGGCCGTGCGCCTGCTCGAGAACAAGGACGTGGTGAAGCACGTCGGCCCGAAGATCTTCGTGGTCGACGCCGGCAACATCAAGACCGTAAAGCAGGCCGACATCCTGCCGCCGACCGGCTTCAAGCCGGTGTTCGAGGTCAAGTAGGCCGGCCATGGCTCCCGTGCTGCTGCAGACCCTCGGCCTGGGCAAACGCTACCCCGGCGTGCTCGCGCTCGATGCGATGGACTTCGAGCTGCGCGCCGGCGAGGTGCACGTGCTGTTCGGCGAGAACGGCGCCGGCAAGTCGACGCTGATCTCGCTGCTGGCCGGCGCCAACGTGCCGACCGCGGGCGAGATCCGCATGCACGGCGCGCCGGTGAAGTTCACCAACGTGCACGACGCGCGGCGCCACGGCATCAGCGCGGTGTTCCAGGAGTTCTCGCTGATCCCCACGCTGTCGGTGGCGCAGAACCTGAGCCTGGGCGAGGAGCCGTGCCAAGGCGGCCTGCTCGACCGCGCGGCGGTGCGCGAACGCGCCCGCACGATGCTGGCCGACCTGGGCTTCGAGATCGATGTCGATGCGCCCGTGGCGGGCCTCACGCGCGCGCAGCAGCAGATGGTGGAGATCGCCAAGGGCCTGCGCGGCGAGGTGTCGGTGCTGATCCTCGACGAACCCACCGCCTCGCTCACCGACACCGAGACGCAGCGCCTGTTCGAACTGGTGGCGCGGCTGAAGGCACGCGGCGTGGGCATCGTCTACATCTCGCACCGCATGCAGGAGATCGCGCAGATCGCCGACCGCATCACAGTGCTGCGCGACGGCCGCAAGGTCACGACGGTGGACGCGCATGCGACCAGCGCCGACCGGCTCATCGAGCTGATGAGCGGGCGCGCCATCGACAACATCTACCCACGCATCACCGCCAATCCCGGCGAGGTGGTGCTGCAGGTCGACGGGCTGGCCTCGCCGAACGGCGTGCGCCACGCCAGCCTCATGGTGCGGCGCGGCGAAGTGGTCGGGCTGGCCGGACTGGTCGGCTGCGGCAAGTCGGAGCTGTTCCGCGCGATCTACGGGCTCGACCCCGTGAGCGAAGGCCGCGTGCTCTTCAAGGGCCAACCGCGCACCGGCGCGACGGTGCGCCAGCTGCTCGACGACGGCCTCTTCTACCTGCCGCCCGACCGCAAGGGCGAAGGGCTGGTGCTCGGCTTCACCTCGCGCGCCAACATCACGCTGCCGCTGGTGCACGGGCCGCTGCGCGGTCGCGGCGGCTGGCTGCGCAAGCGCCTCGGGCGCCGGCTTTCGACGACGGCCGCCGAGCGCGTCGAGCTTGCGCCGCGCAACCTCGAACGGCCCGTGGGCCTGCTCTCGGGCGGCAACCAGCAGAAGGTGCTGTTCGGCAAGGGCATGACGCGCGACGCCGCGCTCTACGTGTTCGACGAGCCCACGGTCGGCGTCGACGTCGGCACGCGCAGCGCGCTGTACGAGGTGATCCGCAAGCTCTGCGAAGGCGGCGCCGCGGTGGTCGTGATCTCGTCCGACCTGCCCGAGGTGCTGCACCTGAGCCACCGCGTGTACGTGATGTGCCGCGGCGAGATCGCCGGCGAGCTGCACGGCGACGCCATCCAGGAAACCGCCGTGCTCAACCTGTTTTTCGGCCCCAGCGAGAACCCCTCCTCATGACTTCGCCTTCCCTCACCGCCGCCCCCGCGGCTCCCACGCCCGGCCTGGCCGGGCGCGCCCTCGGCCTGCTGCGCAGCCTCTTCTTGCGACTGGGCGTGCTGCCCTTCATGCTGGTGATCGCCTGCGTGGTGTTCGCCACGCTGTCCGACCAGTTCCTCACGGTGCAGAACCTCGTGAACCTGCTGCGCCAGTCGGTCTACCTCATCCTCGTGTCGCTGGGCCAGATGCTGGCGCTGGTCACCGGCGGCTTCGACCTCTCGGTGGGCACGGTGATGGCGATCACCTCGGTGGTCTCGGCGCTCGCCATGCAGGCGCTGGGCGCGGCCTTTCCCGACGCGGCCTGGATGGTGGTGCTCGTGGGCTGCGCCTGCGGGATGCTGGCCGGGCTGGTGGTGGGCCTGGTCAACGGCTTCGGCGTGGCGGTGATCGGCGTGTCGCCCTTCATCGTGACGCTGGGCGTGCAGTCGATCGGCTTCGGCTTTGCGCTGTTCCTCACGGGCGGCGTGCCGGTGTCGGGCATGCCGGCGCAGTTCAGCGAGCTGTTCGGTTTCGGCACCGTGCTCGGCGTGCCGGTGCCGATCCTCGTCACGGCCGTGTGCGTGGCCGGCATGGGCGTGCTCATGGGCCGCCTGCCGACCGGCACGCACCTGCTCGCGGTGGGCGGCAACGCCAAGGCCGCGGCACTGTCGGGCATCGACACGCGCCGCGTGCTGCTCATGGCCTATCTGCTGTGCGCGGGCCTGGCGGCGGTGAGCGGCCTGCTGCTGACGGCGCGCGTGGAAACCGGCGAGGCCAACCTCGGCGGCACCGTGGCGCTCGAATCGATTGCCGCCTGCGTGATCGCCGGCGTGAGCCTGCGCGGCGGCATCGGCCGCGTGCCCAACGTGGTGATGGGCGCGATCTTCATCGGCCTGGTGCAGAACGGCATGAACCTGGCCAGCGTGGGCTCGTACCTGCAGATGGTGGTGCTGGGCGCCCTGCTGATCGTGGCCGTGGTCGCCGACCAGATCCGCCATCGCATGGTGGCACCGGGCAGCCACTGAGCGCCCCCAAATACAAGCAACAAAGGAATCTCTCATGACATCCAAGACCAACGCCGCCATCGACGCGCGCCGCATCGCCGCCACGCCGCGCGGCGTCGGCATCGGCTTTCCCATCTACGCAGAGCGCGCGCTCAACGCCGAGCTGTGGGACGTCGAAGGCCGGCGCTACATCGACTTCGGCTCGGGCATCGCGGTGCTCAACACCGGCCACCGGCATCCGCGCGTGGTGGAGGCGATCCGCACGCAGCTTGATCGCTTCACCCACACGGCCTACCAAGTGGTGCCGTACGAAAGCGTGGTGTCGCTGGCCGAGCGCCTGAACCGCCTCACGCCCGGCACCCACGCCAAGAAGACCGCCTTCTTCACGACCGGCGCCGAGGCGGTCGAGAACGCGATCAAGATCGCGCGCGCCGCCACGCGCCGGCCCGGCGTGATCGCGCTGGGCGGCGGCTTTCACGGCCGCACCTTCATGGGCATGGCGCTCACGGGCAAGGTGGTGCCGTACAAGACCGGCTTCGGGCCCTTCCCCGGCAGCATCTTCCACGTGCCCGCGCCGATCGCGCTGCACGGCGTGTCGGTGGACGATTCGCTGCGCGCCATCGACAAGCTGTTCAAGGCCGACATCGAGCCCGAGCAGGTGGCGGCCATCATCCTGGAGCCGGTGCAGGGCGAAGGCGGCTTCTACGCCGCGCCGCCCGCCTTCATGCGCGCGCTGCGCGAGATCTGCGACCGCCACGGCATCCTGCTGATCGCCGACGAGATCCAGACCGGCTTCGCGCGCACCGGCAAGTGGTTTGCCATGGACCATCACGACGTGGTGCCCGACCTCATGACCATGGCCAAGAGCCTGGCCGGCGGCACGCCGCTGTCGGCCGTGTGCGGGCGCGCCGAGATCATGGACGCGCCCGCGCCCGGCGGCCTCGGCGGCACCTACGCCGCCAACGCGCTGGCCATTGCGGCGGCGCATGCGGTGCTCGACGTGATCGAGGCCGAACGCCTGTGCGAGCGCGCGCAGGTGCTGGGCGACCGGCTCAAGGCGCGCCTCGAAGGGCTGCGCGCGAAGGTGCCGCAGATCGCGGACGTGCGCGGCCTGGGCGCGATGGTGGCGGTCGAGTTCGCGGGCGCCGACGGCGCGCCCGACCCCGCGTTCACGAAGCAGGTGCAAACCCGAGCGCGCGACGCGGGTTTGCTGCTGCTGACTTGCGGCGTGCACGCCAATGTGGTCCGCTTCCTGTTCCCCCTGACCATCGAAGACGCGGTGCTCGGCGAAGGCCTCGACATCCTCGCCGCCGCATTGCAAGCCTGAGACAAACCACCCATGCCACTGAAACTCCAAGACCCGACCCTGCTGCGCCAGCAGGCCTGCATCGCCGGCGCCTGGGTGAATGCCGACAACGGCACCACCGTCGCCGTCACCAACCCCGCCACCGGCGAGCAGATCGGCACCGTGCCCATGTGCGGCACCGAGGAAACCGTGCGCGCCATCGCCGCCGCCGAGAAGGCGCAGAAGGCCTGGGCCAGGGTGCCCGCCAAGGAACGCTCGGCCATCCTGCGCAAGCTCAACGACCTGATGCTCGCGAACGTGGACGACCTCGCGCTCATCATGACCACCGAGCAGGGCAAGCCCCTGGCCGAGAGCCGCGGCGAGATCGCCTATGCCGCCTCGTTCATCGAGTGGTTCGCCGAGGAAGCGCGCCGCGTGTACGGCGACACCATTCCCGCGCCGCAGGCCGACCGCCGCATCCTGGCGCTGAAGCAGCCCGTGGGCGTCACCGCCGCCATCACGCCCTGGAACTTTCCCACCGCCATGCTCACGCGCAAGGCCGGGCCCGCGCTCGCGGCCGGTTGCGCCATGGTCGTGAAGCCGGCCACGCAGACGCCGTTCTCGGCGCTGGCCTTTGCCGTGCTGGCCGAACGCGCGGGCGTGCCCAAGGGCCTGCTGTCGGTGCTCACCGGCTCGGCCAGCCAGATCGGCGGCGAGATGACGCGCAGCCCCATCGTGCGCAAGCTCACCTTCACCGGCTCGACCGAGGTGGGCCGCACGCTCATGAAGCAGTCGGCCGACACGATCAAGAAGCTGTCGCTCGAACTCGGCGGCAACGCGCCCTTCATCGTGTTCGACGATGCCGATGTGGATGCCGCCGTCGAAGGCGCGATGGTCTCCAAGTACCGCAACACCGGCCAGACCTGCGTGTGCGCCAACCGCCTCTACGTGCAGCGCGGCGTGCTCGAGGCCTTCACGCAGAAGCTCGTGGCCAAAGTCAACGCACTGAAGGTCGGCAACGGCACCGAGGCCGGCGTCAACCAGGGCCCGCTGATCGACGCCAAGGCGGTCGAGAAGATCGAGGAGCACGTGGCCGACGCCGTCGCCAAGGGCGGCACCGTGCTCGCGGGCGGCAAGCGCCATGCGCTGGGCGGCCTGTTCTACGAGCCGACCGTGATCGGCGGCGCCACGCCCGACATGCTGTTCGCGCGTGAGGAAACCTTCGGCCCGCTGGCGCCGATCTTCGCGTTCGACACCGAGGCCGAGGCCATCGCCGCGGCCAACGACACCGAGTTCGGGCTGGCCGCGTACTTCTACAGCCGCGACATCGGCCGCATCATGCGCGTGGCCGAGGCGCTCGAATCGGGCATCGTGGGCGTGAACACCGGGCTGGTGTCGACGGCCGAAGCGCCGTTCGGCGGCGTCAAGCAATCGGGGCTGGGGCGCGAGGGCTCGAAGTACGGGCTCGACGACTTCCTCGAAGTGAAGTACGTGTGCCTGGCGGGGCTGGACAGCTAGCGAATCAGCTCAGCAGCCAGTGCACGCTGAACAGCCGCTCGGGGTCGGTCCACACCGCCCCGACGCGGAAGCCCGCGCGCACCGCCAGGGCCTGCAGGCCCTCGACGGTGAACTTGTGCGAGTACTCGGTGTGCAGGGTCTCGCCTTCCTCGAAGGAGAAACGCTCGCCGCGCAGCTGCACGCTCTGCGCGCGCCGGCTCACGAGGTGCATCTCGATGCGGCGCATCGGTGCGTTGTAGAAGGCCGCGTGCGAGAAGCCGTCGAGGTCGAAGTCGGCCGACAGCTCGGCGTTCGCGCGCCGCAGCAGGTTGAGGTTGAACGCCGCCGTCACGCCCTGTGCGTCGTTGTAGGCCGCGTGCAGCCGGCCGGGGTCTTTCACCAGGTCGACGCCGATCAGCAGGCCGCCGCCGCGCAGCATGCGCGCCGCGAGCTGCAGGAACGCCAGCGCCTCGTCGGGCTCGAAGTTGCCGATGGTCGAGCCGGGGAAGAAGCCCACGCGCCGGCCCGCCCCGGCCATGGGCGCGGGCAGCACGAGCGGCATGGTGTAGTCGGCCGCGATGGGCTGCACGGCCAGCGCCGGGTAGTCGGCCTTCAGGCGTGCCGCAGCGGCTTCGAGGTGCTCGCCCGAGATGTCGATCGGCAAATAGCGCTTGGGTGATTCGAGCGCGTCGAGCAGCAGCCGCACCTTGGTGAGCGAGCCAGCGCCGAACTCGACGATCTCGGCGTTCGGCCCGATCTGCGCGGCGATCTCGCCGGCGCAGGCGCCAAGGATGCCCAGCTCGGTGCGCGTGGGGTAGTACTCGGGCAGCTCGCAGATGCGGTCGAACAGCTGTGAGCCGGCCACGTCGTAGAAGAACTTGGGCGAGATGTGGCGCGGCGTGCGCGCCAGGCCGGCCTGCATGGCGCGGCCGAACTCGGACCACGGGGCGGTGTCGGGCGGGGTCGCGGCTTCCTGTCGTTGCAGGTGGCTGGCGAGGGCGAACGGGGCGGTGGGATTGCGCATGGTGCTCGGCTCCATCGAGGTGTCGGTCAAAGGTCTTTCGCGAGCCGCAGCCCCGAGAACTGCCAGCGTGCCGCCGGCGGAAAGAAATTGCGGTAGCTCGACCGCGTGTGGCCGGCCGGCGTGGCCACGCTGCCACCGCGCAGCACCAGCTGGCCCACCATGAACTTGCCGTTGTATTCGGCCGCGATGCCCGGCAGCGGACGAAAGCCCGGGTACGGGTCGTACGAAGAACGCGTCCACTGCCAGACGTGGCCACTCATCTGCGCGATGCCGGGCGCGTCGAAGGCGGCCTCCCATTCGAACTCGGTGGGCAGCCGCGCGCCGGCCCATTCGGCGTACGCGGCGGCCTCGTAGAAGCTCAGCTGGGACACGGGCGCGTCGGCCTCCATCGGCCGCACGCCGTGCAGGCCGAACACCTGCCAGCCGCCGGGCGCGGCAGGGCCGCCGCCGGCGCCGAGGGTGGCGATGCGCGGGTCGTCGGCCTCGAGCCAGTAGGCGGGGTGGCGCCAGCCCTGGGCCTGCACCGTGGCCCAGCCGTCGGACAGCCACAGCTCGGGCCGCCGGTAGCCGCCGTCGGCGATGAACTGCGCGTAGTCGCCGCAGTTCACCAGCCGGTCGGCGATGGCGTAGGGGCGCAGCAAGGTGGCGTGACGTGGCGTCTCGTTGTCGAAGCAGAAGCCCTCGCCCGCATGCCCGACCTCGACCGTGCCGCCCGGCTGTTCCAGCCAGCGCACCTCGGCCGGCACGGCGGCCAGCCGCCGCGCGGGGCCGCTCGCGGGCTTGTACGCCGGCAGCAGCGGGTTGCACGACAGCGCATGCAGGATGTCGGTGAGCAGCAGCTCCTGGTGCTGCTGCTCGTGGTTCAGCCCGAGCGCGACGATGGCCTCGATGACCGCCCAGTCGAGCGCCTCCGGCGCCGCCAGCAGCGCGAGCACCGCCTCGTCGACATGGCGGCGGTAGGCATGCACCTCATCGAGCGACGGCCGCGTGAGCAGCCCACGCTGCGGCCGCGGGTGGCGCGGGCCGAGCGCCTCGTAGTAGGAGTTGAAGAGGTAATGAAAACGCGCATCGAAGGGTCGGTACCCCGCCGCATGCGGCTGCAGCAGCACGGTCTCGAAGAACCACGTCGTGTGCGCCAGGTGCCACTTGGTCGGGCTGGCGTCGGGCATCGACTGGATGCATTGGTCCTCGGCGGACAGCGGCGCGGCCAGCGCCAGGCTGGCGGCGCGCACCGTGCGGAATTGCTCGCGCAAGGCGCTCGCCACGGGGGCGATCGGCCGGGAAAACGTCATGGTGTCTCCAGTCGGGTGAGCCAGAAGTTTTAGCCCATACCGGCGACAAAGGCACGTAGGACAAGACGCCGCCGCCGCGCCGCCGCAGGAGCCCGTCCTGCGCGCAAGCGGCCCCGGAACGCCCCGGCCCGCTGCGTATGATCCGGGCGATGCAAACCCCCTCTCCTTCGGCCAGGCCCCACGTTGTCATCATCGGCTGCGGTTTCGGCGGACTCGAGGCAGCGCGCAAGCTGCAGCGGGCCGACGTCGATGTGACGGTGATCGACAAGACCAACCACCACCTGTTCCAGCCCCTGCTGTACCAGGTTGCGACCGCCGGGCTCGCGGCGCCGTCGATCGCGGCGCCGGTGCGCGCCCTGTTCCGCAAGCAGGCCAACGTGACCACGCTGCTGGCCGAGGTGACGGGCATCGACCCGGCCGCGCGCACGGTGCAACTGGCCGACGGCAGCCAGGTGGCCTACGACCACCTGATCGTGGCGGCCGGCGCCACGCACAGCTATTTCGGGCACGACGAGTGGGCGCCCGCCGCGCCGGGCCTGAAGACGCTGGCCGACGCCTTCGAGATCCGCCGCCGCGTGCTGATGTCCTTCGAGACGGCCGAGACCACCGCCGACCCCGAGCGCCGCCGCGCGCTGCTCACCTTCGTGGTGATCGGCGCCGGGCCGACCGGTGTCGAGATGGCCGGCACGCTGGCCGAGATCGCCAAGCACACGCTCGCGGGCGAGTTCCGCCGCATCGACCCCGGCAGCGCGCAGGTGCTGCTGGTCGAGGGCGGCCCGCGCGTGCTGCAGGCCATGCCCGAGAGCCTGAGCCAGAAGGCGCTCGAACAACTGGAACGGCTCGGCGTGGAGGTGCGGCTGAACGCGCGCGTCACCGCCATCGACAACGCCGGCCTCGAAGTGCAGACCGGCGGCGGCCCCGACGGCGCGCCGCTGCAGAGCTACCGCATTCCCAGCAGCTGCGTGGTGTGGGCGGCCGGTGTCGCGGCCTCGCCGCTGGGGCGGCTGCTCGGCAGCGCCACGGGCGTCGAGTGCGACCGCGCGGGCCGCATCAAGGTCGAGCCCGACCTGAGCCTGGCCGGCCACCCCGAGATCAGCGTGGTGGGCGACCTGGCCGCCGCCATGAGCCACGCGCCCGGCAAGCCGCCCAAGCCGGTGCCCGGTGTGTCGCCCGGCGCCAAGCAGGCCGGCCGCGCGGCGGCGGCGAACATCCTGCGCCGCCTGGCGGGCCAACCCACGGTGCCGTTCCGCTACGCCGACTACGGCAACCTGGCCACCATCGGGCGCAACTCGGCCGTGGTCGACCTGGGCACGCCCTTCGGCCCGCTGCGCTTCAGCGGCCGGCCCGCATGGCTGTTCTGGCTGTTCGCGCACGCGTACTTCCTCATCGGTTTCCGCAACCGCGTGGTCGTGATGTGGGACTGGGCCAGCGCCTACTGGAGCTTCCAGCGCAACGCGCGCGTGGTGGCCGACGTGCAGGGCCGCAGCGAGTCGTAAGCACTTCCCACGCCGCGCGATGACGTTGCTCTGGTGGGTCGTCTTTCATGCGCTCGATGCGCTGTTCTGGCTCTGGATCCTGCGCTGGGGCGGCGCGGCCTGGCTCGAAGGCACCTTCCTCTCGGGCTTTCTCGTGAGCATCTTCGCGCCGCGCTGGGGCGCCGAGGGCCTGCGCATGTTCGCGCTGCTGATGCTGGTCGTGTGCGCGATCAGCTTCGTCTGGGGCCTGCTCATGCCCGAGATGCGCTGCTGGTACTCGGGCCACTGCTGAAGGCCCGAGGGCGCCCCGCGAGGCGCCCCCTTGGCTGCGTCAGCTGCCGATCACCCCGCCGTCGATCTTCGTGATGACCACGGTCGCCGAGCGCGGCCGGCCTGCGCCGTCGGGCCACTTCGACACGGCGAGCGGGCGCTCGGGGTCGCTGCGCTCGTTGGCCGGCTCGCCCGGGTGCTGGATGTTGATGAACAGCGTGCGCAGGTCGGGCGTGGCCGTGAGGCCGGTGATCTCGCAGCCGGCCGGGCCGAGCAGGAAGCGGCGGATCTCGCCCTTGGTCGGGTCGCAGGCCAGCATCTGGTTGTTGGGCAGGTTGGTGTAGTCGCCCTTGCCGAGCGTGGAGGTCGACACGTCGGTCTGGATCCACAGCACGCCGCGCGCATCGACCATCAGGCCGTCGGGGCTGCCGAAGGCGTCGCCCTTGACGTTGCCCTGCGCCTCGTAGCGCGTCTGCTTCGGGTCGCCCGCGAGCACGAGGTGGTTCCAGGCGAACTTCGTGGCGTCGAGGTCGCCGCTTTCCTTCCAGCGGATGATCTGGCCCATCGTGTTGTTGGAGCGCGGGTTGGCCGCGTCCATGAAGGGCTGGCCCGGCGCGCCGCGGTTGCTGTTGTTGGTGAGCGTGCAGTAGACCTCCTTCGTCAGCGGATCGACGGTGGTCCACTCGGGGCGGTCCATCTTCGTGGCGCCGAGGAGGTCGCTGGCCTGGCGCGACTTGATGAGCACGTCGCCCTGCGTGGCGAAGCCCTTGTCGGCCACCAGCCCGTTCTTGCCCTGCACCAGTGGCAACCATTCGCCCGTGCCGTCGACGTCGAAGCGGCCCACGTAGAGCGTGCCGTGGTCGAGCAGGTCGCGGTTGGCGGCGGCGCCGCCGGGGCGCACCTTGTCGCGGCTCACGAACTTGTAGATGTATTCGAAGCGCGAGTCCTCGCCCATGTAGACCACGGCGCGGCCGTCGTCGGTGAGCGCCACGGCCGCGCCTTCGTGCGCGGCGCGGCCCAGTGCGGTGCGCTTGCGCGGCGTCGAGCTCGGGTCTTGCGGATCGATCTCGACCACCCAGCCGTAGCGGTTCGATTCGTTCGGGTGCTTGGCGACGTCGAAGCGCTCTTCGTGCTCGTGCCAGCGGTACTTGGCGCCGTTGCCCTTCTTGAGGCCCCAGCGCTTCTGGTGCGCGTCGGGCGTGGCGGTGCCCTCGAAGTAGTCGGCGAAGTTTTCCTCGCAGGTCAGGTAGGTGCCCCACGGCGTCTGGCCGTTGGCGCAGTTGTTGAAGGTGCCGAGCACCTGCGTGCCCGAGGGGTCGCCCGCCGTGCGCAGCATCGGGTGGCCGGCCGCGGGGCCGGTGAGCGTCATCGGCGTGAGCGCGGTGATGCGGCGCGCGAAACGCGAGGGCAGCACCTGCTGCCAGGCCGCGCCGTCGCGCTGCAGCTCGATCACCGACACGCCGTGCGCATGCATCGACTTGCGCACCTTCGCGGCGCTCCAGGTCTTCATGCCGTCGGTGTGCAGCAGGCCGTCGTCCACGTACTCGTGGTTCAGCACCAGCAGGCCGCGGTTCGATCCGTCCAGCGGAAAGAAGGCCATGCCGTCGTGGTGCATGCCGGCCTGCAGCGCCTGGTCGTCGGCGGAGTCGGAAGCGTCGGTCTTGAAGGCGGGCATGCGGCCCGCGATGCCGGTGGGGTCGCCCCAGCGGTAGATCACCTGCGTGCGGTAGCCCTCGGGCACGACCACCTGGTCGACCGCCGCCATGGGCACGCTCTTGAAACCGATGGCGCGGCCCAGGCCGCTCACTGCGCTATTGCTACTGCCGCTGCCCGTGCTGGCACAGCCGGCCAGCGGACCGAACAGGCCCGCCACGGCCGCCGCGAGGCCGCCGCGCACGAAGACCCGCCGCTGCGGATCGGACACGTCGTGGATGGTAGGGTTTCCGGAGGGGTTCGAGTCCTCCATGCGCGCGAAGTCTTTGGCCATGTCCTGGGGGTCCGTGGGAATCGTGGGAACCCGCGATGCTCCCGCGCGCCCATGAAGCCGTCATGACAGGGGTTCGAAGCGCACGTCGCCCCAAGGCTGCGAGCTACCGCCGTGGTTGCTGTTGTTGTTGCGCGGCTGCTCCCGCCGTTCGCGCCGCCAGTCCCAGGGCGGCGTCGGCGCGGTGTCGGCCCACAGGCCGATGTGCTGCGCGCGCGCCGCGGCCTCGAGGCGGAACAGGTCGCCACCGCGCTTCTTCGCGATGCCGTGGTAGTCGTACACCCAGGCCCAGCCCTCGGCCACCAGGCGGCGGCCGGCGTCTTCGCCGTTGCAGCGCACGTCGGCCACGGTGCGGCCGTAGCGGTCGGTGTCGCGCTCGGTGATGACGGCCTTCTCGGCGTAGCACAGGCGACTCAGCGCCTGGCGGCTGCGCTGGCCGTAGGGCTGCGCCTTCTCGGGCGCGTCGATGGCGGCGATGCGCACCTTGACCTGTTCATAGGCACCGCTGCGGCCGCAGCGCGCGGTGAGCGTGTCGCCGTCGCTCACGCCCACGACGAGGCAGGTGCGGGGCGACGCGGCGTGGGTCAGCAGCGGGAGGAAAAGACCGAGGGAAAGAAGCAGGAAGACGGGACGAAAGCGCATGCGAAAAGGAAGCGGAACACGGGGCCGGGAATGGCCGACGATTCTCGGCGCGAAGTGTGCGCACCGCCCTTCGGATGCATTTGTTTTCGTCTTCGCTCAGCGCGCGGCCGGCGCGGCCGTCGACTTGCGCACCACCAGCTCCGGGCGCAGCACCACGGTGGAGGCCGACAGCGCCTGCCCGTCGATCTCCTCGAACAGCATCTCGGCCGCGCGCCAGCCGAGTTCGCGGTGCGGCAGGCGGATGGTGGTGAGCGGCGGATCGACCATGTCGACCAGCGGCATGTCGTTGTGGCCGGTGATGGAGATGTCTTTCGGCACGCGCAGGCCGGCCTCGCGCAGCGCGTCGTAGGCGCCCAGCGCCACGAGGTCGTTGCAACACACCACGGCCTGCGGCGCGGCGCCGGCCGCGAGCATCTGCTTCATCGCGGCCGCGCCCGCCTCGCGGCTGTAGCTGGCGCACTCGACGATGCGCGCCGGCTTCATGCGGTGGTCGCGCAGCGCCTGCTCCACGCCCAGCAAACGGCCCACGCCGGTGGGGATGGTCTGCGGCCCCGCCAGGTGCGCGATGCGCTTGTGGCCCAGGCCCACGAGGTGATCGACCGCGAGCTTCATCGCCAGCCGGTCGTCGCTCACCACGGCGGGCAGGCGGCCGGTCTCGTCGGCGCGGTTGACCAGCACCGCGGTCATGCCGGCCTTGGCGACGAAGTCGACCAGCGGGTCGTCGCGCGTGGCGGTGGCCAGGATCACGCCGTCCACGCGCTGCGCCAGCATGCGCTCGAGCACCGGCCGCGCGAGCGCCGGATCGACCACGTTGGTGACGAACACGAAGTAGCCGCGCGCGGCCGCGCTGGCCTCGATGCCCTGCAGGATCGGCGGGAACACCGCGTTCGTGATGTCGGGCACCAGCACGCCGATGGTGTGGGTGCGGCCCGTGCGCAGCGCCGAGGCCGCGCGGTTGGGCCGGTAGCCCAGGCGCTGCGCGGCCTCCTCGACCACGCGCAGCACCTCGTCGCTGATCAGCGAGCGCTTCTCGGGGCTGAGCGCGCGCGACACGGTCGACACATGCACCCCGGCGGCACGGGCGACGTCGCGGATGGTGACTGGGCTGGAAGAGGGATGGGTGCTCATTGGTGCAAACGATTGTTGGTCATCCGAAGCGCCACGGTTGGCGAATTCCCATTCTGGCATCCCGGATACCCGCCATTTTACTTTTGGGGAATCTGCCTTAAGATTATGCAAACGATTGCAAGGATTGCAGATGAACATCGCCACCTCCCCCGATTCGGTGCTCGGCTTTGCGCTCGACGCCATGCAACGCACCCCCGACCCGCGCCTGCGCACCGTGATGGACGCGCTCACGCGCCACCTGCACGCCTTCGTCCAGGAGGTGAAGCTGACCGAGGAAGAGTTCGAGCAGGCGCTCGAATTCATCGTCGCCATCGGCCACGCCACGGGCGAGACCAAGAACGAGGTGGTGCTGGCGGCCGACATCCTGGGCGTGTCCACCGTGGTGGCGCTGCAGAACAACCAGGACCCGCACGGCGAATCGCCGGCCGCGCTGCTGGGCCCCTTCTGGCGCGCCAACTCGCCGGCCTGCGCGGCGGGCGAAAGCATCGCGCGCTCGGGCACGCCCGGCACGCCGCTGGAGGTGACCGGCACGGTGCGCGATGTGGGCGGGCAGCCGATGGCCGATGTCACGGTCGACGTGTGGCAGGCCTCGCCGGTCGGGCTCTACGAGAACCAGGACCCGGAGCAGGACGACATGAACCTGCGCGGGCGCTTCACCACCGACGCGCAAGGCCGCTTTCATTTCCGCAGCGTGCGCCCCGCCGGCTACCCGGTGCCCACCGACGGGCCCTGCGGCGTGCTGCTGCGCGCGCAGCAACGCCACCCCAACCGGCCCGCGCACCTGCACTTCATGCTGAGCAAGCCGGGCCACAAGGTGCTGGTCACGCAGGTGTTCGCCGACGACGACGAGAACCTGGAGAGCGACCCGACCTTCGGCGTGACGCGCCAGCTCATCGGCCGCTTCGCGCTCGCGCCTGATGGACAGCGCGCCACGCTGCAGTACGACTTTCAGCTCGAGCCCGGCGAGATGAAGTTCCCCCGCCCACCGATCCCCTGATTCCCCAACTTCGCTTCATCCCATGAGCTTCGACCCCCAATCCCGACTCCACGGCAAGATCGCCGTCATCACCGGCGGCCTCGGCGCCATCGGCTATGCCACGGCCACGCGGCTGGCCGCGCTGGGCGCCACCTGCGTGCTGCTGCACCGCGGTGGCGACGACAACAACGCCGCCGCGCGCGCCGCCGCCCTGCCCTCGGACAGCGGCCAGCGCCACGGCGCGATCCGCGCCGACATCGTCGACACGCCGAGCCTGCAAGCCGCCGCCGCCGAGGTGAAGGCCGCGCACGGGCGATGCGACATCCTGGTCAACAGCGCGGGCCACACGCAGCCCGTGCCGGCCGGCGACCTCGACGCGCTGACCGACGACCTCATCGACGACCTGCTGCGCGCCAACTTCCGCGGCGTGTTCGCCACCATCCGCGCCTTCGCGCCGATGCTCAAGGCCACCGGCGACGGGCTGGTGGTCAACATCTCGTCCATCGCCGGCTTCACGGGCGTGGGCAGCAACCTCGCGTACGTCGCGGCCAAGGCCGGGCTCGACGTGGTGGGCGACGCGCTGGCCAAAGCGCTGGCGCCGGCGGTGCGCGTGGTGTCGGTGTCGCCGGGCGCGGTCGAGTCGGGCTTCGTGCCCGGGCGCGGCGCCGAGTTCGCCGACAAGATGGCCAGCACCACGCCGCTGGGACGCATCGGAAAGCCCGACGACGTGGCGGCCACCGTGGAGGCGCTGGCCACCACGCTGCGCTTCGTCACCGGCACACGCATCGTGGTCGACGGAGGGCGCCACCTGTGAACAACGCGAAGACGCTCATCACCTGCGCCGTCACGGGCAACCTCGTGAAGCCCGAGCAGACGCCGCACCTGCCGATCACGCCGGTGCAGATCGCCGACGAATGCCTGGCCGCCGCCGAAGCTGGCGCGGCGCAGGTGCACATCCACGTGCGCCACCCCGAAACGGGCAAGCCCTCGATGGAGGTCGATCTGTACCGCGAGGTGGTCGATCGCATCCGCCGCGAGAACCGCGAGTTGATCGTGAACCTCACGACCGGGCCGGGCGGGCGCTTCATTCCGAGCGAGGACGACCCGAAGATCGCCGCGCCCGGCACCACGCTGCTGCCGCCCGAAAAGCGCGTGGAGCACATCGCGCTGATCCGGCCCGACGTGTGCTCGCTCGACCTCAACACCATGAACTCCGGCCCTGACGTGGTGATCAACACGCCGAAGAACGTGCGCCGCATGGCGAAGGTGATGCGCGAGGCCGGCGTGAAGCCCGAGCTGGAGATCTTCGACTCGGGCGACATCCACCTGGCGCTGGACCTCATCGCCGACGGCACGCTCGACGGGCCCGCCATGTGGACCTTCGTGCTCGGCGTGAAGTACGGCTTCGCGCCCACGCCCGAGACGCTGCTCTATGCGCGCAACCTGCTGCCGCGCGGCGCCTTCTGGAGCGCCTTCGGCATCGGCCGCACGGAGTTCCCGATCGTCGCGCAGTCGTGGCTGCTGGGCGGCCACGTGCGCGTGGGCATGGAAGACAACATCTACCTCGAGAAAGGCGTGCTGGCCGAAAGCAACGCGCAGCTCGTGGCGAAGGCGCGCGACATCCTGCGCAGCCTGGGCGGCGAGGTCGCCAACCCGCGCGAGGCCCGCGCGATGCTGGGGCTGGCCGACACCCGCGCCGTTCAGGGAGCCGCACGATGAGCGCCGTCACCCACGAACTTCAAGAACCCCGCGCCCTGCGCGTGAACGGCAAGGCCGCCAACCTCGAGGCGCTGCGCCTGGAGGCCGCGCCGCAGCCCGAGCCCGTGGCGCCGCCCGGCCATGCCGTGGTGCGCGTGGCCGCCGCCGCCGTGAACCCGAGCGACGTGAAGGCCGCGCTGGGCCTCATGCCGCAGGCCACCTGGCCGCGCACGCCGGGCCGCGACTTCGCGGGCACCGTGGTGAACGGCCCTTCGGAATGGGTCGGCCGCGAGGTCTACGGCTCGGGCGGCGATGTCGGCATCACGCGCGACGGCTCGCATGCGCGCTACCTCGTGCTGCCCGAAGCAGCGCTGCGCGCCAAGCCGAAGGGCATCTCGATGGACGAGGCCGGCGCGGTGGGCGTGCCCTTCGTCACGGCCTACGAGGGCTTCCGGCGCAGCGGCATGCCGCAGGCGGGCCAGACGGTGCTGGTGCTGGGCGCCAACGGCAAGGTCGGGCAGGCGGCGGTGCAGCTGGCCGCGCAGGCCGGCGCGCGCGTGATCGCGGTGCAGCGCGGCCCCGGGCCCTTCGCGGGGGTCGCGAGCGCGCCGGTCGACGTGGTCGATGCGCGCCACCACGCCGACGTGGGCGCGCAGGTGCGCGAGCTCACCGACGGACGCGGCGCGCACATCGTCTACAACACCGTGGGCAGCGCCTACTTCGAGGCCGCCAACAAGGCGATGGCCAAGGGGGCCACGCAGATCTTCATCGCCACGCACGACCGCGCGGTGCCCTTCGACATCTTCGCGTTCTACCGCGGCATGCACACCTACGTGGGCATCGACTCGCTGGCGATGGACTGCGTGGCCTCCACCGCGCAACTCGACGCGATGCGCGAAGGCTTCGAGCGCGGCACGCTGAAGCCCTTTCCCGTGGCACGCCACTTCGCGCTCGACGAAGCGATCGACGCCTACCGGCTGGTGCTGTCGGGCAGCACCGACCGTGTCGTGCTGCGCCCCTGAACCCCGAGGACACCCACCATGCATGTGACCCGTTTCAGCGAGGCGCCGCACTACGAGGCGCCCAACCACTTCGACATGCGCTGCCTGCGCCTGCAGGGCAAGGAGGCCGGCCCCTCGGCGCAGATGTGGATGGGCATGAGCCAGATCCTGCCCGGCGGCCGCACCGGGCTGGACGGCTCGCCGATGGAAAAGCTCTACCTCGTGCTCGAGGGCGAGCTGCACGTCGTCGGCGAACTCGACGGCGCGCACCAGGAAGACGTGCTCCAGCCCTACGACAGCTGCCGCTTCGCGCCCGGCGAGAAGCGCCAGCTCGAGAACCGCAGCAACCGCCCGGTGCTGGTGGCGCTGGTGATGGCGAACGCACCGCCCGCCTGACGCGCTCCTTTCCCAGTCATTCATCGCTCACACCAACCAATCAACGGAGACAAGACGCATGAAGAAGACATTCCCCTGGAGCCGCCGACAGGCACTCACGATCGCCGCGGCACTCGCGGCCTGCACGCTCGGCGGCGCCCATGCACAAGGCGCGTGGCCGGGCACGCAGCCGATCAAGCTGGTCGTGCCCTTCACGGCAGGCAGCGGCACCGACATCGTCGCGCGCCTGGTCGCCGAAAAGCTCGGGCCCGCGCTGGGCACCAGCGTGATCGTGGACAACCGCCCCGGCGCGGGCGGCACGCTGGGCGCGGCCATCGCCGCCAAGGCGCCGGCCGACGGCTACACGCTGCTGGTGCATTCGGCCGGCCATCTCGTGAACCCGTGGATCTACAAGGGCCTGTCGTACGACACGCTGAAGGACTTCACGGGCGTGACGCCGATGGCCAGCCTGCCCAACGTGCTGGTGACCTCGCCGTCGCACTTCACCGACGTGAAAGACCTCGTGGCCAAGGCGAAGGCCAAGCCCGGCGGGCTGAACTACGGCTCCGCGGGCAACGGCTCGGCCACGCACATGAACGCCGAGGTGTTCCGCCTCGCGGCCGGCATCGATGCGCAGCATGTGCCCTTTCGCGGCACGCCCGAAGCCATGACCGAGGTGATGGCCGGGCGCGTCGACTGGTTCTTCGCGCCGATGGTGTCGGCGCTGCCGCTGATCAAGAGCGGCAAGCTCAAGGCACTGGCCGTGGGCACCGCCGGCCGCTCGTCCGCCCTGCCCGATGCGCCCACCACCGTGGAGGCCGGCGTGCCGGGCTCGGCCTACCTGTTCTGGGTCGGCCTGTTCGCGCCCGCCAAAACGCCGCAGCCCGTGGTGGACCGGCTGCAGGCCGAGGTCGCGAAGATCATGGTCGCGCCCGAGCTGAAGGAACGGCTGGAGAAACTCGGCGCCGAACCTTTCACCATGCCCTCCGCGCAGTTCAACAAGTTCATTGCCGACGAGACCGCGAAGGCGCAGCAGGTGGTCAAGGCCGCGGCCATCAAGGTGGACTGACCTCAGCGCAGCAGCGCCGCCAGCACCGGCGCCAGCCCCGCTCCACCGGCCACGGCGGCAGCACCGGCGCCCCACGCCACGGCGCGTGGGCGGTACGGCAACAGCAGCGCCACCGGCAACGCACCCGCCGACAGGAAGCCCAGCCACGCGACCGTCCCGACCGTGGGGCCCCACGCCATCACGCAGGGCACGACGGCCGCGGCCAGCAGCACCATGCCGATCGCGCGCAAGCCCGTGCGCCGGCGCGCGGGCACTTCGCGTCCGCGCGTCAGCTGCTCGTGGTGCCGGTCCATGGCAAAGCTCAGGCACGCCATGCCCGCATACGCCAGCGCAAGGCCAAGCCACGAAGCCCATGCCGTCGTCATCGCGCCGCCTTTCGCAGCAGATGGCGCAGCGCGCCCAGCGCCGCAAACCCGAAGGCCACGACACCCAGTTCGACCCCGAGGCTTTCCCAATCGCTGCGCAGGAACTGCGCCAGCAAGTGATCGCCCGTGGTCACGAAGTTGAGCACCGGCAACAGCAGACACAGCGCAGCCAGCGCACCGAGCTGCTCGCGCCACGCGCGCGCCGGCGGGCGCACGAAGGCATGCACCAGCGCCAGCGCCCACAGCGCGAAGAAGACCTGCAGTTCGCGGTCCGCGCGCTGCCCGATGCCGACCGGCACCAGCCGGTTGGCCCACAGGTAGCCCACGCAGGCGATCGCCAGCCCGGCGATGGCCGCGACGTTCAGCGCCTCGACCAGCCGGTAGACCCGCGCGGTCGCGCCACCGAACTCGCCCAGGTGCTTCTGGCGGCGCTTCACGATGAACAGCACGGCGCCCGAACCCATCATCGCGGTGCCCGCGAGCCCGCACAGGAAGTAGAGCCACTTCATCGGCCAGCCGCCGAAGGTGACCATGTGCAGCCCGCCCATGGCCGACTGCGCGAGCATGGCGGCCCCTCCGTCCGCGGCGCCCGGCAGGCGCACGCGCTGCACCTCGCCGGTGGCGGCCGAGAACTGCACCATGCCGGTGGTGGCGCTGAGCCGGCGCGCGGATTCGTCGTCGCCGTTCCATCCGTACACGCCGATGCGCGCCCCCGCGTCGCCCGGGTGGTCGATGACGACCGCGCGCACCGGCTGGCCCATGCGTTCCTGGCCGCGCGCCGCGAAGGGTTCGAGCACGGGCACGGGCATCGCGCGGCCGGTGGCGGCGGGCTTGTCGCTGTCGCCCAGCTCGGACACGAAGCGCACCTGCGCCTGCGGGCCGGTGCCGTAGTGCAAGACCTTGGGGGCCGGCATGAAGCTGGTGCCCGAGATCACGAGGCCGGTGTAGGCGATCATGAACTGGAAGGGCAGCGTCAGCACCGCCACGGCGTTGTGCGCGTCGAGCCAGCTGCGCTGGCCTTTCTTGGGACGGAAGGTGAAGAAGTCCTTGAAGATGCGCTTGTGCGTGATGACGCCCGACACCAGCGCCACCAGCATCGCCATCGCGGCGATGCCGACGATCCACAGGCCGACAGTGCCGGCGTGCAGCTCGTAGTGGAAATCGACGAAGTGATGGCCGCCGAGCGTGGCGCGCGCCGCGTGGCCGCCGTCTTCCTTCAACGGCTTGCCGGTGGCGGGGTCGAGCGCGACGCCCGCGTACTGGCGGTTGGCGTCGAACCAGAACACCCGCAGCTCGCCGCCGCCCTGCGCGTCCGAAGGCCACAGCTCCCACATCGAGGCGCCCGCGTGGTGCTCGGCCATGTAGGCCATGCCCCAGGCCAGGCGCTGCGCGCGGTCGGCCGTGGGCTCGCCCTTCTCCTTCTTGGCTGCAGCGGCGGCTTCCTCGGCGTGGTGCTCCGGGGTCATCCAGTGGGTGATGGGCTCGTCGAACACGGCCAGCGTGCCGGTGAGGAACACCGCGAACAGCAGCCACGAGAACCACAGGCCGCACCAGGTGTGCAGCCAGGCCTGGGCCTGGCGGAAGCCGCCCTGCGACGGCGCCTTGGTTTTCTTCGTGCTCATGCGCCGCCTCCCGCGCCGCGCAATGCCAGGCCGAGCCCGGCCAGCACCACGGCGGGCAGCAGCAGGCCGGCCCAGGCGCGCGGCAGCGACACGGGCGCAAAGGCCCAGATCACGGCGACGGTGTAGACCGCGAAGCTGAACTGCATGCCCCCGAGCGCGGCCTCGGCGGGGCCGGCCGGCAGCACGGCGGCCAGGAAGACGGCGGCGGCCGAGGCCAGCGCGTAGCCGCCAAGCACGGCGGCCGCGACGCGGGACAGCAGCCGCAGGGCGGGAGAAAAAGAGGAGGTGCGGGTGTTCATCGGGGACCGGAAAACGGGGCGCGGACATGCGCCCCTCCCCTACATGACAAACGAGAACGAAAAAAGGGTCATGCCCCCGCTCTTTCCCGGTCAGAACGCGTAGCTCAGCGTCGCCACCGCGTTGCGCGGCGTGCCGAAGTAGGCCTGCCCGTCGATGTTGCTGTAGTACTTCTTGTCGAACAGGTTCTCGATGTTCAGCTGCAGCGCCAGCTTGGGCGTGAAGGCGTAGCGCGCCATCAGGCTCACGACCGCGCGCGAGCCCTGCTGGTAGCGCAGGTCGACATCGCCCACGCTGTACGCGTAGGAGGTGCGGTTCTGCCAGTTGACGCCGCCGCCCAAAGTGAGCCGGTGCCACGCGCCGGGCAGCCGGTAGGTGGTGAACAGCGTGGCCTGCGTGGTCGGCATGGCGGTGTTGATGCGGTTGCCGTTGCCTTCGCGGCCCAGCGTGCGCGCAATGCCCGCGTTCAGCTGCCAGCCCGGGGCCAGTTCGCCCGACACCTGCAGCTCGATGCCCTTGCTGGTCACGCCGCGTGCGCCGTAGTAGGCGCCTTCGCTCGAGTTGGGCACGAGCTTCGTGCCGTCGCGCTGCGCCACGTTCTCCTGCTCGGCGCGGAAGACGGCGATGGAAGTGTTGAGCTTGCCGTTCAGGTGCTCGCCCTTGAGGCCGATCTCGTAGCTCTTGCCGGTCACCGGGTCGAGGTACGCGCCGCTGGCGTCGCGGTAGTTCTGCGGCTGGAAGATGTCGGTGTAGCTCGCGTACACCGAGTAGTTCTCGCTCAGGTCGTACACCAGGCCCGCGTAGGGCGTGAACACCTCGTGCTTGCGCGTGGCCGGGGCGTCGGCGGTCAGGCGCGTGGAGCGCCAGCTGTTCTGGCGCCCGCCCACGATGAGCTTGAGCGAATCCGCCAGCGACAGGCGCGCGGCGCCGTAGTAGCCGGTCTGGCGCGTCTTGGTGATGGCCGAGACCTTCAGCGGGTCCCAGCCCGGCTCGGGGTACGACGCGGCGTTCCAGTCGTAGAAGTTGCCAGTGTCGGGCAGCGGGCTGGTGCGCGGATGGCTCGCCTCCACGTAGCGCGACTGGCTGTTGCTGACGCCCACCACGAGTTCGTGCGTGCGCCCCAGCAGCGTGAAGGGGCCGGTGGCCTGCAGGTCGAGGCTGTTCTGGCGGAACTGATGCTCGAAGTAGCCGGGCAGCGAACCCAGGCCGGTGCCGGTGAGGCGGTCGAGGTCGCCGTACAGGTACAGCAGCTTGGCGTTCTGCTTGCTCTGCCGGTGCGAGCCGTTGGCCTTGAGCTTCCAGCCGTTGTCGAACTGGTGCGTGAGGTTCGCGAAGGCGGTGGTGGTGGTCGTGTCCCAGTGGGTCCACGGTGTGCCGACGGTCTTGGAGCGGTCCCAGCGCGTGGCTGTGCCATCGCTGAAGGTCAGCGGCAGGCCGCCCCAGGTCGACGAGGTGGGCCGCGTGGCCTGCGACTCGATGCCCACGCTCAGCGTGGTGCTGGGCGTGAGGTCGGCATCGACCACGCCGTACAGCACGTGCTTGCGGCCGTGGTACATGTCGATGAAGGAGTCGCGGTCTTCCGTCATGCCGATGAGGCGGGCGCGCACGCGGCCGTCTTTCGTCACCGGCGTCTGCAGGTCGACCGTGCCGCGGCGCAGGTTCCACGAACCCAGCGCGAGCGATGCGTTGCCGGCGAACACCTTGCTGTCGGCGTGCTTGCGCACCAGGTTCACCGAGGCCGAGGGGTTGCCCGCGCCGGTGAGCAGCCCCGTCGAGCCGCGCACGACCTCGATGCGGTCGTACAGCACCGGGTCGTTGGTGGAGGCGCCGAAGAAGTCGGTGGTGACCGTGGTCGGCACGCCGTCGTACTGGTAGTTGTCGATGTAGAAGCCGCGCGCGTACAGGTCGGTGCGGTCGCTGTCGGAGCTCACCGAGAACACGCCGGGCACGCTCTGCATGGCCTGGCCGAGCGACAGCAGGTTCTGGTCGTCGATCTGCTGGCGCGTGATGACGGTGACCGACTGCGGCGTCTCGCGCGGCGACAGCGCCAGCCCCGTGGCCGCCGCCGTGGCGCGCGTGGTGTAGGCGCCGGTGCCTTCGGTGGTGCCGCTGCGGTCGGCCTCGGCCGTGACGGTGACGGGAGAGAGCGTGTCGACGCCGCCGGCCCCTGCGGCGGGCGTGCCGGCCTCGCGGCGGTTCAGCGTGTAGCTGCCGTCGGTGCGCGCCACCACCTGCAGGCCGCTGCCCGCGAGCAGGCGCTCGATGGCTTCGCGCGCGGTGTAGCGGCCCGCCACCGCGGGGCTGCTGCGCCCCTGCGTCAGCGCGGGGTCGAACGACAGCGCGATGCCGTTGCCGGCCGCGAAGGCGGCGAGCGTGCGGCCCAGCGGGCCGGCGGGAATGTCGTAGGCGCGGGACGCGGCGGCGTCGAGCGAGGACGACAACGCTTGTGCGAAGGCCGGCCCTCCCGCGCCGGCCAGGCCGCCGAGGGCAAGCGCCATCAAGGCATGGCGAAGGACGGTGTTCAGGCGGCGCTCTGCGAACGGGCGCAAGGCGGACGGGCGGGATGCAGACATGGAGACGGGCCTTTCGGTTGGGCAACGGTGGGTTCTTCACCCTCCTTGCCAGCCGAAACGAAAAAAAGTCTCACCCCCGGATCGATATATTTTTCGAAGCGCCCGTCGCGCGCTCTTCGGTTGCCGCACGCGGCACCAGCGTGACCCAGTAGCCGCGCAGGCGCGTGGCCGCATCGACCGGGTAGGTCGACACCAACATGCGCAGCACGCCGTCGGTGTCGGCCAGCGGAAAGGCGCCCGAGACACGCAGCTCGGCCACCGCCGCGTCGCACTGCAGCAGGCCGGGGCGGTAGCGCGACAGCTCGGCGGCGAAGTCGGCCAGCCGCATGCCGTCGGCGAGCAGCATGCCTTGGGTCCACGCCAGCACCGAGGCGTCCGCCGGGCGGAAGTCGTCGATGCCGTCGGCCGTGAAGCGGGCCTGCTGCCCCGCCGGCAGCACGCGCGCGGCGGCACGCTCGGGCGTGATGCGCACCGCGCCTTCGAGCACGGCGATGTGGGTGGCGCCGCCCGTCTCCTTGCGCACGCTGAAGCGCGTGCCCAGCGCCTCCAGCGTGCCGCCGGCGCTGGCCACGCGGAAGGGGCGGTGCGCGGCGGCGGGGTCGGGCGCGGTGGCGATGAAGATCTCGCCCGCCTGCAGCACCACGCGGCGCTGCGTGCCGTCGAAGTGCACATCGATCGCGCTGGCGGTGTTGAGCGTGAGGCGGCTGCCGTCGACCAGCCGCAGTTCGCGGCGCTCGCCGGTGGCGGTGCGGTGCCCGGCCATCCAGCCGCGTTCGCCCGCCATCTCGACCACCTGCCAGCCGAGCCAGCCGGCGGGTACGGCCGCGAGCAGCGCGGCCAAGCGGCCGAGCGTGGCGCGGCGGTTGTTCGCGTTGCCGCGTGCGGGCCGCGCGAGCGAAGACATGGCGAGTGCCGGCGGCAGGCCGCCAAGCTTGTTCATCAGCTGCTCGGCGCGCGCCCAGGCGCGGGCGTGGTCGGGGTGGCTCTGCCGCCAGCGCTCGCAGGCATGGCGGTCTTCGTCGGTGACGGCGCTGTCGTGCAGCCGCATCAGCCATTCGGCGGCTTCGTCGAGCACGCGAGGCGCAAGTGCTGACGTTTCGAAATTCATCGCGCTCATCAGAATGCCTTCGTGCTTCGCACTTCGGCGCGAGCTTGCTTGGGGCGGCCCGGCGCGGCGCTCATGCCATCACCGCCAGGCAGCCCCGAAAGCCCTGCTGCATGTAGCGCTTGACCGTGACCAGCGACACGCCCAGCTCGCGCGCGATGTCTTCGTACTTCATGCCGTCCAGCTGCGACAGCAGGAAGGCCCGGCGCGCGAGCGGCTTGAGGGCGTCGAGCATGGCGTCGATCTCGTGCAGCGTCTGCAGGATCACCAGCCGCTGCTCGGGCGACGGCGCCTCTGGCTCAGGCATCACGGCCAGCGCCTCGAGGTAGGCCCGCTCCAGCGCCTGGCGCTGGTACCAGTTCACGAGGATGTTCTTGGCCACGCTCGTGAGGTAGGCGCGCGGCTGCGCGATGACCTCCGGGTTGCGCGCCGTCAGCAGCCGCGCGAAGGTGTCCTGCGCGAGGTCGGCCGCGTCGCACGAATTGCCGAGCTTCTTGCGCAACCACGACTGCAGCCAGCCGTGGTGGTCGCTGTAGAGGGTGTGGACTTGCTGGAAGGCGGCTTCGGCAGCGGACATGGCGGGCGGCACGGCGGCGGGGGCACCGCCTACAAATAAGAATTATTCTCATTTTAAGCAAAAAGGCCGCAGTGCCGCCCTGCCCGTCCTGTCCACACTGCAGACAGCGCGGCTCAGGCCGGCCGGGCCGCCGCGAGCGCCACCGCGTCCGCGCCCGCCGGATAGCGCAACGTCGCCGCCACGTCGTTCGCGGCGCGCCAGACGGCCTCGGCCACGTCGGCCGCCGTGGTCACGGCCGTGGGGTTGCCCAGCGCCGCGAAGACGCCCTGCGCCAGCGGTGCGTAGTCCGGCGGGATCAGGCCTTGCATGCGCTGCGCCCCGTTCTCGGTGAACCGCGTGCCGGGCCCGTAACCCGGCTCGACCAGCTTCACGCGCACGTCGAACGCCGCCAGCTCGAACGCGAGCGAAGCGGTGAAGCCCTCGATGGCGGTCTTGCTCGCGGTGTACGCGGCCACCAGCGGCATCGGCGCGAGCGTGACGGACGAGGTGACGTTGACCAGCAGCCCCGAGCGCCGCGCCCGGAACTGCGGCAGCACGGCCTGCGCCATGGCCATCATGCCGAAGGTGTTGGTCTCGAACACCTCGCGCACGGTGGCCATGGGCGTGGCCTCGAAGGCGCCGAAGAGACCGACGCCGGCGTTGTTCACGAGCACGTCGATCGGGCCCGCGTTCTCGATGGCGGCGGCGATGCTGTCGGGCCGCGTCACGTCGAGCGGCAGCACGCGCAGGTTCGGCGCGTCGGGAAAGAGATCGTCGCGCGGCGTGCGCATGGTGGCGACGACGCGCCAGCCCTGGGCGTGGAAGTGGCGGACGGTGGCCAGGCCGTAGCCGGAGGAGCAGCCGGTGATGAATGCGGTTTTCAATGGGATTCCTTGGAAGTGGGTGATGAAGAGCCCCAACGATAGGGACGACCGACCGGACTTGCTACCATCGAACGTCGCCATTTCTTTTGCAGGAGTCCAGCCATGGCCGATCCCCTGGCCGAGGTCATCGCGCTGCTTCGCCCGCGCGCCGTGTATTCCAAGGTGATCGCGGGCGCCGGCGCCTGGGCCGTGCGCTACACGGCCTTCGGCCAGCCCAGCTTCTGCACCATGCTCGAGGGCGAGTGCATCCTGGCGGTCGACGGCCAGCCGCCGCTGGCGCTGGCCGCCGGCGACTTCCTGCTGATGCCGGCCACGCCCGGCTTCACGCTGTCGGGACTCACGCCGGCACCGCCGGTGTTCCTCGACCCGCATGAACAGGCGGCGCGCGAGGACGCACACGGCGAGGTCCGCCACGGCGACCGGAACGGCCCGCCCGACGTGCGCATGCTCGGCGGCTACTTCGCCTTCGATTCGCCCGACGCGGCCCTGATGGTGTCGCTGCTGCCTTCGGTGCTGCACATGCGCGGCGTCGCGCGGCTGTCGCTGCTGGTGCAGCTCGTGCGCGAAGAGTCCTTGGCGCAGCGGCCGGGGCGCGACCTCGTGCTCGGGCGGCTGGTCGAGGTGCTGCTGATCGAGGCGCTGCGCTCGGCGCCCGGCGAAGGCGCGCCGCCGGGGCTGCTGCGCGCGCTGGCGGACAGCCGGCTGGCCGCCGCCGTGCGGCACATGCACGCGGACCCCGCGCGCTCATGGACGGTGGAAGAACTCGCCGGCAAGGCCGCGCTCTCGCGCTCGGCCTTCTTCGAGCGCTTCTCGCGCGCCGTGGGCGTGCCGCCGATGGAATACCTGCTGGCGTGGCGCATGGCGCTCGCCAAGGACCTGCTGCGCCGCGGCGGCTGTGCGCCAGCGGAGGTGGCCGCGCGCGTCGGCTACAGCTCGGCCAGCACCTTCAGCACGGCCTTCAGCCGCCATGTGGGCCAAGCGCCGGGGCGCTACGCGCGCCAGCTGTAGCCCACAGCAACGATCAGGCCGCCGTGCCTTCCTTCTCCTGCAGCAGGCGCCACATCACCTTCCCACTCCCACTCTTCGGCAGCGCATCGACGAACTCCACCTTGCGCGGAATCTTGTAGACCGCCATGTTCTCGCGGCACCAGTCGATGATCTGCTGCTCGGTCGTGTCCTTGTGTGTGGCGCGCAGCACCACCACGGCCTTGACCGATTCGCCGCGGTAGTCGTCCTTGGTCGAGATGACGCAGGCCTCCTGGATCGCGGGGTGGCGGAACATCAGCAGCTCGACCTCGGCCGGCCACACCTTGAAGCCGCTCGCGTTGATCATGCGTTTGAGGCGGTCGGTGATGAAGAAGTAGCCCTCCTCGTCCATGCGGCCCATGTCGCCCGAGCGGAAGAAGCGCTTGCCCTCGAACTCGACGAAGGCGGACTTGGTGGCGTCGGGGCGCTTCCAGTAGCCCTGGAACACCTCGGGGCCGTGGATGATGATCTCGCCCGATTCACCGATGGGCATCTCCTGCAACGTGTCGGGGTCGACCACGCGCGCGTCGGTGCTCATGAACGGAATGCCCAGGCACTGCTGCTTGGGGTGGTCCGAGGGGTTGGTGTGCGAGGGCGCGGCGGTCTCGGTGAGGCCGTAGCCCTCCTGGTACTTCAGGCCGTACTGCTCGAGCAGGCGCTGCGCCACGGCCTGCGGCATGGCGGCGCCGCCGCCACCGATGTGGGTCATGCTCGTGAGGTCGTAGCTCGCGAAGTTGGGGCTGGCCATGAGGTCGATGACCATGGTGGGGATGTTGGTCCAGCTCGTGACCTTCCAGCGCGAGATGAGCCGGCCCGCCACGTCGCGGTCCCAGCGCGGCATGATGACCAGCGTGGCCGCCGCGAGGATCGAGGTGTGCATCATGCTCACCACGCCGGTGATGTGGAACATCGGCACCACGGCCAGCACCACCGCCTCCGACGTCGCCTGGCCCCAGAGCTGGCCGGCCATCGCGTTGTGCATGAGGCTCGAATGGTGGTGCACGCAGCCCTTGGGCAGGCCGGTGGTTCCGCTGGTGTAGGGCAGCAGCGCCATGTCGTTGGCGCCCACCACATGCGCGGGGGCCGGGTGGCCGGCCGCGAGCGCGTCGGTCCACGCCATGACCTGGCCGTCGGCCAGCGCGGGCAGCGGGTGGCGCGTGCCGAGCCAGTCGGCCCAGGCCGGCGCGGGGGCGTCGTCGCCGGTCACGCCGGCATCGAAGGCGTCGGTGAACTGGCTCACGATGAGGTGCGACAGGCGCTGCTCGGGCGGCAGTGCGTCGCTGGCCTTGGCCAGCTCGGCCGCGAGGTCGCCGGTGGTGATCGCCACCTTGGCGTCGGGGTCGACGATGTAGTGCTTGAGTTCTTCGGCCCGGTTCATCGGGTTGACCGGCACCACGACGGCGTTGGCGCGCAGGATGGCGAAATGCGCGATCACCAGCTGCGGGCAGTTCTGCATGTTCAGCACCACGCGGTCGCCGCGCTGCACGCCCAGCGCATGCAGCGTGCCGGCCAGCCGCTCGACCTGGTCGGCCACGTCGCGGTAGCTCAGCACGCGGCCGAAGAAGACCAGCGCGGCCTTGTCGGGGTAGCGCGCCGCCGAGGTGGCCAGGTTGTGCCACAGCGAGGTCGCGGGGACGGTGATCGAATGCGGGAGGCGCTTGGGCCAGAACTTGTAATGCGGGCGTGGTTGCATGGTCTGTGAACAGGCGAAGGAGGAAGGAGAGGGGAAAGAAAGCGGTGCGAAAAGGCGCAATGCGCCAGCCTAAGCCGCACCGGCCGCCGCTCCCATCGGGGAAGCCCCCGGGGCGTCACCTTGGCGACGCCCATTCTTCGTACGTCGGGTAGGCACAGCGCATCGGCTATCGTGCGGGCTCCGCTTCACCTGTGCCTGCCTGCCATGCCCGATCCCGCCCGCCCCACCTTGCGCCGACGCATCGCCCTCTTCGGTGCCGCACTGGCCGCCCTGGCCGCGGCGGGCTGCTCGCGGGTCCCCCGGTTCGGCATGTCGGCCCCGGCGACGGAGCAGCCGTCCAAGGAACCACCGACATGGTTCGTGGCCGACTGCTGGCTCGGGACCGAGGACGTGGTCCCGCCGCACAAGGGCAAGGCCGGCGGCTCGGCGGCCGGCACCCTGACGCTGGCCACCGGGGTGTTCGAATGGCGCGTGAATGCCGCGCGCCTGAGCGGGCCGGCAACGGTCGTCGGCTTCTACGGCCCCGCCGCCACGGGCAGCAACGGCCCGCTGGCGATCCAGCTGCCGCTGCCCAGCGAGGGGGAGCCGCGCAACGACGGCACCGGCGCCGGCTACGAGCGGACCGGCACGAACCGGTTGACGCCCGCGCAGATGGCCGACCTGATGGCGGGCCTCTGGTATGTGAGCGTGTCGACGCAGGCCTGGCCGGGCGGCGAGGTCCGGGGCCAGCTCAAGCGCAGCACCTGGGGCGTGCACGGCGGCTGACGTCGGCCCCCGATGCGATGCGCTCTGCGACTACAGACAGGCGCGGATTTCGGAGCGATACCTGCGGTTCTCCCTCCGATCCACCCTCCACCTGAAGGAATGTCCATGGCAGCAGACAAGCACGCAAGCGTTCACTGGGAAGGCGCCGGCAAGACCGGCAAGGGCTTGGTCAGCACCGAGACCGGCGCCCTGAAAGACTACCCCTACGGCTTCGCCAGCCGCTTCGAAGACGACCGGCGCGGCACCAACCCCGAGGAAATCGTCGGCGCGGCCCATGCGGCCTGCCTGACGATGGCCTTTGCCTTCGCGCTGGAGGCGGCGGGCCTGACCGCGACGCGCATCGACACCAAGGCCGCCGTGCGGCTGGCCAAGGACGGCGCCGGTTTCAAGATCGACCGCATCCAGCTCGAACTGGACGCGGCCGTGCCGAACCTCGACGAGACGAAGTTCCAGGAAATCGCGGCCGCCGCCAAGGCCGGCTGCCCGCTGTCGAAGGCGCTGGCGAGCGTGCCCGAGATCACGCTGAAGGCCACGCTGGCGAGCTGACCGCGCTGCTTATGATCGTCTCCACAAAAAAGGAGACGGATCATGAGCAAGCCCACCCGGACCGCATCGGCGGTCCTTTCTTTCGCCCTCGGCGCGTTCGGCGCATTCGGCACCACGGCGGCCCTGGCCGCCTACCCCGACAAGCCGATCAAGGTCGTCATCGGCTTCCCGGCCGGCGGCCCGCTCGACCAGCACGCGCGGCTGCTGACCGACAAGCTGCAGGCCGTGCTCGGCCAGCCGCTGATCGTCGACTACAAGCCCGGCGCGGGCGGCTCGGTCGGTGCCGACTTCGTCGCCAAGAGCCCGGCCGACGGCTACACGCTGGTGCTGGCCAACACCGGCGTGGCGGTGATCAACGGCGCGCTCTACAGCAAGCTGCCCTACAACACGCAGCGCGACTTCGTGCCGATCGCGCGCACCGCGATGCAGCCGCTCGCGCTCTTGGTCACGCCCAAGCTGCCGGTGCAGAACCTCAAGCAATTCATCGACTACGCCAAGGCGCGGCCGGGCCAGGTCAACTACGGCTCGGCGGGCAACGGCGGCATCAGCCACCTCGTGCCCGAGATGTTCAAGACCGCGACCGGCCTCTTCATGGTGCACATCCCCTACCGCGGCAGCGCGCCGGCCTTCACCGACCTGATGGGTGGGCAGGTGCAGTTCATGGCCGAATCGATTCCGCAGGCCGCCAACTATCACAAGCAGGGCAAGGTGCGCGCGCTGGCCGTGACCAGCCGCGAGCGCAACCCCGCGCTGCCCGACGTGCCGACCGTCATCGAGTCCGGCGTCAAGGGCTTCGAGGTGGTGGGCTTCTATGGTTTCCTCGCGCCGAAGGACACGCCCAAGGACGTGGTCGCCAAGCTCAGCGATGCGTTCAGACAGGTGCTGACCAGCCCCGAGGTGCGCGAGCGCATGGTGAGCCAGGGCGCGGACCCGGCCTACCTGGGCAGCGAGGACTTCGCACGCTTCCTCGCGACGGAAACGCCGCGCTGGGACAAGGCGGTGAAGGCCTCGGGCGCGCGGATGGACTGAACCCCGGCGGCGTTCAGCGCGGCGTGGCCGCGTGCCGCTCCAGCTGCGCGCGGTCGAGCAGCTCGATGCTGCGGTAGCGCACGCGCAGCGTGCCGTCTTCTTCCCACAGCTTGAGCTGGCGGTTCACGCTCTGGCGCGACACGCCGAGCATGAACGACAGGTCTTCCTGCGACACGCCCAGCAGCGTGCCGCCGCCGTCCTCCGCAGGCGCCACCGCGCGCGCATCCAGCGTGAGCAGCCGGTGCGCCAGCCGCACGGGCAGCGGCATCAGGATCACGTCGTCGATCCAGGCCAGCGCCTGGCGCAGCCGCAGGCACACGAGCCGGGTGAAGGCCATGTGCACGTCGGGATGGTCGGCCACCAGCCGGTGGAAGTCGGCCGCCGCGACCACGGCCATCTCGGTGGTGTCGACGGCGCAGGTGTCGTAGACGCGCTCGCGCCCCACCAGCAGCGAGACCTCGCCGAACCAGTGGCCCGGCTCGAGCATCGCGATCACCGCTTCGCGCCCGCCCGGCGCGACCACGCTCACGCGCAACGAGCCGCTGACCACGCCGAACAGCGCGTCGGGCGACGAGCCCTTGTGGAACAGCGATTCGCCGCGCACCAGCGTGCGCCGGTGCGCCACCGCGAGCAGGCGCTGCTGCACGTCGTCGGCCAGCCGCATGTCGCTGTTGTGCACGGGCGAAGGCTGCGCGTCCGGCGCGTCGGGGCTGGCGCTGGAAGAAGGGGAAGAGCGTGGCATCGCGGGTTTGTCCGGGGCCTCGATTGCCAACACCGGACAGTCTGGCGTCGAGGGGCTGTCGATAGTACGCAGGCCACCCGGGTCGACGCATTCGCGGCAACCCGATGTCCCCTGTCACCCCTGTCGCATGGAGCACACCCCGATGACCACACTGACCGACCTGCAAGCCCGCCGCGAGCGCCTCGTGCTCGACCATTTCGCCGACGAGACGCGGCAGGATTTCGACGCGGTGCTCGGCACCTTCCCGCACCCGCACTACGAGCTGATTCCCAGCGGCGAGGTGCACGACGGCATCGCCGACGTGCGCCAGTACTACACCGACACGCGCCGCGCCTTCCCCGACCAGCGCCACGAGATCATCCAGCTGCGCCATGCCGACGATTCGGTGATCGTGGAGTTCTGGCTGCTCGGCACGCACCGCGGCCCGCTCAAGGGCCTGCCGCCGACGGGCAACAGCTTTCGCTGCCGCATGAACGCCTTCTTCATCTTCGAGGGCGACCGGCTGGTGTGCGAGCGCGTGTACTTCGACACGCTGACGATGCTGCGCCAGCTGCTCGTGGGCGTGCCCCCGGAGATGGTGGGCGGGCTGGTCGCCGGACTGCTCGGCCAAACCGCCCCGCGGGCCGAGGCCGCCACGGCATGACCGACGCGCTCGCCCGGCCGCTCGAAGGGCGCCATGCGATCGTGACCGGCGGTGCGCGCGGCATCGGCCTGGCCATCGCGCGGCGCTGCCTCGCGAACGGCGCGAGCGTCGCGCTGTGGGATGTCGAGGCTGCGACGCTGGCGGAGGCGGCGGCGCAACTGGCGCCGCTGGGCACCGTGATCACATCGTTGGTCGACGTGCGCGACGAAGACCAGATCGCCCACGCGGCTGCGCAGTCGCAGGAACGCTTCGGCCGCGTCGACGTGCTCGTCAACAACGCGGGCGTGCTCGGGCCGACGGTGCCCGCGTGGGAGCACACGCCCGCGCAATGGCGCCACGTGCTCGACATCAACCTCACGGGCGCCTGGCTGTGCTGCCGCGCCCTCGCGCCGCTGATGCTGGCGCAGCGGCGCGGGCGCATCGTCAACATCGCCTCGGTCGCGGGCAAGGAAGGCAACGGCTTCAACGCCGCCTACTCGGCCTCGAAGGCCGGGCTCATCGCGTTGACCAAGTCGCTCGGCAAGGAGCTGGCCTCGTCGGGCGTGCTGGTGAACTGCATCACGCCGTCGGCGGCCGACACGGCCGTCTTCGCGGGCGTGCCCGCCGAACACCGCGAACAGCTGCGCACCGCCCTGCTCTCGCGCGTGCCGATGGGGCGCTTTGTCGACGTCGACGAAGTGGCGGCGATGGCGGCGTGGCTGGCGTCGGACGAGTGCTCGTTCAGCACCGGGGCGGTGTTCGATATCTCCGGAGGGCGCTCGATGTACTGAGCGACGCACCAGGCAGCCCACGCATCCAGACACAGGAGACCCTATGACCCGAGACCCCGACCCCACCGGCTTCGCGCAGATCACCGAGCTCGACGGCACGCGCCACGCCGCCATGCCACAGGACCGCCTGCGCGCCATCCGCCACGGCGCCGAAGCCCTGCGCGAGCGGCTGCTCGACGCGCCGCCCGTGCACTTCGCGCGCAGCTTCAACCTGCTGCGCATTCCGTACCCCGCGTGGTTCGCCTTCACCGGCGTGTACTCGCAGCAGCTGCTCAAGCCGCACATGGTGCATCTGCTGGCGCGCACCGTGCTCGTCCAGTACGACGACTTCGAAGGCCGGCTGCGCACGCTGCTCTTCACGCCGGCCGACTTCGAGGCCGGCAACGCAACGCCCTACTTCAAGCGCCTGAGCGACCAGACGCCGAAGTTCCTGCACAAGGCGATTGCGCCGGCCTACCAGACCGTGCTGCAGGCGCTCGCCGGCTGCGGCGTGGCGCCCGAACAGATCGACCACATCACCTACGACCACCTGCACACGCAGGACGTGCGCCGCTGGCTCGGCAGCGCGGGTGCGCCGGGCCTGCTGCCGAACGCGAAGCTGCTGGTGCATCGCCAGGAACTCGCGAACGTGCAGGGCCTGCTGCCGGTACAGGCCGAGTGGTACTGCCCGCACGGCCTGGACGGTGTGCCGGCCGAGCGCATCGTCGCCTTCGACGGCAGCCTGCAGCTCGGTCCCGGCGTCGCGCTGGTGCACACGCCGGGGCACACCGAAGGCAACCACTCGCTGGTGTACCGCACGGGCGACGGCCTGCGCGTGAGCAGCGAGAACGGCGTGGCGGCCGACAGCTGGGCGCCGCTGCAGTCGCGCCACAACGGCATCCGCCGCTATGCGCAGGCCACGGGCGCCGAGGTGATCCTCAACGGCAACACGCAGGAGAGCAGCAACGACCAGTACCTGTCGATGGTGCTCGAGAAGACGCTCGCGGGCACCTCGGCGCTGCACGGCTTCAGCAACGTCGTGCCGTCGGCCGAGTGCTCGCCGCACTGGCTGTTTCCGGGCGCGCCCACGAGCCACCTGTGGGGCGAAACCAGCTTCGGCGCGCTCGTGCGGGCCTGACCTGCCAACACGCGCACAACAGCAAGAAAGAGAAGGAGACACACCGATGAACACCGCCACCCTCGACGCCGCCGCCGGCGCGCGCACACCGGCCTCGGCCGATGCGCGCGACGATGCCGCGCTCTTTCGCAAGATCACCTGGCGGCTGATGCCGCTGCTGTGCGCCTGCTACGTGCTGAACTACCTGGACCGCACCAACGTCGGCTACGCGCAGCTGCAGATGAAGGACCAGCTGGGCTTCAGCGACGCGGTGTTCGGCCTGGGCGCGGGCATCTTCTTTCTGGGCTATGCGGTGTTCGAGATCCCGAGCAACCTGATGCTCGCAAAGATCGGCGTGCGCGCCACGCTGCTGCGCATCATGGGCCTGTGGGGCCTGGCCTCGGCGGCGATGATGTTCGCCACCACGCCCACGCAGTTCTACGTGCTGCGCTTTCTCATCGGCGTGTTCGAGGCCGGCTTTGCGCCGGGCGTGCTGTTCTACCTGACGCTGTGGTTCCCCTCGCGCCGCCGCGCGCAGGCGACCGCGCTCTTCTTCATGGCCTTCGGCGCGGCGCCCATCGTCGCGGGACCGATCGCCGGACTCACGATGACCTACCTGGACGGCGTGCTGGCGCTGCGCGGCTGGCAGTGGCTGTTCCTGCTCGAAGGGCTGCCGAGCGTGCTGCTGGGCGTCATTGCCTTTCGCACGCTGTCGAACAGCCCGGCGCAGGCGCCGTGGCTCTCGCCGGCCGAGAAGCAGCGCGTGGCGCACCTGCTGGCCGAGGACCAGGCCGCGCACGGCGCCGCCGGGCGCCACACCTTCGGCGCGGCGATGCGCGACGGGCGCGTGTGGCTGATCGGCTTCATGTCCTTCCTGATCATCCTGGGCATCTATGCGCTGTCGTTCTGGCAGCCGACGATCCTGAAGTCGATGGGGCTCAGCGTGCTGCAGATCGGCTTCTATTCGGTGATTCCCGCCGTGGCCGGCATCGCGGCCAACATCGTCGTGGGCCGCCACTCCGACCGGCACCAGGAGCGCCGCTGGCACTTCGCGCTGGGCGCGCTCGCGGGCGCGGCCGGGCTGGCGCTGACCACGCTCTTCATGCACAGCCCCGTGGCCGCCGTGCTGTGCCTGGCGCTGGCGTCGATGGGCATCTCGAGCGCCTTCACCGTGCTGTGGGCGATTCCCGGCAGCTTCATGTCCAAGAGCGCCGCAGCGGCGGGCATTGCGCTCATCAGCACCATCGGCGGCAGCGCGGGGCTGGTGGCGCCGATGATGGTGGGCGCGCTCAAGACGCTCACGGGCGGCTTCACGGCCAGCCTGTATGTGCTGAGCGGCGCGCTGGTGCTGTCGGCGCTGCTCATGCTGCTGGCCCTGCCCCGCAGCGCACTCGGCCAGCGCTAGCGCGCACCGCCGGCGCACCACGGCCGGCCCATTTCGGTGCACACGGCTTGCATACCAGTTGGCACGGAAGCTGCTGATATGCAGGCATATGGCCATCTCCGCATCCGAAATCAGTGCACGCATCGTCGAAGCGGTGATGGCGCAGAAGCTCGCGCCCGGCGCGCGCCTGGGCGAGCAGCCGCTGGCGATGCTGTTCGACTGCAGCCGCACCATCGTGCGCGAGGCGCTCACGCGGCTGGCCGCGCGCGGCATCGTCACGGTGAGCGCGCGGCGCGGCTGGTTCGTCATCGAGCCCTCGCAGGACGAGGCGCGCGAGGCCTTCGAGGCGCGGCGCGTGATCGAGCTCGGGCTCATCCGCAGTACCGACAAGATCGACAAGGCCGCCCTGCGCCAGCTGAAGGCGCACCTGCAGCGTGAAAAGGCCGCACTGAAAGAGAGCGACGTCGGCCACCGCAGCTTCCTGCTGGGCGACTTCCATGTGTGCCTGGCCGAGTGCCTGGGCAACACGCTGCTGGCCGACACGCTGCGCGACTTCACCGCGCGCACCACACTGATCGCCATGCTCTACCAGAGCACGCACGACGCCGTGCAGTCGTGCGAAGACCACGTGCAGATCGTCGCAGCGCTGGAGCGCGGCGACCACGCCGCCGCCGAGGCGCTGATGGCCGAACACATCGGCACGGTGCAGTCGGCGCTGCGCGTGCAGGCCCCCGCCGACCCGCTCGCGCAGCTGCGCGATGCGCTGGCACCGCTGAACAACAACCCCACCCCCGCGCCGCAGCGCCGCCGCAAGGCCGCGCCCGCCGACGACGCCACCGATTCATCGACCTACCTAGGAGCCCTGCTATGACCTCTTTCGCCACCCGCCGCCTCGCCCTCGCGCTGGCCAGCGCCGCCCTGCTGGCCGCCACCGGCGCCGCCCAGGCGCAGAACGCGCTCGACAACGTGCTCAAGGCCAAGACCATCAAGATCGCCGTGCCCACCGACTACCCGCCGTACGGCTCGGTCGACCGCAACATGCAGCCGCAGGGCCTGGACGTGGAGATGGCGCAGCTCGTCGCCGCCAAGCTCGGCGTGAAGGTCGAGCTGGTGCCGGTGACCAGCGCCAACCGCATTCCCTACCTGCAGACGCGCAAGGCCGACCTCGTGATCTCCACGCTCGGCAAGAACGTCGAGCGCGAGAAAGTGATCGACTTCAGCGCGGCCTACGCGCCCTTCTTCCAGGCCGTGTATGCGGCCAAGAGCATGAAGCTCACCAGCTTCGCCGACATGGCCGGCAAGACCGTCGCCGTGACGCGCGGCGCCATGGAAGACCAGGAACTGAACAAGGTGGCGCCGCCGAACGTCGACTACCGCCGCTTCGAGGACAACAACGCGACGATCGCCGCCTTCGTGGCCGGCCAGACGCAGACCCTCGCGACCAGCGCGGCAGTGGCCGGCGACATGCTCGCGAAGAACCCGAAGGTGAGCGCCGAGTACAAGCTGCTGCTGAAAGACAGCCCCTGCTTCATCGGCATCGCCAAGGGCGAAACCGCATTGAAGACCCGGGTCAACGAGATCATTGCCGCCGCCAAGAAGGACGGCACGCTCGACGCGATGTCCAAGAAGTGGCTCGGCAAGGCGGCCGGCGACCTGCCGGTCTGACCGAAGGGCGCGGCCATGGGCATTGAATTCGACTTCGGCGCGGTGCTCGCCGAGTGGCCGCTGCTGCTGCGCGGCGTGGCGTGGACGCTGGGCCTCACGGCCGTCGGCACCGTGCTCGGCCTGGCCGTGGGCACGCTGTGCGCGTGGGCCCGCTCGGGCGGGCCGGCGTGGCTGCGCGCGCTCGTGGGCGCGTACGTGGAGCTGATCCGCAACACGCCCTTCATCGTGCAGCTGTTCTTCATCTTCTTCGGCCTGCCGGCCGCGGGCGTGAAGCTCTCGCCCGAGGTGGCGTCGGTGATCGCGATGGTGATGAACCTGGGCGCATATTCGACCGAGATCATCCGCGCCGGCATCGAGGCCACGCCCAAGGGGCAGATCGAGGCCGCCGTGAGCCTGGCGCTCAGCAAGGCGCAGGTGTTCCTGCGCGTGGTGCTGCCGCCGGCGCTCAAGAAGGTGTGGCCCGCGATGGTGAGCCAGATCGTCATCGTGATGCTGGGCTCGGCGGTGTGCGGGCAGATCTCGACCGAGGAGCTGAGCTATGCGGCCAACCTGATCCAGAGCCGCAACTTCCGCGCCTTCGAATCCTTCATCGTCGCCACGCTCATCTACCTGGCGTTGGCCGTGGCGCTGCGCCGCCTGCTCCAGTGGGCGGGGCCGCGCTTCTTCTTCGGCCGCTGAACGCGAGGCCCTTGCACCATGGTCGATTTTTCCTTGTGGGACATCCTGCGCAATCTGCTGATGGCGCTGCGCTGGACCGTCGTGCTCTCGCTCATCGCCTTCGTCGGCGGCGGGCTCGTGGGCGGGCTGCTGCTGTTCGCGCGGCTGCGCGGCGGCAAGGCGGCGCAGCGGGCCGTGGGCCTGTACGTGCAGCTGTTCCAGGGCACGCCGCTGCTGATGCAGCTGTTTCTCGCCTACTTCGGCATCGCGCTGTTCGGCATCGACGTGTCGGCGTGGACGGCCGCGAGCGTGGCGCTCACGCTGTACACCAGCGCCTTTCTCACCGAGATCTGGCGCGGCTGCGTGGCCTCGATCCCCAAGGGCCAGTGGGAGGCCTCGGGCAGCCTGGCGCTGAGCTTCGGCGAGCAGATGCGCCACGTGATCCTGCCGCAGGCCGTGAAGATCGCCATCGCGCCGACGGTCGGCTTCCTGGTGCAGGTGATCAAGGGCACGGCGCTGGCGTCGGTGATCGGCTTTGTCGAACTCACCAAGGCCGGCAGCATGATTTCGAACGCCACCTTCCAGCCCTTCGTGGTGTTCAGCTGCGTGGCCCTGCTTTATTTCGTGCTGTGCTTCCCCGTGAGCCTGTACGCCAAGACCCTCGAGAGGAAGACCCATGGCCGCCGTGCTTGAACCCCAAACCCAACCCGAAGCCGCATCGTTCGCGGCGCCCATCGTGCGCATCACGGCGCTGCGCAAGTCCTACGGCACGAACGAGGTGCTCAAGGGCATCGACCTGGACGTGAAGCGCGGCGAGGTGATCGCCATCATCGGCAAGAGCGGCTCGGGCAAGAGCACGCTGCTGCGCTGCATCAACGGGCTCGAGGTGTTCCAGGAAGGTGCGCTCACTGTCGACGGCAAGCCGCTCCTGCACGAGAGCGCGATGGCCATGCGCACGCTGCGCCAGCGCGTGGGCATGATCTTCCAGGGCTTCAACCTGTTCCCGCATCTCACGGTCGGCAAGAACGTGATGCTCGCGCCCACGCTGGTGAAGAAGCGTTCGTCGATGGAAGCCGCTTCGCAGGCGCGCAAGCTGCTCGAACGCGTGGGCCTGGCCGAGAAGTTCGATGCGATGCCCGAGCAACTGTCGGGCGGCCAGCAGCAGCGCGTGGCCATTGCCCGCGCACTCGCGATGGAACCGGCCGTGCTGCTGTGCGACGAGATCACCTCGGCGCTCGACCCCGAGCTGGTGGGCGAGGTGCTGCGCGTGGTGGAGTCGCTGGCCGACGAAGGCATGACGCTGTTGATGGTCACGCACGAGATGAGCTTTGCGCGCAAGGTCAGCGACCGCGTGATCTTCATGCACCAGGGCCGCGTGCACGAGATGGGCCCGCCGGCGGAACTGTTCGGTGCGCCGCAGACGCCGGAGCTGAAGCAGTTCCTGTCGTCGCTGCACGACTGACCGCGCGCGTGGCAGCGGCAGCAGCCGCCGCCGCTACAGGTGCTGCGATTCGTCGATGCCCAGCCGCAGCCCCGCGGCCAGCGGCGGCACCAGCCGCCCGCCGCGCCGCTCGACCTCTTCGCCCGCCTTCAGCAGCTGCTGCACCTGCTGGAAGAGTTCGTCGCCGGCCGCGGTCAGCTGCACGCCCTGCTGGCTGCGCGCGAACAGCGCGTGCCCGAGGATGCCTTCGAGCTCCCTCACGCGGGCCGTGATGGCCGGTTGACTGACAAAGAGGTGGCGGGCCGCCGCGTTGACGGAGCCCAATGTCGCGGCCCAGTGAAAGGCCTCCAGTTGCCGGAAGGTGATGCGCAACACCGCAGCCCCCTTTCAGCCGGGGGCTGTCGTGGACGTGCAGGGGTACACCGCGGCCTGTTCGCTCTTCTGCTTCATGTCTGCCTTCTTTCAAAGCAATTCAATCGCATCGAATGGCGAGAAGGCCACGCAACGGGGAATTCTAATTGCGTGAATTCCCATGACCACGGACGCAAACCACGGATCCAATCCAATTCAACAGAGGTGATTCCTTCTCATCAAATCCTTGAATTAACCGACTCCCAGGCTTGTAAGGCATTGCCGGGAGTGAATTGAGAATTTAGTGCAATTGCAGTTCCTGTTAAAGAGAAATTTTTTGATATAGAACTTTGGTGGTAGGTGCAATTCGACCGAAAGCCACGGGAATCAGTGGGCCTTACGGGTCTGGCCGAGGCCGCGCGTCAATGCGCCGTCAACGCGCGCTCCCGCCAGGCCCCCAGGCCTTCCGGCCCGAAGCGTTCGGCGATGCGGTGCAGCCAGATGGTGAAGTGCGCCGGGGCCCGCGCCAGTTCGCGGTGCAACTCGGGCAAGGCCAGCCATCGCCACTCGCGCACCTCGCCGGGGTCGGGTTGCGGCAGCCCGTGCGCGATGCCGACGAACACGTGGTCGTACTCGTGCTCGACCAGCTCCGCGGACACCGCCTCCCGGTAGAGAAAGGCCGTCACCGGCTGCAGCGCGCACCGCAGGCCCAGCTCTTCGTGCAGCCGCCGCAGGGCGGCCGCGCCGGTGTCCTCGCCGGGGCGCGGATGCCCGCAGCAGCTGTTGCTCCACAGGCCGGGCGAGTGGTACTTGCCCAGGGCGCGCTGCTGCAGCAGCACCCGGCCCTGCGTGTCGAACAGGAAGATCGAGAACGCCCGGTGCAGGATGCCCTCGCGGTGGGCGTTCATCTTCTCGACCGCGTGCAGCGGCCGGTCTTCGGCGTCGACGGCGATCAGGAATTCGTCCATGCGCTGCTCCAGAAGTGAGGGCCCGGAGCCTCGCGGCCCTGCGATTTCCCTGGCCTGGCGGCTTCGAAAAAGCCGATTCGCTTCTTTAGCACGTATTTTTTTCCAGACCGCAATAAGAAATTCAAATTAGTTCGAACTGATTACATCGACGAAGAATATAAAAAATGGAATAAACACAAATAATTACACAGATAACAAAAATATCGAATCAGATTCACAAATGCGCCCAAACTGCTCCACAGGTATTTCTTGCGCATTTCGAACCGTGGTTCCTGGTTCGCCCGCGCCGCACGGTCATTGGCGCGCCATCGGCAACGCGTGATCGCCGCCGCTTTCCCGCGCGCCCCGCGCCGGGTTAACCTCGCCCTCCATGGCCCGCCTTCGCACCGCATCGATCATTCGCCCGCTCTCGCGAGAGCGGGTGAGCTAGCGCACGGTTCGAAACCACGCCATGCAACCCGCCCCAGGAGGCGGGTTTTTCTTGTCCGTCTCCCGAGGTTTGTTCCCCCAACCGCAGGAGACCGAATGACACCGACACCACCCTCACCGCTCCCGCCCGTGCTGCACATGGTCTGCGGCAAGATCGGCGCCGGAAAGTCCACGCTGACCCGGCGCCTGGCGCAGGCGCCCGCCACCGTGTGCATCAGCGAGGACACCTGGCTCGCCGCGCTCTACCCCGGTGAAATCCACGCGCTGCCCGACTACGTGCGCGCCGCGGGCCGGCTCAAGCAGGCGATGGGCGAGCACGTCTGCGCGCTGCTGCGCGCCGGCGTGTCGGTGGTGCTCGACTTTCCGGCCAACACGGTGAGCCACCGCGCCTGGGCGCGCGGCCTCTTCGAGCAGGCCGGCGCGGCGCACCAGCTGCACTTTCTCGACGTGCCGGACGAGGTCTGCAAGGCGCGGCTGCGGGCGCGCAACGCGGCAGGCGAGCACCCCTTCGAGACCTCCGACGCGCAGTTCGACCTGATCACCCGCCACTTCGTGCCGCCCACGGCCGAGGAAGGGTTCCACGTGATCCGGCACGCCTGACACCGGTGCCGGTAAGCTGCGCGCCGATGCACATCGAACCCGCCCTTTCCACCGAAGCGCCCGCCGTCGCGGCCGTGTTGGCCGAAGCCGCGCAATGGCTCGCCGAGGGCGGACGCCCGCTCTGGAGCGCCGCCGACACCGGCCTCGAACGCATCCAGCGCGACACCGACGCCGGCCGCTACGTGGTGGCGAAGGAGAACGGCGACTGGGCCGGCGTGATGCGCCTCGATCTGGAAGACCCGTCGTTCTGGCCCGAGATCGCGCCCGGCAGCGCGCTGTTCGTGCACAAGCTGGCCGTGCGCCGCGCCTGGGCCGGCCGGGGCGTGTCGCGCGCGCTGCTGGGCCATGCACGCGACCACGCCCGCGCGCTCGGGCGCCCCTGGTTGCGGCTGGACTGCGTGGCCGACCGCGCCGCGCTGCGCACGCTGTACGAAGGCTTCGGCTTCGCGCTGCACAGCTGCATCGACCTGCGCGGCGGGACGTTTGCGCGCTACGAACTGCGCGTGAACGGCTGAACCTCCGACACGCCGGCGCGCCCTTGCGCCGCTGGCGGGAACCTCGTCGCCTGTGGCAAGCTCGCAAGCTCCATGACCGACCGAATCCCGCCCTCTCATTTCCGCCGTCGGGTGCTGCGCGCGCTGCTGGGCGCCGCCGCCCTGCCCGCGCCGTTCGCGGCGCTGGCCGGCTTCAACTTCTTCACCAACGAATACACCGCCACGCGCGAGGAGCTGCAGTCGCAGATCGCCAAGCGCTTTCCGGTGGCCGAGCGCTATGCCGAGATCTTCATGGTCGGGCTGCGCGACCCGCAGCTGGGCCTGGACGGGCGCGCCAACCGCGCGGCCATCACGGCCACGCTGACCATCGCCAGCCCGCTGCTGGCGGCCTCGCCGGTGCAGGGGGTGGTGTCGGTGAGCAGCGCGCTGCGCTACGACGCGGCGGCACGCGCGCTGCGGCTGGACCAGCCCAAGGCCGAGCGCCTCGAGCTGCAGGGCGTGGAAGGCCGCGACGCCGAGCGCCTGCAGAAGGTCGGCGCGGTGGTCGCACAGGAACTGCTGCAGGGCCAGATCCTGCGCAGCTTCACGGCCGACGAGCTCACGGTCGGGCGCAAGACCTACGAGGTCGGCGACATCACGGTGCAAGACAACGGCATCAAAGTGCAACTCAAATGAAACATCGCGCCGTCCTTCTCCTCATCTCCGCTGCGCTTATCGCTGCCGGCTGTGCCGCAGTCGCCCCCAAAGTGAAGCAGCATTTCGACCTGCAGGCCCACCGCGGCGGACGCGGCCTGGCGCCCGAGAACACGCTGGCCGCGTTCTCCAACGCGATGGCCCTGGGCGTGACCACGCTCGAACTCGACATCGGGCTCACGGCCGACGGCGTGGTGGTGGTGTCGCACGACACGGCGCTCAACGCCGACCACACGCGCGACGCGCGCGGCGCCTGGCTCATAGCCAAGCCCGCCCCGTCCGTGCGCTCGCTCACGCTGGCGCAGCTGCAGACCTACGACGTGGGCCGCCTCAACCCCGAGAGCAACTACGGCAAGCAGTTCGCGCTGCAACAACCGCGCGACGGCGAGCGCATTCCCACGCTGGCCGCGCTGTTCGCGCAGGTGCAGGCGCGCGGCGCCGATGCCGCGCGAGTGCACTTCAACATCGAGACCAAGATCGACCCGACCAAGCCCGACGAGACCGCCGCGCCCGAGCCCATGGTGCGCGCGCTGCTGGCCGAGATCGACAAGGCGAAGGTGGGCGAGCGCGTGACCATCCAGAGCTTCGACTGGCGCACGCTCGCGCTGGTCGGCCAGCTCGCGCCGCAGCTGTCGCGCGCCTACCTCACCACGCCCCGCACGCTGAAGGACAGCCGCTGGACCGCCGGCCTCGACGCCGCGCGCTTCGCCTCGGTGCCGCAGCTCGTGAAGGCCGCGGTCGGTGCATCGACCGGGCCGGTGATCTGGTCGCCGGCACATGCCGACCTGGGTGCCCCCGCGATCCGCGAGGCGCAGAAGCTCGGCATGAAGGTCGTGCCCTGGACCGTGAACCAGCGCGCCGACATGGTGCGGCTCATGGACGCGGGCGCCGATGGCCTGATCACCGACTACCCCGACGTGCTGCGCGACCTCATGCGCGAGCGCGGCCTGGCACTGCCACCACCAGCGAAGGCCACCTCATGAGCACCGTGACGCAACTCGATACCATCGCCTCGGGCATCGCCGCGCTGCAAGGCGGTGGCGGCTCCGTCGCCACGCTCTCCACGGCCGCGCGCGCCAGCACCGAGCTGCTCGGCGCCCTGCCGCCGCGCTACGGCGAGGTGCTGCTGAACCTGCTGGACCGCCTCGAATCGAGCGCGCTCTTCAGCGAGGAAAGCTGCTCGTTCAGCCAGAAAGACCTGCTCGACAACCTGCAGGTGTGGGTCGACAAGGCCCGCGGCCAGCTGGTGTCTTGAGGCGCTGACGCCCCGCCCCGGTTTATCATCGCGCCCAACCATGCGCACCCTGCTGCTCGCCCTCATGATCGCCCTGCTGCCCATCCGCGGCTGGCTCGGCGACGCCATGGCGCTCGAGATGGTGCGGCATTCGCTGCCCGCCGCCGAGGCGGTGGTGGCCGCGGCAAACGGCATCGCCGAATCGCACTGCCATGAAGCCACCATGGAGGCTGACACCGGCCACGACATGGCGGCCATGCACGGCAGCAGCAGCGATTCGCAGCAGTCCCACGGCACCGACCACGCGAACTGCGGCACCTGTGTCGCCTGCCAGGTCTGCCACACGGTGGCGCTCGGCGGCATGCCGCTGGTCGACACCCCGCATGCGGCGCCCCAGGCGCCGCCGGCCGCACACGCGGCCCGCTTTGCCAGCGCCGAGCCCGTCCTGGGCTTCAAGCCGCCCATTTCCTGATCTTCCTGCCCGTAGTCCGTCCGCAGTGAGCCCTTCCCGGCTCGCAGCGTTCGCCGTATTGCCCATGGAGATCGCTCGTGAATTCCCTTGCTCGCCGGCCGTATGCCGGCATCCCCCGCTATCGAACAGATAGCCCGCCCCTCGGGCGAAAAAGTCACTTTTCATTCCTCAGAACCGCCACCGCGCTGACCGCTGCGTTGGTGCTCGCCGGCTGCGCCAGCCTGTCGCCCGACGGCGGCGCCGGCGACGTGCAGGCGCTGGTCGACGGCAACCCGCTCATGGCGGGCGCCGCGGCCCAGCGCAAGCCGGACGACGCCTCGCAGCAAAGCGTCGACGCGCTGCTGGCCAAGCCGCTGGACGCCGAAGCCGCCGTGCGCATCGCGCTCGTCAACAGCCCACGCGTGCAGGACGCCTTTGCCACGCTGCAACTGAGCGACGCCGACCGCGTGCAGGCCGCGAGCCTGCCGAACCCGGTGCTGTCCTTCAGCCGCCTGGCGCAGGGCAGCGAGCGCGAGTTCGAGCGCATGCTGAGCTTCAACGTGGTGGGCCTGCTCACGCTGCCGTGGCAGGCGCGCTGGGCCGGCCAGCGGCACGAAGCGGCCAAGCTGCAGGCGGCGCAAAGCGTGCTGCTGCTGGCCGCCGACACCCGCCGCGCCTGGGTGCGCGCGGTGGCCGCACAACAGAGCGTGAGCTACCTGCGCGACGCGAAGGACGCCACCGAGGCCGGCGCCGAACTGGCGCACCGTATGGCCCAGGTCGGCAACTGGAGCGCGCTGCAGCGCACGCGCGAACAGCTGCTGCTGGCCGACGCGTCCGCGCAACTCGCACGCGCCGAACAGGCGGCCGTCGCCAGCCGCGAACAGCTCACGCGCCTGCTGGGCCTGAGCGGCACGCGCACCGGCTACACCCTGCCCGACCGCCTGCCGCCGCTGCCGAAGGCCGCGCCCGAACTCGGCGACGTGCAGGCCCTGGCGCTGCGCGACCGGCTCGACGTGCGCTCGGCGCAGGCGCAGAACACGGCCGTGGCCGGCTCGCTCGGCCTCACGCACGCCACCCGCATGATCAACGCGATGGAGTTGGGCGTGGTGCGCAACACCACCTTCGAGAACGATGCCGATCGCTCGAAATCAACCACGCGCGGCTTCGAGCTCGAACTGCCGATTCCGATCTTCGACTGGGGCCAGGCCCGCAGCGGCCGCGCCGAGGCGCAGTACCTGCAATCGGCCGCGCGCGTGCGCGACGTGGGCGTGCTCGCCGCCAGCGAGGCGCGCGAAGCCTGGCAGGGCTGGAACACCGCCTACGCCCTGGCGCGCCGCTATCGCGACGAGGTGCTGCCGCTGCGCAAGCAGGTGAACGAGGAGATGGTGCTGCGCTACAACGGCATGCTCGCCAGCGTGTGGGAGCTGCTCGGCGAAACGCGCGCCAGCATGCTCGCCGTGAACGCCGGCATGGAGGCCCAGCGCGACTTCTGGCTGGCCGACACCGATCTTCAACTGGTGCTCACGGGCAGCTCGCCCGGCGGCATGACGGCCCTGCAGACCGCGGCCACCAACGAACCTGCGGCGGGAGGCCACTGACATGAACCGTCGCAACTTCTTTGCGGGCGCCGCCACGGCAGTGGCCGCCACCACCGTGAGCCGCGTGAGCATGGCCGCGCTGCCCGAGCCGGTGACGCAGGCCTCGACCGCCACCGCGCCACCGCTCGTGCCGCCCAACGGCCGCCCCTACAACCCCGTCGTCACGCTCAACGGTTGGACGCTGCCCTGGCGCATGAACGCCGGCGTCAAGGAATTCCACCTCGTCGCCGAACCCGTCGTGCGCGAGATGGCGCCCGGCTTCAAGGTCAACATGTGGGGCTACAACGGCCAGTCGCCCGGCCCGACCATCGAGGTGGTCGAGGGCGACCGCGTGCGCATCTTCGTGACCAACAAGCTGCCCGAGCACACCACCGTGCACTGGCACGGCCAGCGCCTGCCCAACGGCATGGACGGCGTGGGCGGCATCACGCAGCCGCACATTCCGCCGGGCAAGACCTTCGTCTACGAGTTCACGGCGCGCCGCCCCGGCACCTTCATGTACCACCCGCACGCCGACGAGATGGTGCAGATGGCGATGGGGATGATGGGCTTCTGGGTCACGCACCCGAAGGCCGAGCATCCGCTGATCGAGAAGGTCGACCGCGACTTCTGCTTCCTGCTCGGCAGCTTCGACGTGGAACCCGGCAGCGCCACGCCCAAGGTCAACACCATGACCGACTTCAACATCTGGAGCTTCAACAGCCGCGTGTTCCCGGCCATCGACACGCTCAACGTGCGCAAAGGCGACCGCGTGCGCATCCGCGCGGGCAACCTCACGATGACCAACCACCCGATCCACATCCACGGCCACGAGTTCGAGGTGACCGGCACCGACGGCGGCCCCGTGCCGCGCACCGCGCGCTGGCCCGAGGTGTCGGTCGACGTGGCGGTGGGCCAGATGCGGCAGATGGAGTTCATCGCCGACGAAGAAGGCGACTGGGCGCTGCACTGCCACAAGGCACACCACACCATGGGCCCGATGGGCCACGACGTGCCGACCATGATCGGCGTGGACCACAAGGGCGTGGCCGAAAAAATCAAGAAGCTCGTGCCCGACTACATGGTGATGGGCGACAAGGGCATGGCCGACATGGGCGAGATGGAAATGCCCATTCCCGAGAACACCGTGCCCATGATGACCGGCACCGGTCCCTTCGGTTCGGCCGAGATGGGCGGCATGTTCACGCTGCTCAAGGTGCGGCGCGACCAGAAGCCGGGCGACTACCGCGACCCGGGCTGGTTCAAGCACCCGGCCGGCACGGTCGCGCGCGAGGTGTCGGCCAGCGGTGCGCCGGTGGCGCCGCGCAAGACGGGCGCCGCGCCCGCGAGCCCCGACAGCGGCAGCGCCACCGTGCGCAAGCCCTCGGGCCATGGAGCCCACAACCACTGATCGCATCGATCCAACTTTTTTTGAGATTCCCTTCATGAACACCCGTTTCTCCACCCTCGTCGCCGGCCTTGCGCTCGCAGCCGTCACCCCCTTCGCCACGGCCCACGAAAGCCACGCACCCAAGGCCGGCACCGCCGCCGCATCGCTCGCACCCGAGCAGAAAGCCTGGGGCATCGCCGGCAAGGCCAGCGCCGTGAAGCGCACCATCGACATCGCGATGGCCGACGACATGACGTTCACGCCCTCGGTCCTGGAGGTGCGCGAAGGCGACACCATCCGCCTGCGGCTGAAGAACCGCGGCAAGGACCTGCACGAGCTCGTGCTTGGCACCACCGCCGTCATCGAGGACCATGCCGCCATGATGAAGAAGCACCCCGGCATGGAGCACGACGAGCCCTGGATGGCGCATGTGCAGCCGGGCAAGACCGGCGAACTGATCTGGACCTTCAACCGCGCCGGCGACTTCGACTTCGCCTGCCTCGTGAAGGACCACTACGAACTCGGCATGGCCGGCCGCGTGCGCGTGCGGGCCGCTGCCGCGCCCGCACGATGACCCACTGAAAGGAACCCCACCATGCAACGACGAACCCTCCTGAAACTCGCCGCCGCCACCGCGTCCCTGCCGCTCGCCGCGCAGGCCGCCGCGCCGATGGTCGAGATCTGGAAAGACCCGAACTGCGGCTGCTGCCAGGACTGGGTCAAGCACCTCAACAAGAACGGCTTTGCCACGCGCGTGCACGACGAGGGCAACGGCCCGGCGCGCGAGCGGCTCGGCATTCCGGCCAAGCTGGGTTCGTGCCACACCGGCCGCGTCGGCGGCTACGCCATCGAAGGCCACGTGCCGGCGCGCGAGATGCAGCGCCTGCTGAAGGAAAAGCCCAAGGCCATCGGCCTGGCCGTGCCCGGCATGCCCATCGGCTCGCCCGGCATGGACGGCCCGGCCTACGGCGACCAGCGCGACGCCTACGACGTGCTGCTGGTGCTGGCCGACGGCAGCACGCGCGTCTTCCAGAGCTACCGCTGACCCCTTCTTCACCCTTCATCCCATCCAAACCAGGAAGGAACCCCGACCATGAAAACAGTCCTCACCGCCCTCTCCACCCTCGTGCTCGCTGCCGCGGCGTTCGCGCAGGCCGCACTGCCCCAGGTCGACGGCGAAGTCCGCAAGGTCGACACCGACGCCAAGAAGATCACCCTGCGTCACGGCGACATCCCGAACCTCGAGATGACCGGCATGACCATGGTGTTCCGCGTGAGCGACCCGGCGCTGCTCGCCAAGGTGAAGGCCGGCGACAAGGTGAAGTTCACCGTCGACAAGGTCGACGGCGCACTCACCGTGCTGTCGATCACGCCGGCGAACTGAACCTCAGGACCTGAAGCGCCCCGGATCGAAGGGCGCCAGCGGTATCTCCGGCGCAACGCCCGCCAGCAGCTGCGCCGCCAGCCGCCCGGTTCGCGCCGAGCCGCACAGGCCGACGTGGCCATGCCCGAAGGCCAGCACGATGTCGCCGCTGGCCGCCGACGGGCCGATGCACGGCAGTCCGTCGGGCAGGCTCGGGCGGTGTCCGAGCCAGTGCGCCACCGAAGGCGCACCGGGCGCGGGCGGTGCCAGCGACGGAAACATCGACTGCAGATGCGCGTGCAGGATCTCGGCGCGGCGCCAGTCGGGCGCCGCTTCGAGGCCCGCGATCTCCACCTGGCCGGCCGCGCGCAGGCCGCCGTCCATCCAGTGCGCGATGAGTTTGCCGTCGGCCACCATGGTCGGCGTGCGCGGGCCGGCCGTGGCGGCTTCGAGCACCACGTGGTAGCCGCGCTCGGACTCCAGCGGCACCGCCGAGCCTGCCGCCGCGGCCAGCGGGCCCGAGCGCGCACCGGCGCAGATGGCGGCGCCGTCGCAGGCGATCTCGCCGGCCTCCGTGCGCACGGCGCGCAGCCGGCCGCCCTCGATGCGAAAGCCGGTGGCCCGCGCGGCGACGCGTTCGGCGCCCGCGTCGAGCGCATGTTGGGCGAGGGCCGCCACGTAGGCGCCCGGATTGCGGCAGTGGCCGGCTTCGGGCACGAAGATGCCGAGCGTGTAGCGCGCGGCCAGATCGGGCTCGCGGCGGCGCAGTTCGTCCGCCGGCCATTCTTCCCACTGGACACCGGCGCGCCGGCGCACGCGCCAGCCCAGCGCATCGCCGTCGAACTCGGCGCGCGAACGGTAGGCATGCAGCAGCCCGCGCCGTTCGATGAGCTGCGGCACGCCGGCCTCGGCGGCCAGTTGCGCATGCAGCGCGGGCGCATCGGCCAGCAGCGTGCGCAATGCGTCGGCGGTGCGCTGCACGCGCGCCTCGGTCCAGCCCGAGGCCAGGTAGCGCAACAGCCACGGCAGCGCGCGCGGCAGGTGGCGCCAGCGCAACGCCAGCGGCCCGAGCGGGTCGGCCAGCCAGCCCGGCACCTTGCGCCAGGCTCCCGGCAGCGCGGGCGGCACCACGGAGTGCGACGACAGCCAGCCGGCGTTGCCGTAGCTCGTGGCCTGCGGGCCACCCGGCTCGCCGGGCTCCACCAGCGTCACGCGCAGGCCCGCGCGCAGGGCCTCGATGGCGGTGGCGCAGCCCACCGCGCCCGCGCCGATCACCACCACGTGGCGGCTGCCGCCCTCGGGGGAGAAACTTCTTGCAACTGTCATTGTGGGGATCGTAAAGGTCGCGGTCCCATAATCGGCCGCCATGTCCGCTGCGTCTTCTTCCCCCTCTTCTCGCGCCGGTGCCATCACCGACGTCGCCGGCATCGAAGTCGGCCATTTCTCCGACACCCGCCGCCCCACCGGCTGCACCGTGATCATTGCGCGCGACGGCGCCGTGGCCGGTGTCGATGTGCGCGGCGCCGCGCCCGGCACGCGCGAGACCGACCTGCTCTCGCCCGGCAACCTCGTGCAGGAAGTGCATGCCGTCATGCTCGCGGGCGGCAGCGCCTGGGGCCTGGCCGCCGCCGAAGGCGCGATGCGCTGGCTCGAAGAACGCGGCGTCGGCATGGACGTGCGCTTCGGCACCCTGCCCATCGTGCCGGCCGCCGTGCTGTTCGACCTGCCGATGGGCGACGCGCGCATCCGCCCCGACGCGGCCGCGGGCTACGCCGCCTGCGAAGCCGCCTCGACCGACGCGCCCGCCGAGGGCAACGTGGGCGCGGGCACCGGCGCGCTGGTGGGCAAGCTGTTCGGCGTGCACCGCGCGATGAAGGGCGGCATCGGCACCGCCTCGGTCACCGTGGGCGGCGTCACGGTCGGCGCACTCATCGCGGTCAATTCGCTGGGCGACGTGATCGATCCCGACACCGCCCTGCCCGTGGCCGGCGCGCGCACCGAGGACGGCAGCGCCCTGCTCGACACGCGCCGCGCGCTGCTGCGCGGCGAGCTGCCCAAGCCGCTGCTGGCGGGCACCAACACCACCATCGGCGTGATCGCCACCGACGCGGTGCTGACCAAGGTGCAGGCCAACCGGCTCGCCATGGTGGCGCACGACGGCCTGGCGCGCGCCATCAACCCGGTGCACACCATGAGCGACGGCGATACGCTGTTCGCACTGGCCACCGGCCGCGTGCCGCTGGAAGGCGATGCGCCCGGCATGACCGTGCTGAGCACCATGGCCGCCGAAGCCACCGCGATCGCCACCGTGCGCGCCGTGCGCGCCGCGCGCGCGGTGACCGTGGGCGAGCTGCACATTCCCTGCGCCGCCGACCTGGCCGCACCGCGCGGCTGACCCGCGCACTGCACGACGAGGCACCCCATGGCGTTTCCCCGCACCCTGAAGCTGATCCTGCTGTCGATCCGCGACCTGATCGCCTCGGCCGGCCCGATCGTGTTCATCGTCATCGGCCTGCTGATTGCGGCCTACTGGTGGCTGCAGCCGCAACCGCCCAAGCACGTGACGCTGGCCACCGGCCCCACGGGCAGCGCCTACGCGCAGTTCGGCAAGCGCTACGCGGACGCCCTGAAGCACAGCGGCATCACCGTCGAGCTCAAGGCCACCTCGGGCTCGACCGAGAACCTGCAACTGCTGCGCACCGGCGGCGCCGACGTGGCCTTCGTGCGCGGCGGCAGCGCCGACCCGGTGGCCGACGAAGAGGCCGGCCTGCGCTCGCTGGGCGCGCTGTTCTTCGAGCCCATCTGGCTCTTCTACCGCACCGACACCGCCCAGAAGATCGACCGCAAGACCGGCACGCTGACCTCGCTCACGCAGCTGCGCGGCCTGCGCGTGAACGTCGACCTGCCGGGCAGCGGGCTGCCCGAGATCATGGAGCGGCTGCTCAAGGCCAACCGGCTCGGGCCCGACGACCTGCTGCTGTCGAACCTCGAGCAGGCCGCCGCGGCCGAGGCGCTGCAGGCCGGGCTGCTCGATGCCATCGTGCTGTTCTCGGCGCCGCAGTCGCCGCAGGTGCAGCGGCTGCTGCGCGCCGGCGACATCCAGCTCATGGACTTCGGCCAGGCCGAGGCCTACACGCGGCGCTTTCCGTTCCTCTCGGCCGTGTCGCTGCCGCGCGGCGTGGTCGACCTCTCGAAAGACCTGCCGCTGCACGACGTGTCGCTGCTGGCCGCCACCACCTCGCTGCTGTCGCGCGACGAGACCCACCCGGCCCTGCGCCAGCTGTTCGCGCAGGCCGCGCAGACCGTGCACAGCGACGCCGGCTGGTTCAACCGCGCGCGCGACTTCCCCAACACGCGCACCAGCGAACTGCCCGTGAGCCCCGAGGGCGACCGCGCGATCAACGGCACGCCGCCCTTCTGGCAGCGCTACCTGCCGTTCTGGGCCAGCAACCTGGTCGAGCGCATGTGGCTCGTGCTGGGCGGCGTGCTGGTGCTGATGCTGCCGCTGAGCCGCGTGATCCCGCCGCTGTACCAGTTCCGCGTGCGCCGCCGCGTGTTCCGCTGGTACGCGCGGCTGCGCGACATCGAGGCCAAGGTGGACGGGCGCCAGAGCCAGGCCGAGCGCGACAAGCTGCTGGAAGAACTCGACGACCTCGACCGCGTGGTCAACAAGGTGGCCGTGCCGCTGTCGTACGCCGACGAGCTCTATGCGCTGCGCAACAACATCTATGCGGTGCGCAAGCGGGCACTCGCGGGCTCGGCAGGCGCAACAGCCGCCGCCGCGCCGGTCCGCGCGGCCACCTGACAAGGGACCGGGCGCGCGCTTGCTGTCCACGCTGATCGATTTCGCCGACCCGCGCACCGACGGGGCGACCCGGCTGCGCGCCGCTTTCGGTGCGCCCGTGCGCGTGCTCGTCGCTCATGCGCCGCACGAGGTGCGCCCCGTGCTGGAGGCCGTCGAGGCGCTGGCCCGCGAAGGCCGCTGGTGCGTCGGCCACCTGCGCTACGAGGCCGCTGCGGCGTTCGATCCGGCGTTCGAGGTGCATGCGCCCGACGGGCCACTGGCCTGGTTCGGCGTGCACGACGCAGCATTGCCGTGGCCCGACGCGCCGGCGCCCGCCGTGGCGCCCGTCGCGTGGTCGGCCGACCTGTCGCGCGAAGCCTTCGACCGCAACATGCAGGCGATCCACCGCGCCATCGCAGACGGAGTGCTCTACCAGCTCAACTACACGGCGCCGCTGCGCGCCACTTTCGACGGCGACGCGCAGGCCTGGTTCCATGCGCTGCGGCAGGCGCAGCCCAACGGCTACGGCGCCTTCATCGACACCGGCGACGAGCAGGTGCTGTCGGTGTCGCCCGAGCTGTTCTTCGACCGCGACGGCGACCGCATCCTCGTGCGCCCCATGAAGGGCACCGCCCCGCGCGGCGCCACGCCCGCCGAAGACGCGGCCCACGCGCTGCGGCTGCGCACCGTGCCCAAGGAGCGCGCCGAGAACGTGATGATCGTGGACCTGATCCGCAACGACCTCTCGCGCGTGGCCCAGCCCTTCTCGGTGCGCGTGCCGCGCCTCTTCCACACCGAGGCGCTGCCCACCGTGTGGCAGATGACCTCCGACGTGGAAGCCCGGCTGCGCGAAGGCACGACGCTGGCCGACCTGTTCGCGGCGCTGTTCCCCTGCGGTTCCATCACCGGCGCGCCGAAGGTGAGCGCCATGCGCATGATCCGCGCGCTGGAGCCCGACGCGCGCGGCGTGTACTGCGGCGCCGTGGGCGTGGTTCGGCCCGGCGGGCACGCGACCTTCAACGTGCCGATCCGCACCGTCACGCTGCGCGACGGCGCCGCGCGCTGCGGCATCGGCAGCGGCATCACGGCCGACGCGCAGGCGGATGCGGAGTGGGACGAGTGGCGGCACAAGCGGGCCTTTCTCGGCGCGGCGGTATCTTCGCAACCATGACGTCCTTCGAGCTGCTCGAAACCCTGGCGCTGACCGATGGTGCGCTGCGTGATGCGCCCGCGCACCTGGCCCGCATGCATCGTGCAGCTGCGCACTTCGGCTATCCGTGGCACGAAGCGCGCGTGGCGGCCTGCCTCGACCGGCTGCTCGCCGCGCATGCCGCAGGCACATGGCGCGTGCGCCTGCTGCTCGACGCGCAAGGACAACCGCGCGCCGAAGCCTTCGCCATGGACGCTGCGCCACCGCGCGTGCGCCTGCAGCTGGCCGCGCGCGCTTTCGACGAGGCCGACAGCGAGTTCTCGCGCTTCAAGACCACGCGCCGTGCGCACTACGAGGCCTTTGCGCCGACCGCGCCCGGCGTGTTCGACACCCTGCTGTGGAACCGCGACGGCGAGATCACCGAATGCACGCGCGGCAACATCGCGCTGCGGCTCGACGGCCGCTGGGTCACGCCGCCACTGCATTGCGGGCTGCTCGACGGCATCGGGCGCGCGCGCCGCCTGCGCGACGGCCAACTGGCCGAAGCAGTCGTGCGCGTGGACGACCTGCCGCGCGTCGAAGCGTTCGCCTTCGTCAACAGCCTGCGCGGCTGGCTCGACGCGGACCTCGTCGGCCACGACGCCCCCTGAACGACAAAGCGCGCGGCCCCTTGCGGAACCGCGCGCTCTTGGAACGACGCTAGGACTTCTTCACCAGAAACACCGAGGAACCGGCTTTGCCGGGCCTCAGGTGTTGCCCCCGGTAGGGGGTTGGCGTAGCGACACGAAGTGCGCGAAGCCTGGGGGCGAGCCTTATTTCAAGGCCTTGTAGCGCATGCGCTTCGGCTTGGCGCCTTCTTCGCCCAGGCGCTTCTTCTTGTCGGCTTCGTACTCCTGGTAGTTGCCGTCGAAGAAGGTCCACTGGCTGTCGCCTTCGGCCGCGAGGATGTGCGTGGCGATGCGGTCGAGGAACCAGCGGTCGTGGCTGATGACCATCACGGTGCCGGCGAACTCGAGCAGCGCGTCTTCCAGGGCGCGCAGGGTTTCCACGTCCAGGTCGTTCGACGGTTCGTCCAGCAGCAGCACGTTGCCGCCCGCGATCAGCGTCTTGGCCAGGTGCAGTCGGCCGCGTTCACCGCCCGACAGCGTGCCGACCTTCTTCTGCTGGTCGGCACCATTGAAGTTGAAGCGGCCCGCGTACGCGCGGCTGGCCATCTGGAACTTGCCGACGTTGATGATGTCCAGGCCGTTGGAGATGTCTTCCCACACGGTCTTGTCGGACGCCAGCTCGTCGCGGTGCTGGTCGACGAAGGCCATCTTCACGGTCTGGCCGATGACGACCTCGCCCGTGTCCGGCTTTTCCTTGCCCGCGAGCAGCTTGAACAGCGTCGACTTGCCGGCGCCGTTCGGGCCGATGATGCCGACGATCGCGCCCGGCGGCACGGTGAAGCTCAGGTTGTCGATCAGCATGCGGTCGCCGAAGGACTTGCTGACGCCGTGGAACTCGAACACCTGCTGGCCCAGCCGCTCCGCCACAGGAATGAAGATTTCCTGCGTTTCGTTGCGCTTCTGGTATTCCATGTCGCTCAGCTCTTCGAAGCGGGCCAGGCGCGACTTGCTCTTGGCCTGGCGTGCCTTCGGGTTCTGGCGCGACCACTCGAGTTCCTTCTTCAGGGCCTTGGCGTGGGCTTCTTCGCTCTTTTGCTCCTGCGCCAGGCGTTCGCCCTTCTGCTCAAGCCAGGTGCTGTAGTTGCCCTTCCAGGGAATGCCGCGACCGCGGTCCATTTCCAGGATCCACTCGGCGGCGTTGTCCAGGAAGTAGCGATCGTGGGTGATGGCCACCACGGTGCCCGTGAAACGCTGCAGGAACACTTCGAGCCACTCGACCGATTCGGCGTCCAGGTGGTTGGTCGGTTCGTCGAGCAGCAGCATGTCGGGCTTGGACAGCAGCAGGCGGCACAGCGCCACGCGGCGCTTTTCACCGCCCGACAGCAGGCCGATCTTGGCGTCCCACGGCGGCAGGCGCAGCGCGTCGGCGGCAATTTCGAGCTGGTGCTCGGAATCGGTGCCGGCGGTGGCGATGATGGCTTCGAGCTGGGCCTGTTCGGCCGCCAGCGCGTCGAAGTCGGCGTCTTCGGCACCGTAGGCGATGTAGACCTCTTCGAGGCGCGCCTTGGCCGCGAACACCGCGCCCATGGACTCCTCGACCGATTCGCGCACCGTGTGCTCGGCGTTGAGCTTGGGTTCCTGCTCCAGGTAGCCGATCGTCATTCCCGGCATGGGCAGGGCCTCGCCCTCGAATTCCTTGTCCACACCCGCCATGATCTTGAGCAGCGTGGACTTGCCCGAGCCGTTCAGGCCGAGCACGCCGATCTTGGCGCCGGGGAAGAAAGAGAGCGAAATGTCCTTCAAGAGCTGCCGCTTGGGCGGCACGGTCTTGCTGACGCGGTTCATCGAATAGACGTATTGAGCCATCTGTGAATGATTACCTTGGGTAGCTTGGGATTTGCGTAAAAGCACGGTCGTCCGGACAGTGATCCGAGCGCGGCGAACCCATGATTATCGACTCATGCGACAATAGTCCTCGTTGCCGGGTCCAGTTGCCCGCAAACCGGCTCTCTGCCGGGGACGAAGAAAACCCCAAATCACCGCGGGTCTTCCGGCTCCCACCCCTGACCTTCATCTGCCTTGACTGGCTCGGCGTCACCCCAAAACGACGCCTGGCGGGCCGATGCCACTGCGCCGTGTATGGCGCTTGTTGTTTCCACAATGAATTTTGACGAACTGAAGCTGGCTCCCGCCATCTTGAAGGCTGTGCACGAGCACGGCTACGACACCCCCACCCCCATCCAGGCGCAAGCCATTCCCGTGGTCCTCGACGGCCACGACCTGCTGGGCGGCGCCCAGACCGGCACCGGCAAGACCGCGGCCTTCACCCTGCCGATGCTGCACAAGCTCACCATGAGCCGCAGCGCCACCAACAAGTTCGGCGGCATCGGCATCCGTGCCCTCGTGCTGACCCCCACGCGCGAACTCGCGGCCCAGGTCGAAGAGTCGGTGCGCACCTACGGCAAGTACCTGCAGCTCGACTCCACCGTGATCTTCGGCGGCGTGGGCATGAACCCGCAGATCAGCAAGCTCAAGAAGGGCGTCGACATCCTCGTGGCCACCCCCGGCCGCCTGCTCGACCTGCAGCAGCAGGGCATGCTCGATCTGAGCCAGGTCCAGATGCTGATCCTGGACGAAGCCGACCGCATGCTGGACATGGGCTTCATCCACGACGTGAAGAAGATCCTGGCCCTGGTGCCCAAGGAAAAGCAGAGCCTGCTGTTCTCGGCCACCTTCAGCGACGAGATCCGCGACCTCGCCGGCTCGCTGCTCAAGAACCCGCAGAGCATCCAGGTCACGCCGCGCAACACCACGGTGCAGCGCATCACGCAGGTGATCCACCCCGTGGGCCGCGGCAAGAAGAAGGCGCTGCTCGCGCACATCATCAACGAGAACAAGTGGAGCCAGGTGCTCGTGTTCACGCGCACCAAGTTCGGCGCCAACAGCGTGGCCGAGTTCCTCACCAAGAACGGCATCGAGGCGATGGCGCTGCACGGCAACAAGAGCCAGAGCGCCCGCACGCAGGCGCTGGCCGGCTTCAAGAGCGGCGACATCCGCGCCCTGGTGGCCACCGACATCGCAGCCCGCGGCATCGACATCGACGAGCTGCCGCACGTCGTGAACTACGAGATCCCGAACGTCAGCGAAGACTACGTGCACCGCATCGGCCGCACCGGCCGCGCCGGTTCGAGCGGCGAGGCCGTGAGCTTCGTGTGCCTGGACGAAGAAGGCTTCATGCAGGAAATCGAACGCTTCACGAAGCAGACGATCCCGGTGCAGAAGGTCGAGGGCTTCGGTCCTGAAGAAGGCGAACGCGCCGAGCCGATCGCCATGGGTCGCCAGACGATCTGGGGCGGCGCCGGCCGTCCGCCGAGCCGCGAAGTCATGCAGGCAGCCGCCAAGGCCGCACGCACCGAAATGATGTCGCGCATCCGCGAGAACAAGGCCGGCCAGGGTGGCGGCAACGGCGGTGGTGGCGGCGGCAATGGCGGCGGTCAGCGCCGCGGTGGCGGCCAGGGCGGCGGCCAAGGCCGCAATGCCAACGGTGGTGGCCAAGGCCTGGGCCAGGGCCCGCGCGGCCAGGGCGCAGCCCGTCCGGCACAGGGCCGCGGCCCGCAGCAAGGCCAGCCGCGCGCACCGCAGCAGCCGCATCACCACGCACCGCACGAAGAGCGCCAACCGCGCCATCACGGCAACAGCCACAGCCCGACGCAGGCCAACCAGGTCGCGCACCTGCGCGCTGAAGCCGTTGCAGGCGGCGGCGCCGGCCAGCCGGACCCGTTGCGCACGAGCGTGGACCACATGGGTGGTCGCGGTCGCGGCGGCCGACCGGGCGGCGGTGGCGGCTACGGCGGCAACCGTTCGGGTGGCGGTGGCCGCTCGGGTGGTGGTGGTGGTGGTGGTGGTGGCTACGGCGGTGGCGGTGGTGGCCGCTCCGGTGGCGGCGGCGGTCGTTCGTTCGGTCGCTGAAACGCACACACGCGTCGATTCCACAAAGGGCACTTCGGTGCCCTTTTTCGTTTCTGCCGGTGCGGCCGGCGCAGCAGGGTCGTTTGCACCGTCTCAGGACACAATGTGCGGGCCATGCCCTCCTACATCCCGCCCAACTACGCCACGCTCTTCGTCGCCACCTGCAACCTGCTCAACCTCGCGAACCCCAACCGCGTGTACTACGAGAACCAGGACGCCTACAGCGAGCGCGAATACGAACGCAAGATCGACTGGATCGGCGAGCGCATCCACGCGCTCAATGCCGACGTGCTCGCGGTGCAGGAGGTGTGGGACGAGGCCGCGCTGAAGGCCGCCATCGGCCGCAGCGGGCTGCGCTACGACTTCGTCTCGGTGCCGGGCGCCGAGAACTCGCCGCCGCCCGGCAGCCCGCCGGGCACGCCCGGGCGGCCGGGCGCACAGGGCACGCCGCGCGTCGGCATCGTCACGCGGCTGCAGGTGGACAGCGTGCAGTCCTTCGTCGACTTCCCCTCGGGCTTCGGTGTCGAGGTGCCGGGCATCGGCCCGCACACGCGCTTCGAGCGCCCGCCCCTGCTGGTCACCGTGCGCATGAAGCACGGCCAGCAGGTGCATGTGCTGACGGTGCACCTGAAGTCCAAGCGCCCCAAGTTCCTGCAGGACGCGCAAGGCAACCACCTGGAAGACCGCGACGACCGCAAGATCGGCGCCATGGCCTCGCTGCGCTCGCTGCTGATGCGCGGCGCCGAGGCCGCGGCCCTGCGCTGCATCGTGATCGACCTGCTGCAGGGCACCAACGTGCCGCTGGTGGTGATGGGCGACTTCAACGACAACCCGCACAGCGTGACCACGCAGCTGGTGGCCGCCACCTCCGAGGTGGCCTACGACAAGGCCGCGCGCGACGTGGCGCTGTTCAACGCCTACGAGATGCAGGGCGAGTCGGCGCTGAAGAAGGACGTGGCCTATTCGCACATCCACCAGGGCTTTCCGGATGTGCTCGACCAGATCCTGGTGAGCGAGGAGTTCGTCGCCAGCAGCCGCCACAGCCTGGGCGACGTGCGCCGCGTCGACTACTTCAACGACCACCTGCACGAAGGGCGCGACCGCTCGCGCTCGGACCACGGCTTCGTGCGCGCCCTGCTGCGGCTGCGCACCGACGACAACCGCTGACGAACGGCGCTACGCCGCCTTCGACACCCGCACGATCGCGTCGGCGCGCTTGTGCAGGTCGGGCAGCAGTTCCAGGCCGAGGCCGGGCTTGTCGTTGAGGCTGATCATGCCGTTCTCGACCTTCGGCAACTCGGTGACGAGCTCCTTGTACCAGCCGGTGAAGAAGGCGCGCACGCTCTCCTGGATGAGCGCATTGGGCGCATGCAGGCTCAGGTGCGTGGACGCGGCCCAGACCACCGGCCCCGTGCAGTCGTGCGGTGCCACGGGCAGTTGCCAGGCGTCGGCCATGGCGGCGATCTTGCGCGCCTCGGTGAGGCCGCCGCACCAGCTCAGGTCGAGCATCGCGACGCCGGCCACGCCGGTCTGCAGGTAGTCCTTGAAGCCCCACTTGTAGCTCAGCGTCTCGCTGGCGCAGACGAGCGCCTGGCAGTCCTTCGCGTACTGCTTGAGCAGGTCGAGGCTGTCCATGCGGATGGCGTCCTCGTGCCAGAAGGTGTCGAACTCCTGCAGCGCGCGCGCGATCTTCTGCGCCATCGGCAGCCGCCACAGGCTGTGGAACTCGACCATGATGTCCATCTTGCCGCCCACCGCCTGGCGGATCTTGCGGAAGGGCTCGAGCGCGGTGTCGAGATCGGCGTTGCTGATGTACTGCCCGTGGCTCTTTTCCGCCGCCGGATCGAAGGGCCAGATCTTCATGGCCGTGATGCCTTCGGACAGCAGCGACTCGGCCAGCTCGTCGGCATGGTGCAGGAAGCCCTGCAGGTCTTCGTAGGGCCCGTTGTTGTTGGCCAGGCCCCAGTTCGAGCTGGTCTGGTTGGTGGCGCTGCGGATGTACTGGTAGCCCGCGCAGGTGTTGTAGATGCGGATCGCATCGCGGCTCTTGCCGCCCAGCGCCGTGTGCACCGGCATGTTGGCGGCTTTGCCGAACAGGTCCCACAGGGCGATGTCGACGGCCGAGTTGCCGCGCGTTTCCACGCCCGACCCGCGCCAGCCGAGGTAGCCCGTGATGTCGCGGTTGCGCGCTTCGATCTGCAGCGGGTCGGTGCCCAGCAGTTTCAGCGCCGCCCACTCGTGCAGGTAGGCCTCGACCGCTTCGGCGCCCATGAAGGTCTCGCCGAGGCCGACCAGGCCCTCGTCGGTGTGCAGGCGCACCCACAGGATGTTGGGAAATTCGCCCAGGCGGATGGTTTCGAGCTGCGTGATTTTCATGACAAGGATTCCGCAAAAAGAAAAAGCCGCAGCGGCGGGTGCCGCGCGGCTCTTGCACACATTCAGCGCATGGCCGAACGCCTCGATCAGCCCCCGCGCGCCTTCTTCAGCGCGTCGGTGACCACGCCCACGGCTTCCGTGCCGATGTTGGGCACGTTCTTGTCGTACACGGGCTTGACCTTCTCCAGCATGCGCTTCTGTTCGGCCGCCGAGACTTCGTTCACCGTCATGGTCTTGCGCAGGCTGGCGAGCGACTTCTCGTTGAGCGCCCGGTTGGCTTCGCGCTGGACCTTCTGGCCTTCCTTCGCGGCCTCGCGCAGCACCGCCTGCTCCTGCGGGTTGAGCTGGTCCCAGAGCTTCTTGCTGTAGAGGATGAGGAAGGGCGTGTAGGCGTGGCGCGTCACGCTCAGGTACTTCTGGACCTCGCTGAACTTGGAGGTCTCGATGGTCACGAAGGGGTTCTCCTGGCCGTCGATGGTGCGGGTTTCGAGTGCGGTGAACACCTCGCCGAAGGCCATGGGCACGGCGTTGGCGCCCAGGGTCTTGAACGAATCGAGGAAGATGTTGTTCTGCATCACGCGCAGCTTCACGCCTTCGAAGTCCTCGGCCTTGGCCACGGGCTTCTTGCTGTTGGTGAGGTTGCGAAAACCGTTCTCCCAGTAGGCCAGGTTCACGAGGCCGGCGGCTTCGAGCTTCTTGTTGAAGTACTCGCCCGCGGGGCCGTCGAGCACCGCATCGGCCTCCTTCTCGTTGGCGAACAGGAACGGCAGGTCGAAGGCGCCGAGTTCCTTCACGATGCCCACCAGCGGCGAACTCGACGTGCACACCATTTCCTGCGTGCCGGCGCGCAGCGCCTGCGTGGCCGGCAGGTCGCCGCCCGCGGCACCGCCCCAGAAGGCCGTGATCTTCATCTTGCCGCCGGTCTTGGCCGCCAGCACTTCCTGCATCTTCTTCACGCCCACGCCCACGGGGTGGTCTTCGTTCACGCCGTTGGTGAACTTGATCGTGCGTTCGGCAAATTGCGCGAGGGCGCCGGTCGACGCCAGCAGGCCGCCGGCCACGAGGGCGGCGGTCATCAGGGTTCTGCGAAACAACATGCTTGTCTCCTTCGATTCGAGGGGTTGGTTGAACGAACTGACTGACAGGAAAAAGGAAGAACTAGCGCCCCATCCACCACTGCAGCGGCACGGTCACGAGCTGCGGGAAGAACACCAGCGTGAACAGCACCACCAGGTGGGCGATGAAGAAAGGCATCACGCCCTTGAAGGCATCGTCCATCGAGATGCGCGCCACGCCGCTCACCACGTTGAGCACCGTGCCCACGGGCGGCGTGATCAGGCCGATGGCGTTGTTCATGATGAACAGCACGCCGAAGTACACCGGGTCGATGCCGGCCTTGAGCACCACGGGCATCAGCACCGGCGTGAGGATGAGCACGGTGGGCGTGAAGTCGAGCGCGGTGCCCACGATGACGATCAGCACCATCATCACGAACATCAGCAGCGTCTTGTTGTCCAGGAAGGGCTCCAGCAGCGACACCACCTCGGTCGGGATGTTGGCCACCGTGATGAGCCAGGCGCTCACCATCGCGGCAGCCACGAGGAACATCACCACCGCGGTGGTCTTGCCGGCCGCCAGCGTGAGGCGGTACAGGTCTTTGACCTTGAGTTCGCCATAGATGAAGAGACCCACCACGAGCGAATAGACGGCCGCGACCACGGCGGCTTCGGTCGGCGTGAAGACGCCGAACTTCATGCCGCCGATGATGATGATCGGCAGCGCCAGCGCCAGGCTGCCCTGCGCCGTGACCTTCAGCCGCTCGCCCCAGGGCACGCGCGGCGAGGACTTCACGTTGTCCTTCCGGGCCACGATCCACCAGGCCACGCCCACTGCGAGCCCCATCAGGATGCCGGGCACGATGCCCGCGAGGAACAGCTTGGTGATCGACACGTTGCCCGCCACGCCGAACACGATGAGCCCGATCGACGGCGGGATCACCGGCGCGATGATGCCGCCCGCCGCAATGAGGCCGGCCGAGCGGTTCATCTGGTAGCCGGCGGCCTTCATCATGGGGATGAGGAGCGCGGCGAGCGCGGCCGTGTCGGCCACGGCCGAACCGGACAGCGAGGCCATGATGATCGCGGCCAGCACCGCCACATAGCCCATGCCGCCGCGGTAGTGGCCGACCCAGGCCATCGCCAGGTTCACGATGCGCCGGCTGAGCCCGCCCGCGTTCATGAACTCGCCGGCCAGCAGGAAGAACGGCACGGCCAGCAGCGGGAAGTTGTCGGCACCGTCGACGAAGCGCTGCGCAATGATCTGGCTGTCGAAAGCCGGCAGGCCGCCGGTGTAGGCCAGCCAGCCCATCAGCGAGACGCCGCACACCAGCAACGAATACGAGATCGGAATGCCCAGTGCCATGGCGCCGAGCAGGGAGACGATGAAGATCGTGACAGTCATTGCGCCACCTTCCCGTGTGCGGCGGCGTCGAGCACCTGTTCTTCGGATTCCATGATCTGGATCAGCTCCTGGTCGGGCACCCGGCCCCTGAACAATCGCCAGAGCTTGTCGATGTTGAAGAGGGCCATCACCACCGACACCACGTAGCCGATGCCGTAGACCCAGATCATCGAGATGCCCACCACGGGCGAGATGTTGGTCACCTGCAGCTCGTGCATCTCGTAGGTGCCCATGAAGAAGAGCACGTTGCAGAACAGCATGAGCGACTGGCTCAGGAAGAAGCAGACCTTCTTGCCCATGAGCGGCAGGTGCTTGATGAGCGTGTCGACACCCAGGTGCGCGCCGTCGCGCATGGCCACCATGGCGCCGATGTAGGTGAGCCAGATGAAGCAGTAGCGCGACATCTCGTCGGACACCGAAATGCCCGAATTGAAACCGTAGCGCAGCACCACGTTGCCGAACACCATGACCACCATCGCCACCATGCACACGACGACGAGGAACTCCAGCAGGCGAAAAAATCCGTCGATAGCCCTTTGCATCAGCATCTGCGTCTCCTGACTTTCCAGTGTTGTTATGGGATGTCTGCGCGGCCGCCGCGTCTAGAGCGGGAAGGCCTTCAGCTGCGTCGCCGGGCGGCTGATGCGCGGAATCTTCTTGCGCGAGGCCAGCACCGTCTCGATGTCGTGGCGCGCACCGTCGATGAGCACCAGCACGGCTTTCTCGGCGGCGGCCGGATCGCGTGCGATGACGGCGTCGAGCACCGCGCGGTGCAGCGGCAGCGAACTCGCGGGCCCGTTCTTGCGGGTGGTTGAAATCTCGAAGCTGGTGCGCAACAGCGCGCCCAGCGCACGGCTCATCTGCACCAGCATGCGGTTGTGGCTGGAGCGGATGAGGCCCTGGTGAAAGCGCAGGTCGGGCGTGATGTAGTCGCCGCCGAACTCGATGGCGCGCTTCATGCCCGCGTAGGCGTCTTCCATGTCGGCGATGTCTTCGGCGGTGGCGCGCTGGGCGGCCAGCGCCACCGCGGCGGGTTCGACCACGCGGCGCAGGTCCTGCAGGTCGCGCAGGAACTCGGCCGACAGGCCCGCCTGCGTCTGCCAGACGATGACGTCGGCGTCGAACCAGTTCCACTGGTCGGGCGGCTGCACGCGCGTGCCCACCTTCGGGCCGCTGGTCACCAGGCCCTTGGCGATCAGCGACTTGATCGATTCGCGCACCACGGTCCGGCTCACGCCGAGCTCTTCGCACAAGAGCGGCTCCGGCGGAATCGACGCGCCGGGCGCATAGCGGCCCGCGACGATGTCGCTGCCGATGCGGTCGACCGTGTTGCCGTGAACGTTCTTGATCATGCCTGCCTGTGGGTGTGTGGTTCTGGTGGTGTCCGGTGCCTGTTTGCCTGCCCGTATCGGGGCCGGATTCAGGCGGATCTGCCTGTGCCGGCCACTCGAAAACCCTGAATGCGCGACAGCTCGTCACGCTTATCATATGATGATTGAAACGGGCGTCCCGCAGGAAAAACCCTGAGGATTTCCGCAAAGCATCAACGACGAAGAGACACATCCCATGAGCAACGCCCCGAAGAAAAAGCCCGCCAGCGAACTGCGCAGCCAGCAGTGGTTCGGACGCCACGACCGCGACGGTTTCATCTACCGCAGCTGGATGAAGGGCAAGGGCGTGCCGCACGACCAGTTCGACGGTCGCCCGGTCATCGGCATCTGCAACACCTTCAGCGAACTCACGCCCTGCAACTCGCACTTCCGCACGCTCGCGGAGCAGGTGAAGATCGGCGTGTACGAAGCGGGCGGCTTCCCGCTCGAGTTCCCGGTGATGTCGCTGGGCGAGACGCTCCTGCGCCCCACCGCCATGCTGTACCGCAACCTCGCGAGCATGGATGTCGAAGAAAGCATTCGCGGCAACCCGCTCGACGGCGTGGTGCTGCTCATGGGCTGCGACAAGACCACGCCCGCGCTGATGATGGGCGCGGCCAGCGTCGACCTGCCGACCATCGGCGTGTCGGGCGGACCCATGCTCTCGGGCAAATGGCGCGGGCAGGAGTTGGGCTCGGGCACCGGCGTATGGCAGATGAGCGAGCAGGTGCGCGCCGGCACGCTCAAGCTGCAAGACTTCTTCGAGGCCGAGAGCTGCATGCACCGCAGCCACGGCCACTGCATGACGATGGGCACGGCCAGCACCATGGCCAGCATGGTCGAGTCGCTGGGCATCGGCCTGCCGGGCAACGCGGCCTACCCTGCTGTCGACGGCCGGCGCAACGTGCTCGCACGGCAGGCGGGCCGGCGCATCGTCGACATGGTGCATGAAGACCTCAACATGTCGAAGATCCTCACGCGCCAGGCGATCGAGAACGCGATCAAGGTCAACGCGGCCATCGGCGGCTCGACCAACTTCGTGATCCACCTGCTGGCCATTGCGGGCCGCATGGGTGTCGAGCTCACGCTCGACGACTTCGACCGCCTGGCCGCCGACCTGCCCTGCCTCGTGAACCTGCAGCCCTCGGGCCAGTTCCTGATGGAAGACTTCTGCTACGCGGGCGGCCTGCCGGTGGTCATCAAGGAAATCGCCGACCACCTGCACAAGGACATCCTCACCGTCACCGGCCAGAGCGTGTGGGAGAACGTGAAGGATGCCGAGAACTACAACCCGCAGGTCATCCGCACCCAGGCCGAGCCCTTCAAGGACAAGGCCGGCATCTGCGTGCTGCGTGGCAACCTCGCGCCCAACGGCGCCATCATCAAGCCCAGCGCGGCCACGCCCGAGCTGCTGGTGCACAAGGGCCGCGCGGTGGTGTTCGAAAGCGCCGACGACCTGCACAAGCGCATCGACGACGAGAACCTGGACATCGACGAGCACTGCATCATGGTGCTCAAGAACTGCGGCCCCAAGGGCTACCCCGGCATGGCCGAGGCCGGCAACATGCCGCTGCCGCCGAAGGTGCTGCGCAAGGGCATCACGGACATGGTCCGCATCAGCGACGCACGCATGAGCGGCACGGCCTACGGCACCGTCGTTCTGCACACGGCGCCTGAAGCGGCTGCGGGTGGCCCGCTGGCGCTGGTGCAGGACGGCGACATCGTCGAGCTCGACGTGCCGAACCGCAAGCTGCACCTGCACGTGAGCGACGAGGAACTGGCGAAGCGCCGCGCGAAGTGGGTCGCACCCAAGGCACCGCTCGATTCGGGGTACTGGAAGCTGTACGTCGACACGGTGCTGCAGGCCGACCAGGGAGCGGACCTGGCCTTTCTGCGTGGTCGCCGTGGGGCTTTTGTGCCGCGAGACAATCACTGATTTGGAGAGATCCAGGGCGCGCTCCCGCCGACGGGGTACCTTGCTCCGCGAATGTCCCCCGCCCTTCGGGCTCCTCCTTGATTTCGCTGCGCAAGGCACCCCATCGACGTGAGCGTTGTTCGCTGCAGTCGTTGATCGGCACGCACAACAACCGCGCCTCCAGTGCCCAGGGCACTGGGTGCTTCCCGCAGCGAAATCAAGGAGGAGCCGAAGGCGGGGGACATTCGCGGAGGGAAGTACCCGGTGCCCTGGGCACGCGCCCCGAACAAACTCTCGAAACGCAACAGACGACAGACATGACAAGACTCATCGCCATCGACTGGGGCACAAGCTCGCTACGCGGTGCATTGCTCGACCCGAGCGGGCAGGTCATCGAAGAGCGCAGCGACGCCCGCGGCATCCTCACCGTGCCCGAGGGCGGCTTTCCTGCCGTGTTCGAGTCGCTGTTCGGCGACTGGATGCGCCTGGCAGACACGCGCTGCCTGATCTCCGGCATGGCCGGCAGCAAGCAGGGCTGGGTCGAAGCGCCCTACTGCCCCTGCCCCGCAGGCCGCGTCGAAGTAGGCCGCAGCATCATCGCCACAGACGCCATCCCCGGCGCGCGCATCGCGATCGTGCCCGGCCTCAGCGACGAGCACGCCGGCGTGCCCGATGTGATGCGCGGCGAAGAGGTGCAGATCCTCGGCGCCATGACGATCACCGGCCTGGACGACGGCGTCTTCGTGCTGCCCGGCACCCACAACAAATGGGCCACGGTCAAGAAAGGCCGCGTCGCGGGCTTTCGCACCTACATGACGGGCGAGTTCTACGCGCTGCTGAGCCAGCACTCGATCCTGGGGCGCACGCTCGACGCCGCCGCGCCGCTCGACGAAGCCGCGTTCCTCGAAGGCGTGACGCGCTCCGAGAACGGCCACGGCCTGTTGCACAACGCTTTCGGCACGCGCACGCTCGCGCTGTTCGAGCGCATGCCCAAGGAAGAGCTGTCGAGCTACCTGTCGGGCCTGCTCATCGGCGAAGAGCTGCGCACGCAATCGGTACAGGCCGTCGGCGAGGTCGTGCTGATCGGCTCCTCCACCCTCACCCAGCGCTACACCCTGGCCCTGCGCGCCACCGGCGTCGCCACGCGCACGCTCGGCGCCGAAGCCACCTGGGCCGGACTGCACACGCTGTCCGGCTTCCTCGACACCGACCGGACACCCGCCCCATGACCACGCCCCTCGAAAAATTCAACGCCGCGATGCAGGCCCTGCCGCTCGTGGCCATCCTGCGTGGCCTCTCGCCCGCCGAAGCCGCCGATGTGGGCGATGCCATCGTCGAGCCCGGCTTCCGGCTGCTCGAAGTGCCGCTCAATTCGCCGCAGCCGCTGGAGAGCATCGCGCTGATGCGCCAGCGCTTTCCAAACGCGCTGGTCGGCGCGGGCACCGTGCTCGACGCGAAGCAGGTGCGCGAAGTGCAGGCGGCCGGCGGCGAGCTGATCGTGTCGCCCAATTTCAACGCGGAAGTGATCCGCGAGGCGGCGCGCCTGGGCATGGCCTGCCTGCCCGGCGTGATGACGCCGACCGAGGCCTTCGGCGCGCTCGCGGCCGGCGCCACGGGCCTGAAGTTGTTCCCGGCCGAGCTGGCCTCGCCCGCCGTGGTCAAGGCCCTGCTCGCGGTGCTGCCGGCCGGCACGCCCGTGATGCCCGTGGGTGGCATCGCCCCCGACAACATGGGCGCGTGGCGCGCGGCTGGCGCCGCCGGCTTCGGCATCGGCTCCTCGCTCTACAAGCCCGGCAAGACCGCCGCCGCCGTGCGCGAGGACGCGCAGCGCTTCGTGGCGGCCTGGGCCGGGCTGGTCCGCGCCTGATCCGACAAGCCCCATCCACCACAAGAAAGAAGGAGACCCCCGCGATGTCCGCCGATTCCGAATACGCCAGCCCCGCCGTGCGCCAGTTGCGCGAAGACCTCGCGCTCGCCTTGCGCGCCGCGGCCCACCACGGGCTGTCCGAAGGTGTGTGCAACCATTTCAGCGTGTTGCTGCCGGGCGCGCAGGACCGCTACCTCATCAACCCGCGCGGGTTGCACTGGAGCGAGATCGGACCCGACGACATCGTGCTGATCGACGTGCACGGCGAAGTGCTCGCGGGCCGCCACCGCGTGGAGCCCACCGCCCTCTTCATCCACGGCGCGGTGCACCGGCTCACGGGCCACGCCGTGGTGCTGCACTGCCACATGCCCTACGCGACGGCGCTGACGCTCACGGTCGACCGCGCGCTCGACCCCACCGCCAGCCAGAACGCCATGCGCTACATGAACCGCATCGCCATCGACGCCGAGTACAACGGCCTGGCACTGGACGACGCCGAGGGCGAGCGCATCGCGCGCGCCATGGCGGGCAAGGACGTGGCCTTTCTCGCGAACCACGGCGTGATCGTGGCGGGCGGCACCATCGCGCACGCCTACGACGACCTGTACTACCTGGAGCGCGCCTGCCTGCACCAGGTGATCGCGCAATCGACCGGGCGCCCGCTGGTGCCCGTCAACGCCAAGCTGGCCGCGCACGTGGCGGCGCAGATCCAGGGCGAGCGGGAACAGTCCGATCTGTTCTTCGAAGCCCTTCGGCGCATGCTGCCGGCCCCGCCACGCTGAAAAAGCGCGAGCGCAGCGGCTTACAGCTCTTCATGCGATTTCGCTTCCGGCTTACAAGAACTTCACATAATGGCGCGACGATGAGGCATCGCAATCACTCCCCAGGAGTCGCCATGAAAAAGCTGACATTCGCCTTCGGTGCTGCCGCCCTGCTGTCGCTGGCCGCCCTCACCGCGCCGGCCCATGCCCAGGCCGGCGGCCCGTTCATCCAGGCCCAGGTGTACGTGACGCCCGCGCCGCCGCCGCGCCATCACTACTACGCCCCGCCGCCGCCCCCGCGCCACTACCACCCGGGCTACTACGATGGTCCGCGTCGCCACGGCTACTACGACCACGGCCGCCGCGACTGGGAAGGCCGCCGCCACGGCCGCCGGGACAACGACGGCGACGGTGTGCCCAACCGTTACGACCGCCGCCCCAACAACCCCTACCGCTACTGACGCACGCCCTCAGGCCGGCGGGCTCGCATAGGCGGGGCGCTCGGTCGACAGGCTCTGCTTGAGCTGGCGCGTGACCTCGTCGGCCAGCACCTCGGGCAGCCCCGCTTCCACGCCCGCCAGCGCCTGGCGCGCGGCGTCATCGGGCGAGGTCTTGGGACCGGGCAGGCGCGCCGCCATGTCGGTGTCCATGAGCGCCACGTGCAGGCTCGTGACCTGCGTGCCCTGCCCCGCCAATTCGTTGCGCAAGCCGTTGCTCAGCGACCAGGCCGCCGACTTGGTGGCGCTGTAGGTCGCCACGCCGGGGAACGTTGTCCAGGCCAGGGCCGACAGCACGTTGAGGACCGCACCCCCGCCGTTCGACGCGAGCACCGGCGCAAAGGCCTGCGTGAGCGCCCAGGGGCCGAAGAAGTTGGTCTCGAATTCAGCGCGCGCCGCGGCCACCGCATCGGCCGACCCCAGGAAACTCGATCCGCGCGAGATGCCCGCGTTGTTGACCAGCAGCGTCACGTCGCCGCAGGCGCGCACCGCGGCCTCGATCTGCGCGGGCTGCGTCACGTCGAGCGCCACGGGCACGACGCCCGCGAGCGTGACGCTCTTCGGGTCGCGCGCGGCCCCGTAGACCTTGCGCGCACCGGCCGCGAGTGCCGCCTTGGCGAACGCCAGGCCGAGCCCCCGGTTGGCGCCGGTGATGAAGACGACGGAATCCTTGATCTGCATGACGAGCCTTTCGTTAATGAAGAGATAGCGGAAGCGCTTCAGGCCTGCGCCACGCGGCGCAGCAGCCCCTGGGTCGTGCGCGGCCAGCCCACACGGCCGAACCACGCGCCGCCCGCGATGGCCGAGGCGATGACGATGCCGTACACCACCAGCGCCACACCCTGCGCCGCGAACACGCCGGTGAGCCCGCCGCCCCAGCGCAGCGCCAGCCAGCCGCCCGTGCCCGCCACGGCGAGCCGCGCGATGTTGCCGAGCACCGGCCACAGCAGCCGGCCCGCGCCCTGCGAGGCGAAGTACAGCACCAGCCCGACGCCGAAGAAACCGTACAGCGGCCCCACCACGCGCAGGTAGTGTGCGCCGGTCTCGAGCATCACGGGGTCGTGGCCGAACAGCATCAGCCACGGGCGCGGGAACAGCGCCGCAGCCAGCCCGATGACCTCGGCCATGCCGAAGGCCAGCGCCGCGCCGGCCCAGGTGGCGCGCAGCGCGCGCTCGCGCAGCCCCGCGCCCATGCAGGTGCCGACCATCGCGACCAGCGGCGCACCGAGGCCGAACACCAGCGGCACCAGCAGGTACTCGAGCCGCGACGCGGTGCCGTAGCCGGCCAGCGCGCCCGCGCCGAAATGGCCGGTGAGTGCGGTGGCGATGCCGATCGACAGGTTGGTCGCCACCGTCGACACCGTGCCCACCAGCCCGATGCGCAGGATGTCGCGGAACAGCGGCCAGCGCATCTGGAACGCCGCCAGCGTGGGGCGCAGCAGGCTGCGCGGCGAGCGCAGGTAGGCGATGAGCGCGAGCGAGCCCAACAGGTAGTACAGCAGCAGCGCCAGCGCGCCGCCCGCGATGCCCATGCCGCCCCACGGCCCGATGCCGAAGATCAGCAGCGGCGACGCCGGAATGAGGAACACCACGCCCACCACCGTCACGTTGGCCGGCACCGCCATGTTGCCGGTGCCGCGGATGATGGCGGACAGCGAGTTGAAGAGCCACACCAGCACCGCGCCCGCGAACACCCAGTTCGAGTACGTGAGCGCGGCTTCCAGCGCGGCGCCAGTGCCGCCCATCACGCCATACAGCCAGCGCCCGCCCAGCAGCAGCGCGAGCGTGAAGCACAGGCCGAAGCCGATCGCGATGACCACCGCGTGCCACACCAGCGCATCGGCGTCGCCCCGGCGGCGCGCGCCCAGCGCACGCGCGATCGACGAGGCGATGCCGCCGCCCATCGCGCCGCTGGAGGTCATCTGCATCAGCATGACGATGGGGAACACCAGCGCCATGCCGGCCAGCGCGTCGGTGCCGAGCTTGCCGACGAAGTAGGTCTCGATGAGCCCGACGGAGGCCTGCGCCAGCATCACGAGCACATTGGGCGCGGCCAGCCGCAGCAGCGTGGGGATGATGGGCGCCTCGAGCAGGCGGCGCGTGCGCGGGTCGAGGTCGCCGTTCGCTTGTTGCGTGGTGGTCATGCGGGTCTCCGGCGGTCAGGCGCGCGCGGCGGCGTTGGTGGTGGCCGCGGCCGGTGCAGCAGCGGTCTTGGCGGGACGGCGGATCGCCATGACGATCACCGCCGCGAACAGGCAGGCCGCGCCGGCCGTGTACAGCGCCGGCGTATAGGTCAGCAGCAGCGTGCGCGCAAAGCCCGCGCCGTAGGCCGCGGTGGCCGCGCCCAGCTGGTGGGCCGCGAAGATCCAGCCGAACACCAGCCCGACCTTCGCGGGACCGAAGGCGGCGCCTGCGAGCTTGACGGTCGGCGGCACGGTGGCGATCCAGTCCAGCCCGTAGAACATCGCGAACAGGCCCAGGCCATAGATCGTGAACTCCGAATGCGGCAGCCAGAACAGCGACAGCCCGCGCAGGCCGTAGTACCAGAAGAGCAGCTTGCGGTTGTCGTAGCGGTCGGACAGCCAGCCCGACAGGATGGTGCCGACGAAGTCGAAGGCGCCCATCATCGCGAGCACCGAGGCGGCGGGCACGGCGCTCATGCCGTAGTCGCCGCACAGCGAGATGAAGTGCGTCTGCACCAGGCCGTTGGTGCTCAGGCCGCAGATGAAGAAGGTGCCGGCCAGGATCAGGAAGGTGCGGTTGGTCGCCACCTCGCGCAGCACGCGAAACGGCGTGGCGAAGTTCATCGTGAACGCGGGCGCCGGCGCCGGCTGCGTGCCGGGCGCTTCGCCGTAGGGCAGCAGGCCGATGTCCGACGGCCGGTTGCGCACCAGGCACAGCGCGAGCAGCGCAATCACCACGCTGCCCACCACGATCGGCACGATGGCCGAGCGCCAGCCCCAGTGCTCGATCATCCAGGCCGCCAGCGGCAGGAAGGCCAGCTGGCCGGTGGCTGCGCTGGCCGTGAGCATGCCCACGACCAGGCCGCGCCGCGCGACGAACCAGCGGTTGGCCACCACGGCGCCCAGCACCAGCGCCGTCATGCCCGTGCCCAGGCCGAGCATCAGGCTCCACAGCACGAACAGCTGCCACAGCTGCGAGGCCGTGGTGACCAGCGCCATTCCCAGGCCGACCAGCGTGAGGCCTGCGCACATCACCGCGCGCAGGCCGTAGCGCTCCATCAGCACCGCGGCGAACGGGCCCATGAGGCCGAACAGCGCAAAGCGCAGCGCGAGCGCGGACGAGATCTGCTCGGTGCTCCAGCCGAACTCCTCGCCGAGCGGCTTCATCATCGCGCCCGGCAGGCCGAGCGCGGCCGACATGGTGAGCATGGTCAGGAAGGTGACGGCGGCGACGATCCAGCCGTAGTGGATGCCGCGGCGCTGCAGCCATGCGGAGACGTGGGTGGCGAACATGGGACCTCTGGAACTGTTGGAATGGGTCGGGGGAGAAACGAAGAGACAGGAAATCCGGCCGCGCGACTGCGTAGACGCGGAAAGTGTTCGTTGTGGGGGTGGCGGGAAGCGTCAGTCCTGCACGTCGGCCGGCTCGCCCGTGCCCAGCAGCGCGAGCGATTCGTCGATGAGCGCATGCAGCGCGAGCACGCGCTCCACGCCCAGCAGCGCATTGAGCTTGAGTTGCGCCGTCTTCCAGTGCTGCTGCGCTTCGCGCCACTTGGCGTCGCCGGCGTCGGTGAGCGACACCAGCCGGCTGCGCGCATCGGCGCCCGCCACTTGCGCCACCCAGCCCGCGGTAATGAGCGGCTGCAGGTTGCGGCTCAGCGTGGAGGCGGTCATCTTCAGCTCGCCCGCCAGGTCGACCGGGCGCATCGGGCCCAGGCGCTTGAGGTGCGACAGCAGCGAGTACTGCGTGGTCTTGAGGCCGCTGCGCGACACCTCGGCGTCGTAGTGCTGCGTCAGGCGGCGCATCAGCTGGCGCGTCTTGAAGCTGGTGCAGCCGCGGGGTTGGGTGGGTGTGTCCATGGGGTATTATTGTATGTGCAACTATTGCATATGCAATCAACCCCTCCCCGCAAAGCCCCCAGCAGGAACACAGGCATGACGCAGCAAGCTTTCACCGACACACCCTCCAATCTGCTCGACGCATGGATCGCCGAAGAGCGGCAGATCGCCGAGCGCCTCGAGAACGGCCCCGGCCCCGGGCTCGCGCGCCCCGAGCAGGTCGCCGGCAAGACCGGCCTGGAGGTCATGCAGGCCATGCTCAACGGCGAGATCCCCTACGCCGCCATCGCCAAGACGCTGGGCTTCACCATCGTCTCGGTCAGCAAGGGCATCGCCATCTTCCAGGGCACGCCGCTGCCGCAGCACCTGAACCCGCTGGGAACCATCCACGGCGGCTGGGTCGCCACGATGCTCGACTCGGCCCTGGGCTGCTCGGTCCACACCATGATGCCGCCCGGTCGCGCGTACACCACCGCCGAGCTCAGCGTGAACTACGTCAAGGGCCTCACGCCGAAGGTGCAGCGCGTGCGCGCCGAGGGCAAGGTGATCCACTGCGGCAAGCAGCTCGCGACCGCCGAGGCGCGGCTGGTCGGGGCGGACGGCACGCTGTATGCGCATGCGACGACGACGTGCCTGGTGTTCGAGGTGCCGGCGGGGCGGTGAGGTCCCAAAGACCCCGCTCTCGTTGAATTGCGGGGCGCCCCTCACTTCTTTGAAGGCCGACATATGTCGGCCTTTTTCGTTGGGGCGTTCGGCGAGAAAGTCGTCATCGCCAACCAAGGAAAAGACTGCCATGGCCGCCATGGGCTGGCCGGCGGCGGAACCCTCCGCCGCCGAACCCGAAGGTACCGCCTGCGTTCGCGCAAGGCAGCCCGCAGAGGACTCAACCAGATGACAACGACACTTACCGAAAAGACTTTTGCCGAGCTGTTCACCTATGCGGGCGGCACGAACGGCTCTCGCGTTAACGCCCAAGGCTTCATCGAGCCCTGCGCCACGCCGCGCTTCGACTTCGATCCGATCACGAAGGTGGCGAAGGGGCTGCTCATTGAAAACGCGCGAATCAACCAATTGGCGTTTTCGTCGCGATTTGAAAACGCGGTCTGGGCGAAGACGAGCGTCACCGCCGTGCCTGGCGCAGCCCAGGCGCCGAACGGACGTTGGGATGCCTGCAAGCTGACCTTGCTCAACGGCGGGATCGCGTCCGTGGGCCGCGCGTCGCAGACGACTGCCAAAGCGGCGGCCGCAATCACCTACGCCTTTTCTTTCTATGCGAAGGCCGCAGGCTCCTCGAATGGATGGACCTTCGCTTCCGGCGCGACAACAGGCGAAAGAATCAGCTTCGCCTTCGACCTGTCGGCCTTGACCATCTCTCTCTTCACCATCTCTGTCTTTACGGAGGTGTCGAAACGGATCGCTGATGTCGGCGGTGGGTGGCGCAGGGTCGAGATCGTTTTCACGACAGACGCATCCGCGGCGCTGACCGCGGCCGTCTACCCCGGCGCAGCGGCTACCGGCACCGGTCCCGGCGACGGCGTCGCCGGCCTCTACATCTGGGGTGCGCAGCTCGAAGTGGGTGCGTTCGCCAGCTCCTACATCCCCAGTTGGGACGGAGTCACGGCACGGGCCTCGATCGGCAGCTACTACGACGCCAAAGGCATCCTGCGCTATGCGGCGGCAGGCGTTGCGCGCAACAGCTACGAGCCGTCGAATCTGGCGTTGCCGCCTGTGCTGATGGTGGAAGAGCAGCGCACCAACATCCTGCTCAAGAGCAGCGACATGCATTTGGTTCCATGGTTCTTTGCCGGCGCAGTCTCACGTGCGACCGGCAAGTTGGCCCCCGACGGGACATTGCGAGCCGTCGAGGTCTCCGGAACACCTACCGGATCATTGGGCCAGTCGGCGGCTGCTACATCGACGGTGATGACGTTCTCCGTCTATCTGAAGAACGTATCGAGGAACGCTCCAGTGTCGCTACAGCTGCGCAATACGACCACAGCGGCGCAGTTCACTTTCGGCTATGCCACGCTTAATGGTGGCAGTCCTTCTATCTCGGGCAATGGGTGGGAAATGCGGTCGGTAGGCGGCGGATGGTTCCGCTGCGCATTCACCCAGTCTACGGGGATCACCGTCGGCGATACGCTTGCCATCTACCCATTTCATGTCGGCGACGGCACCGACCACGGTGCATTTCAGATCTGGGGCGCCCAGCTCGAAACAGGTGCCTTTGCTACAAGCTACGTTCCGAGCGTCGAGACCTTTACCGGACGTGCTTCCATCGGGACCTACTTCGATTCGACCGGCGCAATGAAGACCGCTGTGGCCGGCGCAGCGCGGATGACCTACAACCCCGCCGACCCGACCATTGCGCCTTGGCTGATGCAGGAGGCGGAGGGGGCGAACCTGTTCACCGAAAGCGAGTTCCGCAACGGTGTTTCGGATGCGCCAACCCGCAATGGTGTGACGGCCACGACTGTAGATTGGCTCGGATTCACTACCGGGCTTGCATTCCAAGCACCGACCGGCCCATACAACTACGCGGTCAAGGCGGCCACCCTTGCCGCGTCGACGACTTACGTGGTTTCAGCCTTTGTGAAAATGGATGATGGCCTTCCGCCAGTCCTCGGTCTGGGGGCAGGTGCGGATTTGGCGATGGTGATCGCCAACGGTGCTGTTGGAACAGGAGCCACATCGGTAGTGCACGTCGGCAATGGTGTCTACAAGGTCTCTGGCTGGGCGACAACTGGCACAGCACCCGCCGGTGGCGCCGGAATCTACAAGTACGCCGCCAACAGTGCGCGGACCTTCAAGGTCACCGGATACCAGCTCGAACAGGCCTCGTTCCCGTCAAGCTACGTTCCGACCACGACGGCCCCGGTGACCCGTCTCGCTGACGCGGCAACCTCGGTCGCCGCAACCCGCCAAGCAGACACCGCGACCTCAGCTGCCACGACGCGCGCAGGCGACAACGTCCGTGTCGATACGAGCAAAGGCTGGTGCAATGCAGCCGAGGGCACGATCTTCATGGAGTTCGGTCGCCCGCTCATGGGGCCCGCGGAGTCTCGGACCCTGGTGGAGATCGGAGCCACGTCCTCGAACCGTCTTGGTATCGGCTTCAACCCTACCGGCACCGCGCACGCCGTTTCGGTGACCAACGGTGTCGTCGGGCCCAGCACCTCGACAGCCAACCTTGCTGGCACGCCGGAGGGCGGCACAGTGAAGGCGTCGATCAGCTACGGCGTCGACGGGGTTCGTTTCGGGTGCAACGGTCAAACGCTGAGGAAGGTCGCGTTGGCGGCAGTCTCACCCTTTGCCTTCCTCGGGATCGGGAATCTCTGCTACGGGGGCAACCAGCCCTTCTTTCATGTGCGCGCGCTGCGCTACCAGCCGCAGAAGCTCACTGACGCTGAGGTGGTGGCGCTGACGGCATAGGAAAGAGCCCCGAGCCTGCCCTTGTTTCCTTGGACGCCATTCCGTTTCAGCTGGCGTAACGGAATGGCAGTCGCGCTGTCGTGTCACCGGCTGCCAAGTCCTTGCGGAGCGCTTCACCTTGACGGCCTAGAGCCCCCGGCCGAGCGCTTCGCAGTAAACCCTCAACCCGTAAGCCAAAGGAAAACCCACCCCTCCCCGTCAGTGATAATTGTTCTCATCAGCGACGCACCCGTCGTCGCCGATACCTTTCCTAGAACACCTCACTGCACCTGGAGGATCCTTCATGACCGACCGTTCCGGCCCCCAGGGCCGCGTGGCGCACGCCCTCCTCGGCGTTTCCGCCGCCTGGCTCGCCCTCACCGCCCTGCCCGCGCACGCCGCCAATGACGAGCTCACGCTCTACACGACGCGCGAGCCGGCGCTGATCCAGCCGCTGATCTCGGCGTTCAGCGCGCAGAGCAAGATCAAGGTCAACACGGTGTTCGTGAAGGACGGCCTGCTGGAACGCGTGAAGGCCGAAGGTGCGCGCTCGCCGGCCGACGTGCTGATGACGGTGGACATCGGCAACCTCGTCGACCTCGTCGAAGGCGGCGTGACGCAGCCGGTGAAGTCGGCCGCGCTCGAGTCGGCCATTCCGGCCAACCTGCGCGGCGCCGACGGCCAGTGGTTCGCGCTCTCGCTGCGCGCCCGCGTGCTGTACGCCGACAAGAACCAGCCGCTGACCAGCTTCCGCTACGAAGACCTGGCCAACCCGAAGTACAAGGGCAAGGTCTGCATCCGCGCCGGCCAGCACCCCTACAACACGGCCCTGGTGGCCGCGATGATCGCGCACGACGGCGAGGCCAAGACCGAGCAGTGGCTGCGCGGCGTCAAGGGCAACCTGGCGCGCAAGGCCACCGGCGGCGACCGCGACGTGGCGCGCGACATCCTCGGCGGCATCTGCGACATCGGCGTGGCCAACTCGTACTACGTGGGCCAGATGAAGAGCGCCAAGGAAGGCACCGACGCGCGCAAGTGGGGCGACGCCATCAAGGTGATCCGCCCGACCTTCGCCAGCGCCAAGAGCGGCGGCACGCACGTGAACATCAGCGGCGCGGCCGTGGCCAAGAACGCGCCGCAGCGCGCCAACGCGGTCAAGCTGCTCGAGTTCCTGGTGTCGGAACCGGCCCAGGCGCTGTATGCCGACGCCAACTACGAGTACCCGGTGCGCAAGGGCGTGGCCCTCGACCCGATCATCGGCCAGTCCATCGGCGAGTTGAAGGTCGACCCGCTGCCGCTGACCGAGATTGCCAAGTACCGCAAGCAGGCCAGCGCCCTCGTCGACAAGGTCGGCTTCGACCAGTGACCTTGCATGGCCGGGCACACCTTGCCGGCAACTGAATGCTGATTTCGCGGCGCCAGCCGCCGGGCCTGCGCGCCGCGGGCCCGGCATGGCGCTGCGCGTCGTTCCTGATCGCGCTCGGCGTGCTCGCGCCGGTGCTCACGCTGGCCTGGCTCGCGTTCGGCTCGGGCGTCGGCCACTGGGGGCCGCTGTTCGCGCACGTGCTGCCGCAGGCGGCGCTCAACACCGCGCTGCTGCTCGCGGGCGTCGGCACCCTCGTCCTCGTGATCGGCACCGGCTGCGCCTGGCTGGTCACGGCACATGATTTCCCCGGCCGCGGCGTGCTCAACTGGGCGCTGCTGCTGCCGCTGGCGATGCCGACCTACATCGTCGCCTTCGCCTACCTCGACCTGCTGCACCCGATCGGCCCCGTGCAGGGCGCGATCCGCTGGATGCTGGGCTTCGACAGCCCGCGCCAGTTCCGCCTGCCCGACCTGCGCTCGATGCCGGGCGCGATCTTCGTGCTGGGCTTCGTGCTCTATCCGTACGTCTACATGACGGCGCGCGCGATGTTCATGACCCAGCCGGCGCACCTGCTGGAAGCGGCGCGCACGCTGGGCGAGAACCGGCGCGGCGCGTTCTTTCGCGTGGCGCTGCCGCTGGCGCGGCCGGCGCTGGCTGTCGGCCTGAGCCTGGCGCTGCTCGAGACGCTCAACGACATCGGCGCCTCCGAGTTCCTCGGCGTGAACACGCTCACGGTGGCGGTCTACACCACCTGGATCACGCGCTCCGACCTGGCCGGCGCCGCGCAGATCGCCTGCGCGATGCTGTTCGTGGTGGTGGCGCTGGTCTGGCTCGAACGCAACGGCCGCCAGCACCAGCGCTTCGGCTCCGCGCAGCGCATGCGCGCGGTGCAGCCCCGGCGCCTGCACGGCAGCGCTGCCTGGGCCGCGGCCGCGACGGCGGCGCTGCCGGTGCTGATCGGCTTTGTCGCGCCCGCGCTGTACCTGGTCTGGGAAAGCGGCAAGCGGCTGCACCAGGGCGGCGGCATTTCGCAGGGCCTCGTGGCCAGCCTGGGCAACACGCTGGCGCTCGCGGCGGGCGTGACGGTGGTGGCTGTGGCGGCGGGGCTGGTCGTGGCCTGGGCCTCGCGCAGCCAGGGCACGAGCCTCAACCGCGCCCGCTGGCAGGCGCGCGTGGCCACGCTGGGCTATGCGGTGCCGGGCACCGTGCTCGCCATCGGCCTGCTGACGCCGGCGCTGGCCTTCGACGCGGCGCTGGCCGGCGCGATGGGCTGGCAGGGCCTGCCGCTGATGGGCGCGGGCATCGTGCTGGTCATGGCCTGCGCGATCCGTTTTCTTGCGATGCCCGTGGGCGGCATCGAGGCCGGGCTTGCGCGCATTCCGCCGGCCATCGAGCAGGCCTCGCGCCTGCTCGGCGAAACCACCGGCGGCACGCTGCGCCGCGTGCACCTTCCGCTGCTGCAGCCCGCCATCGCGGCGGGCGCGCTGCTGGTCTTCGTCGACGCCATGAAAGAGCTGCCGGCCACGCTGCTGCTGCGCCCGGCCAACTTCGACACCCTCGCCACCTGGCTCTACGCCGAAGCCGCGCGCGGCACCTACGAGGAAGGCGCGATCGCCGCGCTGGCCATCGTGGTCGCCGGCCTGCTGCCGGTGGTGCTGCTGGCGCGCAACCAGCTCGGCACGACACCGGCGGTGACGCCTCCCGACACGGACCCCGCATGAGTTCCCCGCTTCATCTCGACTCGCTCCAGCTCGCCTACGACACGCCGCGCGGCCCGCACACGGTGGTCGATGGCTTTTCGCTGGACCTGGCCGCGGGCGAGATCGCCTGCCTGTTCGGCCCCTCGGGCTGCGGCAAGACCACGGTGCTGCGCGCCATCGCCGGCTTCGAGCCCGTGCGCACCGGCACCATCCGCCTCGGCGACACGCTGCTGTCGTCGCCCCAAAAGCACCTGCCGCCCGAGCAGCGGCGCGTGGGCATGATGTTCCAGGAGTACGCGCTGTTCCCGCACCTGTCGGCCGCCAGGAACGTGGCCTTCGGCCTGCGCCGCCTGGGCCGCGCGGCGCAGCAGGCACGCGTGGCCGAGATGCTCGCGCTGGTCGGCCTGGCCGAGGCCGGCGAGCGCTACCCGCACGAGCTGTCGGGCGGCCAGCAGCAACGCATCGCACTGGCCCGCGCGCTGGCGCCCTCGCCCGCCCTGCTGTTGCTGGACGAGCCGTTTTCCAACCTCGACGGCGGCACGCGCGAGCGCCTGACCGCCGAGGTGCGTGGCATCCTCAAGAAGGCCGGGCAGACCGCGATCCTGGTCACGCACAACGAGGCCGAGGCGCATGCGATGGCCGACCGCATCGGGGTGATGCACAACGGGCGGATCACGCACTGGCTCGAGACGGCCTCGTAACGGAAGGCCCCGCGATGCGCAACGCGACCCGACTCTTCCTCGCGTGGGCGACGTTGCTCGGGTCGGCGATGCCGGCCCTGGCAGAAGTCCGTACGGTCTACCAAGGCACCCTCGGCACCAGCGAGGTCGTGCTCGAAGTGAATGCCACTGGCGGTGGGCGGTATTTCTATCGCCGCCACGGTGTCGACATTCCACTCTCCGGGCCGGTGACGAAGCTCGTGGAAGCCCTCCCGATCCAGGGCGAGGCGATGTACCGGGCGGCACAAGGCGGCAACGCGCCGTTGTTCGAAGACGCGCAGACCCGACAGCCGGGTCCGACATGGCGCGGCCAGGTGATCAACGGCACCTTTGCCGGGAGTTGGAGCGATGGCCCCGACAAGCAGAACGTCGCGTTCGAGCTTCGGCAGGTTCGCCAGTACGACCCGGGCAAGAGTCCCGGCGCCACCGAGCGGGTGACGCGCGCCATCCCGCCAGGCAACACCACCGGTGCGGCTTCGGACGCACCGGTTTCCATCGAGACAGCCCCCTACGACCACCTGAAGCTGCAGACAGCGCTCAAGCAAGGCGCGGAGCACGTCAGCGGAGCGGTGGCATGGCGCATCGTCATCGATCCGCGCACGCGCTTTTCCTATCCGCGGCTCACGCGACACCCGAATGCGCGCGTGGTCGAGAAGGTCAACGCCATCCTCGCGCGCAGGCACGGACAGCTCAGCCTCGCCGCGCTCGAATGCAAGGCCACCCTTTACACAGAGACGCACCCGGCAGCCGGCTCGCTGGGAAACTACGACGCGGAATCGGTGCGCGTCACCTTTCTCAGCCCGACGCTGATGAGCATCGTCGAATCGGGAAGCGCCGACTGCGGCGGCGCCCATCCCCACAACCACTACGCGCCCTACACACTCGACCTGGTCCGTGGCGAGTACCTCGACTTCGATCGCCTGTTCCGCGCGTTCACCAGGACGCCGGACGGGTTCGTGCCGAGCAAGACGCTCATGGCGCTGATCGGGAAGCAGCTGAAAGCACAGGGGCGCGGGCCCGAATCCGCAGCCGCCGCAGACCCGCAGCACTACACGGGTTGCGACGAGGTGTGGCCCGAGTACCTGGCACTGCATTTCGAGCGCACCCGCGGGCGCGATGCGTTGGCCGTCGCGGTCAGCGGCGTGCCGCATGCGCTCGGCGCCTGCCTCGGCACCACGGTGGCGCTGCCGTTCACCGAACTCAAGCCCCTTCTCAAGCCTGCGGCCGGCGCATATCTTTTTCCTAAGCCGTAGCAACCGGGCGGCGCCCGAATGGGCTTTTCCAGAAAAGGTTGTTCAGGACCGCAAGAATCGCGGCGATCCTGACCCCAACTCTTCGAAAGCGGAACGCCCCATGACCCAGGCCCTCACCCTCGTCAGCCACCTGCTGTGCCCCTACGTGCAACGCGCCGCGATCGCGCTGCACGAGAAGAACGTGCCCTTCGAGCGCGTCGTGATCGATCTCGCGAACAAGCCCCAGTGGTTTCTCGACATCTCGCCGCTGGGCAAGGTGCCGCTGCTGAAGGTGCAGCGCCCCGATGGCACGGAAGCCGTGCTGTTCGAGAGCAACGTGATCTGCGAGTACCTCGAAGAGACACAACCCAGCGTCCGCCTGCACCCCGAAGACCCGCTCGCACGTGCGCAGCACCGCGCATGGATGGAATTCGGCTCGGCCGTCCTCGCCGACCTGTGGGGCTACGAGACCACTCAGGACGCCGCCGTGTTCGCGCAGAAGCGCGACGCGCTGGCCGCCAAGTTCGAACGCGTCGAGGCCGCGCTCGGGCAAGGCCCCTACTTCGCGGGCGAAGCCTTCAGCCTCGTCGATGCGGTGTTCGCGCCGGTGTTCCGCTACTTCGAGGTGTTCGACGCGATCAGCGATTCACACCTGTTCGACGCGCTGCCCAAGCTGAATGCCTGGCGCCATGCGCTGGCGGCGCGCCCCAGCGTGCGCGCGGCGGTGGTGCCCGAGTACCCACAGCATCTGATGGATTTTCTGAAAAAGTACCAGGCGCACCTGCTGACGCTGGCGGCTTGATCGCAAGAAGCAGAGGGCGACAATAGCCCCCTTCCCCCCCATAACGACACGACCCACGAGATGCGACTTCTCCACACCATGCTGCGCGTTGGCAATCTCCAGCGCTCCATCGACTTCTACACGCAGGTGCTCGGCATGACGCTGCTGCGCACGTCGGAAAACCCCGAGTACAAGTACAGCCTCGCCTTCGTCGGCTACGGTAACGGCAACCCCGACCAGGCCGAGATCGAGCTCACCTACAACTGGGGCACCGAGAGCTACGAACTCGGCACCGCCTACGGCCACATCGCGCTCGGCGTGCCCGATGCCTACGCGGCCTGCGACAAGATCAAGGCCGCAGGCGGCAACGTGACGCGCGAGGCCGGTCCGGTCAAGGGCGGCACGACGGTGATCGCCTTCGTGACGGACCCTGACGGCTACAAGATTGAATTGATCCAGCGCAACGAGAACGCCGCGGGCGGCGGCCTGCGCTGAGCCGTTTCGGGCCGCACCCCACGCCATGGCAAGCCCGAAGACAAAGAAGAAAGACGCGCCGCTGACGCGCTACGTCGCCCTGCTGCGCGGCGTGAACGTCAACGGCATCACGATCAAGAGCGCCGACCTGAAGGCGCTGTTCGCCGACGAACTCGGCTTCGGCGCGGTGCGCACGGTGCTCGCCAGCGGCAACGTGCTGTTCGACACCGACGCGCCCGATGCCGCCGCACTGCGCACGCGCATCGAGAAAGCGCTGCGCCAGTGCTTCGGCTATGAGGCGTGGATCGTGCTGCTCACGCAGCGGCAGGTGGCCGACATGGCGGCGGGCTACCCTTTCGAACGCATCGACGACACGCACCATCCGTACCTCGTGTTCAGCTCCGACGCCGCGATGCTCGACGAGATCATGGACAAGGCCGGCGCGGTTGATGCCAAGGTCGAGCAGCTGGTGCGCGGCGATGGCGTGCTGTACTGGCAGTGCCCGCGCGGCGAAAGCCTGGAGACGCCGGTGGCGAAGGTGCTCGCGAAGACCCGCTACAAGTCGAGCACCACCACGCGCAACCTGCGCACGGTGGAAAAGCTCATCACCGACTGATCAACAGCGCGATCAGCAGCCCAGCCGGTCGGCCAGCGCGACGATGTCGCGCACATGCAGGTTGTTGTCCGGCTGCGGCGACACGTCCTTCGGCTGGTTGCGGCCGAACTCGTGGGGCCGCTCGATGTACGCCGTCTTCAGGCCGCACACGCGCGCGGCCGCCAGGTCGTCGTGGTGCGCCGCGGCGAGCATGACCTGCCCGGGCGTCGCGTCGAACACGCCCGCCACGCCGAGGTAGGTGCGCGGGTCGGGCTTGTAGGCCTTGAACACCTCGGCCGACAGCACGCAGTCCCAGGGCAGGCCAGCGCGCTTGGCCATCTCGGTGAGCAGGCCGATGTTGCCGTTGGAGAGCGTGCAGATGGTGAACTTCTTCTTGAGCCGCGTGAGCCCCTCGACCGCATCGGGCCAGGCCGGCAGGCGGTGCCAGGCGCGGCTCAGGTCGCGCTTGGCGGCGCTGTCGAGGTGGTCGGCCAGGCTGAAGTCGTGCAGCACCTGCTCGAGCATGCTCAGGTGCAGCTCGTCGAGCAGCGTGAAGCCGCCCTCGCCGGCCGCGATGCGTTCCATCACGGCCTTCATGGCGGGCTGGTAGCCGGCGCGCCAGGCCAGCGCAAAGGCCGCCCCGTCCACGCCGGGCAGCACGCGCTCGACCTCGGCCGCGATGCCGCTGTGCCAGTCGACCACCGTGCCGAACACGTCGAACGCGATGACCTTGAGGTCGCCCGCGTCGAAATCGGCCGACATGCTCAGCGCGGCAGCTGGCTCGCGGCGCGCGCCAGTTGCTCGATGCGGGTCCAGTCGCCGTCGCGGATGGCGTCGGTCGGCACGATCCACGAACCGCCCACGCAGGCCACGTTCGACAGCGCGAGGAACTCGGCCGCGTTGCCCGCATGGATGCCGCCCGTGGGGCAGAAGGTGACGTCGCCGAACGGGCCCTGCCAGGCCTTGAGCATCGGCAGGCCGCCGGCCTGCAGCGCAGGGAAGAACTTCAGCTGGGTGTAGCCGTCTTCCTGCGCCGTCATGATCTCGCTGCCGGTGGCCACGCCGGGCAGCAGCGGCAGGCCGAGGTCGTGGCAGGCCTTGCCGACCGCGCGCGTGTAGCCTGGGCTCACGCCGAACTTGGCGCCGGCCAGCGCCGAGGCCTGTGCGTCGGCCGCGCTGCGGATGGTGCCCGCGCCGGCGACGGCCTCGGGCACTTCCTTGGCGATGGCCTCGATGCACTGCAGCGCCTGCGGCGTACGCAGCGTCACTTCGAGCATGCGGATGCCGCCTGCGACCAGCGCGCGCGCCAGGGGCACGGCGTCTTTCACGTCGTTCAGCACGATGACCGGAATGACGGGTGCGTCGCGCATCACGTCGAGGGGGGTGAGTCTGTCTGTCATCTCATGGCTCCAAAAGTTTCTTGCGGCCCACGTGGGGCCCCGTCACATCCAGGTGCAGGCGCCCTCTTCGGCGGTCAGTGCGTTGCGGCGCATGCCGGCGAACAGTTCGCGGCCCAGGCCGTGCCCATCCGCGATGCGTTGCGCGTCGGACAGCGTCGCGGTCTCGCGCGCAGCCCATTCGTCTTCGGGCAGCAACACGGCGAGCGTACCCGCTACGGCGTCGAGGCGGATCAGGTCGCCGTCGCGCACCTTGGCCAGCGGGCCGCCGGCGGCCGCTTCGGGCGACACGTGGATGGCCGCCGGGATCTTGCCCGAGGCGCCGCTCATGCGGCCGTCGGTGACCAGCGCCACGCGGAAGCCCTTGCCCTGCAGCACCGACAGCGGCGGCGTGAGCTTGTGCAGCTCGGGCATGCCGTTGGCCTGCGGGCCCTGCCAGCGCACCACGCAGACCACGTCGCGCTCCAGCTCGCCGGCAGTGAACGCTTTCTGCAGCGCGGCTTGCGAGTCGAACACGCGGGCGGGCGCTTCGATGACGTGGCGGTCGTCGGGCACCGACGACACCTTGATCACGCTGCGTCCCAGGTTGCCGCTGAGCAGCTTGAGGCCGCCGGTGGCGCTGAAGGGGCTGGCCACCGGGCGCGTGACGGCTTCTTTCTGCAGCGGTGCAGCGGGCGTCCATTGCAGCGTGTTCTCACCGGCCAGCGACGGGATGTTGGCGAATTCGCGGATGCCGCCGGCGCGCACCGTGAGCACGTCGGCGTGCATGAGGCCGGCCTCGACCAGCTCGCCGATCACGAAGCCGGGGCCGCCGCAGGCCTGGAACTCGTTCACGTCGGCGCTGCCGTTGGGGTACACGCGCGTGAGCAGCGGCACCACGTCGGATAGCTGGGAGAAGTCGTCCCAGTCGATGAGGATGCCGGCAGCGCGCGCCACGGCCACCCAGTGGATCAGGTGGTTGGTGGAGCCGCCGGTGGCCAGCAGCGCGACCATGGCGTTGACGATGCAGCGCTCGTCGACCATCTCGCCGATGGGCGGGCAGTTGAAGGCCGTGTCGCTCGCCTTGCCGAGCACCGAGCGCACCGCTTCGCGCGTGAGCGTTTCGCGCATGGCGTCGCCGGGCTGGATGAAGGCCGTGCCGGGCACGTGCAGGCCCATGGCCTCCAGCAGCATCTGGTTGCTGTTGGCGGTGCCGTAGAAGGTGCAGGTGCCGACCGTGTGATAGGCGGCCATCTCGGCCTCGAGCAGGCCCTGGCGGCCCACGAGGCCCTGCGCCGCCTGCTCGCGCACCTTCGACTTGGCGGTGTTCGACAGGCCTGAGGGCATGGGCCCGGCAGGCACGAAGACGGTGGGCAGGTGACCGAAGTGCAGCGCGCCGATGAGCAGGCCCGGCACGATCTTGTCGCACACGCCGAGCATCAGCGCGCCGTCGAACATGTCGTGCGTGAGCGCGACGGCGGTGCTCATGGCGATCAGGTCGCGGCTGAACAGGCTCAGCTCCATGCCGGGCGTGCCCTGCGTGACGCCGTCGCACATGGCAGGCACGCCGCCCGCGACCTGCGCGGTGGCGCCGTGGCGGCGGGCCTCGTGCTTGATGATGTCCGGGTAGCCCTGGTACGGCGCGTGGGCCGAGAGCATGTCGTTGTAGGCGGTGACGATGCCCAGGTTGGGCGCGCGCTCGGCCACCACCTTGAACTTGTCGTTGGCCGGGATGCCGGCCACGGCATGCGCCACGTTGGCGCAGCCCATGCGGTCGGAGCCGCGGTCGCGGGCGCGGATCTCGGCCAGGCGCGTGAGGTAGGTGCTGCGCGTGTCGCGGCTGCGCGCGCGGATGCGATCGGTGACGTCGCGGACGGTGGGGTGTGTGCTGCTCATGGGGAAGTTGGCTCTTGCTGCGTGTCGCCGGCGCGACTGTGGGCCTGGAGGCCCATCGTACCAATTCGAGCGCGACGCCCCGATGAAATCAGGCCGCAGAACGATACGAAATTACTCAGGCATGCACCCGGTCGCGTGCAGGCACAAAAAAACCCGGCCATGCCGGGTTTTTCCTTGGGGGATGCAAAAGGCCGGATCGCTCAGTCGACCAGCCGGACCTCGACGCGGCGCGCCTCGGCGTTGTTGCCCGATCCGGCGGTGACGGCGGGCTTCTGCAGGTCGATCTTCTCGGCCGGCACACCCAGGCCCGCCAGCACCTCGCGCACCATCTGGGCGCGCTTCTTGGCCAGTTCCTCGTTCACGGCGGCATCGCCGGTGGCGTCGTGGAAGCCCGAGACCACCGCCTTGCGGCCACCCTCGACGCCCTTGATGACCAGGGCCAGCGCCTCGGCCGCGCCCGGTGCGAGGTCGGCGCTGCCGGTCGCGAAGTAGAAGTTCACCACGCCGCCGACCACGCGGATGCTGGCGCCGTCGGGGATCACCACGGTGACGGTCTCGGTGACTTCGGTCACCTGCACCGCGCCGCCCGGCGCCGCTGAAGCCGAAGCCGCGACAGCGGGCTTGGCCTGCGCGGCCGTCGCGCCCAGGCCCTTGTGCCAGAACGCGACGCCGATCACGAACATGATCACGAGCGCGATCAATGCCACCAGGAAGCCGAGGGCGAAATTCTGCTGGCTGTCGTCGTTGTTCATGGAAGCGCGGTCTCCGTAGGAAAGGGGTCGGTAAATAATGGTGCGGTGAACCATGATCACGAAATTGTAGGCGCCACCCCCGACACCCCCGTGTCAGCCGGCGCGCCGGACCCCGGTCCGCCGGGTCTCGACCCCATGCCCCGTCCGCTGCGCGACCCGCAGCCGATGCTGGAACGCGCGATCGCCGACTGGGGCGGGCGCGACGATCTCTGGCTGTTCGGCTACGGCTCGCTGATCTGGCGGCCCGAGTTCGGCTTTGCGGAACGGCGCGCGGCCTCGGTGCACGGCTGGCACCGCGCGCTCAAGATGTGGAGCCGCGTCAACCGCGGCAGCGTGCAGACGCCGGGCCTGGTGTTCGGGCTGCTCTCGGGCGGCAGCTGCCGGGGCGTGGTGTTCCGCGTGCCGAAGGCCGAGGGCCTGGAGACGCTCAAACGCCTCTGGCTGCGCGAGATGCCGACCGGCGTGTACGACCCCAAGTGGCTGCAATGCGGCACCGCCGAAGGGCCGGTGCGCGCGCTGGCCTTCACGCTGTCGCGGCGCAGCCCGAACTTCACGGGCGAGCTCAGCGACGAGCGCTACCGCCACATCTTCGCGAATGCCGTGGGCCGCTACGGCAGCTCGCTCGACTACGCGCGCCAGACCCTGCTCGAGCTGCAGCGCCATGCGATCCACGACGCGGCGCTGGCCCGGCTGGTGGCGCTGGCCGCCGAGCCGCCATTTCAGACACCCGCCGATTGCGGGACAGCCCCGGCTCCGGTATACGTTGCGGGGTCTTCGGACACCGCGTCCTCTCAACCCTCCACCCCGTTCATCAATAAGGAAAACCAATGATCCATCGCCGTCTCCTCGCCACTGGCACCGCCCTCCTCGCCACTGCCGTGCTCGCCGCCTGCGGCAGCATGGGCGGCAAGCCGAGCACCACGGTCGAGCTGACGCCGACCGCCGCCGTCACGCCCAACCCCGCGCGCGGCTCGGTGACGCTCACCGCACTCGACCACGGCGTGCGCGTGTCCGGCGAGGTGCGCGGCCTGGCGCCGGGCAGCGAGCACGGTTTCCACATCCATGAAAAGGGCGACTGCGGCAACAACGGCAACGCCTCGGGCGGCCACTTCAACCCGGCCGGCGGCACGCACGGCAAGTTCTCCGCCCCCGGCAGCCATGCCGGCGAGCTGCCCAGCCTCGTGGCCGATGCCAGCGGCGTGGCGCGCTTCAGCGTCGAGAACCACGCGATCTCGCTGACCGACGGCACCGCCAACAACGTGCGCGGCCGTGCGCTCGTGGTGCACCGCGACCGCGACGACTTCACGACGCAGCCCGCCGGCAACTCCGGCCCGCGCGTGCTCTGCGCGGTCGTTGCCACGAACTAAGCAAAAAGTGTGAGTGGTCAGGCGCCCGCGCGCGCCTGCCAGAGCGCCTCGGCCCGCGCCAGGGCCTCGGGCGTATCGATGTCGGTCACGACGCCGGCATCGTCCACGGCCAGATCGATGACCGAATCGATCGCACGCATCGCCCGCAGGACGGACGATGCGCCCAGGTTCCCCTCCAGCGCCGCCAGCTGCGCCCCGCAGCCCGCCGCAAAGCCCACCGGGTGCCCACGCTCGCCCCGGTACTGCGGCTGCACGGCATTCACCCGCCCGCCGAGCGCGGCGGCCACCGCCCGCAGCGTCGCAGGCTGCACCAACGGCAGGTCGCCCGGCAGGATCAGCCAGCCCGCAGCGTGGGGCGTGGCGCGCACGGCCGCGGCAATCGAATCGCCCATGCCGGGGTGACCCGCGTCTTCCAGGTGCCACGGCAGGCCGCTCGCGCGCACCGCGTCGAGCGTGCGCTCGAGCACGGGCCGGCCCGCGAGCAGCGCCTTCAGCTTGGAACCCGTGCCGCCGGCGGCGATGAAACGCTCGCCACGGCCCGAGGCCAGCACGATCACGGTCGGGGAGTTCGCCTCTGTCGTCGTCATGGGCCGAGTATGTGCGCAACAATCCCGGCATGACTTCTTCTCCTCTTTCCAAGGACGCGCTGGCCGCGCTGCGCAAGAGCTACGAGCGCGCCGAGCTCGACGAGACCCGCAGCGCCCCCGACCCGATCCAGCAGTTCGAACGCTGGCTCACCGAGGCCGTCGACGCGCACATCCCCGAGCCCAACGCGATGACGCTGAGCACCGTGGGCAGCGACCTGCGGCCGTCCAGCCGCATCGTGCTCATCAAGGGCTACGACGCGCGCGGCATCGTCTGGTACACCAACTACGACAGCCGCAAGGGCCGCGAGCTGTCGGGCAACCCGTATGCCTCGCTGCAGTTCCACTGGGTCGAGCTGGAGCGCGTGGTGCGCATCGAGGGCCGCGTGGAACGCGTCAGCGCCGAGGAGAGCGACGCCTACTACGCCAGCCGCCCGCTCGATTCACGCATCGGCGCCTGGGCCAGTCCGCAAAGCGAAGTGATCAGCGGACGCGACGTGCTGGTGAAGAACGCCGCCGTGTACGCCGCCAAGCACCTGCTCTCGCCGCCGCGTCCGCCGCACTGGGGCGGCTTCCGGCTGGTGCCCGACCGCTGGGAGTTCTGGCAGGGCCGCAAGAGCCGGCTGCACGACCGGCTGCGCTACCGGCTCGAAGGCGCGGACTGGGTGCGCGAACGCCTGGCCCCTTAAGCCTGGCTCAAGCCTCGCAAGTCGCGACCTTGAATTCGACGCGCCGATCGAGCGCGTCACTCGCATCGTCGGCGCCCGTGCCGACGATGTTCTCGCGAAAGCCCATGCCGGCTTCGCGCAGCTTCTTCGACAGCGGCGGCGCCTCGCCCACCAGCCGCGCCTTGACGCTGGTCGCGCGCTGCAGCGACAGCCGCTCGTTGACCGCCTCCGAGCCCGTGCGGCTCGTGTGGCCCGTGACCACCACGCACGACTCGATCTGCGCCGCCTGCCGCGCGATCTGGCGCAGCCACATCGGGTAGGCCGCGCTGATCTTCGGGTCGGCTAGGAAGTCGGTCGAGCCCGGCTTGAACAGGAACTTGACGCTCAGGTTGTTGCTCTCGAGCCCCAGCCGCGCCAGCGTGCCGAAGGTGCGCTCGGCATCGGCCGTGCGGCCCAGCTGCGACTGCGTGAGGTACAGCCCGCTGTAGATGCGCAGCTGCTGGCCGTCGGCGCGTTTCGACGCGGCCTCGTAGCGGCTCAGGGCCTCGCTCATGCGGCCGGCCTCGTAAGCGGCGGTGGCCTCCTGCAGCACCGTGGCGGTCGGCAGGCGCTCCAGGTACAGCGCGTCGGCAGCCTGCCCGGCCGGCGTCTCGGCGGTGCGGATGTAGCCTTCCACGCCGCGGTCCTTGCCGTTCACGGGGCTGTCGCGGAAGAAGGCGGTGGGCCGCGTGTCGAGCGAGGCATCGCTGATGCGCGCCACCGACTGCGCGATCACCATGCCGCTCTTGATCTCGGTCATGGCGAGGTTCAGCCGGTACGGCGCGCTCGAGGCGTCCTTGTCGCGCACCAGCGTGCCGTTGAGCACGTACTGCGCGTTGCCGATCTCGTTGGCGTTGAACGGCGTCACGGTGAACTGCTTGAACTGCGCCTGCATGCGCTGCACGATGCGCTGCTCGGCCACACGCGTCACCTCGGTCTGCTGGCCGCTGGCGCCTTCGAGCAGCGGGTCGATCACGATGCGCCGCTGCGTCAGCGTCGACTCCACCTTGGCCAGGAAGGCCGGCAGTTTCTGGGTCTGCACCATGAGGTCGTCGACCGCCTGGGTGACGGCCTGATCGAAGGGCATGGCGCTGCTGGGCGCGGGGCGGTGCGCGCAGGCGGTGGCCAGCAGCGCGGCAGTGCACAGCGCCAGCACGCGCCACAGGGCTCGGGGGGCGGCGGCGTTCGTTGTTGTGGTCGTGGTCATCAGCACTGGCTCCTCAATATCTTCATGTCCTGGTCCGACAGCGGTTCGCCGACGGCGGCGCGCATGTTGATCTCGCTGCAGCGTTTCGAAGGCGCGGGGCGCCGCTCGGCGGGTTCGCGATGCACCTCGGGCGCCGGGGCCGGCGCTGCGGTGGCGGTGATCTGCGGGCGCGGCTTCGGCGCCGGCCGCACGACGGCGGGCTTGGGCTCCACGTCCTTGGCCGGCGGTGCCTCAACCGGCACGGGAACGGCCAGGCACGGCGTGCGGCATGGCTTGGCCTCGCCCGCCGCATGCGCGCGTGCGCCGTGCAGCGCGATCACCGTCGCGACCACCGCCGTCACTGCAAGGGCAAGGGGCGAAACACGCGCCGGGTAGATCGTCATCAGCCGGCAAATGTAGGGGCGCGAACGCCGCTCGCCAGCCCACCAAACGGCCACCCCTGCCAAACGGCATAGGGCTAGCGCTGTCGCTCAGTCGGGCAAAAGTTCGCGAAAGGCGCGGAAGAAATGGGGGCCGTCAGGGCAACCACTGCACCCAGGTCATCACCAGGGTGAGCGTGCCCAGCGCCAGCACGGTCGACACGGCGACGCTGGCCGTGACCAGGTCTTCGGCGCTGCGGTAGCGCTGCGAGAACAGGAACACGTTGGCGCCGATGGGCAGCGCCGCCGCCACCACCATCACGGTGAGCGGAATGCCGCGCACGCCCAGCAGCCAGCCGATGAGCGCCACCAGCAGCGGGTGCACGAGGTTCTTCACCAGCGCCTGCGCCAGCGCGCCGCGCCAGTGGCGCCCGATGGGCGTGAGCGCGAGCGTGATGCCCACCATCACCAGCGCGACCGGCCCGAAGGCCTGGCCCAGCAACTGGATCGGCTTGTCGATCACCTCGGGCATCACGAGGCCCGTCTGTGCGAACAGCAGGCCCGCGATGATGGGCAGCGGCACCGGATGGATGATGGCGTTGCGCAACGCGCGCCCCACGGTGCGCGCCATGGAGCGCCGGTCGGCGCCGCTCACCGCCGCGTGCTCGCGCGCCACGGCCAGCTCGAGCACCACGGTGGCGCTGGTCATGAGCACGAGCGAATGCAGCGAGATGAGCGTGAGCAGCACCACCATGCCGGGCTCGCCGTAGGCCAGGCCGATCAGCACGATGCCGATCATCACGGTGTTGCTGTAGGTGTTGGCCAGCGCGAGCACCGCGCCCGTGCGGTTGAAGCCGCGCCACGCGAGCGTGGCCGCGAACAGCAGGCCCGAGGCGATGAAGTACGCCGCCACGGGCTTCAGGCTCAGCTGCTGCACGTGCACCGTGCTCATGGCGCGGAACAGCAGCGCGGGCGCGAGCAGCAGGAAGATGAGGTTCGACAGGTCTTTCACCGCATTGCCGCCGATCCACCGGCGCCGTCCGGCGAGGTAGCCGGCGGCAATGAGGAGAACGACGGGCAGCAGGGAAGAAATGACGAACGAATTCACCCGGCGAGGATAGCGCGCGCCCGCCGCGCGAAAGGCCGGCGCCTCAGAACGTGACGCGCAGGCCCACCTTCAGCGAACGCCCCGGCAGCGGCGCCTTCGGGAACACCGTGGTCGTCAGGATCGAGGTCGGTGTGTAGGCCAGCGTGTTCCCGATGTTGTCCATGCGCGCATACCAGGTGAGGTTGGCGCGCTGCACCTTCATGCGGTAGCTGATGGACGCGTTCCACAGCGTGTACGCGTCCGTCTCGCGCGCGCCCACGCTCGGCACCCGGCGCTGCGCCGCGTTGTAGTCGAAGCCGACGCGCGCGGTCCACGGCCCGTTGCCGTAGGCCAGCGTGGCGCCCAGGCGCAGCGGCGCGATGCGCGGCAGCGGCTCGCCGGTGTCGAGGTTCTTGGCGCGCACGATGTCGCCGCGCCATTCGAGGTCGAGCGTGCCCGCGTCGGCCATGCGCGCGAAGCCGTCGGCGCCCAGCAGCCGCAGGTTGCCGTTGGCCTCGATGCCGGTGAAGCGCGCGCGCATGCCGCCGTAGCGGTACTCGGCCAGCGTGTCGGTCGCCTCGGGGTCGGTGACGACCTGCCCTTCCTCGTCGAGCGTGCGGCCCGACGCGGTCAGGCCGATGTAGTTGCGAAAGCGCGTGACGTACGCGTTCACGCGGGCCGTGTTCGGGCCCGACTTCCACTGCGCGCCCAGGTCGAAGCCGGTGGACTTTTCCTTGCCCAGGTTCGGGTCGCCCACCTCCCAGGCCGCCGTGGCCACGTGCGGGCCGTTGGCGAGCAGTTCGTAGTCCTTCGGTGCGCGCTCGGTGTAGGCCAGGTTCGAGGTCAGCTGCCACTGCGGCGTGAGGTTGACCAGCGCGCCGAACGCCGCGCTGTGCGGGTTGAAGCTGCGCTCGCCGATGGCGAAGCGCGTCACCGACAGGTCGTCGGGGTAGCCCAGCGAGCGCACCGTGACCTTCTCGGTGCGCGCGCCGAAGCTCAGGCGGCCCCACGAGGTGCCGAGCTCTTCGTGCAGGAACAGCGCGTTGGAGCGCGTGCGGCTGTGCGGCGCGAAGGCCTCCGAGCCGTCGGCGGCGAAGCGGTTGGTCTCGCGGCTGAAGCCGACCAAGCCCTCGAGGTTGCCGATCTTCTCGTGCCGCGCCTCGATGCGCAGGTCGTTGCTCAGGTTCGAGAAGGTGGTGCCGGCCTCGCGGCCCTCGAACTCGGTGTGGCGGTAGTCGGTGCGGCTCACCTTGGCGTGGATGCTGCGGATGAAGCCGCCCGGGCGCCACTCGCCTTCCAGCGCGTAGCGGTCGGACTTCATGCCGATGGTCACATCGTCCTCGGCCACGGTGCCGTAGTTGCTGCGGTAGGTGCTGGCCGAGGCGCCGATCCAGCCCTGGCTGAAGAACAGCGTGCCGCCGACCGCGCCGCCGTGCGCCTCGTTCTGCGAGTTGCAGATGCGGCGCGCGAGCGACAGGCGACCGGGCTTGCTGCATTCGAGGTCGACCGGCACCGCCACGTCTTTCGAATCGCGATTGAAGGCATCGACGTGCAGCGCGAAGCGGTCGTTGCCGCCTTCGAGCAGCACGCCGCCGCTCTTTTCCTTGTTGCCGCTGGCGTAGCCCAGCTCGGCACGGCCGCCGAAGCCGTTGATGGGCTCGGTCGGGATGCGGTTGTCAATCACGTTGACCACGCCGCCCACGGCGCTGCCGCCGTACTGCAGCGCCGAGGGGCCGCGCAGCACCTCGATGCGCTCGGTCACCAGCGCGTCGACGGGCACCGCGTGGTCGTAGCTCAGCGCCGAGGCGTCGGGCGCGCCGCCGCCGTTCTGCAGGATGCGGATGCGGTCGCCGTCCTGCCCGCGGATGCTGGGGCGGCTGGCGTTGGGGCCGAAGTAGCTGCTGCTCACGCCGGGCAGGTTGTTCAGCGTTTCGCCCAGCGTCGATTCGGAGCGCAGCAGCAGCTGGTCGCCCGACAGCGAAGTGGTCGGCGCGATCAGGTCGCTCGCGCCCAGCGGGTTGCCGGTGACGGTGACCTCGCGCAGGCTGGTGGCGTCAGCAGCCGGGGCCGCGGCGGTGTCGGCGGTCTGGGCCAGGCTCGCCACCGAGGCGAGCGAAAGAACGGCAGCGCCGATGGCGTTGCGACGGAATTGGGGGGTCATGAAGAAAGGACACTCGTTGAATCGGGGAACGACCGGCCGCCCTCACCCGCCCGAAGGGGTGCGGCAACCGGAACACGGGGGATTCAGCGAGTGGACGGCGGGCCGCGCGCGTCGAAGAGCGCGACCCAGCGGGCGATGGCTTCGCCCTGCAGATAAGCAAACGTGGCCGCCGGCAGCAGCATCGGCAGCACCACCAGCGGCACGCCGGGCACACCCGTGCCGTGCGAGAGCTGGTCGTACAAACGGCAGTCGGCGTCGTCGTGCACGCCGAAGAGGCTGGCCAGCGTGTGGCCGCTGTCGTGCCGGTGCGCGGCGTGTGCCTGCGCCGCCGCTGCAGCGGCGGGCAGGCCCGGCACGTGCAGCGAGCGGTGCATGAGCCCCATCGTGCCGGCAAACCAGAGCGCGAACGCCAGCGCGACGATGAGCGCGCGGGTGGCACGCGTCATGCGGGTTGGGGTCTGGCGCAGGGTGGCGGACACAGGGCGTGAAAGAAGAGACTCAGGCCTTGACGCGCGAAGCGAAGGTCTTCTGGAACTTCTCGACCTTCGGGCCGACCACGAACGCGCAGTAGCCCTGGTTCGGGTGGTTCAGGAAGTAGTCCTGGTGGTAGGCCTCGGCGGTCGAGTAGTTGGCCAGCGGCGCCACTTCGGTCACCACGGGCGAGCTGTAGGTCTTGCTGGCCTCGATCTCGTGGATGACGGCGTCGGCCACTTCTTTCTGGGCGTCGCTCGTGGTGTAGATGCCGCTGCGGTACTGGGTGCCGACGTCGTTGCCCTGGCGGTTGAGGGTGGTGGGGTCGTGCACCACGAAAAAGATCTCGAGCAGCTCGCGCAGGCTGATCTGGGCCGGGTCGAATTCGAGCTTCACGACCTCGGCATGGCCGGTGCGGCCGGTGCAGATCTGCTCGTAGCTCGGGTTCAGGGTCTGGCCGTTGCTGTAACCCGATTCGACGTCCAGCACGCCCTGCACCCGGTCGAACACCGCCTCGGTGCACCAGAAGCAGCCTCCGCCGAGCACGATGGTTTCGGTGGGCGACGGTGAGGAAGACATGGCGCGGCTCCGGGTGGGTTGGAAAAAGCGGGGACCGGTATTGTCGCGGCTTGACGGGCCGGATGCCGGTCACTACATTACTAACCCGTCAGTCATTAACACCATGGCCTCCCCCCGCTCCCTCGTCGACAAGTTCTGCCCGCTGCCGTCCAAGCGCGAGCGGCGCAAGGAGGCGCGTCCGGGCGAGCTGCTGGCGGCGGCGCTCGACCTGTTCGTCGAAAAGGGCTTTGCCGCCACCCGCTCGGAAGAAGTGGCGGCCCGCGCCGGCGTGTCCAAGGGCACCCTCTTTCTTTACTTTCCGAGCAAGGAAGAGCTGTTCAAGGCCGTGGTGATCGAAAACCTCGGCGGCCGTTTCACAGAGTGGAACGCCGAGTTCGAGGCCTTCGAAGGCACGACCGCCGAGATGCTGCGCTACTGCATGAACGTCTGGTGGGAGCGCGTCGGCCTGACCAAGGCCTCGGGCCTGACCAAGCTGATGATGAGCGAAGGCGGCAATTTTCCCGAGCTGGCGGAGTTCTACCGCCAGCAGGTGGTGCGCCCCGGCCACGACCTGCTGCGCCGCATCCTGCAGCGCGGCATCGACCGCGGCGAGTTCGTACCCATGGACATCGACCACGCCATCTACTCGGTGGTCGCGCCCATGGTGTTCCTCATGCTCTGGAAGCATTCGGCCATGGTCTGCGTCGACGGCGTGAGCACGCTCGACCCCGAAAAATTCATCGCCACCCAGTGCGAAACCGTGCTTTACGGCCTGTGCGTGCGCCCCGGGAGCCCCGCATGACGGCCATCGGATGGTCGACTGGCGCGGTGGCGTCATCGACGCGACCTAAAATTGAAGGTTTGTCCCGTCCAGAGCCTTCAAGGAAAGCCACGCCATGAACCCCACGCCCACCCTCGAGCGCTTGCGCTTCAACATGATCGAACAGCAGATCCGTCCCTGGGACGTGCTGGAGTCGGACATCCTCGAGCTGCTGGCCGAGATTCACCGCGAAGACTACGTGCCCGACGCGCACCGCACGCTGTCCTTCTTCGACATGGAACTGCCCCTGCTCGACGGCTCGGTGCCCGGCGAATTCATGCTGTCGCCCAAGGTCGAGGCCCGCACCCTGCAGGACCTGCACATCCAGAAGCACGAATCGGTGCTCGAGATCGGCACCGGCTCCGGCTTCATGGCCGCCCTGCTCGGCGCCCGCGCGGCCCAGGTGCTGTCGCTCGAGATCAACCCCGTGCTGGCCGCCCGCGCCGCCGAGACGCTGCGCAGCAACGGCGTGACCAACGTCGAAGTGCGCCACGCCGACGGCGCCGTGCCCCTGGCCAGCGGCCCGAGCTTCGACGTGATCGTGCTCAGCGGCTCGGTCGCGCGCATTCCGCAGAACCTGCTCGGTTCGCTCAAGGTCGGCGGCCGCCTGTCGGCCATCGTCGGCGACGAGCCCATGATGCGCGCCCATTTCGTGACCCGCACCAGCGAAAGCAAGTGGGAGACGATCCAGCCCTGGGACACCGTGGCACCGCGCCTGCTGAACTTCCCCGAGCCCTCGCGCTTCGCGTTCTGATCGAGCGGCCCACCGAATGATCGATCAAGTCCGCCCCGCCGACCTGGCCGCCTGGTTCGCACAGGACGCCGACGCCGCCCCCGTGCTGCTCGACGTGCGCGAGCCCTGGGAGCTGCAGACGGCGAGCGTCGCGCCGCAGGGCTTCACGCTGGTCGCGATCCCGATGAACGAGATCCCCGGCCGGCTGGCCGAGCTCGCCGGCGGCGACGGACAGCCCGCGCTGCGCATCGCCTGCCTGTGCCACCACGGCGCCCGCAGCCAGCGCGTGGCCGCTTTTCTGCACCAGAACGGCTTTGACTCGCTCGCCAACGTGGCGGGGGGCATCGACGCCTGGTCCGCGCAGCACGACCCGAGCGTGCCGCGCTACTGATTCTTTCCCTCCCAAGGACGTTCAATGCCTCCCAGGCCCCGGCTTCTGCCTCTTTCCGCAGCCCTCGCAAGCGCCATTGCGAGCCTGCTCGCACTGCCGGCCCAGGGCCAGACACTGAACGAACTCTACGATTCCGCGCGCGGCTTCGACGCCACCTACCAGGGCGCGCGGGCCCAGTACGAGGCCAACCTGGCGCGCGCCGCGCAGGCCAAGGCCGGCATCCTGCCGGCCGTCGGGCTCACCGCGGGCGTGAACCGCAGCAACCTGGACATCGACACCCTGACCGGCACCGGCCGCGGCAGCAGCGCGTCGCGCGACTTCACCACGCAGAACGTCGGCATCAACGCCACGCAGCCGCTGTACCGCCCCGCCAACTGGGCCACCTACGAGCAGGGCAAGCGCCAGGCCGAAGTGGCGCAGGCCGTGCTCACCATCGCCGAGCAAGACCTGATCGTGCGCGTGAGCCAGGCCTACTTCGACGTGCTCGCCAGCCAGGACAGCCTGGCCCTGGTGCGCGCGCAGAAGGTGGCCGTGGCCGAGCAGCTCGCATCGGCCAAGCGCAACTTCGAAGTCGGCACCTCCACCATCACCGATTCGCGCGAGGCCCAGGCCCGCTACGACCTCGTGATTGCGCAGGAAATCGCCGCCGAGAACGACCTGCAGGTCAAGAAGGTGGTGCTCGACCAGCTGGTCGGCCGCCCGGGCAGCGTGCCCGTGCCGCTGGCCGCGCCGGTCGTGCTGCCGACCGCGCAGCCCGCCGACATCAACGCCTGGGTGGCGCAGGCCGACGAGGTGCATCCGGCGATCCGCCAGGCCCGCCTGGGCCTGGACGTGGCCGGGCTCGAGGTGCAGAAGGCGCAGGCCGGCCACAAGCCCACGCTGGACGCCAACCTGGGCTACAACGTCACGCGCAACCCGACCGGCACCAGCACCAGCACCGTGGGCACGCGCGTCAACGCCGCCACGGTCGGTGTCACCTTCAACCTGCCGCTGTTCGCGGGCTTCGCCACCGAGAACCGCATCAAGGAAACGCTGGCGCTGGAAGACCAGTCGCGCAGCGTGCTCGAGGGCACGCGCCGCAGCGTGGCGCAGGCCACGCGCGCGGCCTACCTCGGGCTGGTGTCGGGTGCGGGGCAGGTGAAGGCGCTCGAAGCGGCCGAGTCCTCCAGCCAGAGCGCGCTCGACGCCAACAAGCTGGGCTACCAGGTGGGCGTGCGCATCAACATCGACGTGCTCAACTCGCAGAGCCAGCTGTTCCAGACCAAGCGCGACCTCGCGCAGGCGCGCTACAACGTGCTGCTGGGCAACCTGAAACTGCGCCAGGCCAACGGCACGCTGACCACCGACGACATGAACGCGATCAACGCGACGCTGGCGCGCAATGGCAGCACGCCTGCGGTGCCTGCCGCGACGACGGGCGCGCCTGTGGTGCCCGTGACGCCGCCGGCCATTCCGGTGGTGCCGCCGGTGCCGGTGCAGCCGTTCAACCCGCCCGCGCCGACGATGCCGTCGGCACCGCCGCCGCCGGTGATCCTGAACCCGCCGGTGCGCTGACCCGGCAACGGGCCGCTCAATCCAGCGTGGGTTCGGCCCGCGCCGCTTCGGGCGGCGCGCCGTCGTCGCCGGCCACAGGTGTCGTCACCGGCTCCGCCGCCTGCGCAATCGCCAGCACCGCCGCGGCCGTGCGTTCGGCCGCCCCGCGGTTCGACGACGAAAACGCCAGCGCGGCCTGCGCCATCACGGCGCGGCGCTCCGGGTTCTCGACCAGCTTGAGCGCGGCCGTCACGGCCTGCTCCATGCCCTCGACGCGCAGCGACGCACCCGCCGCGAGCGACAGCTGCGCCGCCTCGGCGAAATTGAAGGTCGAAGGGCCCATGACCACCGGGCAGCCGCAGGCCGCCGGCTCGATGAGGTTCTGCCCGCCCAGCGGCTCGAAGCTGCCGCCGAGCAAGGCCACGTCGGCCAGGCCGTAGTACAGCGCCATCTCGCCCAGCGAATCGCCGAGCCAGATCTCGGCCTCGGCCGGCTGGCCGGCCGCGCTGCGGCGCGCCACCGCGAAGCCTTCGGCCTCGATGAGCGCCGCCACCTCGTCGAAACGCTGCGGATGGCGCGGCACGATCATCCATTGCACGTCGTGCACGCGCTTGGCGATCGAGCGGATCGCGCCCTGCTCGGGCGGCACCGGCGAGGTGGCGCCGAAGCGCTTGAGCACCTCCAGCAGCAGCCGCTCCTCGCCGTCGCGCGAGCTGGCCAGCACGACCATCGGGCGCGGCAGGTGCTCGCGCAGCGACACGGCCGTGGCCAGTTGCCGCGCGTCGGGCGTGGCGTCGAACTTGAGGTTGCCGTAGATCCCGGCCACCTTGGCGCCCAGCGACACCAGCCGGTGCGCGTCGGCCTCGGTCTGCGCCCAGACGGCGGCGAGCGCCGAGTACGCCGGCCGCGCCAGCCCGCTGAGCCGTTCGGCCGCGGCGCGCGATTTCTCGTTGAGCCGCGCATTGGCCAGCACCAGCGGAATGCGGCGCTCGGCGCAGGCGGCGGCCATCTCGGGCCAGACCTCGGTTTCCATCAGCACGCCGATGCGCGGCTGGAAGCGGTCGAGAAAGCGGGCAACGGCGCCCGGCGTGTCCCACGGCTGCCAGACCTGCGTGTCGCCGGGCTCGAGCAGCTTGGCGCCCTCCTCGCGGCCCGTGGCGGTGCCGTGCGTGAGCAGGATCGGAATGCCCGGGTACTGGCGCCGCAGCTCGGCGATCAGGATGGCGGCGGCGCGCGTCTCGCCCAGCGAGACGGCATGCACCCAGCACTGGGCAAAGCCGGTGGTGGCGTCGTCGTAGTGGCCGAAGCGCTCCTCGACGGCCACGGCATAGCCGGGCTCGGCGACGGCGCGGCGGCGCAGCTTGCGGCGGACCAGCGGTTGGACGGCGGTGGTGAAGACGCCGTAGAGGCGAAGCAGCAGGGAACGCACAGGTTCTTCAGTGGGCAGCAGCGGCCAGCGTGGCGTCGGGCTTGACCGTTCGCAGCACCGCAAGCATCTCGGTCTCGATGCGTTGGAGCGCCGCCTCGGTCTGGCCTTCGAAGCGCAGCACCAGCACGGGGGTGGTATTGGAAGCGCGGATCAGCCCGAATCCATCGGGCCAGTCCACGCGCAGGCCGTCGATGGTCGAGACCTGGGCGGGCGCGTCGAAGCGCGCGTTCTGCACGAGTTGGGCGACCAGCGCGTGCGGCTCGCCTTCGGCGCAGGCGACGTTCAGTTCGGGGGTCGAGAAGCTGGTGGGCAGCGCATTGAGCACGGCGTTCGCGTCCGGGTGCTTGCTCAGGATCTCGAGCAGGCGGCAGCCGGCGTACGTGCCGTCGTCGAAGCCGTACCAGCGCTCCTTGAAGAAGATGTGGCCGCTCATCTCGCCGCCCAGCGGCGAATCGATTTCCTTCATCTTCGCCTTGATGAGCGAGTGGCCGGTCTTGTAGATCATCGGCGTGCCGCCCGCGGCCTCGATGGCCGGCGCCAGGCGCTGGGAGCACTTCACGTCGTAGACGATGGTGCCGCCGGGCACGCGCGAGAGCACGTCCTGCGCAAAGAGCTGCATCTGGCGGTCGGGGAAGATGTTCTGGCCGTCCTTCGTGACGATGCCCAGCCGGTCGCCGTCGCCGTCGAAAGCCAGGCCCAGCTCGGCCTGGCCCTTGGCCAGTTCGGCCATCAGGTCCCGGAGGTTGTCGGGCTTGCTCGGATCGGGGTGGTGGTTGGGGAAGTTGCCGTCGACCTCACTGAACAGCTCGACCACGTCGCAGCCGATGGCGCGGAAGATGGCCGGCGCGGTCGCGCCCGCGATGCCGTTGCCCGAATCGACCACGATCTTCATGGGGCGCGCGAGCTTGATGTCGCCCACGATGCGCTGCACGTAGGCGTCGGTCACGTCGACCTTGCGCACGCTGCCGCCCGGTGCGAGCTTTGCAGTGCCCTCTTCCATAGTCTTGCGCAGGCCCTGGATCTCGTCGCCGTAGATCGCGCGGCCGGCCAGCACCATCTTGAAGCCGTTGTAGTCCTTCGGGTTGTGGCTGCCCGTGACCTGGATGCCGCTGGTGCACAGCGTGTGGGCCGCGAAGTACAGCATCGGGGTCGTGACCGCGCCGATGTCGATCACCTCGACGCCGGTGGCGACCAGGCCGTCGATCAGCGCGTCCACCAGCGCCGGGCCCGACAGGCGGCCGTCGCGGCCCACGGCCACCGCGGTCTCGCCGGCCGCGCGGGCTGCGCTGCCGAAGGCACGGCCCAGCGCCTCGGCCACTTCGACATCGAGACTGAGGGGCACGACGCCGCGGATGTCATAGGCCTTGAAGATCGATGCGCTGAGCTGCATGAAGGGCGGAGTCACTGTTGGTTCGGAGTCGGGCATTGTAGGCAACGCGTTGTAGACATCGATGTCCGAAAACGGCCAGTTGAAACGAGTCGAAACCGTATCATTTCCCCATGTCTACCGCCCACGCCCCCTCCGAAGTGCTCGAGAGCGACGCCTGCTACCTGGCGATGAAGACGCACGACGCGCGCTTCGACGGCTCGTTCTTCACGGCCGTGACCTCCACCGGCATCTACTGCCGGCCGGTGTGCCGCGTGAAGCTGCCGCGGCGCGAGAACTGCCGCTTCTTCCGCCACGCAGCCCAGGCCGAGGCAGCAGGCTTTCGCCCCTGCCTGCGCTGCCGGCCCGAGCTGGCGCCGCGCGCAGCCAGCTGGTCGACCGAAGACGCCTCGCGCATCCTCGCATTGCAGGCGGCGCGCTTGATCGACGAGCCCGATGCCTGGTCCGAGGAAGGCCCCGGCGCGGCGCAGATCGCGGCCCGCCTGGGCGTGAGCGACCGCCACCTGCGGCGCATCTTCGAGGCGCAGTTCGGCGTGTCGCCGCTGCAGTACCTGCAGACGCGCCGCCTGCTGGCCGCCAAGCAGCTCATCGCCGACACGCGCCTGCCGATGACGCAGGTGGCGCTGGCCAGCGGCTTCGCGAGCGTGCGGCGCTTCAATGCGGCCTTCGTGGAGCACTACGGGCTCAACCCGAGCGCACTGCGCCGCGCGGGCGGCACCGAGGGCGGCGAAGGCAAGGCCATCGAGGTGCGGCTGGGCTTTCGCCCGCCCTACGACGCGAACGCCATGCTCGGCTTCTTCGCACGGCGCGCGCTGCGCGGCGTCGAGACCGTGCACACCGCCGACGGCAAGGAGCCCGCCAAGGGCAGCACGCCGACCTACGTGCGGCTGGCGCGCACCCTGCGCGTGCAGCACGGCGGGCAGGCGCATGCCGGCTGGCTGCAGCTGCGCTTCGACCTCGAACGCGAGCAGGTGCTGCTGGCCGTGAGCGATTCGCTGGCCGCGGTGCTGCCCATCGTCATCAGCCGCGCACGCGCCCTGTTCGACCTCGATGCGGAGCCGATGGCCATCAACGCCGCGCTGCATGCGGCCTTTCCGCACGGCGACGGGCTGCGCGTGCCGGGCACGGTCGACGGCTTCGAGCTCGCGGTGCGCGCGGTGCTGGGCCAGCAGATCACCGTGGCCGCGGCGCGCACGCTGGGCTCGCGGCTGGTCGAGGCTTTCGGCGACGCGATCGACACGCCCATCGACGGCCTGAGCCGCCTCTTCCCCACGCCCGCCGCGCTGGCGGCGGCCAGCGGCGATGCGCTCGGGCAGCTGGGCATCGTGCGCCAGCGGCAGGCCGCGCTGCAGGCCATCGCGCGCGAAGTGGCTTCGGGCCGGCTGGCGCTGCATGCGGGCGCCGACGTGCCCTCCACCCTGGCGGCGCTGCAGGAACTGCCCGGCATCGGCGCCTGGACCGCGCAGTACATCGCGATGCGCGCCCTGCGCTGGCCCGACGCCTTCCCCGCCGGCGACGTGGCCCTGCAGAAGGCGCTGGGCGTGACCACCGCGCGCGCCGCGGGCGAGGCCTCGCAGGCCTGGCGCCCCTGGCGCAGCTATGCGGTGCTGCGGGCCTGGCACACACCGCCCGCGCCCTCCGAACCGGCATCGGCCGCCGCGCCGACCGCCACTTCTTCCGACCTCGCAACGGCAGGCCCCGTGCCTGAAAGACCATGAAATTCAAGCGCACCGTCATCTACACCTCGCACACCGACACGCCGCTGGGCGGCGTCACGATGGCCGCCACCGATCAGGGCCTGGCCGGCGTCTGGTTCGACCACCAGCGCCACTGGCCCGACACCACGGGCTGGCAGACCAAGGACGACCACCCCGCGCTGGTCGAGGCGGCCGCGCAACTGCACGACTATTTCGCGGGCCGTCGCAGCCACTTCGACATGCAGCTCGACCTGTCGCACGGCACCGCCTTCCAGCAGGGCGTGTGGCAGGCGCTGCTCGCCATCCCGGCCGGCGAGACCACGACCTACGGCGCGCTGAGCCAGCGCGTGGGCAACCCGGCCGCGGTGCGCGCGGTCGGTGCGGCGGTCGGGCGCAACCCGATCAGCGTGATCGTGCCCTGCCATCGCGTGCTCGGTGCAGACGGCTCGCTGACCGGTTACGCTGGCGGGCTCGAGCGCAAGACCGCCTTGCTCGAACTCGAGACCGGCAAGTAAGACAGAAGAAAACACCGCCCGTGGCGCGGCGCGACATCCTCTCGATGTAGCGCAGCGCGCCACACCCCAAAGAGACGCATGACCACAACGAACAACAACAGCACCGTCGCCCCCTCGCCTTCGCCCGCCCCCGCCGCGCTCGCGCCCAAGGCGTGGCTTGTCGATCTCGTGCTGCTGGGCGCGCTGTGGGGCGCCTCCTTCCTGTTCATGCGCATCGGCGCGGCGGAGTTCGGCGCGCTGCCGACCGCGGCCGTGCGCGTGGTCATCGCGGCGCTGTTCCTGCTGCCGATCGCGCTGCTGCGCGGCCAGGGGCCGTCGATCGCCAAGCACTGGAAGGCCAGCCTCACGGTCGGCATCTTCAACTCGGGCATGCCCTTCGCGCTGTTCTGCTTCGCGCTGCTGACCATCAACACCGGCCTGGCGGCGGTGCTCAACGCCACCACGCCGATGTTCGGCGCGCTGGTGGCCTGGGCCTGGTTTCGCGAGCGGCCGAACGGCTCGCGCCTCGTCGGCCTGGTGATCGGTTTCGCGGGCGTCGCGATGCTCGCCAGCCGCAGCGCCGGCCTGCATGCCGGCGCCAGCAACCACGCCGCGCTGTGGGCCGTGCTGGCCTGCCTGGCGGCGTGCCTGTGCTACGGCATCTCGGCCAGCGCCACGCGGCGCCACCTGTCCGGCGTGCCCGCGCTGACCACGGCCACCGGCAGCCAGATCGGCGCCAGCCTGTTCCTCGCGCTGCCCGCGATCTGGCTCTGGCCCGCGCAGATGCCCAGCCTGCGCGCGTGGCTGGCGCTGCTGGCCCTGGGCATCGCCTGCACGGGCGTGGCCTACATCCTGTTCTTCCGACTCATCGAACGCGCCGGCCCGGCCCGCGCGCTCACCGTGACCTTCCTCGTGCCGGTGTTCGCGCTGTTCTACGGCGCCGTGTTCCTGGGCGAGCAGATCACGCAGTGGATGCTGATCTGCGCCTTCGTGATCGTGTGCGGCGTGGCGCTGTCGACCGGCATCGTCAAGCTGCCGTCGCTGCGCAAGGCCGCGGGCTGAGCCTTCTTCAGACCACGCCGGCCACCACGTTCACCGACAGGGCCAGCACGAGCATGTTGAAGGCGAAGGCGAGCACGCTGTGGACCAGCGTGATGCGCCGCATCTCGTGCGAAGTGGCCTGCACGTCCGACACCTGCGAGGTCATGCCGATCACGTAGGCGTAGTACATGAAGTCGAAGTAGTCGGGCGCTTCCTTGCCCGGAAAGTCGAGCCCGCCGTCGGAGGCGCTGTCCTTGCGGTCGATGTAATAGCGGTGCGCGTAGTGGAAGGCGTAGATCGTGTGCATCATCAGCCACGAGCCCGCCAGCGCCACCAGCCCCAGCGCCACGTGCGCGCCGCGCGCCCAGCCGCTGAGCTGGCGCACCTGCTGCAGCAGCATCGCGATGGCGACCACGCTCACGCCCACCGCCACCAGCATCGACACCAGGATCACGACGTTGGGCTGGTCCAGCTGCTGCGCGCGCTCGCGCGTACGCTGGGCGTCGAAGGTCTCGGCCAACCACCAGCTGAGCACCTGGTACACGGCCACGCCCGCGCACCAGCCGGCCAGCGCGCGCGCCGTGAGGCCCATCGGCCAGGGCACGAGCGCCACCACGACGGCCGCCGCGGCCCCGTAGAGAAGGCGTTGGGGACCGGTGGTGGTGGAAAGGTGTTCGCGCATGGGCGGACTGTAGCGCCGCGGCATGCATCGGCGCGCGATCGGCAATTTCCTACAGGCACATCGGCCAACGGCGCATGCGCAGCGCGATGCCGCGTCACTAAGGTGATGCGGTTTCAGGGAGCCTCAGCCCGGAGGCATTGCGCCATGCACATGCCCGAGGCATCTTTCACCCGAAGGATTTCTTTCATGCTGTTGCTTCGTTCGCGTCCGTTCGACCGGACCGCGAGATTCGGCGCCCTGGGCGCCCTGGCCGGAACCGGCGCCCTCTCCCTTCTTTGCTTCGCGCCCTTTGCTGCGGCCGAGCCCTCACCGGCGCTGGACCGTTTCAGCTTCTCGGTGGGAGCCTTCAGTGCCGATCCCAAGTTCAGCGCCTCGGTCGAAACCCCCTACGGCGTGCTGCGATCGAACGAACTCAAGCCGGGCCGCGTGACCATGCCGCGCATCTCGGCCGACGTGCTGATCGGCGACAGCCAGGGCCTGTCTTTCGACTACTACCGCTACAAGCGCGACTATGAAGGACAGGTCGCCGGCAACACCTCGTTCGGCAGCTTCGGCTCGCTGAGCGCCATCGGCAACGCGAACCTCTCGGCCCAGCTGGACTTCGCCAAGCTCGCCTACAAGTGGTGGCTCGGCTCGGGCAACACCGTCTTCGGCCTGGGCGCCGGCGCGGCCTACTACCGCGCGACGCTCGGTGCCAGCGCGCTGGTCGGGGTGAACGGACAGGTGCGTTCGGTCAGCGAGCGCTCGAGCGACAACGCCATCGCGCCCCTGCTCGAGGTCGGCGTGCGCCACGCGATCACGCCCGACCTCCGGCTGTTCGCAGACGCCTCCGGCGTCTGGAAAAGCAGCGGCCGCTTCCACGGCAACATCTACAACGCCGCAGCCGGCGTGGAGTGGTTTCCGGTGAAGAACGTGGGCCTGGTGCTGTCGTATGGCGTGACCAACATCGACCTCACGCGCGAGGGCGGCTTCGCCGATTCGCGCCTCAAGGTGCGGCTGCAAGGGCCCTCGGCCTTCCTCAAGGCCCGCTTCTGACGCGGCCCCGGCGGGCGGCCGGCGCCGCATAGCCACTCTTCGCAAGACCGGCAGGCGTTGCCGGTCTTAGTCTGCGCTCCGATCGAACACCCCCAACGACCGGAGACACGCCCCCATGCCCGCCGCCCGTACCGAGCCCACGCCCTCCTCCTTCCAACGCATCGCCCGCATTGCGCTGGGCGACGTGGTCCACCGCAGCGCGCGGCGCTTCGGTGCGCGCACCGCGCTCATCGAAGGCGAGCACCGCATGAGCTACAGCGAGCTCGACACCGCATCGAACCGCTTCGCGCACCACCTGCTGGGCCTTGGCCTCGCAAGCGGCGAGCGCGTGGGCATGCTGTGCAACAACTCGATCGAGATGGTGGTCGCGCTGCTGGGCATCCAGAAGGCCGGGCTCGTGTGGGTGCCGATCAACACGGCGCTCGCGGTCGATGCCATCGGCTACATCCTCGAACACGCCGAAACGCGGCACCTGGTGATCGACACCGCGCTGCACGCGCGCCCCGAGCTGCGCCAGCTGCTGGACACGGCCGGTGTCTCGCCGCTGCTGTGCGTGCTCGACGGCGACACGCCGCCGCCCGGCGTGCCCACCGTGGCGCAGGCCATCGCGCAGGGCCCAGCCACGCTGCCCGACGTGCCTATCGACAGCGACCAGCTCGCGCTCATCATGTACACGAGCGGCACCACCGGCCGGCAGAAGGGCGTGATGCATTCGCACGCCTCGGTGCACTCGGTGCTCCAGAGCAACATGCTCGAATGGGGCGGCGGCCCTGCGCACCACGACGTGTGGAGCAACGTGCTGCCGCTGTTTCACTGCGGGCAGCACACGGTGCTGATGTCGGCGCTCGCGGTGGGCGGCACGAACGTCATCCTGCGCGGCTTCGACCCCGGCGCGATGCTCGCCGCCATCGAGCGCCACAGGATCACCGTGACGGTCGGACTGCCCATGATGTACGGCGCGCTGCTGGCCCACCCGCAGCGCGAGTCGCGCGACCTGTCGAGCCTGCGGCTGTGCGTGTATGCGATGGCGCCGATGTCGCGCACGCTGCTGCTGCGCCTGCTCGACGCGCTGTGCCCGAACTTCGCGTTGGCCTCGGGGCAGACCGAGATGTACCCCGGCGCCACCATCTTCGAGACGCACCAGCAGCGCGAGCGCTTCGGCTCGTACTGGGGCGTGGGCACGCTGGTGAACGAGGTCGCGGTGATGGGCGACGAAGGCGAGCTGCTCGCACCGAACCAGGTCGGCGAGATCGTCTTTCGCGGACCGAACGTGATGCTCGGCTACTACAAGGACCCGCAGGCCACGGCGCATGCGCAGCGCTTCGGCTGGCACCACTCGGGCGACCTGGGCAAGCTGGACGACGACGGGCAGCTGATCTTTCTCGACCGGCTCAAGGACATGGTCAAGTCGGGCGGCGAGAACGTGCCCTCGCTCAAGGTCGAGGAGGTGCTGCTGCGCCACCCGGGCGTGCTCAACGCGGCGGTGGTCGGCCTGCCGCACGAGCGCTGGGGCGAGGCCATCACGGCCTTCGTCACGCGCCGGCCCGATGCGCCGGCAGAGTTCTCGGAAGCCACGCTCACGGCGCACTGCAAGGAACACCTGGGTGGCTTCGAGGTGCCCAAGGACATCGTCTTCGTGCCCGCGCTGCCGATGACCTCGACGGGCAAGATCCAGAAGTTCGAGCTGCGCCAGGCCCACCAGGGGCACTACCAGCGCGACTGAATCAGGATGACGACAGCTTCTGCAGCAGCGACGCCCGCACTTCCTTCTTGAGCACCTTGCCGACCTTGGAGCGCGGCAGGTCGGCCCACACCTCGACCTGCTTGGGTGCCTTCACGCTGCCGATGCGCGACTTGACGAAAGTCTTGATCGCCTCGGCGTCCACGCTGCGGCCCGCATGCAGTTGCAGCACGGCCACCACGCGCTCGCCCCACTTCTCGTCGGGCAGGCCGACGACCGCGCTGTCCTGCACGTCGGGGTGCTGCATCAGCACCTGCTCCACCTCGGCGGAGTAGACGTTGAAGCCGCCCGAGATGATCATGTCCTTGGCGCGGTCGACGATGTACAGGAAACCCTCGTCGTCGAGGTAGCCGATGTCGCCCGTGTGGTGCCAGCCGTGGCGCGAGGCCTCCTGCGTAGCCTTCGGGTCCTTGTAGTAGCCGCGCATCACGAGCGAGCCGCGCACCACGATCTCGCCGCTCTCGCCCGTGGGCAGCAAGGCGCCCTCGCCGTTCATGATGCCGACCTGCACCAGCGGCCCGGGCCGCCCCGCCGAGGCCAGGCGCTGGCGCGCCACCGAACCGTCGGGGTTGAAGTGGTCGCGCGGCGGCATCATCGAGACCATCATCGGCGCCTCGGTCTGGCCGAAGAGCTGGGCCATGACGGGGCCGATCTTGTCGAGCGCTTCTTCGAGCCGCGCGGCCGACATGGGCGCGGCGCCGTACCAGAAGCACTGCAGCGAGTCGCGCTTCGTCTGCGCCAGGTCCGGGTGCTGCAGCAGCATGTAGATCAGCGTCGGCGGCAGGAAGGTGTGGGTGACGCGCCGGCGCTCGATGAGCGAAAGGAACTCGCTCAGGTCGGGCTTGGGCATGATGACCACGCGCCCGCCCAGCGCCATCACCGGCAGGCACAGCACGCCGGCCGCATGCGTGAGCGGCGCGAGCGCCAGGTACACGGGCCGGCCTTCGAAGGGGTAGCCCATGAGGGTCAGCGCCGACATCGCCTCCAGGTTGCCGCCCGAGAGCATCACGCCCTTGGGCTGGCCGGTGGTGCCGCCGGTGCCGGCGATCATGGCCACGTCGTCGGGCGGTGCGATGTCGATCGGCGCATCGCCCAGCCCGTCGAGCCATTCGTCCATGGCGGGCGCGAAAGGCTGCCGCTGGTCGAGGCACACCAGCGCCTTCAGTTTCGGCAGCTGCGTGCGCATCTGCTCGACCATGGGCGCGTAGTTGCTGTGGAACACGAGGCAGGCGCAATCGAAGGCATCGAGCACGAAGGCGTTCTCGCTGGCTTCGTTGCGCGGGTTGATCGGGCACCACACGCCACCGGCGCGCGAGATGCCGAACACCGTGGCGAAGGCCAGGGCGTCGTTGCTCGAGAGCACCGCCACCTTGTCCCCGGGCTGGACGCCCGCGCGCTGCAGGCCGCGCGCCACGCGCCAGCTGATGCGTTGCACCTGGCCGTAGCTCAGGTCGGCGTCGCCCATGGTGAGGCACGGCGAATCGGCGCCCTGCTGGGCGCCTTTGTCGAGGTAGTCGACGAGGCGCATGCGCGTCAGCCCATCTGCGTGAGCACGGGTTCCTGCACCAGCCCGAAGCTGCGCAGCGCCCCCAGCAGCTCGCGGTGCCCGAAAGCCTGGCAGCCCGAGGCAAAGCCGGCGCGGCGCGGCGCCTGCTGCAGCAGCGAAGCCGCTGCGTAGGCCTGCAGCAGGCCGGTCTGCTTGTAGTTGCAGTTGCCGAAGATCACGCAGTGCGCGCGGCCCAGCGGACCGGAGGCATGCACCGAGTCGACCGACTTGTTGATGCGCGGGTTCTCGCGCGGCGGCATGGTGTTCATCACGCCCGCCGCCGTCTGGGCCAGCGCCGCATAGCGGTCTTCGTCGTTCATGCCTTCGGTGGCCTTGAGCGCGGCGGCCACGATCTGCGGCACGCCCAGCATCAGCGGCTTGTTGAAGACGCCGCCGAGCACCTTCACGTTGGCCACGCGCGGATCGCGCTTGAACCACACCGGGTGCGAGGTACCGCCCCAGGGCAATGCCAGGGCGGCTTCGTGCTGGCCGGGAATCGACAGGTGGTACAGGCCCGCGTCGGGTTGCCACTCGACGTACTGGTTCTGCTCCAGGTAGAAGGCCTTGGAGGTGGCCGCGTTCACCAGGATGGTCTGCGTCGACGCGATGGTCGGGCTGCCGCCCCAGAACACGGCGATGTCGAGCGTGTCCAGGCCGGGCGTTTCCAGGCACAGCTGCGCGGCGATTTCGCCGGTGGTGTACATCTGTGCCAGGCCGGGCGACAGCAGCAGGCCGGCCGCCGCGAACTTGGCGCCGTACTTCTGGTCGAGCGTGATGAGCCAGTCCTGCTCGCCGGTGGTGTCGGTGTAGTGGCAGCCGGCGGCCAGGCAGGCATCGACCACCTCGGGACCGAACTTGGCGAACGGCCCCACCGTGTTGAGCACCACCGAGGCGCCGGTGAAGAGCTCGGTGAGCGCCTGGACCGTGTGCGCGACCTCGACCACTTCGTAGTCGGCGGTCTCGATGCCGGGCACGTTCGACTTCATCGCCGCTTCGAGCTTCTCCGCGCTGCGGCCTGCCGCGATGAAGGGGATGTGGTACTCGCGCAGGTACTCGCAGACCAGGCGCCCGGTGTAGCCGGAGGCGCCGTAGACGATGACGGGTTTCTTCTTGCTGCTCATTGTTTCTCTCCTGGTTGATCGCTCACATGCCCATGCCGCCGTCCACCGCGAGGCCCGCGCCGGTGATGAACCGGGCGGCGTCGGAGCAGAGGAAGACCACCACGTCGGCCATGTCGCCGATCTCGCCGAGGCGGCCCAGCGGCGTCTGGCCGATGACGTCGCCCACGGCGGCCTCGACGCTGGGCGCAAGCCCCGCGGCCACGATGTCGTTGGCGAGCTTCATTCCCATGTCGGTGGGCACGAGGCCGGGGTAGATGCAGTTGACGCGCACGCCGTAGCCCAGCTTGCCGGACTCCATGGCCGCCACGCGCGTGGCGCGGTCGACCGCCGACTTGGTCGCCGAGTAGCCGGCGATGGCGGGAAAGGCGATGGTGGCCGCGACCGAGGCGATGTTGACCACCGCCCCGCCGCCGCCCGCGCTGCCGCCGGGGCGCATGGCGCGAAAGGCGTGCTTCATGCCCAGCAGCGTGCCGGCCACGTTCACGTCGAGCATGCGGCGCAGGTCGTCGCCGTCGACGTCGACCACCAGCGAGGTGATCTCGATGCCGGCGTTGTTGACCAGGATGTCGAAGCCGCCGAGCGCCTTCACCGTGGCCTCGGTGGCAGCCGCCCAATCGCCGTCCTTCGTGACGTCGAGCGGGACGAAGCCCACCTTCGCCCCTTCAGCGGAAAGCCGCTGCGCGGTCTCCTTGCCCAGGTCGGCGAGCACGTCGCCGATCATCACCGACGCACCCGCCTGCGCCAGTGCCTGGGCGATGCCCGCGCCGATGCCGCGCGCACCACCCGTCACCAGGGCCTTGCGCCCCGTCAAGTCGAACTTGGCCATCACTTGTCTCCTGTGGATATGTGTATGAGATGGAGCGGCCATGCTAGGAATCGACTTGACGAGTGTCAAGAATTTTTTTGACGACTGCCCAAATTTCGTAAAATGCCTCTGGAATGCACGTACGAGGGATTTCCCACGCCGCGTGCTATGGTTTGCAATCACCAGGAAACACAGCGGCCGGCACTCTGCGGCCTGGCTAGAAATGACCACTCATTCACGGGTAAAGAAGCACGCCGGGCGGGTGCAGAAGGCGCCGGCCGACAAGTTCGAGCAGCGTCGCGCCGAGCTCGGCGAAGCCGCCCTCACCACGCTGGCCACGCTCGGCTACGCGCGCACCAGCCTGCGCGAAATTGCGCAGAACTCCGAGTTCTCGCATGGCGTGCTGCACTACTACTTCAGCGACAAGGTCGACCTCATCGTCTGCAGCGTCAAGCAGTACAAGGCGCGCTGCGTCACGCGCTACGACCACGCGGTCGACACCGCCACGACGTATGCCGAGCTCATGGAAGGCTTCCTGCAGAGTCTGGGCGACACGCTGCTTGGCGAAGGCCACGTGCACCGGCTCTGGTACGACCTGCGCTCGCAGGCGCTGTTCGAAGCGGCCTTCCACGACGACGTGGTGCAGATCGACAAGAGCCTCGAAGACATGATCTGGCGCATCATGAGCCGCTTCGCCGAACTCTCCGGCCAGGCGCCGGGCCTGCCGCCCTCGGCCTGCTACGCCCTCTTCGACGGGCTGTTCCTGCAGGCGCTGCTCAAGCACCTCTCGGGCGACACCAAGGCCATCGCCGACATGCAGGCCGACGTGCGGCAATCGATCGAGCGGCTGTTCGCCGCCCCCGTTGCACCCGCCGTGCCGGCCTCCCGCAAGCGGAGCGCCTGACGCCGCCATGGCGCCGTTCAACACCGCCTACCGGCAGACGCTGCTCGCCGGGCGCCTCACCCTGGGCCTGATGACGCCGCTGGCGCGCCCGCACGGCGCGATGGCCGACCCCGCGTCCGAACTGCAGCTGGCCCGCCTTGCCGACACGCTCGGATTTGCGGCGCTGTGGATGCGCGACGTGCCCGTGATGGTGCCGCAGGGCGAAGAAACCGCGGTGCTCGACGAGCCCTTCGTCTGGCTCACCGCGCTGGCCGCCGCCACGCAGCGCATCGCGCTCGGCACCGCCGCCGCCGTGCTGCCGCTGCGCCATCCGCTGCACGTGGCCAAGGCCGCGCTCTCGCTCAACCGCCTGTCGAACGACCGCTTCATCCTCGGCCTGGGCTCGGGCGACCGCGAGGCGGAGTTCGCCATCTTCCAGCAGGACATCGCGCTGCGCGGCGACGTCTTCCGCGAACGCTGGAACCTCGTGCGCTCGGCGCTCTCGCCCGATGCGCACGAGCGCGCCGCGCTGCACGAAGCCACCGGCGGCCACGACCTCATGGCGGCGCCCACCGCGCGCATCGGCATGCTGGTGGTGGGCTCGGCGCGCCAGTCGCTGCAATGGACCGCCGCCCACGCCGACGGCTGGGCCACCTACCACCGCGACGAAGCGCGCCAGCAGGGCCGCATCGGCCTGTGGCAGACCGCGCTGCGCGAACGCGCGGGCGGCGAGGCCAAGCCCTTCGTTCAATCGTTGCAGCTCGACCTGCTGGACGATGCCGACGCCCCCGCCGAGCCCATTGAACTCGGCCTGCGCGCCGGGCGCCATGCGCTCGTCGACTACCTCGACCGCATGGAGGACGCCGGCGTCGCCCACGTGCTGCTGAACCTCGCGCGCAGCAGCCGGCGGCCCGCGCAGGACGTGGTCGACGAGCTCGGCCGCGAGGTGCTGCCGCGCCTGCAAGGCCATGCGCGCACGCCGCCCGCCTGACCCGTGCAGAATCCGGCGCTCGCCGTTGTCGACCTCCTTCCAAGGACTTTCCCCATGACCGATCTCTCGCACTTCCCCATCACGAAGAAATGGCCCGCGCAGCACCCCGAGCGCCTGCAGCTGTACTCGCTGCCCACGCCCAACGGCGTGAAGGTGTCGATCCTGCTGGAGGAAACCGGCCTGCCCTACGAGCCGCACCTCGTGAGCTTCGAGACCCAGGACCAGATGTCGCCGGAGTTCCTGTCGCTCAACCCGAACAACAAGATCCCCGCCATCCTCGACCCCAACGGCCCGGGCGGCCAGCCGCTGGCGCTGTTCGAATCGGGCGCGATCCTGCTGTACCTCGCCGAGAAGACCGGCCAGTTCATCCCCAAGGACGCGGCGGCCCGCTACGAGACCATCCAGTGGGTGATGTTCCAGATGGGCGGCATCGGCCCGATGTTCGGCCAGCTCGGCTTCTTCAACAAGTTCGCCGGCAAGGACTACGAAGACAAGCGCCCGCGCGACCGCTACGTGGCCGAGTCGAAGCGCCTGCTCGGCGTGCTCGACAAGCACCTTGCCCAGCGCGCATGGATCATGGGTGACACGTACACCATCGCCGACATCGCCACCTTCCCGTGGGTGCGCAACCTGATCGGCTTCTACGAGGCCGGCGACCTCGTGGGCTTCAGCGAGTTCAAGAACGTCGCGCGCGTGCTTGAGGCCTTCGTGGCGCGGCCCGCCGTGGTGAAGGGCCTGGGCATTCCGAAGCGGGGCTGAGGCCCTCTCGATCGGGCCTCTGCCGGGGCCGTCGTCTGCATCGGCGACGGCTGTACCGAACCCGTTGCTCGAGCGACTCCCTCGTTTGTGGGATTCCTGACCTTTCCGGCGACTGGAACAGTCCCTCTGCGTTGTTGCGGGGGCTGACAAAAATTACGCGATCGCACACTTGCGGCGATACAGCGCACGCCGTCCCCTCCTCCACGCACGAAGCCGGATTCGACATCCACGTGGAACCACAAGGAGGAAGCCATGAAGAATGCAAGCATCCTGCGCACGGTCGCCGTCGTGCTCATGCAAGCCAGTACGCTCGCCAGCGCATCCGACGATCAGGGCATCAACGACTACGCAAAAGCCCAGTGGAGCGTTGCCAACTCCTGCGTTCCCTTCGTCAGGAAATATCAATCCGTGTGCGGCAACAGTTTCACCGCCGACACGGATCCCAAGAAATACGACATCCGGATGGCCGCCGGAAGATGCGATGCCATGACGGATGCCCAGCGCCCCACCATCGAAAAGGGCGACATCATCACGATCCATCTGAACCAGGTCTTCATCAACGAGTTTGTCGAGCGCGGCGCCAGCCTCCTCGGGTTCAAGAAGCGCGGCGAGATTGCCATCGTTGCACGCGTCGCCGAACAAGATGCCCAGACCGACTTCGATTTCAGCGTTGCCGGAAGAGATCGTGGCCGGCTCGTGTACTACTCCGAAGGCGTGGCAGAAAAGCAGCATCTGAACTTCAGCCAGCTGCCCATCTACGGCCCCATCGAATACCACGGCAAGCCCCTGCTGCTGGAGTTCTACATCATGGAGCTGGACATCAAGGAGAACAGCGAAATATCGGGCCTGCTCACCGCCGCGGCCAGCCTGGGCGCCGTGGCCTACCCGCCGGCCTCTCCTGTGCTGAAGGTGCTCGACACGATCGGGGGCGGTCTGCTGAAGGCCAACAAGAGCGACATCGAGTTCAAATACCACGCGTCGCTGCTCCCTGGCGACGGGCAGATCAAATCACTGCTTTCGGGCCGGCTGGAGTACGCCAACTACGCCTTCGTGCGCATGCCGTTCACGGACACGGGAAGCTCCGAAGACAGCACGAGCTCGACCCATCGCTGGACCGGTTGGTGGTTCAACCAGAAAAACGCGCGCCTCTACGAGGATGCGACGTGCAACAAGCCTCTTGCAAATCGCACCTACCTCACGGTGCAGATCAATCGCGCCAAGGAAGAAGCGACGCTCGACCCCGCCAACACCTTCGCGGCGTTCTCCGCCAAGCTTTCCTCCGAGGCCCAGGCTTCGACGGCCGAGCGTGTAGCGGTCATCGACGCGCTGAGAAACAGCGTCAACAAGAACCAGCGCTATCGGGACGCGAAAAAGCTGATCGACTTCGCACAAAGCATGAAATGGCCCAATGGCATCCACAACGACAAGAAGGCCTTGGATGCGGAAACCGTCAATGCCCTCGTCTTGGTCGCAACCAAGATCGAAACGTCCTTGACCCAACTGCCTGACCCTCTGCAGCGCGTCAACGCAGACTACGATGAATCGCAAATACAAGTGCTCGTCGATGCGCTCTCTCGACTGTCCGGAAAGCGGTACTCGCCCCAGACCTTGAAGCCGGGCGATCTGAAGCAGGAACTGGAGAAGGCCTGACGCCGCCGCCCTGCCTCGACGCCACTGCAGGCGCGATCAGTTCGCGCTCAAGTCCATGAGCATCCGCGACAGCAGATAAAGCCGCGGCACCACGCTCTCGACCTCGGCGTATTCCTCCGGCGTGTGGATACCGCCACCCACGATGCCGAAGCCGTCGAGCACCGGCACGCCGACACCGGCCACGAGGCTGGCGTCCGCGGCGCCGCCGCTGCTCTCGATGGTGAGCTTCTTGCCGATCTCGCCGTAGATGCCCTCGGCCATGCGCACGAGCTTGTCCGATGCGGGCGAGCGCGGCATCGGCGGCAGGCCGCGCACGAGGCGCACGCGCACCTCGGTCTCGGGGATGAGCTTGTTCTGCGCGATGCGCGTCAGATCTTTCTCGACGCGGTCGAGCTCCTCGGGCGTGGCGGTGCGCACGTCGCCCTTGGCGCTGGCCGACGCGGGAATCACGTTGGTCGGTCCGTTGGCCGTGAGCACCGTGAAGTTGACCGTGGTCTTCTTCGCCGCATCGGCCACCTTCGACAGTTGCAGCACCTGGTGCGCGACTTCCATCGCGGCATTGCGGCCCGCCTCGGGCGCGACGCCCGCGTGCGACGCGAGCCCCTTCACCTCGACGAGTGCCGTGGCCGAGCCCTTCCGCTCGACCACGAGGCCGTCGGCCGGGCGACCCGGCTCGAGGTTCAGCGCCACGTCGTGCTGCTTGGCCACGCGCTCGATGAGCGCGCTGGTGCCGACCGAGCCCGTCTCTTCGTTGGTGTCGATCAGGAAGGTGATCTGGCCGTAGTCCTTGAAACCGATCTTCTGCAGGATCTTCAGCGCCTGCAGGCCGGCCACGACGCCGCCCTTGTTGTCCATCACGCCGGGGCCGTAGGCGCGCCCGTCCTTGATGTAGAAGGGCTTGGCCGCGGCCGTGCCGTCCTTGAACACGGTGTCGATGTGGGCCAGGATGAGGATCTTCTTCTTGCCCTGCCCCGTCAGCGTCGCGACCAGGTTGATGCCCGGGTGCGGCTCGGCGGGAAAGCTCTCGATGCGCGCGTCGAGCTTGCGCAGTTCGTCCGCCACCATCTCGCGCACCTTGGCCAGGCCCTCGGTGTTGGTCGAGCCCGAGTCGATGTTGACCATGCGCTCCAGCAGCTGCAGCGTCTCGTCCTTTTGCTGCGTGGCGGCGTCGAGCACGCCCTGGTGCGGCTTCTGGGCCATGGCGTTGACGGCGAGCAAGGCACTGGCCAGCACGGCGCCCTGGCAGGCGGCGCGCGTCCATGAACGCGGGGTGGAGCGAAGGTGCATGAGGAAGCCTGTTCTTTCTGTTGTGGAGGTTCGTTCGAAGCGGGCGGCAGGCTATCACCCGGTGCGTGAACGGGTCAATGCAAGACGGGCACACGCGCACCACAGGCTGCGGGTGGCCCCCACCGGGCCACGGAAACCCAACGCTTCGGTGTTACATTAAATAAGAATAGTTCTTATTAACCCCATCCCCGGGGTCACCGAAGCCAGCGCCCTCGCCTCCTTGTTCACCGGCGCGCACCAGCCATCGGCCCAGGGGTCCTTTGTCGATGCTTGCGAGAAGGCGACCGGATGCGCGACCTCGTCCAGGAACTTGTGTCTCACTACGCGGACTTGCGCCGGCAGCTCACGCGCGACCTGCGCGACCCGCACCATGCGGCCGACATCGCGCAGTCCAGCTTCGAGCGGGTGTACACGCACACCCTCGGCCTGCGTGACGGCGCCGCCATCGAGTCGCCGCGCGCCCTGCTGTTCCGCGTGGCGCGCAACCTGTGCATCGACGAAGCCCGCCACCGCAAGGTGGCGCAGGAGTGGGCCGTCTCGCATGCCGTCGTGGGCACGCACCTCACGGCCCCCTCGTCCGAATACGTCGTGGCGCAGCACCGTGTGCTGCGCCGCGTGGTGGAAACCATGGAACAGCTGCCGCCGCGCCGACGCGAGGTGTTCCTGCTGTTCCGCGCCTACGGCCATTCGCGCGCCGAGATCGCGCAGCGCCTGGGCATCACCGAGATGGCGGTTGCCAAGCACCTGCTGCGCGCCACCATCGACTGCTCGCGCGTGTTCGCCGAGCTGCGCCAGGAACTGATCGAGCCGCAGGCGGTGAACAGCCACGCGGGTTTCGACACCGCACTGGCCGAAGACTTTTCATGAGCCGTGCGGCCACAGCGGTCGTTCCGCGTGAACGGCTGATCGAACGCGCGCTCGCGCTCATCGTCGAGGACGAGATCGCGCCGCCGAGCCCGGCCGCCAACAGCGCCCGGCTCGCGCTCGACCAGTGGCGCACGCGCTCGCCCGAACACGCCGCCGCCGTGCGCGAGGCGCGCGAGCGCTGGAACGCCCTGGGCGGCGTGGCCGACGATCTGCGCGCGCACTTCGACGAACCCGTGCCCGCACCGGCCCGGCGCAACCCCTCGCGCCGCAAGATGCTGCTGTCGGTCGCCGGGCTGCTCGGCGCCGGCGTGGTCGCGGGACGTGGCGTGCAGTGGTACTGGCAGCAGCCCGTGTTCCAGGCGACGTACCGCACGCCGAACGCGCGGATGCTGAAGGTCACGCTGGCCGATGCCGCCGATGCCTCGGCCGGCAGCCGCCTCGACCTGGCGCCCCAGAGCGCCGTCGACGTCACGCTCTACCGCCGCCGCCGCATGATCGACATGGCGCGCGGCGAGGTCCGCTTCGACGTCGCCCCCGACGCCGAGCGGCCCTTCGTGGTGCGCACGCGCGAGGCGATCATCGAAGTGGTCGGCACCGCCTTCACCGTGCGCGACCGCGGCGGCCCGATCACCGTGGGCGTCGAGCACGGCCATGTGCGCGTGCAGGTGCTGCACCACGCCGGCACCGAACGCAGCGGCGAAGTGGTCGACCTGCGCGCCGGCGACATGCTCGAGGTGCGCGACGGCCACGCCGATCCGGTGCGCCAGGCCGACACCGCCGCCCTCTCGGCCTGGCGCGACGGCTGGCTGGTGTTCGACAACACCCCGCTGGGCGACGCGCTGGCCGCGGTCAACAGCTACCGCAGCGCGCCCATCGTCGGCGCCGACGCCCGCATCGACGCGATGCGGCTCTCGGGGCGCTTTCGCACCAACGACTCGGCCGGCCTGCTCGACGCGCTGCCGGCCATCCTGCCGCTGGTGGCGGTGGCCCGGCCCGACGGCAGCGTGCGCCTGCAGGCGCGCTGACCCGGGCGTGCCCGCCGGCGCGCCGCTCCCTTTCTCGCACCCTTTTCCCGCTCGTTTTCGACCCGCATCGACGCGGCGGCCGATGCCTTGTCACGGGCCTGTCTCTCTTTTTCGAGTTCAAACGTCTTACATCCAGAAGCACCCCGCATCCGATCGACGGCTGCGGCGCGCCCCCCGTTTCATGCCGCACCGATTTATTTGTCTGGAGCCTTCACCCATGCGTTTCTCGCCTCGCCACCGACTCCTGAGCGCCGCGCTTGCCGCCGCCTTCGGAACCGCCCTTGCCAGCTGGAGCGGCCTCGCCGCCGCCCAGGGCGCCGACCAGGCCGCTGCACAAGCACGCGACATCAACGTCCCCGCCCAGCCGCTGGGCGCCGCGCTCAACGAGCTGTCGCGCCAGACCGGCGTGCAGGTGCTCGCCGCCGGTGACGTGGTCTCGGGCCTGGCCGCACCGGCCGTGTCGGGCCGCCTGAGCTTCCAGCAGGCGCTCGACCGCCTGCTGGCCGGCAGCGGCCTCGTGGCGGTGCGCAACGGCCCCACGCGCGTCACCATCCAGCGCCAGAGCACGGCCGGCGCATCCACGCTGCCGGCCGTGACCGTGGCCGCGCAGGCCGCCACCGACGGCACCACCGAAGGCACGGGCTCGTACACCACGCGCGCCGCCGCCGGCGCCACGCGCATGGACCTGTCGCTGCGCGAGACGCCGCAGTCGGTCAGCGTCATCGGCCGCCAGCAGATCGACGACCAGAACCTCGTCACCCTCGAGGACGTGCTGCGCCAGACGCCCGGCATCGTGGCCGACCGCAACGACGAGCGCGTGACCTTCTCCTCGCGCGGCTTCGCCCTGAGCACCATGATCGACGGCGTGCCCACGCTGGGCTTCAACAGCGTGGCTGGCGAGTCGAGCATGATCAGCACCGCCTTCTACGACCGCGTCGAGGTGATCCGCGGCGCGGCCGGCCTGCTCAACGGCGTGGGCTCGCCTGGCGGCGCCATCAACCTCGTGCGCAAGCGCCCGACCTCCGAATTCGCCGGCCACATCTCGGGCGGCATCGGAAGCTGGAGCCGCTACAACGCGGAGATCGACGTGGGCGGCCCGCTCAATGCCGACGGCACCGTGCGCGGCCGCTTCATGGCCTCGCGCACCGACGGCAAGAGCTTCATCGAGAACAAGAAGCGCAGCGAAGACGCGCTGTACGGCATTCTCGAAGTCGACCTCGCGGCGGGCTCGCGCCTGTCGGTGGGCTTCGAGCACCAGAAGACCGCCATCGACGGCGCCAACTACGGCCAGAGCCCGCTGTTCTTCAGCAACGGCCAGCGCACCAACCTGCCGCGCTCGTTCAACTCCAGCGCCCCGTGGAGCTACTGGGACATGTACTCCGACAAGCTGTTCGCCAACCTCGACCAGCGCCTGGGCGCAGGCTGGCAGCTGAAGGTGGACGCCAGCTACCTCAAGAGCAAGCGCGAGCGCGCCTCGGGCGACCTGAGCATCTACCGCGCGATCAACGCGCGCACCGGCGCCTCCACCATCGACATCCGCGAGAACCCCGCCGAAGGCGCCAACAAGGCCCTCGACGTGCACCTGAAGGGCCCGTTCGAGGCCTTCGGCCAGACGCACGAGGCCGTGGTGGGCATGAGCTACAACACCTACGACGCCACGGTCTACACGCGCGGCGCCGTGCCGCGCATGATCGACCGCCGGCCGCTGAACTTCTACCAGCTGCAGAGCTTCCCCGAGCCGACCTCCTTCTCGTACCCGCTGTACACGGCGCCGCTGAACACCACCGAGAAAGCCATCTACGCCTCGACCCGCCTGAAGCTGGCCGAGCCGCTGTCGCTCATCGTCGGCGCGCGCGGCACCTGGTACAAGTCCGATGCGTCCACGCTCGACTGGACCACCTGGCGGCGCACCGGCGTGAGTTCGATGCGCGAGAACGGCGTGGTCACGCCCTACCTGGGCGTGGTGTTCGACGTGAGCAAGGAACTCTCGCTGTACGGCAGCTACACCGACATCTTCCAGCCCAACACGGTGCGCGACCGCAACAACGCGCTCATCGCACCGCAGCGCGGCAAGAACATCGAGCTGGGCCTGAAGGGCGAACACTTCGGCGGCAAGCTCAACACCAGCGCCGCGATCTTCAAGACGCGCGAGACCAACCTGGCCGTGATCGACACCGGCGCCGGCTCGCTGCTGCCCGACGGCGGCATTCCGTACCGCGCGGTGCAGGGCGCCAAGAGCAAGGGCTTCGAGCTCACCGCCGCCGGCGAAGTGCTGCCGGGCCTGCAGATGCTCGCGGGCTACACCTACCACGCCAAGCGCGACGCCGACGGCGTGCTGCTGAACCCGCAGTACCCGCGCCGCCTGTTCCGGGTGGCCACCAGCTACCGCCTGCCAGGCGAGTGGAGCAAGCTCACCGTCGGCGGCAGCGTGAGCTACCAGAGCGGCATCTACTACGACGAGTTCAACGAACTCGGCCGCGCCTCGCAGGGCGGTCTGACGCTGTTCGGCCTGATGGCGCGCTACGACATCAACAACCGCCTGAGCGCCTCGCTGCACATCGAGAACCTGGGCGACAAGCGCTACTACAACGGCCTGGGCGCCTACAACGGCTACACGCAGGGCAACCCGCGCAACGCCTGGCTGAAGCTCAGCTACAAGCTCTGACACCCGACGAATTGACTTAGGGCGGCACCGGCAGAAGGTGCCCTTTTGACGCACGGCCCGGCTTCCGGGTCGTGCGTTTTTTTTGCCCGGGCGTCAGGGCCGGAGCGCCTTGCGCGACAGCAAGGGGTCGCGCGCGATGTCCTCCTCGCGGAACGGAAAGCGCAGCCAGTCCTTCCGCGCGTAGCGGGCCACCGGTGCCATGCCCTTGCCGTTGCGAACCGCGGTCTCGCGCTCACCGTGCGCGAGCAGGGTGTGCGCCTGCACGCCGCGGCGGTTGAAGTACACGACCTGGAGATAGGTGTTGCCGTGGGAGCGGTCGCCCATGGTGTAGTCGCCCTCGTTGGCACAAGCGATGGCGAAATAGCCCTCGCCGTCGCAGCCGCCGGACAGCGGCACCTCGCGCCCTTCGCTGCGCACGAAACGGCGCGCGCCGAGCGGCGTGTCGGGCGCCCATCCCTTGCGCGCCATGTCCTCGACCGCCGCGGCCAGCGCGCGCTCCACGCGCGGGTCCGCCGCTTGGATGCCCGAGGGCGTGGTGAGCGGCGTGGTCGCCAAGAACGGCTGCGTGTAGAGCTCCTTCGCGGGAATCTTCAGCACCCGGCTCCAGAAGGCATCCCACAGCAACGCGCCGCGATCGGTGGCATCGGCCCGGTTCGACCAGCGGCGCAGCACCTGGCAGGCCGGCTGCACGTCGACGCGCGTGCGGGCCTTGGACACCGACTCCTCGGCCGGCAGCTCCACCTGGCCGGGCGCACAAACCGCATCGAGCAGTGCGGACTTGAAGCGGTCGGCGGTGTACGAACGTGCTTCCAGCGTCTTGTGCATCACGCGTTGCGCGAGGCCCCGGCTGGAGGTCTCTCCCGCCGCGGCAAGCTCGCCCGCGATGCGGTGCCCTTCCCGCCCACGCATCGAAAGCGCGCGCCCCTCGGCACCGAGCACCGACGCGAAGCCGGTCAGCGGCTGTGCCGGGTTCGTGAGCCAGAAGCTGTCGTTCATGTTCGCGACGTAGTCCTCGCGCAGCAGGCTGGGCATGCGGTCGGCCGCCAGCGTGCCGGCCTGTACCGCGCCCTTCGCGCTCTGCCACTCGCAGGCGGAGCGGCTGCCGTCGAGCATGGGCGTGGCCGGGTCGAGCGCGGCAAACGCTTTCGACAGCGGCGTGGCGCATGCGGCGCGCAGGTCGTCGGGCACGCCCGGCACCGCGCCGATGTCGGCATACCAGGCACGGCCGTCGCCGCGCCCGATGGCCGCGGTGTTGACCCATGGCATCGCCAGCTCCTCGCGCTGGATGCGGATGAATTCGTCGAGCGAGCGCGCCTGGTCCCAGCGGAAGAAGTTGCGGAAGATGCGCGGGTTGTCGGCATTGATGTCGCGGATCGCAATGGCCTTGCGGGCGCTCCAGCCCAGCGCCGCATGGCGGGCGCCAAGATCGACCACCGGGCCGAAGCGCGTGCGGTAAAGCGTGCGATGCACCAGGTCCACCGTGCCGTCGGCGCGGCGCACCGCCACCGCGAGCGGCTGGGCGCGCATGGGCTCGGAGCGGCCGTCGACGAGGTAGCGCGTGGGGTCGGCCGGGTCCAGCGTCAGGTCGAACATGCCGAAGCGCCGTGCGGCCGACACCGTGTGGCTCCAGGCCACGTCGTTGTTGAAGCCGATCATGATGACCGGAATGCCGAGGAAGGACACGCCCGCCACGTCCAGCTTGCCGGGCAGCGTGAGGTGCGCCTGGTAGAAGCGGTCGGGCCCGCCCCAGTACCAGTGCGGATTGCCGAACAGCACGCTGCCGCCGCGCTCGCCGGTGGCGGCCTGGCCGAAGGCGAGCACGTTGCTGCCGATGCCGTGCGCATCGCCCACGGGAATGTCGAGCCGCGTGGACAGCGAGAGCTTGTCCGACGGCGCGGGCGGCAGGGCCGCAGCGGGCTTCGCGTTCGCGATCTCGGCGACGAAATGCGTGTAGCCGCCCGCCAACCCCGCGGCGAGCATGCGGCGGTAGATGTCCTCGGGGCCGATGGTGCGCACCCAGGGCGCGTCCGCACAGGCGGGCGCCGCGTCGCCGTGGCGTTGCGGTGCCGCCTGCAGCGCGCGCACGTGGCGGTTGTAGCCCTCGGCGAAACCGGCAATGAGTTCGTTGAGCTCGACCGGCTGCTCGCGCTTCAGCGCCTCGACCGCATCGGCGCCCGCGAAGGCCTGGAAGAAGAAATCCAGGTCGAGGTTGGCGGGTGTGCCGAAGGTGGAACGTGTCTGCGGTTTCGCCTCGGCGCCGAAGTAGAGCGAGCGCTGCCCACTGAAGGTGACGAAGGCATCGGCCAGCGTGCACAGCGCGTCCTCGGCCTGCGCCTGGCCGTAGCCGATGCCCAGCCCGCGCCAGCTGGTGGCACGGATGTGGGGAATGCCGTCGGTGGTGCGGCGGATCTCAATGGCGGCGGTGGTGGCATGCGAGGGTGCATCGCGCCGGCCCCAGGCGGGCGCGGCGCCCAGCAAGGCACCGGCCAAGGCGATGGCGGCCATGCGGCGGCCCCACCGGGGAATGCGGGAGGTGGTCGGAATGTTCACGGGTGTCGGTGTTTCTCGAGTCTGGAGCCATGGCCGCAGGGGCGGCTGCGGCCTATTGCAGATCGGGGCCGCAGCGCTGCGCCTCTTCGAGCACGGGCTTCACCAGCACGGCGCCCGCGAGCGCCCACAGCGTGAGCGCCTCGTCGAACGCGCGCACGTGCCGGGGGTCTTCGCCGAGCCAGTGCACGAGCTGGTCGGCGTGGTCGCGCGAGGGCGCGTCGTGCAGCCGGCAGAACAGTGCCCACGCGGTGTCGACGGCCGTCTGCGCGGACACCGGCGTGGTGCGGGCGATCGCGGTGCGCCCGGGCATCGGCTAGATCTGGACGGCCTGCGACGCGTCGCGCGCTGCGCTGCGCGCCCGCGACTGCGCCGCCAGCAGTGCGTTGCCGATCTCGCCGGTGCGCACCGAGGTCACCGACAGCAGCGTGTCGCTCAGGCCGTGGCTGTCCTCGCAGGCGCCCTGCAGGTAGATGCCCGGATGGAAGTCGGGCGTGGCCTTCAGGCGGTAGTAGCGGTCGACGTCGTAGGGGCCGATGTACGGCGCGAGCGGCGCCAGCAGGTCCTTGTGCTGGTCGCGCGCATAGCCGGTGGCGAGCACCACGGCGTCGTAGCGCACGGTGCTCTCGCGCTGCACGTCGCGGTCGAGCAGCGTGAGGTGGATGCCGTCGCTCGCGGCACGCACCGCGCGCACGTCGTGCTGGCGCAGCATGCGCAGGCGGGTGCCGCGCGCCACCTTCTGGTCGTAGAAGACCTTGTAGATCTGCTGGATCAGGTCGAGGTCGGCCACCGCGTAATTGGTCTGTGCGAACTCGTCGAGCAGCGCGGCGCGCACCTCGGTGCCCTGGCTGTACATGTAGTCGGTGAAGTCGGCGTTGAAGACTTCATTGACGAAGGGGCTGTCGTCCGAAGGCCGGATCGATCGCGCACGCATGATGAAGTCGACCTGCGGCGCGCCAGGGCGCCCCTGCAGGTCCATGAAGATCTCCGCCGCGCTCTGGCCCGCGCCGACGATGGCCACGCGGCGCGCCTGCGGGTGCTGCGCCATGTCCTTCAGGTAGCTGCTCGAATGGAACACACGCGGATCGTCGCGCAACCCGCGAAAGCCTTCGGGAATGTTGGGCACGCCGCCGATGCTCACCACCAGGTTGCGCGCGAGCCGCTCCTGCACGCGGCCGTCGGCGGTGCGCGAGCGCACGCGCAGGAACTGCACCTCGCCGCCCTGCTTCTCGGGCTGCACGTCGAACACATCCTCTCCGTAGCGGCAGGCGTCCTCGAACTGGCCCGCGGCCCAGCCCAGGTAGTCGTTGAACTCGTGGCGGCTCGGAAAGAAGCTCTTGAGGTTGATGAAGTCCGTCAGCCGCCCCTTCTCGTGCAGGTAGTTCACGAAGGTGAAGCGGCTGGTCGGGTTGCGCAGCGTCGCCAGGTCCTTCAGGAACGAGATCTGCATGTGGGCCTGGTCCAGCAGCATGTGCGGATGCCAGGCGAAGCTGGGCTGGCGCTCGATGAACAGCGCGTCCAGCGGCTTGCTGCCGTGGCGCTTCTCGTCGAGTGCAATGGCCAGCGCGACGTTCGACGGGCCGAATCCGACGCCGATCAGGTCATGGATGTGCTGCATGGGATGTCAACTCCTGTGGGCTTTGTGTGTGGGATACGGCCTGCCGTCACGCGGCGAGGCTTTGCGGTGCGCGGGCGCGGTCTTCCGCCACGCGCCCGGCCTTCATCGTGATGACGCGGTCGGCCAGGTGGAAGTAGCGGTCGTCGTGCGAGATCACCACCAGCAGGTGGCCGCGCGCGCGCAGTTCGGGCAGCAGCTCGGTGTAGAAAAGATGGCGAAAGGTCGGGTCCTGGTCGGCCGCCCATTCGTCGAACACCAGCACCGGCCGGCCCTCGAGGTAGGCGTGCACCAGCGCCAGGCGCTTGCGCTGACCGGTCGAGAGGTCGACGGTGCTGAAGGAGCCGTCCTTGATGCTCACCTTGTGGGCGATCTCCAGGCGTTGCAGGTACGGCAGGGCCGCCTGGGGCAGCCCGTGCGTGCCCTCTTCGCCCTGGCCCTCGCCGGCCAGGTCCTCGAACAGGTAGAAGTCGGAGAACACGGTGGTGAAGAGCTGGCGGTAGTCGTCGCGCGCCTGCGGCGTGACGGCCGCACCGTCGCGCAGCACCTCGCCCTGCTGCGGCGCATACAGGCCCAGCAGCAGCTTGATGAGCGTGGTCTTGCCGGAGCCGTTGTCGCCCACCACGAACACCATCTCGCCGCGGCGCAGTTGCAGGTCGATGGGGCCGAGCACGAAGGGTTCGCCACCGTCGGGTGCGTCGAAGGCGTAGCGCACGCCGCGCATGCCGATGCCCTCGACCAGCGTCTGCGGACCGCCCGCGCGCTCCAGGTGCAGGTGCGGCTCGGGGCTCGCGAAGCGCGCCGACAGGTCGGCGATGCGCATGAAGGCGACCTTGGCGCGGCCCACGTTGGGCAGCGCGCGCGCAATCTGGTCGATCGGCCCCTTCAGGAACAGCAGCACCAGCACGAAACCGCTGAGCACCACGGGCTCGGTGGTGCGAAACGCGGCCCAGCCCAGGATCAGCGCAATCAGCAGGAAGAACATGGCCGAGCCGAACGAGGTGGCCAGCACGAAGACGTTGATGGCGCGGCTGTTGACGCTGCGGATGCTGTCGACGATGCGCTCGATCTGGCCGCCGAACATGCGCGTGCGGCGGTCGCGGTGCATGCGCAGCTCCTTGGCACCTTCGCTGATCGCCTGGTAGGCCTTGTGCAGCTGGTCCTCGTGCTCGCGCGCCTTCCAGAAACCGACCTCGGCGCGGGTCTGCGCCACGGTCTGGAAGGTGGCGCCGAGCACCAGCGCCACGAACAGCAGGCCGAAGAGCGGCAGCGAGAGCCACGCCAGATAGGCCAGGCAGCCCAGCGCGACGGCCACGGCGATGAGCGCGGTGGACAGCACGAAGGCGGCGTCGCTGATCATGTCCACGTCCTGCGAGAGCACGGGCATGAGGCGGTGCGTGCGGTAGCGCTCCAGCGCGTCGATGGGCGCCGAGAGAATCTTCTGCGCCAGGCTCTTGCGCACCTGCGCCACCAGCTGCTGGCCGACGAAGTTGGTCGAGATGTCCGACGCCATGCGGCCGAACAGCGCCACCAGGCACAGCGCGATGAAGGTCAGCAGCAGCCCGCCGGCCATGCTGCCCTGCTGGTTGAGCACCTGGTTGATGGTGCGCAGCAAGGCGACGGTGGCCACGCCCGCGAAGACGCCCGTGACCACGGACAGCGCGATCCATGGATAGAAGGGCTTCAGCAGGCGCGCAACCTCCGCGCGATTGCCGCTGGGGGCGCCATCAGCACCGGGGGCACTGGGAGATGTCATGCAAGGAATCTTTCCGCCCCTCGGGGCGATTGCGTTCATGCGGCTCAAGGCCGTCCCTTGCATAGACGAGCGGGCGTGGCCGATGTTCATGCGCGACGCCGGGCCGGGGACTTTGACGCCCGCGTCGTGAACATGCGAGGCGCTCGCACGTCTGGAAGGAATGCACCCCGAGCGACGCGTCGCGGCCCTGCCCCGGCCGTTCTTTGAGGCCGGCCCATGATCCCGCTGCTGGCGCCGATCTTCCGGGGCGAACTCACGTCCCTGGGCGAGGGGCTCCAGTGCGCGCCCACGCCGCCGCCCGATGCGGTGCGCGTGGCCGACCTGCTGCAGCCCGGCCCGCGTCTTGCACAGGTGCTGCATGCGCACGCCCGCTTCAGGCGCCACGCCGGCGCGGACCTTCGCGCGGTGGCTTCTGCCTGGACCCTGCGGTACGTCGAGGTGCTGCTGCCGCCCGTGGTGGCGGCGGCCAGCATGCTGCAGCACGTGTTTCCGCTCGCTGCGGCGCAGGTGTGGGTGCGGCTCGACAGCCACGGCGGCGTGATCGACTTCCACCTCGTCGAGACCGGCGACACGCGGCGCGGCGCCACGACCGCCGAGCGCTATGCACCGCTGCTGTGGCAGCACCTCGCGCCGCTGTTCGGCGCGCTCGCCGGGCTCACGCGGATCGCGCCCAAGATCCTGTGGGGCAACGTGTCGCGCCACCTCGAGCCGATCCTTGACCAGGGCCTGCAGCTGACCGGCGGCTCGGCCGCCATCGCGCAGGACCGGGCCTGGCTGCTGCACGAGGCCGACTGGCCGGGCGCGGGTGCCAATCCGCTGCACGGCACCCGGCGTGAGGTGACACGGCACCACGAAGGCCGCGACATTCCGCTGAGGTTGCACCGCCAGTGCTGCCTCTACCACCTGCTGCCCGGCGAGGGCTACTGCGGGGCGTGCCCGCTGGCGCCACAGCACCGCAAGGACGAGACCGAGACCGCAAGCGAGACCGAAGCGCAAGGCGAAGGCTGAGGCGCGGATGAACAGATCGCCCGGTACTTCGTCTTCCCAGGAGAGATCTCCAACCCTCCATCCCACACCTATGCCCAAGGCAAAGCTCGTCTACATCCTCTCGCTGAGAAATGCGGCCGCCGACAAGGCGGGCCAGTTCATCGACTACAAGGGCGAACCCCGCTACATGAAGTCCCCGCTCGAGTACCTCGCGCAGGCGCTCGACGGCACGCCGCTGGGCGACGCCTATTCGCTGGAGGGCATCGTCTTCGACGACGACGCGCAATCGCCGCGCGACCAGGCGGCGCTGGCGGACTATGGCTTTGGCTGGAGCCCCGAACGCAAGTGGATCTTTCCGCCCGATCTGCGCGCACAGGGCCGGCTGCTGCGGGAGATGCTGCACCCGGTGCCTTCGGCGTACCGCCGCCTGCCGCTGAACGCGCCGGAGCGCGCGGCAGGCAAGAGCGCCTTCGAACGCGCGCTGCTCGACAAGCTGCTCACGCTGCGCGCCGATGCGGTCGTGCTCGACGGGCTGCTGGTCATCCTGGACGAGTTGGTGCGGCCCGGCAGCCGCTTCCACCGCAGGATCGTCAACATCCACCCCGGCATCACGCGGCTCGAATCGCCCTTCCAGCGCCGCGGCGCCTGGGCCACGCTCGACGCGCTGCACGGCGCGCAGGGCCAGAAGGTGGTCGACTGGCAGACCATGGCCAAGGTGCCCACGACGCCGGTGCTGAAGACCGGCGCTTCGCTGCACTACGTCGACAACGGCATCGATTCGGGCGAGGTCATCTACGACGTGCTCGGCACCGACATCGCACCGGACGACTCGATCCTCGAGCTGCGCTGGAACAACTTCAACCGCAGCCTCTTTCCGGCGCTTCACCAGGGCCTGGCCCTGCTGGCCCCTCACCTCTGAGTCCGCCCGGCGCGGTCCACCCCAGGAGACCTATGACTACTGCCACCCTCACCCGGCCCACGGCCGCCGCCGACCCGCGCGCAGGCGCACCGCTGATCTCCTACGCCGACGGCGTGGCGCACGAGGTCGCGTTCGACACACGCGCCTTCATGGTCCGCAACCGGACGACCGGATCGCTGTCGCAATGGAAGCTCGACGATGCCGGCGCCGACAAGCTGCTCACTCAGGTCGAAGGCGACGCTGCCCATGCCACGCCGCATGTGCTCGCGGCGCTCGAGGCCTTCTTTGCGCACCATCCTGAGTGCAAGGCCGTCACGCTTGCAAACGCGGAACGCTTCGGCGAACTCGCACATGCCGGCGTGTTGCTGCCGGCCCAGGACGGCCAGATGCGAGCCTTCAGCGAGCAGCTGTGGCAGCAGCCAGGGCTCTGGCTGCCGGAGGTGCATGCACCGATGGCGCAGCAGTTCGCGCTGACCAACGGCAAGTACCACCCGCGCCGTCCACCCAAGCCGCGCGGCACGCTCTACCAGCGCTTCATTCCGTGGCTCGGCAAGACCTTCTCGTTTCGCAGCATCGACCTCGAGCGCGACCTGCTGATGTTCAACCGCTGGATGAACGACCCCGACGTGGCGAAGATCTGGGAAGAGGAAGGCGACCTCGACAAGCACCGCGCCTACCTCACAGGCATCGACCGCGATCCGCACATGTACTCGATGATCGCGAGCTTCGACGGCGAGCCCTTTGCCTACTTCGAGATGTACTGGGCCAAGGAAAGCCGCATCGCGCCGTTCTACGACGTGCAGGACTACGACCGCGGCTGGCACGTGCTGGTGGGCGATCCCGCGTTCCGCGGCAAGGCCTATGCGACGGCCTGGCTCACCTCGATCTCGCACTACATCTTCCTGTGCGATCCGCGCACGCAGCGCGCGGTGGGCGAGCCGCGCATCGACCATGTGCAGCAGATCCGCAACCTCGACAAGTCGGGCTACGCGAAGCTGAAGGAATTCAACTTGCCGCACAAGCGTGCGCAGCTCGTCGTGATGCTGCGGGAGCACTACTTCTGCGATGCGCTGTGGTTGCCGCGTGCGCAGGAAGCTGCGGCGCATGCCGCATGAGCGTCATGCAGAAGGGCCGATGGAAAAGAGGGGATTTCTGTTGTCGGGACGCCACTGGCACTGAAACATCCATATCAAAATAAGAACCATTCTCATTAAAATCCGCCGTCCCAACCCTCTCTGGAAGTCCTTTTCATGCGCCCTCTACCCCTGCCCCGGCAGCGCCTGCTGAACGCTTCGCTCGTGGCCGCCTTCGGAACCGCCGCCGCGTTCTGGAGCCTTTCCGCCTCGGCACAGGGGCAACAGCAGCCGCCCTCGGCCTCCACTGCCACGCCGAGCACCGCAGGCAGCACGTTGCCAGTGGTGACAGTGCGCGACGAGCCCGAAGTGGCGAACGGCCCGGTGCAGGGCTACGTGGCGCGCCGCAGCGCCACGGGCACGAAGACCGACACCCCGCTGATCGAGACGCCGCAGTCCATCTCGGTGATCGGCCGCGAAGAGCTCGACGCACGCGGCGTGCAGAACATCATGGAAGCCGTGCGCTACACCCCGGGCGTGGCCGTCGGCAACTGGGGCTATGACGCCCGCGGCATCGACTGGCTGCTGCTGCGCGGCTTCGACGCCACCAACGCGATGTACCGCGACGGCCTGCGCCTGGCGCCCTACTCGCTGACCGAGCCCTACGGCGTGGAACGCGTCGAAGTGCTGCGCGGCCCGGCCTCGGTGGCCTACGGCCAGTCCGATGCGGGCGGCGTCATCAACCGCGTGAGCAAGATGCCCAGCGCCACGGCCGTGCGCGAAGTCGAAGTGCAGCTCGGCAGCTTCGGCCGCAAGCAGCTGGGTGTCGACCTCGGCGGCGCGATCAGCGACACGCTCACCTACCGCCTCGTAGGCGTGGCCCACGACAGCAACACCCAGGAAAGCTACCCGAACGGCGATGCCGTGAAGGTCAAGCGCGACTACCTGGCCCCCTCGCTGCGCTGGCAGCCCTCGGCCGCCACCTCGTTCACGGTGCTGGCCGAGTTCCTGCAGAGCAAGGCCGGCGACGACACCGGCTACGTGGTCGGCCCCAAGGGCGTACCCACCTGGGTCAAGGAAGGCGAGCCGCGCTTCAGCTGGATCAAGCAGAAGCAGAACGCGCTCGGCTACATGTTCGAGCACCACTTCAACGACAGCTGGACCGTGCGCCAGAACGTGCGCTTCAACGACTTCGACACCGACAAGACCCACATGCGCACGGCGCTGCAGGCCGACGGTCGCACGCTCCTGCGCACCGCGCGCGCCGACCCCGAGCGCGTGCACCAGCTGACGGCCGACACCAACGTGCAGGGCCGCGTGCGCACCGGCGCCGCCGAACACACGCTGCTGTTCGGCATCGACTGGATGCGCAACAACTACTCGACGAGCACCCGCACCGGCCCGGCCCCGAAGCTCGACCTGCTGTTCCCGGTGTACGGCCTGCCCGTCGCCGAGCCGACGCGCCTCGGCCTGGACACCTCGCAGACCACCGAGCAGCTCGGCGTCTACCTGCAGGACCAGATCAAGATCGCCGACCGCTGGGTCGTCACGCTCAGCGGCCGCCAGGACCATGTCAAGACGAACTCGTTCGACCGCCTGGCCGGCAAGGCCAGCTCGCAGACCGACGACAAGTTCAGCGGCCGTGCCGGCCTGACCTACCTGTTCCCCAACGGCTGGGCGCCCTACGTCAGCTACGGTGAATCGTTCCTGCCGACCAGCGGCGTGGACGCCAACAGCGAACCTTTCCGCCCGAGCCGCGGCAAGCAGTGGGAAGCCGGCGTCAAGTTCCAGCCCGAAGGCGCACGCTCGCTGTTCACGGCCGCCGTGTTCGACCTGCGCAAGTCGAACGTGGTCACCTACGACCAGCAGACCTTCGAAGCCCGCCAGATCGGCCGCATCCGTTCGCGCGGCCTCGAGCTCGAAGGCAAGACCGAGATCGCGCGCAACCTGAACCTCACGGCCTCCTACACCTGGCTGGACATGAAAGTGATCCAGAGCGCGGACACCAACGAACTCGGCAACACCCCGATCCAGGTGCCCAAGCAGACCGCCTCGCTGTGGCTCGACTACACGATGGACAACGGCTGGGGCGTGGGCGGCGGCATGCGCTACATCGGCCGCCGCTACAACAACGTGACCAACACCGACGCCGAAGGCGGTGTCACGCTGTTGGACGCCACCGTGCACTACCGCCAGGGCCCGTGGCGCTTCTCGGTGAGCGCCACCAACCTGGCCAACCGCAAGTACACCGCATCGCGTGCCTACGGCGGCTACTACCCGGGCAACGACCGCGCGGTGGTCGCGAGCGCCAAGTACCAGTTCTGAGATCGAGGGGCCGGCACGAGTCGGCATCCGGTCCTGAAACGACACAGGCCACGTGGCGCCATCGGGCGCCACGTGGCCTGTTCATTTTTTGATTTGCAGGCCGGCTAGATCCGAACCCCTGCCTGCTTTTCTTCCGTCTCCACCGCTTCGAGTTCGCGCAGCACGGCCGCATGCAGCGCACGATCGGCCAGCACCCCCATGTGGTCGCTGCCCGCAATCACTTCGACGCCGTCGGTCCGCGCACCGGGGCTCGCCGACATCTCCTGCGACATCCACCAGCACACCGGCGCGGGCGCTTCATCGGCCGCCACATGCGCAATGCCCAGCCGCAGGCAGTTGACGCGGCTCCAGAGCGTGTGCTCTTGCGAGCCTGCCGCCGGCCCGTCGACCGGCAGCGCCGCGCCGAACGCGCGTACCACCTCGCGAAGGAACATGTCGTGCTGCGGACGCGCCATGCGGCCCAGCGTCTGCTGCCAGAGATCGCGCATGGCCGAACGTGCCAGCCACTGCTGCAGCGAGGCGTCCAGCGGTTCGCGCTCCGCGGCATCGAGCGCCGGTGCGCCGGCGAGCGCAGCGCGCATCTGCGGATACGCCGCGATGTCGACGGCGCCGACCCACGCGATATCGAAACGCTCACGCAGCCGGCGCGCAACCTCGAGCGCCACGAGCGCGCCCACCGACCATCCGAACAGCGCAATGGGCCGCGCCTTCGCCGCTTCGCGCGATGCAATGGCCTGCGCGTAGCGGTCGGCCATCGCTTCCACCGAATCGCCGGCCCATGCCGCCTCGCTGCCGGGTTCGCTGACAACGGTGAGCACGGGCAGCGCGTCCTGCAGCACCGCGTACTCGTCGCGCTTCCAGGCGCGGGCGGGAAAGGCATAAAGCGCGACAGGCGCGGAGGCCGCGATGGCGGCTTCGTCGAAGACAGGTTGCGGCTTCATCAAAGACTCTCCTCCAGGGCGGCCAGGGGCGCGGTGCGACCCGGGTCGAGATCGGTCCGGCCCGCCGGCAGGCACAGGGCCACGGCCAGGTCGTCGAGCACGGGGTGTTCGAACACATCGCGCAGTCGCATCTTCGCGGCGGGCAAGCCCTCGCGGTCGACACGCGCGTTCCATTGCACGACCAGGCGCGCAGCCAGCAGCGAATCGCCGCCCCGCTCGAAGAAGTGCGCGTGCGGTGTGGCGGCAGATGCCGACAGCACGCCGCGCCATGCCTCGGCCAGCGCCGAGAACGCGCTCACCGGCAAGGCCCTGCGCGATGCACCCGCCACGGCGTCACGCACCGGTGTGCGCGTCAATGCGGCATGCGCGACCGCCGGCGCTTCCAGCAGCGAGGCCACCGTGCGGCCCGCGCCCTGCAGAAGCGCCTTCACCAGGCCTTCCATCTGCGCCGCCAGGGCGGCCATGCCCTCGGGGTCGAACACCTCACGCGCATGCTCGAAGCTCAGCCACATCTCCTCGCCCTTGGTCTCGACGATCAGCACCAGCGGTACGCCGAGCGTGCCGCGGCCCGACGAGGCCTGGATGCCGAGGCTCGGTCCCATGCCGCCCGAGATCGCCTCGTCCACCGGGTAGTTCTCGAAGATCACCAGCGTGTCGTACAGCGACTGTCCCGGCACGCCGAGCCAACCCTGCACGACCGACAGCGGCGCATGCTCGCGCTGACGCAGCGCGAGGTTGGCCGAGACGATCTGCCGCAGCCAGGCGCCCACGCCCATCGCACCATCGGGGCGCAGCATGAGCGGCAGGCTGTTCACGCACAGGCCCACCACGTCGTCGATGCCGCGCATCTCGAACGAGCGCCCCGACATCGTCACACCGAAGCACACGCCCGCGCGGCCGGTGCGCTGCATCAGCAGCAGCGCCCAGGCCGCCTGCACCAGCGTGTTGAGCGTGACCTGCTCGACCTGCGCCGTGGCGCGCAGCGCGCGCGTGGTGGCGGCATCGAGCACCACGCGGTGGCTGTCGCAACCGCCCGGCGCCCATCGCTGCAGCGGCACGCCGCACAGCAGCGTCGGCGTGCGACCGATGTCGGCGTAGCGGTCCTGCCAGTAGGTCTGTTCCTCGTCCTTCGCGTCGCGCCCGCCGCGCACCGCCGCGACGAAATCGGCGTACGGCTGCAGCGGCGATGTCACCTTCTGGCCGGCGTAGAAGGCGAACAGCTCGCCCATCACGCGCGACACGCTCCAGCCGTCGAAGAGGATGTGGTGCCAGGTCCAGGCCAGCCGCCAGGCGTTGTCGCTCACGCGCACGGCCACCCAGCGCGCGAGCGGCGGGCGGGCCATGTCGAAGCCTCGCAGGCGCTCTTCCTCGCACAGCGTGTTCCAGGCCTGTTCCAGCGCCGCTTCGTCGCGGTGCCGTCCGCGCCAGTCGAGCAGCTGCACCGGCGCGTCGAGATGCCGCAGCACCACCTGCATCGGCTCGCCTTGTGGCTGCCAGTGGAAGCCGGTGCGCAGCGCGGCATGGCGCGCCACCGTCGCCTGCCAGGCCGACTTCAACCGGTCCGGGTCGAGGCCCACCATCTGCACCAGCGTCTGCACGACGTTGATCTCGGTGCCCGGTGCGATGCTGCTTTCGAACAGCATGCCCTGCTGGCCCGGTGCGAGCGGATGGATGTTCTCGATCTGCGTCGCGGCTTCGGGCAACGCCGCGACCAGCGTGTCGAGCGCCCCGGCCTCCAGCGCTGCGAGCGGAAAGTCGCTGGGCGTCACGCCCTGCGCATCGGCAAGGCCGCTCGTGCAATGCGCGATCAGCGCGAGCAGCTCCTGCCTGAAGCGGTCGACCCAGCCCTGCACGCTGGCCGCATCGTGGCGCGCGCGGCTGTACATCACGCGCAATGCAAGTTCGCCCGCGTAGACCTGGCCGTTGACCAGGAACTCGTGGCCCATCGGCGCGCCTTCGTTCACGGTCACGCCCATGCCTTCGGCCGCCGGCGTCCACAGCGCGTCCGCATCGAAGTCGCCATCGAACTGGCCGAGATAGTTGAAGACCACCTGCGCATGCACCGCCATGCCTACGTCCCCGCGCTGGCGCAACAGGCCAAATCCCAGCCCCTTGCCCGGAATGCCGCGCAGGCTTTCCTTCACCCGCATGAGCGCCGCGCCGGGCTCGCCCAGCGGCGCGAGCGCCACCGGAAACGCGCTGGTGAACCAGCCCACGGTGCGGGTCAGGTCGACGCCGTCGAACAGGTCCTCGCGGCCGTGGCCCTCGAGGTCGACCAGGATGCGTTCGTGCCCACTCCACGCGCACAGCGCGCGGCCCAGCGCCGTCAGCAGGATGTCGTTGACCTGCGTGCGGTAGGCCGCAGGCGCGTCCTTGAGCAGCGCCTCGGTCGCGGCCTTGTCCAGCCGCAGTTCCACGCTGGCCTGCTCGGCCGTGGTGGCGGCGCCTTGCGGGCGGTTGCATGGCAGCTGCGCGGGCACTTCGGCCAGCGCCTGCCAGTGCGCGCGTTCGCGCGCGTCCTGCGCCAGTTGCGCGGCGTGGGTCTGCAGCGCCTGCGACCAGTCCTTGTAGCTGCTGGTCTTCTCCGGCAACACGACGGCCTCTCCGCGCAGCATCTGCGCGCAAGCCGTGCCGAGGTCTTCGAGCAGGATGCGCCACGACACGCCGTCCACCGCCAGGTGATGGACCGCGAGCAGCAGCCGCTGACTGCCGTCCTCGACCTCGATCGCCAGCGCGCGCAACAGCGGACCGTTCACGATGTCCAGGCTGCGCTGCGCTTCGTCGCACAGCGCATCGATCTGCTGCGCGTCTCGGGCTTGTCGCACCCACAACAGCTCGTGGGCCGGGTGGTGCGCGCTCGCGCCGTAGTGCTGCGTCCAGCGGCCTTCGCCATCGCGGCCGAAGCGCAACCTGAAGGCGTCGTGGTGCGCGACCACGGCCTCGAATGCCTTGCGCAACGCCGCCAGTTCCACCGGCGTGCGCGGCTGCAGCAGCACCGCCTGGTTCCAGTGGCTCGGCACAGGCAGCTTCGCGCCCAGAAAGTCGGCCTGGATCGGCAGCAGCGGCACCTCGCCCTCGCGCAGGCTCGCGGGGCGCTGTGCGCCGGTCTGCACGGCCTGCGCCACCGTGGCCAGCAGCGCCACCGTCTGGCGCTCGAAGAGCTGCCGCGGCGTGATACGCCAGCCGGCCTTGCGCATGCGCGCCACGATCTGCAGGCTCAGGATCGAATCGCCGCCGAGTTCGAAGAAATTGTCCTGGCGGCCCACGCGCGCCACGCCCAGCACCTCGACCCAGCTCTGTGCGAGCGCAGCCTCGATCGCGCCTTGCGGCGCCTCGTACGGCGCATCGGCACCGGCCGCCTCGGGCGCGGGCAGCGCCTTGCGGTCGATCTTGCCGTTGGCGTTGAGCGGCAGCTTCTCCAGCACGACGAAGGTGCCGGGCACCATGTAGTCGGGCAGCGCCTCGCCCAGCACCTGCTTGAGGCGCGACACGTCGATCCCGGCGTCCGCCCCCACATAGCCCACGAGCCGTGCACCACCCTGCCCCTCGGCAGCCACCACCACCGCCTGGCGCACGCCGGGCTGCAGCAGCATTTGCGCCTCGATCTCGCCGAGTTCGATGCGGAAGCCCCGCACCTTCACCTGGTGATCGATGCGGCCCAGGTACTCGAGCTGGCCGTCGTCGCTCCACTGCACGAGATCGCCCGTGCGGTAGAGGCGCCCGCCCGGCGCGCCGAAGGGATCGGCCACGAAGCGTTCGGCCGTCAGGTCCGCACGGTGCAGGTAGCCGCGTGCGAGACCGGCGCCGCCCAGGTACAGCTCGCCGGGCACGCCGCGCGGCACGAGGTTCATGTCGGCGTCCAGCACATGTGCGCTGCGTTCGCCGACCGGCCGCCCGATGGGCGCATAGCCCGGCACGCAGCGCTCGTCCGCGCCCACCTTCCAGAGCATCGGCGTCACCACCGCTTCGGTGGGACCGTAGCCGTTGATCAGGATTTTCGGCTTGAGGTAGCGGCACACCGCTTCGAAGCCGTCGCGCGGCATCGCCTCGCCGCCGAACGAATACAGGTGGATCGGCGGGCACTGCCCGCTGTCGCGCGCCTCCTTGGCCAGCTCGCGCAAGTACACCGGCGGAAAGCCGGCGTTGGTCACGCCGTGGCGTTGCATCGCGGCCAGCGTCTGATCGGGCGTCCAGAGCGAATCGTCGCGCACCACCAGGCTCGCACCGCACCCCAGTGCGGTGTGCAGCCGCTCGTGCGCGCCGTCGAAGGCGAACGACAGGAAGTGCAGCTCGCGCGACTGCGGCCCCATCTCGTAGAGCACGGCCGTGTCGCGGCAGTGCATGTCGAAAGGCCCGTGCATCACGCTCACGCCCTTGGGCTTGCCGGTGGAGCCCGAGGTGTAGATCACGTAGGCCAGGCTGTGGTCGTGCAGCGGCACGTCGGGGTTGTCGCTGCGCTCGCCCGACAGGTCTTCGCGGTCGACGAGGAGCACACGGTGCTCCCCCTCGGGCCGCGGCATCCGCCCCGCCAGGGCTTCGCTCGTGAGCAGCAGGCCGATGCCGCTGTCCTGCACCATGTAGGCCAGCCGGTCGACCGGGTACTCCGGGTCCATAGGCACGTACGCGCCACCGGCCTTGAGGACCGCGAGGATGCCCACCACCATCTCGAACGAGCGCCCGAGTGCGATGCCCACGCGCGTCTCGGGCTTCACGCCGAGCGTGATCAGACGGTGCGCCAGGCGATTGGCGCGCGCGTTGAGCGCGCCATAGGCCAGCGCCTCGTCACCGAAGATCACCGCCACTGCATCGGGCTGCGCCTGCGCCTGTGCCTCGAAGCGCCGGTGCACCGCGTGCACCCCGCGCGCATCGCTTGGCAAGGGCGCGGCGACCGCCTCGGGCCCGTTCACGCCCCACTGCTGCAGCAGCGCCTTCTCGGCGTCCGGCATCACCTCCAGCGCACCGATGCGCGTGCCGGGGTTCTCAGCCAGTGCCGTCACCAGCGCGCGGACCGATTCGGCCATGAAGCCGCACAGGCGCCGCGCGCCCACCGCGGCGGTGATCTGCGCGCCGATCTCGAAGCCCTCGCCCAGGTCGTCCACCGACATCGCCACCGGGTAGTTGCTGCGCTCGCGGCTGCCGACGATCTCCATGCCGGGCCAGGCCTCGGAGGTCTCCTTCCGGCTTTGTGCCGCGTGGCGGCAGTTCAGCAGCGAGGTGAAGAGCGGCGCGCCGCCCGACAGCCCGCTGCAGCGCTGCGCGAGCGACAGGCTCGCATGCTCGTGGTGCAGCAGGCCGCTGAGCGCCGCGTGCGTCTGGCGCAGGCACTCTTCGACGGTCTGCGCGCCCAGCCGGATGCGCAACGGCAGCGTGTTGATGAAAAGGCCCAGCGCGCGCTCACCGCCCTGCATCCGCCCGAACAGCACGGTGCCGAACACCACGTCGTCCTTGCCTGCCGTGCGCGCGACCACCAACGCCCAGGCGAGGTGAAACAGCGTCGCAGCGCTCACGCCGTGGCGCTGTGCCTGCTGGCGCACCTGCGCCGAGAGCGCCGCATCGAGCGGCAGCCGCAGCGCCTCGGCATCGAGGCCGTCGCCGCGCACGTCCAGCAGGTTGAAGGGCGCCGTCGTGTCCTGCACGTCGCCCAGCAGCTGGCCGAAGAAAGCCTCGTGCTCGGCGCGGCTCGCACCCAGGCGCGCCTGCGCCACGAAATGCCGGAACGGCGCGGGCACGGGCAGTTCGCCCGCGCGGCCCTGCTGGATCAGCGCGATCTCCTGCACCACCAGCTTCAGCGTCGTGTTGTCGTCCACCATATGGTGGTTGAAGAGCTGCAGCAGCCAGCACCCGCGCGCCGCATCGTGCGCCGCGATGGCGTGGATCATCGGCGCCTGCCGCACGTCGATGCGGTAGCGCCCCGGCGCCGCGTAGCGGTGCATGCGCTCGGTCGCGCCGAGCGCGGCGGTGTCGCCCTCGGCCGGCGCCACATCGTCGAGCCAGCGAAGGCGCATCGGCGCCTCGCGCAGCACCACCTGCACCGGCTCGGCCAGCTCTTCCCACAGCACCGCAGTGCGCAGGATGTCGTGCCGCGCGATCACCTGGTTGAAGCTGTCCACGAAGCGTTCGAGCCGCTCGCGGCTGTCGAAGCTCAGCGCGCTCGAGGTGACGTAAGCGTCGCCCTCGGTCTGCAGCAGGTGGTGAAAGAGCATGCCCTCCTGCAGCGACACCAGCGGATAGATGTCCTGGATGTTGGCCGCACCGCCGGGCACGGCGGCCTCGATGCGCCGGATCTGCGCCGCATCGAGCGCCATCAGCGTCACCATCGCGGGCTCGATCGCCTCGCAGCCGTCCGGAATGCCGTTGGGCGGCACCACCACCTCGCGCCGCGCCAGCCGCTGCTCCTGTTCGACCGCCTGCGCGAAGCGCGTGAGCTGCGGCCACTGGAACAGCGTGCGCACCTGCACCGCCCAGCCGCGCGCACGGATGCGCTCGAGCAGGCCGAGCGCCATCAGCGAATGGCCGCCGAGCTCGAAGAAGTTGTCGTTGCGCCCCACGCGCGCCACGCCGAGCACTTCAGCCCAGATGGCGGCGAGCACCTGCTCGGTCTCGCCCTGCGGCGCCTCGTAGGCCGCGCTCGCGGCGAACGCGGGCTCGGGCAGCGCCTTGCGGTCGACCTTGCCGTTGGCGTTGAGCGGCAGCGCCTCCAGCGCCACGATGACGCTGGGCACCATGTAGTCGGGCAACTGCCGGCCCAGCTGCTCGCGCAGCCGCACGGGCTCCAGCGCCTGGCCGTCCTTGGCCGATACATAGGCGGCCAGCCAGGTGCCGCTTGCGCTGTCCTTGGCGATCACCACCGCCTCGCGCACTTCGGGCTGTGCGAGCAGTTGCGCCTCGATCTCGCCCAGCTCGATGCGAAAGCCCCGCACCTTCACCTGGTGGTCGATGCGGCCCAGGTACTCGAGCTGCCCCTTCTCGTTCCAGCGCGCCAGGTCGCCAGTGCGGTAGAGCCGCCCGCCGCCCTGCGTGTCGAAGGGGTCGGCAATGAAGCGCTCAGCGCTCAGGCCGGGCCGCCCGAGGTAGCCACGCGCCAGGCCTTCGCCCGCCACATAGAGCTCGCCCGGCACGCCGATGGGCGCCGCGTTGAGTTCGCCGTCGAGCACGCGCAGGCCCAGGTCGGGAATCGGCACCCCGATCGGGCTGCGCCCGCCGTCTAGGTCACGCCGCGTGATCGGCCGGTAGGTCACGTGCACCGTCGTCTCGGTGATGCCGTACATGTTGATGAGCCGCGGCTGCGCGTCGCCGAAGCGGTCCATCCACGAGCGCAGCGTCTCGGGCTCGAGCGCCTCGCCGCCGAAGATCACCCAGCGCAGCGCCAGGCCGGCCTCGGCGAGTCCGGGCAGCCGCGTGAGCTGCCCGAAGGCCGAGGGCGTCTGGTTGAGCACCGTCACGCGCTCGCGCCCGAGCAGCGCAAGGAAGTCTTCCGGTGAGCGACTGACCCAATAGGGCACCACCACCAGCTTGCCGCCGGTGCACAGCGCGCCGAAGATTTCCCACACCGAGAAGTCGAAGGCGTAGGAGTGGAAGAGCGTCCAGACGTCGTCCGGCCCGAAGCCGAACCACGCGTCGGTGGCGACCAGCAGCCGCGTCACGTTGCGGTGGCACAGCTGCGCGCCCTTGGGCCGGCCGGTGGAGCCCGAGGTGTAGATCACGTAGGCCAGGTTCTCCAGCCCCACCTCGATGTCGGGATTGCGCGCGGGCTCGGCCGACAGGTCGAGCGTGTCGAGTTCGAGCACCGTCACGCGGTCGGGTGCCGGGATCTTCTCGCGCACCGCCTGCTGCGTGAGCACGAGCGCGGTGCCGCTGTCCTCGATCATGTAGGCCAGCCGGTCGCGCGGATAGTCGGGGTCCAGCGGCAGGTAGGCCGCACCGGCCTTCAGGATCGCAAGCAGGCCGACCACCGTGTCGGCCGAGCGCTCCACCGCGATGCCGACCAGCATCTCGGGCTTCATGCCGCGCGCCAGCAGGTGGTGCGCGAGGCGGTTGGCGCGTGCGTTCAGTTCGCCATAGCTCAGCACCTGCTCGCCGAAGGCCAGCGCGGTCGCGTCGGGCCGCTCCGCAGCCTGGCGTTCGAAGAGGCGGTGAATGGGCGCTACCGCGTGATGCTCGCGCGCCTCGCCTTCCCATTGCGCGAGCCGCCGGCGGTCGGCCGCATCGGTGAGCGCGAAGCTGCCGGCCGGACGCTCGGCGTCGGCCGCCATGTGCCGCAGCACCTCGAGGTAGGCGCCCACCATCCGCTCGATGGTCGCCCTGTCGTAGAGCGCCGTGTTGTATTCGAGCCGGCCGCGCACCTGCGCGCCGGCAAGGGTGAGGTCCAGAGAAAGCTCGAACTTCGCGCTGCGATCCGGCGCGGGCAGCTGCTCCACCTGCAGGCCCTCGAAGCGGGGGCCGGTCGTGCCGTCTTCCATCTGCAGGCCGAACATGACCTGGAACAGCGGCGTGCGGCCCGGCTCGCGCCGGTCGGTGCGGCTCGCGAGCAGCACGTCGAAAGGCAGGTCGGCATGGTCCAGCGCGGCCAGCACGTCGCCGCGCACCTGCCGGCAGGTGTCGCGCAGCGACATCCGCGGCGTGAGCCGTGCGCGGAAGACCTGGGTCGTGACGAAGAAGCCGAGCAGCCCGTGCAGTTCCTCGCGGTGCCGGCCGGCCGAAGGCACGCCCACCGCGAAGTCGTACTGGCCGCTGTAGCGCGCAAGCAGCACCTGCCAGGCGGCGAACAACACCACGAAGGGCGTGCTGCGCTCGGCACGGCAGAGCTTCAGCAGCGCCTCGCACAGCGGCGCCTCGAGTGCGAAGTGCGTGGCGGCACCGTCGAAACCCAGCTGTTCGGGGCGGGCGTGGTCGGTCGGCAACTCCAGCGCGGGCACCTCGCTGCCCAGATGCGCGTTCCAGTGGTCCAGGTCGCGCTGCATCGCGCCCGACGCTGCACGCTCGCGCTGCCAGCGCGCGTAGTCGGCGTACTGCAGCGGCAGCGCGGGCAGGTGCACCGCGCCGGTCGTGCACAGCGCGGCGGCGTAGGCGTCGGCCAGGTCCTTGGCAAGAATCGGGTTCGACCACGCATCGGAGACGATGTGATGCAGGCAGAGGGCAAGCACATGCTCGTCGTCGGCCAGCCGAACCAGCCGCGCCACCAGCGCCGGCGCAACACCCAGGTCGAAGACGTGCGAGACGGTGCGGTGCACGGCGTCATCGAGCTTGGCCTCGCGCGATGCGGGCGCCTCGCCCCGCAGGTCGATGCGCTCGATGCCGAAGGCGGCATCGCCCCGCACCATCTGCAGCGCCGCACCGTCGCGATTGAAGAAGCGCGTGCGCAGCACGGCATGGCGTTCGACCAGCGCCTGGAACGCGCGCTCCAGTGCATCGGCGTCCAGCGGCCCCTTCAGGCGGAACACCCGCGGCAGGTTGTAGGCCGTGAGTTGCGGCTCCAGGTTCTGCAGGAACCAGAGCTGCTGCTGCGCGAAGGACATCGCCACCGCCTCCCCGGGCACCGTGCATGCGGCAATGGCTTCGGGGTCCACGCCCTTCGGCATCTTCGTCGTCTCGTTCATCAAGCGTTTCCGTTCAAGAGGGGATGGCCTCGGCCTCGAGGCGCCAGGTGTCGGCGAGCTGTTCGGTCTGCGCGGGGTCGGCGCTGGCGGCACGCACCGCGCGCGCCAGCGTCGTGACGCTGGGGTGGTCGAACACCACCCCCGGTGCGATCTCCACGCGCAGCAGCCGGCGGATGCGCGCGGCCAGCTTGATCACCAGCAGCGAATGGGCGCCCAGTTCGAAGAAGTCCTCGTCCACGCCGATGGACGCGCGGCCGAGCAGCTCGGCCATGCCGGCTGCCAGCAGGTGCTCCAGTGCATCGCGCGGCGCTTGTGCGCCTTCGTGCGACGCGGCGGCTCCGGCCGACGCAGGCATGGCGGCCGCCAGCGCGAGCCGGTCGACCTTGCCGTTCGCAAGGCGCGGGAAAGCCTCGACCTCGACGCAGCGCGACGGCACCATGTGCGCCGGCAACAGCGCGGCCAGCCGCTCGCGCAGCCCGCCCACCTTTTCCGCGTCGCCGACCACGCAGGCCACGAGCTCCACCCCGCCGGCTGGCACCGCCACGGGCAGCACCACCGCCTGGCGCACGCCTTCCTGCGCGAGCAGCACCGCCTCGATCTCGCCCGGCTCCACGCGGAAGCCGCGCACCTTGAGCTGGTGGTCCGCACGCCCCGCGATGCGCAGCGCACCGCCGGGCAGCACGCATGCCAGGTCGCCCGTGCGGTAGAGCCGCTCGCCCGGGGCGAAGGGGTCGTCGATGAAGGCTTCCGCCGCCACGCCGCCGAGGTAGCCGCGGCACAGCTGCGCACCGCCGATGTACAGCTCGCCCAGCGCGCCAGTGGGCGCAAGCCGCAGTGCGTGATCGAGCACGCGCACGCGGTTGTTGGCCAGCACCTGCGACAGCGGCAGCTGGTCGGGGAAGGCCGCGCCGGGCTCGAGCCGGTGCACCATCACGCCGACGGTGGTCTCGGTCGGGCCGTAGTGGTTGTAGACCGTGCAGGCGGGCGGGGGCGCCGCGCGCGCAATGCGCTCCAGCAGCGAGCGCGATGCCGCCTCGCCGCCGAGCACCAGGAGCCGCGGCAGCACCGGGGTCTCGGCCTCGAGCAGTGCCTCCAGGTGCGAGGGCACGATCTTGATCGCATCGATGCGGCACTCGGCCATGAAGCGGGTGAAGACGGCTGCGTCCTTCGTCGCCTCGGCGCCGGCCACCACCAGGCACGCGCCGTTGAAGAAGGCACCGAACAGTGCCGTGTTGCCGAGGTCGGCCGCCACGGTGCTGGTGAGCGCCCAGCGGCGGTAGCCGTCGAGTGCCATCGCCGACGAAGCGGCGGCCACGTAGTTGAGCAGTTGCGCCTGTTCGATCACCACGCCCTTGGGCTTGCCGGTGGAGCCGGAGGTGTAGAGCACATAGGCCAGGTCATGCGGCGCGGCCGGCACGTCGGGCGCCGAGACATCGAAGGCCGACAGGTCGATGCCGCCGGCCATGGCCACGCACCATGCCGATGCCTCGGCATCCTGCACGGGCTCGGCCTGCAGCAGCAGCGCGGGCTTGGCGTCGGCCAGCACCGCGGCGCGGCGTGCCGCGGGCCATTCGGGTTCGAGCGGCAGGTAGCCCGCGCCCGCCCGCCAGGCCGCGAGCATCGCGACCAGCAGGTCGAGCGACCGCGGCAGCGCCAGCGCGACCAGCCCGCCGCGCTGCACGCCCTGCGTCCGCATCCAGTGCGCCATGCGGTTGATGCGAACGTCGAGTGCCGCGTAGCTCAGGCGTTGCTCGCCGTCCTCGATGGCCGGCGCATCCGGCGTCGTCCGCGACCAGTGCGCGATGCGCTCGGCGATGCCCTGCGTGCCCACGTCCAGCGGTGCGCCGTCCAGGGCGAGCAGGGCCTTGCGTTCGTCGGCATCGATGAGCGTCAGGTCCTGCACCGGCGTTGCGGGGCTGTCGGCCACGGCCTGCAGCAGCACGAAGAGCTGCTGCAACAGGAGTTCCAGCGCAGGCGCGGCATAGCGGCCCTCGTTGGCATGCAGCGCAAACACGGCACGCGGCACCGACCATTCGACTTCGAGCGCGAGCTCGAAGCAAGCCAGCGGCCCCGGGCGTTGCGCCACTTGCCACGACGCAGGCAGATCGTCGGGCGTGCGCAGTGCGAAGCCGACGGCGAGATGGGCTGCATCGGCCCCCGCATCGAGCACGCCGTATTCCTGCGCCTCGACGTGCGTGCGGGCCTGGGCCGCGAAGCGCGCCAGCCAGTCGGCAAACGGCTCCTCGGCGCCGATCTCCACCCGCAGCGGCAGCACCTTCTCGTAGACGCCGATGGCGCCCTGCATCACCTCATAGTCGAGGCGGCAATCGTGCTGCCAGCCGCCGGTGAAGCGCGCGAAGCCCGTGAGCCGCGCGAGCAACGTCCACCACGCGGCCTGGAGCAGCTCGGACACCTGCACGCCGTGCGATCGGGCCAGTGCGTCCAGCCGCGACAGCAGTGCGGCATCGAGCGTGCGCTCGACGACGCGGCGCGCCGGAACAGCCACATCGCCCACGTCGCCCTGTCGCGCAGCAAGGCGCGGCGCGGCAAGCGCTTCGCCGCCAGCCAGATAACCCGCCCAGTAGGCGCGCCCCTTCACCGCGTCTTCCTCGTCGTCGTGCGCGAGCGCATCGCGCCACGCCGCGAACTGGGTGTACTGGAACGGCTCGGCATCGGCCGTTCCCTCGTTGCCGCAGGCCTCGGCAATGCGCGCGACCAACGTCGCGAGGCTGGCCGCATCGGCCGCCAGCGGATGGGCGGAAAGCGTCAGCCGGTGATGCGCTGCATCGACACGGTCCAGCCCGATGCGCACCACGCCGCCTTCTTGCAGCTGCATCGATGCATCGGCCTGCGCATGGCTGGCGGACAGCGTGGCACGCGGTTGCTGGCGCCATGCGAACGGGTCGACCGCATCGCGCATCGCCAGGCGCATCGCCTCATGCGCCTGCAGCACCTCGGCCGCCACGGTACGCAGGTGCGCCTCGTCGAGCGCGCCCTCGATCGTCACCGACACCGCAAGCGGCGGCAGTGCAGCGCCGCGGTGCATTGCGAGCACGGCGCGCTGCTCGGGGCTCAGCGGCAGGGCCGCCTCGAAATTCTCGAACCGGTCTTCCATCGTCATTCGCTCCCTACCGCTTCGGCGGCCAGCAGCGTCGAGCGCTCGAACATCGCGCCCATGGCCACGACGATCTTGCGCGGGCCTTCGTACGGATCGCGCGCATGCGCCGCGAGCATGTTGTCGAGCATCACCACGTCGCCCTTGCGCCAGTCGAAACGCACTGCGCATTCCTCGTAGGCACGACCCACGATGGCCATGGTCTCGTCGTCGATCGGCGTGCCGTCGCCGTAGCAGACGTGGCGCGGCATGCGCTCGGCGCCGACCAGCGCGAGCAGGTCCTCGCGCACGTCGGCCTCCAGGCAGGCGGGATGGTGCAGCTGCACCTGGTTGAAGAACACGCGCTCGCCGGTCAACGGATGCTTCATCACCGCCGGGCAATGAGTGCGCGTCTGCAGCGTGTCCTCGTCGAGCCAGCGCCATTCGATGCCGCCGGAGGCCAGCCGGGCTTCGACCTCGGCGCGCTGGTCGGTCTTGAAGAAATCGCGCCAGCTCACGTCCAGGTGCGGCGTGAACGTGCGCACATAGGTCAGCGCCTTGCGCTCGAAGGCATCGACGATCTCCGCCGGCAGGCGCCGCAGCATCTCGCGGCAATCGACGATCGGCGTCGCACCGCCCACGCGCGAGGGCAGCTCGCAGTAGAACCACTGCTTGCGCGGCCAGCGGTCCATGTGCGAGCTCTCGTTGTGGTACAGGATCATCTGCCGCTCGGGGTACGGCGTAGAGCGGTAGGTGCGGCGTCCGCCCTCCTTCTTGGGCAGGTCGCCGTAGCCGCCGTAGAGCTCGGGCTCGACGTTCTCGGCGAAGGCCTCGAAGTCCTGCGGCGTCTCCAGACCGAAGTTGCGGAACAGCAGGCCACCGTGGCGCGCCAGTGCGTCGTCGACGAAGCCGCGGTTCTCGCGCACCCAGGCGAGCGCGTCGAAGCCGGCGCTCGCGGGTTCGACAACGAGCGGAAACTGGCGCGCATCGGACAGGAACGAGGTCTTGACCTGCGGGCGCGATGCTTCGGCAACGCCTGCGGTGGCGGCAGGGGCAGCCGGTGGCCGGGCCGCGAATTTCTTGAGCTTGTCCAGCTTGCCGAGCTGGGGCGATGGCATCGGATTCATGGGAGATTCCTTGCGAACAGGTGTTGAAAAGAGTTGCTCGACCCGTGCCTCGGGCGAGATGACCAGTTGCCGCAGCAGCGCGCACCAATCGGCGGCCCAGCGCCGGATCGATTCGCTGCGGTAGAGGCCGGTGTCGTAGACCCACTCGGCGGTCCACTCGCGCGGCCCCTCGTGGATGAAAACGGCGATGTCGAATTTCGAATGCCGCACGCGCTGCGGCACGACATCGATGCGCAGCCCCGGGATCTCGAAGTGGCCGGTGGGTGTGTTCTGCATCACGAACAGCATGCGCACCGGCGTGCCCTGCGCGCGGCCGAGGCCGGCCAGATCGAGGATGCGGTCGAGGGGAACGCCGCCGTGCGCGAGCGCCGATTGCGTGCCCGCATGCACCGCCGCCAGCCAGTCGGTGAAGCGCGCCGCCTCGTCGCGGCGCGAGCGCAGCGGCACCACGTTGACGAAGAAGCCCATGAGCTTCTCGAGCTCGGGGTGGTCGCGCCCCGCGACGTCCGTGCCGACGACGATGTCGTCGGTGCCGGCTTCGCGGTGCACCAGCGCGAGGAAGGCGGCCAGCATCACGGTGAAGCGCGAGGTCTTGTTCGCCCGGGCGAGCGGCGCCAGTGCCTCCACCAGCGCGCCTTCGACCGGCACGCGAAGGCTGTCGCCCGCATGTCCGGCAACGCCCGGCTGCGACGTGTCCACCGGCAGGCGCGAGCCCTTCGGCGCGTTGTCGAGGTAACGCTGCCAGAAGGCGGCGTCCTGCGCGCGAGTGGCCTCGAGCATGCGTGCATGCCAGACCGCGTAGTCGGCGTACTGCACGCGCAACGGCGGCAGCGTCGAGGGAAGGTCGGCACGCAGCGCCTCGTAGGCAGCCACGAATTCGCGCGCGAAGATCGCACCCGACCAGCCGTCGAAGGCGATGTGGTGCACGCACAAGAGCAGCGCATGGCGCCCCGGGCCCAGGTGCAGCAGCGAGGCGCGCAGCGGTGCGGCATTTGCCAGGTCGAAGGGCTCCGCGGCCATGGCCTCCAGCGCGGCATCGATGCGGGCGGCATCGGCCTCGGGTGCCACAGGCGAAAGATCGATCCACGGCAGATCGAAGGCCGCCACCGGTGCGATCGTCGCGACCGGTTCGCCATCGTCGTTCTCGGGGTAGGCCATGCGCAGCACCTCGTGGCGCGACACCAGCGTCTCGAGCGCGCGGCGCAACACGGCCGGATCGAGCGGCCCTTCGAAGCGCAGCGCGGTCGCCATGTTGTAGCCAGTGCGCGCGGCAGTGCCCGACAACCTGTCGACAAGCCACAGGCGGTGCTGCATCGGCGACAGGTGCATCTGCCCGACGCGTGCCACCGGCATCAACGTCGGCAGCGATGCGCCCGCTCCCACAGGCGCAAGGCGCGTGGCCATGTCGCGCAGCACCGGGTGGTCGAACACCTCGCGCAGCGGCAATTGCAGCCCCGCTCCTGCGCGCAGGCGCGAGACCAGTTGCGCAGCCATCAGCGAATGACCGCCCAGCTCGAAGAAGTTCGCCTCGCGGCTCACCCCCACCGTGCCCAGCAGTTCGCTCCAGATGCGCGCCAGCGCCTCCTCGAGCGCGCCGCTCGGCGGTACGTGCGTGCCGGCATCGGCGGCCTGGATCGGCGGCAGCGCCTTGCGGTCGATCTTGCCGTTCGCGTTGAGCGGCAGCGCCGGCAGCTTCATCAGCAGCGACGGCACCATGTACTCGGGCAGCGTGCGGCCTAGCCATTCGCGCAGCGCCTGGGCATTGGCCTCCTGGCCGTCGCCCTGCACGGCGCGCAGCGAGACATACGCCGCGAGCCGTGCGCCGCCGGCCGCCTGCTGCATCACCACCACCGCTTCGCGCACCTGCGGATGTGCGAGCAGCTGCGCCTCGATCTCGCCGAGTTCGATGCGAAAGCCGCGGATCTTCACCTGGTGGTCGAGGCGGCCGAGGTAGTCGAGTTGGCCCTGACTGTTCCAGCGCACGAGGTCGCCGGTGCGGTACAGGCGCCCGCCGCCGGTCGCATCGAAGGGGTCGGCCACGAAGCGCTCCGAGGTCAGCCCCGGTCGCTTCGCATAGCCGCGCGCGAGCCCGATGCCGCCCAGGTACAACTCGCCCGCCACACCGGGCGGCACGAGGTTGAGCGACGCATCGAGCACATGGGTCTGGATGCCGGAGATGGGCTGCCCGATCGCGACCTGGCTTCGGCCGTCGTCGCGGCAGGTCCAGTGGGTCACGTCGATGGCCGCCTCGGTCGGGCCGTAGAGGTTGTGCAGCTTCGCCTGCGGAAGACGCCTCAGCACTTCGTTCTGCGCCTCGGCGGGCAGCGCCTCGCCGCTGCACACGATGCGGCACAGGCTGGTGCAGCTTTCCACATCGGGCTGCGTGAGGAAGGCCTGCAGCATCGAGGGCACGAAATGCAACGTGCTCACGCCGTGCCGGCGAATCAGCTCGACCAGCCGGGCGGGATCGCGGTGGTCGCCCGGCGCCGCCACGGCCAGCCGTGCGCCGACCATCAACGGCCAGAAAAATTCCCACACGGAGACGTCGAAGCTGAACGGCGTCTTCTGCAGCACCGTGTCGCCGGGGCCGAGGCCATAGGCCTGCTGCATCCAGGCGAGCCGGCTGTGCAGCGCGCGATGCCGGTTGGCCGCGCCCTTGGGCTTGCCGGTGGAGCCCGAGGTGTAGATCACGTAGGCGAGGTTCTCCGCGTCCAGCGCCACGGCCGGGTCGCTGTCGGGAGCGTCGGCCACATCGGCGGCATCGGCGGCATCGGCGGCATCGATGGCCAGCACCGCCACGCCAGCGTCGGCGGGCAGCCGGTCGCGCAGGCGCTCCTGCGTGAGCACGAGTGCGAGCCCGCTGTCTTGCACCATGTAGGCGACACGGTCGGCCGGATGTTCCGGGTCGATGGGCACGTAGGCGCCGCCCGCCTTCATGACCGCGAGCAGCGCGATCACCAGTTCGTTGCTGCGTTCCAGCGCCACGCCGACCAGGCTTTCGGGCCGCACGCCGCGGGCGATGAGCCGGTGCGCGAGGCGGTTGGCGCGGCGTTCGAGTTCCGCGTAGCTCAGTGTTTCGTCGCCAAAGACCAGCGCCTCGGCATCCGGGTGTGCGGTGGCCCGGCGCGCGATGAGGTGGTGCACCGGCTCGGCCTCGCCATGGCTGTGCGTGCTGACGCCCCATGCCGCGAGCTGCGCATGCTCTGCATCGTCGAGCAGCGCGAGCGCACCCAGCGCCTGGCGCGGGTCGGTGGCCAGTGCGGCGAGCATGCGGTGGTAGTGGCCCGCCAGCCGCGCCATGGTGGCGGGATCGAAGAGTTCGGCCGCGTAGCGGAAGGCGGCGCGGATGCTGCCGTCCTCGCGCTCGATGGTTTCCAGCGTGAGCTCGAAGGGTGCGGCGCGCTCCTCCAGGTCGATGCGCCGCACCGCCAGCCGCGGCCAGCCGCGCAGCGGGCGGTCACCCTCGCCGAGGTGGTTGAACATGACCTGGAAGAGCGGCGAGCTCGCATGGCCGCCGTCGGCGCGCAGCGCCTGCACCAGCCGCTCATAGGGCAGCTCCTGGTTCGCCTGCGCCTCGAAGGCGGTGTCGCGCACCTGCGCGAGCAGATCGGCCAACGGCATGCGTGCGTTCAGGCGCGCATCCATCACCACGGTGTTGATGAAGGCGCCGACGACGCCCGCGGTCTCGGGGCGGCTGCGGCCCGCGACCGGCACGCCGATGCGGATCTCCTCCTGCCCGGTGTAGCGGAAGAGCACTGCATGGAAGGCCGCGAGCAGCACCATGAAGAGCGTGCCGCCCTGCGCGCGCGCCTGCTGCCGGAGTTCGCGCGCAAGCGGCGCGGGCACGTCGAGCGCATGCTGCACCGCGCTGTAGCCGGACTGGCCCGAGCGCGGGCGGTCGGTCGCGAGGTCGAGCACCGGCTGGCTGCCGCCGAGCCGCTGGCGCCAGTAGGCCAGTTGCCGCGCGCCCTCTTCCCCTTCGAGCCACCGGTGCTGCCAGCGCGCGAAGTCGATGTAGCGGATCTCGGGCCCGGCCTGCGCCGCACCCTCCGGCACCGCGGCGCCATCCACCAGCTGCGCATAGCGCTGCGCCAGCTCATCGAGGATGAGCTCGACGGTCCACGCATCGGAGACGATGTGGTGCAGCATCAGCAGCAACTGGTGCTCGCCCTCTTCCATCTTCAGCAGCGCGCCGCGCAGCAGCGGGCCGGTCGTCAGGTCGAAGGGTGTGCGGCAGACCTGGAGCACCGCTTCGCGATGGCGTACCGCGCGGGTTGCCGCATCTAGCGTGCTCAGGTCGGCAAAGGGAATGTCGATGCGCGCCGCGGGGTCGATGCGCTGCTCGGGCAGGCCTTCCGCGCCGGTGCCGAACACGGTGCGCAGGCTGTCGTGGCGCTGCACCAGACGGTGCACCGCCTCCTGCAGCGCGGCCACGTCCAGCGAACCCGAGAAGCCGAGTCCGCCGCCGACGTGATACGCCGTGTCGCCGGCATCGAGCTGCCACAAGAACCATTGGCCCTGCTGCATGAAGGAGACCGGCGCAGCGCCGCCGTCGTCGGTGCTCTTCGCAATGCCCTCGCGCGAAGGACGCGGCGCGGTGCCGGCCGTCTCGGCGGCATCGTTGCCGTCCCCGCGCTTCAGGCGGCGCTGCAGCAGGCTCAGTTGCGCCGGCGTCAGTTTGGCGCGGCGCGCGGTGATGTCGTTGCCCTGGCTCATGATGGAAAACTCGCAGTGCTGCGGCCGAGGCGATCGCCGTCCCGGCCCTTTTCTCCTGTTTCGCCTGTTTCGCCGGCTTCGTCGTCGAGGCCGGCCGCTTCGATGTCCTCGATCAGCCGCAGCTCGACCAGTGCGGCCAGCTCGGCGACGGTGGGCGCCTTGAAGAAGGCGGCGGGCGCCAGGTCCACGCCGTAGGCCTTGCGCACCTTCGACAGCAGGCGGATGGCGAGCAGCGAATCGCCGCCCAGTTCGAACAGGTTGTCGTTCACGCCCACGGGTGCGATGCCGAGCGCCTCGGTCCACAGTTCGGCGAGCCCCTCTTCGAGATCGCCTTCGGGCGCGACGAAAGCCGTCTGCAGCACGGGGCGCGGATGGCCGGCGCGCGCGGGCGCGGCGGCCCCCGGCTCGTCGTCCATCGCATCCAGCAGGCCGCGAAGCGGGCGCAGGCGCGGCGCGAGCGGCGATGCGGACACCACGACCTGCGGCAGGTCGGGCCCGTTGACGATGCGCTCGAAGGCCAGCACGCCGGTGCGCTCGTCCAGGCCCATGCCCTCGGGCATGTCCTTGCCGGCCGCGGCGCCCACGTCGCGCCAAGCGTCCCAGTTGACCGAAAACACCGGCAGCGCCGACGAACGGCGGTGCGCGCTCGCGAAGGCGTCGAGGTAGTCGTTGGCCGCGGCGTAGTCGCTGAGGCCGAGGCCGCCGAGCAGCGTCGCGATCGAGGAGCAGAAAAGCACGAAGTCCAGCGGCTCCGAGGCCACCGTGTCGAGCAGCGCGCGCGTGCCCGCCACCTTGGGTGCGAATGCCGCCTCGACCTGCGCCTGCGTGCGTTGCGAGACCATGCCGTGGTCGGGTTCGATGACGGCGTGGACGACGCCGTTCACCGCGCCGAAACGCGCATGCGCCGCCGCCAATGCGCTGCGCAGTTGGGCGGAGTCGGTCACATCGGCGGCCACGGTCAACACCTCGATGCCGGCAGCCTCCAGTTCGATGAGTTGCTGCAGCCGGCGGCGCAGCGCCAGTGGCTGGTCGGCTGCTTCGGCAAGGCGCGCCCACTCGCTGCGCTGGGGCACGGGCGTGCGGCCCAGCAGCACCAGCCTGGCCTGCCAGGTCTTGCCGAGGTGGCGCGCAAGCGCGAGGCCCACGCCACCGAGCCCGCCGGTGATGAGATACACGCCGCCCTTGCGCAGGCGCTGCACGCCCGGCGTGTCGGCCGCGAGCGCTTCGTAGCCCTTGGTCCAGCGGTGCGGACCGCGGTAGGCGACGACGGCTTCGTCGTGCGATGCCGCCGCCTCTTCGACCACGCGGCGTGCAAGCTCACTCTCGGCCGCGCTCTCGGGCGCCGGCAGCACCACATCCACGATGCGGCAGGCGATCGACGGCGACTCCTGGCCCAGCACCTTGGCCAGGCCGCGCAGCGTGGCCTTCTCGGGCGAAAGGGCCTCGGTGCCGGAGACGTCCTCGATGCCGTCGGCGATCACGGTCAGCGCCAGAGGTGCGCGTTGCGATCCACCGACGTCGTCGAGCGCCTGGGCCAGTGCGAGCAGGCTGAAATAGCCGCGCTCGAAGACCTCGGCCTGCGAGGCAGCGGGGCACCCCGCATCGAGGCTCCACAGATGGAACACCTGCGTCACCGCACCAGCCTCGGCTTCGGCCTCGCGCAGGAGCCGCGCATGGTCGGCGCGCTCGGCGGGCCGCAACGCGTACTGCAGCGCGGCGGTGCGCGCGAAGGCCTTGCCGCGCAGCGCGACGACCACCGGCACGCCCTGCGCACGCAGCGTGCGTGCGAGGCGGTCGGTGAAGCTGTTGGCATCGCCGAGGATCAGCGTGCAGCCCGAGCGGGCCACCGTGGGCTGCTCGGCGTGCGGCGGCAGTGCCGTGCGCTTCCATGCGGGCACGTAGAAAGGACTTGTGGGCCCGGCTTGCACAGGCTGCTGCGAGGCTGCCGCGGGATCGACCCAGAACCGCTGGCGCCGGAAGGCATAGGTCGGCAACGGCACGCGGCGCCGGCTCTCGCCGTTGCGGCAGGCCGCCCAGTCGATGTCCACGCCCGCGGTCCACAGGCCCGCCACCGCATTCGCCAGCTGCGGCGCATTGCGCGCGAGCTGCTGCGGATGGGCCTGGCTGGCCCAGATGCCGGCGGCCGAAGTGCTGTCGGCGTGCAGCCGAGCGAGACCGGCGAGCGTCTCGCCCGGACCGACTTCGAGCACCGCGCGGCCGGGCGTCGCGAAGATCTCGCGCAGGCCCTCGGCGAAGCGCACCGCGCCACGCAGATGCCGCCCCCAATAAGCGGGGTCGGTGGCTTCCTGCGCCGTGATCGGCATGCCCGAAGCATTGGAGAGAAATGGAATAGCGGGTGCGCTCCTCGGCACCGCGGCCACGACGCGCTCCAGCTCCGCGACCACCGGATCGACGAGTTGCGAATGGAAGGCAATGGACACATGCAGGCGGCGCGGCACATGCTGCTTCGCGCGCAGCGCCTCCTCGACGCGCTCGATCGCATCCACCGGGCCGGAGAGCACGCAGAGCGCCTCGCCGTTCACCGCGGCAAGATCGCAGCCCATGGCGAGCCAAGGCGCCAGCTCCTTCTCGGAAAGCGATACGGCGGTCATCGCGCCCGGCACCATCGTCTGCAGCAGGCGGCCGCGCGCGGCCACGATGCGCAGTGCGTCTTGGAGCGAGAACACGCCGGCCAGGCATGCCGCGACATATTCGCCAAGGCTGTGGCCGAGCATCAGCGCGGGCTTGACGCCGCAGTGCATCCACCAGCGCGCCATCGCGTAGCCGACGACGAAGAGCGCGGGCTGCGCGAACTCGACGCGCAGCAGGCGCTCATTGGCGGCCGACTCCCCGCCTGCCGGCGGAAACAGCAATGACTGCAGGTCGACGCCGCTGTCCTTGCGCAGCAGCGCGAAGCAGCGGTCCATCTCCTCGCGGAACACCGTGCTCTCGCGATAAAGGTCTGCACCCATGAGCGCGTGCTGCGTGCCGCTGCCGGGAAACAGGAACACGACTTCGGGTGCCGCGGTCACGGGCTTCGGCGCGAGCGCGGGGGCTGCGGCGAGCATCTCGGCGGCCATCGCTGGCTGGTTCGCGACCACTGCGCTGCGCCATGCGAAGGGTTTACGTCCTTCCTGAAGCGTGAAGGCGACGTCCGCCAGCGACTGCTCATCGCCGGATTCACGCAGATGCACGGCCAGTCGCTCGCGGCCTTCCTTGAGCGCGCCTGCGTCCTTGGCCGACAACGGCAACACCTGCCACGGCGATGCCTTGACTTGCGCGGAACGCGCGCGCGGCGCCTCTTCGAGCACCACATGCACATTGGTCCCGCCGATGCCGAACGAGCTCACGCCCGCACGGCGCGGTGTGCGGCCTTCGGCCCAGGGCTGGCGCTGCGCGTTCACATAGAACGGGCTGCTCGCGAAATCGATCTGCGGATTGGGCTTCGTGAAATGCAGGCTGGGCGGCAGCACGCCGTGCTTGAGCGCCATCGTGGCCTTGATGAGCCCCGCCACGCCGGCCGCCGCATCGAGGTGGCCGATGTTGGTCTTGACCGAACCGACGGCACAGAAGCCGCGCCGCTCGGTGTCGGCGCGAAAGGCCTGCGTGAGCGCCGCGATCTCGATGGGGTCGCCCAGCGTGGTGCCGGTGCCGTGCGTCTCGATGTAGCCGATGGTGTCGGCCGAGACGCCCGCGATCAGTTGCGCCGCGCGGATGACCTCGGCCTGCCCGTCGATGCTGGGCGCGGTGAAGCCGACCTTGGCGGAGCCGTCGTTGTTGGCCGCGGTGCCTTTGATGACGGCATGGATGGTGTCGCCGTCGCGCAGCGCTTCGTCCAGGCGCTTGAGCACGACCACGCCGGCGCCGCTGCCGATCACCGTGCCGGCCGCATCGGCGTCGAAGGCGCGGCAATGGCCGTCGGGCGAGAGGATCGCACCGGCCTGGTAGCGGTAGCCGCCCTCTTGCAGCAGGTTGAGCCACACGCCGCCGGCCAGGGCCATGTCGCAGTCGTGGCTCAGCAGTGCCTGGCAGGCGGTGTGCACGGCCGTGAGCGAGGTGGAACAGGCGGTCTGCACGCTCACGGCGGGGCCGCGCAGGTTGAGCTTGTAGGCCACGCGCGTGCACAGCGAGCCGCTGCCGTTGCCGTTCATCAGGCCGAGCAGGTCGGCAATGCCCGTGTGTGCGCCGAGGCCGAAGGACGGCAGCAGGTTGCGGATCAGGTAGACGTTGGCGCCCTCGCCCGCGTAGACGCCGACCTTGCCCGGCCAGCGCTCGGTATCGCAGCCGGCGTGTTCGAGCGCCGCCAAGGCGCACTCGAGAAACACGCGCTGCTGCGGGTCGAGATTCTCGGCTTCGCGGGGCGTGTAGCCGAAGAAGCCGGCATCGAACTGGTCGAAGCCTTCGAACATCACGCCGGCCTTCACGTAGTCGGGGTCGTCCAGCAGACTCTGCGGCACGCCGCGTTCGTGCAACTGCTCGTCGGTGAAGCGCGACACCGATTCCACGCCGCCCTGGATGTTGCGCCAGAAGGCGTCCACATCGTCGGCGCCAGGGAATCGGCCCGACAGGCCGACGATGGCGATCTCGAGACCGGTGGGCTCAGCGGATTCGTTGAAGGTGGGGGTCATCAATTGACTCTCTCTGCCACTTTGCGGCGTTGAAGCATGGCGGCGCGCTGGCGCAGCGCGCGGTCGTCGGCGGCGGCGGCGGCGGCGGAAGATGCGGACACGGCCTGGGCCCCGCCCTGCTCGATCCACTGCGCCAGCGACTCGACGGTGGGGTACTTGAAGAGATTGACCAGCGGCAGCGCAACCTGCAGCCGGTCTTCCAGCAGACGGTGTGCGCGGATCAGCAGCAGCGAGTGCCCGCCGAGGTCGAAGAAGTTGTCGTGCAGGCCGACCTGCTCGACCTGCAGCACCTCAGACCAGATGGCCACCAGCGTGCGGGCGACATGGCCTTGCGGCGCTTCGTAGGTGGTGGCGCGCCCCAGGCCTTCGGGCTCGGGCAGCGCCTTGCGTTCGACCTTGCCGTTGGCGTTCAGCGGCAGCGTTTCAAGCACCACGATGGCCCTTGGAACCATGTAGTCCGGCAGCGTCTGGCCGAGGCTTTCGCGCAGCACGGCCACGTCGACGGACTGGCCCGCATGCGGCGCGACATAGGCCACGAGCGATGCACCCGCTGCGCCTTGCTTCGCCACGACGACGGCTTCGCGCAGGGTTGGCTGCGCGAGGAGTTGCGCCTCGATTTCACCGAGTTCGATGCGGAAGCCGCGGATCTTGATCTGATGGTCGATGCGGCCCAGGTACTCGATCTGGCCTTCGGCATTCCAGCGCACGAGGTCACCGGTGCGGTAGAGGCGTCCGCCGCTGCCGAACGGATCGGCCACGAAGCGCTCGGCGCTCAGGCCCGGCTTGTTCAGATACCCACGCGCCAGGCTCACACCACCCAGGTACAGCTCGCCGGCCACGCCGCGCGGCACCGGGTTGAGCGCCGCATCCAGCACCCAGGTCTGCGTGTCGCTGATCGGACGGCCGATCGGCACCAGGCTCTGCCCGTCGTCGCGGCAGGTCCAGCGCGTGACGTGGATCGTGGTTTCCGTCGGGCCGTACAGGTTCTGCAGCGTCGCACCGCTCAGGCGCCTGAGCGCTTCTCGCTGAGTCTCCGCGGGCATGGCCTCACCGCCGACGATGATGTGCTTCAGGCGCGTGCTCGCCTCGATGCCCGGGTGTGCAAGGAACGCCTGCAGCATCGAAGGCACGAAGTTCAGCGTCGTGATCTGGTGACGCTGGATCAGTTGCACCAGCCGCTCCGGGTCGCGGTGGTCGCCGGGGTTGGCGATCACGAGGCGCGCGCCCGTGGTCATCGGCCAGAACATCTCCCAGCACGACACGTCGAAGCCGAACGGGGCCTTGTGCAGCACGGTGTCGTCGCCGCCGAGGCCGTAGGTTTCCTGCATCCACGCCATGCAACTGCGCAGCGCCTCGTGGCGCACGGCCGCGCCCTTGGGCTTGCCGGTGGAGCCGGAGGTGTAGATGACATAGGCGAGGTGCTCGCCGTGCAGCGCGACCTGCGGGTTGGTGTCGGGTTCGCCGGAGACGTCGAGGCTGTCGACTTCCAGCTGGGTGAGGCCGGCCCGCGGCGCGATGAGCTCGCGGGTGGCCCCATGGCTCAGCAGCAGTTCGATGCCGCTGTCTTCCACCATGTAGGCCAGGCGCTGCACGGGGTACTCGGGGTCCAGCGGCAGGTAGGCGCCGCCGGCCTTCAGGATGCCGAGGATGCCCACGACCATTTCGAGCGAGCGCTCCATCACGATGCCCACGCGCATGTCGGGCTGCACGCCCAGGGCGATCAGCCGATGGGCCAGGCGGTTGGCACGCGCGTTCAGCTCGCTGAAACTGAGCGACGACTCGTCGAACAGCAGCGCCGTCGCGTCGGGTTGTTGCCGTGCGTGCCGCGCGATGCTGTGGTGCACCAGCTCCGCACCCGGCTCCTGCCGCGCATTCACGCTCCACTGCGTGAGCTGCGACTTCTCGGGCGCGGCCAGCAGTTCGACATCTCCGACCGCGCGCCCTGCATCGGCGGACAGCGCATCGAGCACCGTCACGTAGTGCTGCGCCATCCGCTCGATGGTCTCGGGCTCGAACAGGTCCGCCGCGTAGATCACGTCGAGCATCAAGCGCCCGTCGGGCCGCTCGCGCGCTTCCAGCACCCAGTCGAACTGCGTCTGCAGATCGGGCAGCGCATGGTCGTTCACCTCGATGTCGCCCAGCCGCTGCAGTGCGCGGTGATCCTCGAACAGGTGGTTGAACATCACCTGGAACAGCGGGCTGTGGCTCATGCTGCGTTCGGGCTGCAGATGCTGGACCAGCTGCTCGAAAGGCAGGTCCTGGTGCGCCTGCGCGCCCAGCACCGTCTCGCGGGCCTGTGCCAGCACCTCTGCAAGGCGGGTGCGGCCGTCGATCGGATTGCGCAGCACCAGCGTGTTGACGAACAGGCCGATGACGTTCTCGAACTCCACGCGGTTGCGATTCGCGATCGCGGCGCCGACGCGGATGTCCTGCAGCCCCGTGTAGCGATGCAGCAGTGCCTGCAGGCCCGCGAGCAGCACGACGAAGAGCGTGGAACCTTCGGCCTGTGCGAGTCCGCGCAGGCGGCCGAGCATTGGCGCCGGCAGCTCGAAGGCATGCCGCGCCGCGCTGTAGGCGGCCTGTGGCTTGCGCGGATGGTCGGTGCGAAGCTCGAGCACGGGGTGCTCGTCGCCGAGTTCCGCGCGCCACCAGTCCAATTGACGCTGCGCCTCGCCGGCTGCCAGCCATTCGCGCTGCCACACCGCATAGTCGGCGTACTGCACGCGCGGCACGGGAAGCGCCGCTGGCCTGCCCTGCAGGCGGGCCGCATAGCCGGCAGCGAGTTCGTCGATCAGCACCTGCATCGAGGCGCCGTCGGAGACGATGTGGTGCATCACCACGGCGAGCACCTGCGCGTCGTCCGAGATGCGGATCAACGCTGCACGCAGCAAGCCGCCCTGCGTGAGATCGAACGGCGCGGCCTTGAGGCGCCGGGTTTCGTCGGCGAGGCGGCTGTCGCGTTCGCCGGCCGGCACGTCGCGCAGGTCGATCAGTTCCAGGGGCAGCGTATCGGTCGGCTTGATCCATTGCGCGGCGATGCCGTCGCTGCCGGCGCGGAACACGGTGCGCAGCGACTCGTGGCGCGCGACCAGGTCGTCGAGCGCCGCGCGCAGCGCGTCGGCCTGCAGCGCGCCGGTGAGGCGAAGCGCGCCGCTCATGTGGTACGCGGCGCTCGTCGGATCGAACTGCCAGAGGAACCACTGGCGCTCCTGCGCATGGGACAGCGGCAGCGCGTGCAGCCTGCGTTCGGGCGGCAACACGGCGATGGGCGCCGGACGGGCGCGCACGCCTTCCGCGAGTTGCTTTCGCACAGCGGCCGCGCATTCGCGCAGCCGCGGCTGCTCGAACATGAGGCGCACGGGAAAATCGACGTCCCAATGCGCCGAGATGCGCGAGGCCACTTGGGTCGCAGTGAGCGAGCTGCCGCCACGGGTGAAGAAATGCGCGTCGCGCGCAAAGGGCTTCGCATCGGCCGGCCGCAGCACCTCGCGCCAGATGGCGTCGAGCGTGCGCTCGGTCTCGTCCAGCGCGGGTTCTTCGGCCGGCGCCTCGGTGGGGCCGCCCTTGACGAACGCACCGCGCTCGTAGATCGCATAGGCATCCGCGCTGCGATCGAGCCAGCCCGCGCGGCAGGCGCTGCGCTGCAGCTTGCCGCTGGTGGTCTTGGGCATGCCGCCCGGATTGAGCAGCAGCACGGCCGACAGCGCTTCGCCGAACACTTCGCTGACCGCGGCGCTCAGCGCCTCGACCAGCACCTGCGGCGGCACCAGCTTCTGCATGCTGCGCGACACCTCGGCCGCGGCGCCGATGCCTTCGCCGTCAGGGCCGCTGGCGGCGAAGACCGCGACGCGCCCTTTGCGCACCGCATCGACCTCGGCCTCGATGACGCGCTCGATGTCCTGCGGGTAGATGTTGTGGCCGCGGACGATGATCAGGTCCTTGATGCGGCCGGTGACGTACAACTCGCCATCGCAGACGAAGCCCAGGTCGCCGGTGCGCAGCCAGCGGCGACCCGCGATCTCGACGAAGGTCTCGGCGGATTCGCGCGGCTTGCCCCAGTAGCCGGCGCCGATGCTCGCGCCGCTCACCCAGATTTCGCCGATGCGGCCGGACTCGGCCACCACGGACAGCGTGGCGGGATCGACGATCTCGACCGCGTGCTCGACCGCCACCGCGCCGCAGCCCACGAGCAGCGTGCCGCCTTCGCTCGGCGCGCCCTTGCCGGCGGCCAGGCCATCGGCGTAGAAGCCGCGCGCCACCATGCCGGCGCCGCGCTTGCCGCCGGTCACGAACAGGGTCGCTTCGGCGAGGCCGTAGCAGGCGTAGACCGCGCCGGGGTCGAAGCCCGCGGGGGCGAAGCGTTCGATGAAGTCGAATTCGGTGTCGGCGCGCACCGGCTCGGCACCGGTGTAGGCCACGCGCCAGCTCGAGAGGTCGAGTTGCGCGATCTGCGCGTCCTTCACGCGCTCCAGGCAGAGGCGGAACGAGAAGTCGGGGCCGCCGCTGAGCGTGGCGCGGTGGCGCGAGATCAGCTCCAGCCAGCGCACCGGGCGCTCGAGGAAATAGCGCGGCGACGTCAGCACCAGCGGGATGCCGCTGTAGAGCGGCTGCATCAGGCCGCCGATGAGGCCCATGTCGTGATAGAGCGGTGCCCACGAGACGAACTTGTCGTCGGGACCGATGCCCATGCCGACCTGGATCGCGTGCTCGTTGGCCATCAGGTTGCCGTGCGTGACGATGACGCCCTTGGGCGCCGAGGTCGAGCCCGAGGTGTATTGCAGGAAAGCAATGTCGTCGTCGCTCGGCTCGAAGGGCTGCCAGGCGTCGGCGAGCGCGATGTCGATCGCGTCGACGGCAACGATCTGCACATCGCCGAACTGGTTGCCTGCCGCCGACATCGCGGCGCTCAAGGCGGAAGACGTGAGCACGCAGCGGGCCTGCGAATCGGCTGCGACGCCGGTGAGCCGCGCCAGATGCTGCGGCCGCGTCGATTCGGGCGGAAACACCGGCACCGCGATCACGCCGCAGTAGAAGCAGGCCAGCATGCTCACGGCGTAGTGGTCGCCGTTGTCGAGCATCACGAGCGCGCGGTCGCCCTTGACGAACTGCTGCTGCAGGCGGGCCGCGAGCGCGCGCACGCGCTGCTCGAAGACGGCATAGGTGAAGGGCAGCTCGCTGTAGACGCCGTCGATCTCGTCGACCACGGTGAGCCAGACGTCATGCGTACGCCGTTCGGCCAACGCGCGCAGGTGCGCCACGAAATTACGCGGTTGCCGGCCGACGGATGCCGTCGCGAGCGGTTCGTTCATATCTACCCTTGATGCGCCTGAAGTTGCGCTTGATGAAGATGCGTCGGCAGACGCCGTACCAGCGCCGCGAGAAAGGCGGCCTCGTGTTGCCTGAGAAAGAAGTGCCCGCCCTCGAACCAGTCGAGCGTGAAGGCGCTGCCGGTCTCTTCGGACCAGGCCGCCATGGCCGGCATCTCGATGTCGTCCTGGCGCCCCGCAAAGGCTTGGATCGGCAGCGGGAGCGGTGGCCAGGCGGCGACATGGACGTGGCTGCGGCAGACGCGGCGGTCGGCGCGCAGCGTGTCCAGCGTGATGCGCATGAGCTCCTCGCTCGCGAACACCTCTTCGGGCGTGCCGCCCTGCTTGCGCAGTTCGGCGATCAGCGAGGCGTCGTCTTCACCGCCGTCGAAACGTTCGGGGTCACGCCGGGAAGGGGCCGCACAGCCGGACACCAGCAGCGCGCGCGGCAACGGCCGCCGCAAGGACTGAAGCCGGCGGGCCACGCCATGCACGAGCAACGCGCCCATGCTGTGCCCGAAGAGCGCGAAGTCGCCGCGCATCGCGTCGGCCTGCTCGGCGCAGATCCGCGCGACCATCGCATCGAAGTCCTCGACAAAGGTTTCGCCCATGCGCGCGCCGCGCCCCGGCAGCTCCACCGGCACGATGCGGACCCACGGCGGCAGGAAACGCCGCCACCGCAGGTACATGGAGGCGCTTGCGCCCGCGCACGGCAGGCACAGCAGCGCCAGGGGCGCCTGAGCGCTCATCAACCTGCCGCGGTTTGCGTGGCCGGTGCGTCCGCCTGTTGCTGCTGCATCCATTCGCGCAGCGACCTGGGCCGCATGTCGGTCCAGTGGCTTTCTACGTAGGCGAGGACGGTCTTCTTGTCGCCCTGGACGCCTTCGACGGCGGTCCATCCGCCGGGAACGGCTTTCCAGTGGGGCCAGATGGAGTACTGGTCTTCGTGATTGACCAGAACGATGAAGGCCTCGTCTTCGCGGTCAAAACAGCTCGTCGACATCGGTGCGTCCTTGTGTGATTGAACAGAAGGAGCGCCCGATGGCCGGTCGCGGACCGGATCGAATTGCAGCGCCCCTGCCAACAGGACGCTTCGCAAGCGAATCTGTTCATTTCACGAGGGAGCACTTGGCGGGGGAGATGGCTGCATCCGCCAAGGTGGGCCGGCGGGGCCACGCCACGAACGCGCGGCATGGCGCGCGTTGGCGGGGGCGTCGGGCGTCAGGTGCGGGGCTGCGGCGTGGTGTCGGTGCCGGCGTCGGGCGATTCGTCGCCATCGCCGAAGTCGTTGGCCGGAGGCACGAAGCCCGCGAGCAGCCAGAGCTGTGCGGCCTTGTCGTAGGCACGGCGATGCGCGGGCTCTGCCAGGAGCCAGGTCGTCATTTCCACACGCGCCACGTCATCGAAATTCTCGCGGTCGTGTTCGCGCTGTACCCAGTCCCATGCGGTGCTCCAGATGGGATCGTCTTTTTCCTGTGTCATTCTTGAAAGCCGTTCGCGTTGTCCGTGCAGACCGGCCCCTGAGCGCCTGCAGCCATTGCACAGCGCGCATTCTCGCGGGAAACGGGCGTGCCCCTTCCCACCGTCGGGCGACGGCCTCTAGCGCGAGCCGCTGTCGAGCAGCAGATGGCCGCAGGACTTGATGGCCGTCGCAGCCTCGGCGATCAGGCCATTCACCAGCCCCAGCGCGCAACCCAGGCGCGCCGCGATCTCCCGCTGCGTCAGGCCTTCCAGCCGATAGAGCTCGAACACCAGGCGCGTTTTCGGCGCGAGCCCGGACAGCACCTGGTCGATGGCGGTGATGACCTGGCGCTCGCACATCATGCGGTCCGGCGTGCCGACGTCGGGCACATCCAGGAGTTCGACGTCGACATCGAAGGTGCGATAGCTGGCCTCGACACGGTGGCGCCGGCAGTAATCCAGCGCCATGTTGCGCACCACCTGGCAGCAATAGCCGATGGGCCGGTCGGCCTGCCGCACGCAAGGGCCGTCGACGATCTTCAGGTAGGCGTCCTGCACCACGTCGTCGGCCAGATCCGCCGTGTTGACGATCTTGCGGGCGACGCGCCAAAGCTGCATGCGATGGGCGATGAAGACTTCTCCGAGCGAAGGCTCGGACGAATCCACTGGCATGTTCAACACCTCTTCCTCCTGTGAGCGAGCCGAAACGGTCCGCAAGCCGGTTACTACTTTCTATGCACAAATACAAATAAGAATCATTACTATTTATATGCAAATCTCAAGTCACCGTGATGACCTTCCGGGTCACCGTTCGAATCAAGTGATGTGGGTCCCCGCGAAAATTCGGCGCTGCGAATCGCACGGCCCGGAAGCTCTGCACCAACGCGGAGCCCGGCATTGCCCATGCGGGGGATCGCGATGATAGACCACTTCGCGTCGCATCATTTTTCATGGAAAAAATGCGAACGCGGCCCTTGATCGCCTCCTCATGGCCTCTAAGCTGTGGCCCCTTCATGCCAAGCGTCGCTTCACTCATTCCCTTGCCCGCGGGCGAGATTCACCTCTGGTTCTGCTTTCACGGCGATGCCGGCAGCCCCGAGTTGACGGCCGCATGCCGTGCGTTGCTGAGTGCGCAAGAGCTGTCGAAACAGGCGCGCTTTCACTTCGCACGCGACCGGCATCGCGAGCTGCTGACACGAACGCTGGTGCGCTCGGTGCTGTCGCGCTACGCGCCGGTGGCGCCGCACGCCTGGCAGTTCACGAGCAACGCTTTCGGGCGCCCTCGCATTGGCGCGCCCGACGCCCTTGAAGCAGTCGGCCTGAACTTCAACCTGAGCCACACCGACGGGCTCATCGTGCTGGCCGTTGCGCGCCACATCGAGCTGGGCGTCGATACCGAGAACATCGAACGCAAGGCCGCGCTCGACGTTGCCAACCACTACTTCTCGCCAGCCGAAGCACGGGCATTGGATGCACTGCCAACAGCGTTCCAGGCGGAACGCTTCTTCGAGTTGTGGACGCTGAAGGAAAGCTACATCAAGGCGCGCGGCCTCGGCCTGCAGATACCGCTCGACAGCTTCGGCTTTGCGCTGGACAACCCCGGCACGATCGGCTTCGCGCGCTCGGATTCACGCACGGGCGACGACCCCGCGCAGGGCTGGGACTTCTGGCAACTGCGACCCACGCCGAAGCATCTCGTGGCCCTGTGCGCCGCGCAGGGCCACGCGACGTCTGCCACTACACGCATCGTCTGCCGGGAGATCGCGCCGCTCGAATGGGACCGGCCGCTTGCGGTCGCCACGACCCGCACAAGTGCGGCCATCTAAAATTTCGGCCCTTTCCCCGCACCCGTACCCATGAACATCGTCGTCAACGAAGAACTCAAAGCCTATATCGATCCCTTGACGCCGGAGGAGTACGAAGCCCTCGAACGCAGCATCCTCACCGAAGGCTGCCGCGACGCGCTGGTGCTGTGGGGCGACGTGCTGGTGGACGGCCACAACCGCTACGGCATCTGCCAGAAGCACGGCCTGCCCTTCCAGACCGTGCAGAACACGCGCTTCAAGACGCTGCAGGACGTGCACCTGTGGATGATCGACCAGCACCTGGGCCGCCGCAGCATCTCGGACTACCTGCGCGGCGTGCTGGCGCTGCGCAAGAAGGACATCGTGGACGAGCGCCGCGCCCGCAGCAGCGCCGCCACGCCGACCACCCCGACCACGGCGGACGACCCGCCCTTCGACGTCGACGACGCGCCCGCTTCGACCTCCACTCCCGCTTCCGACGAAGCCCTGCCGCCGCCCGTGCCGCTGAACAGCCGCGAGGCCATCGCCCGCGCCGCGCGTCTGAGCAGCAGCCAGGTCGTGATGATCGAGAAGATCCAGAAGCAGGCCGCGCCCGAGCTGGTGGCGGCCGTGAAGTCGGGCGTGATCTCGATCAACACGGCCGCGGCCGTCGCGTCCCTGCCCGCTGAAGAGCAGGTGTCGGCTGCCAACGCCGGCAAGGACGAGCTCAAGCAGGCCGCCAAGCGCGTGCGCGAGGCCAAGCGCAAGCCGCGCGAGGCCGCGCCCGAAACCGAAGAAGGCGCCGAACCGGCGGCGCTGGACGCCGTGCAGCAACTGCAACAGCGCGTGGCCGAACTCACGGCCGAGAACGCCGACCTACGCCGGCAAGTGGCCGAGCTGCAGGCGCAACTGGCGCACTGACGCCCCGGCGGGCGCCCTTCTCCCCGCCCGCCGCTTTCACCGCCCCCTCCCTGAAACCTCGCGCGCCGCACTGCGGCCCGCGAGGCTTTGTCGCGTCCGCGACCCACTGAAAACAGTTGTTCGTAATCTTGTGTTTTTATTTGCAACAAGTGTTATATTTTTGACGCCACCTCCAAACAAACACTTTAGTTCTCCCAGCCAGCGTTGCGATCGGCGTCTCCGTCCAACTTCTTACAGTGAGTGCTTAAGTTGCAAAAAGAACGGCGATGCCGCCTCCAATCGGTGTTTTCGATGCGGTTGAACGCAACATCCCACAACGGCCGGCCGATGGGCTCGGTGGTGCGGAGGCTGCATGACCGCCGTTAACACCGTTCCCAAAAGTCAACGCGCCCTGCTGAGCTACAGCGTCGAAGGGCTGCCGCACCGCGAAGAAGTGCTGCTCAAGTCGCTGATCCGGCTGCTCGACCACCGCACGCACCAGAACTGGTCGTGGAAGGCCGAGCAGGCCGACCTGCGGGTCGTCGGCGACCAGGTCGCCCTTGCCGCCGCCTCGCCCCAACCGGCGGTGCCCACGTTGACGGTTGCCCATGCCGACCCGCAACGCGGCCCTTTCCTGGCCCTGCCGCTGCACACCGATGCGCTGGAAGTGGTGCTCAACCGCCTCGGCGCGATGGTCGTCCACGCCCGCGGCCTGGGGCTGGCTACGACCGAGGTGCCGATCGGCGAGCACGAAGAATTCCGCATGCTGCGCTGGCCGCCCGCGGCCGTGCTCGAGGCGCCGATCCGCCTGCGCCTGGCCACGCTGATGTCCAACCGGCCGGCGTCGGTGCTGTCGCTGCAGCAGCGCTCGCCCGCCACGCGCCAGGAGTGCGCGGACTTCCTGGCCGACCTGCAGCGCGCCGGCCTGCTCGAACGCGCCGCGCCCCCCGGCGCGCTGGTGGCGGCCTCGGCCCCCGACAGCGTCTTTCCCGACAGCCGCTTCCCGGCACCCGCCCGCGACACCGTGCAGCCCGGCCTGCTCGCACGCATCAGGAACCGACTCGGCTTGCTGCCGTCAGGCCCTCAATGACCGTAGAACACAAGATCCTCTTCACCGGCACCATGGGCGCCGGCAAAACCACGGCCATCGCCGGCGTGAGCGAGATCCCGCCCGTGAGCACCGACGTGCGCAACAGCGACACCTCGGTCGCCAAGGCCACCACCACGGTCGGCCTGGACTACGGCGAACTCACGCTCGACAACGGCGAGAAGCTGCGCCTGTACGGCACGCCCGGCCAGATGCGCTTCGACTTCATGTGGCGCATCCTGGGGCGTGGCGCGCTCGGCGTGGTGATCCTGGTGGACAACAGCCGCCCCGATCCGCTGGCCGACCTGGACATCTACCTGGACGGCTTCGCCGAGCTCATTGCGCAGACCGCCTGCGTGGTGGCCGTGGGCCGCATGGAAACGCACCCGAGCCCCGGCATCGACGCCTACGCCCGGCGCATGGAGGCCAAGGGCGTCGTGTGCCCGGTGCTGCCGGCCAACGTCACCGATGCGCAGCAGGTCGTGCAGCTGCTGGAACTGCTCCTGCTCCAGCTCGAGGTCTGAACGCAGGACGCGCCTCTTTTTCTCCTTTTCCTTCCATTCAGGCAGCAATGAACATCACTCCAAGAATCAGGCTTGCAGCGGAATCGGCCATCGACACCCTGATGCGGGAAATCAAGGGCGTGAAGGCCGTGGTGATCTCGACCGAAGACGGCCTGGAGCTGGCCGCGCGCGTCGAGAACACCGCGCAGGTCGCGCGCCTGTCGGCCATCGCCAGTTCGCTGGCCGCGCTGGGTGCCGTGGCCGGCGAGGAAAGCCAGCTGGGCCACTGCGACAACGTGGCGATCGAGGCCACGCACGGCCACATCCTGATGCTGCAGGCGCGGCATCCCGAGATGACGCTGATCGTGAGCGTGGTCACCAGCCGCGAAGCCATCATCGGCCAGGTCCTGTACTTCGCGAAACAGGCGACGCAGCTGCTGCAGCACGCCTGACGCCGAGCATCGGCGCACCACACCCATTCGACACCGGCAGCCACCCATCCCCTTCGCCCGGGTGGCCGCCGACTTTCAGGGGCGAGGACTAGGAAAGATTTCGATGGCAAATATCAAGCAATCCATGGACGACCTGATGACCTGCGACGGCGCCCTGTGCGCGGCGCTGGTCGATTCGAGCAGCGGCATGATCCTGGGCCAGATCGGCTCGGGCGTCGATCTCGAGGTGGCCGCCGCCGGCAACACCGAAGTGGTCCGCGCCAAGCTGCGCACCATGCGCGACCTGGGCCTGAACGACAGCATCGAAGACATGCTGATCACGCTCGGCAAGCAGTACCACATCATCCGCCCGATGCAGAAGAAGGAAGGCCTGTTCGTCTACCTGGTGCTGGACAAGACCAAGTCGAACCTGGCCATGGCGCGCCGCAAGACGCTCGACGTCGAACAAGGCATGACGGTCTGAGCGGCGTCGTTGCCAGGCTCCGTTCAGGGCCTGGCGACACCGTCACTCGCGCAACGTGCGCCGCTCCAGCTTCGGATCGGCCGCGATCTCTTCTTCAGTGAAGGGCGGCGTCACCAGCTGCTTGCGCGAAAAGAGCTCGAGTTGATCGTCGTGGTGCGGCGAGGCCGGGTCGCTCGACTGCCCGCCCGCCATCATCACGCGCGCCACCGGCTTGCCCTGTGCCCACGTGACCACATGCACGTACGAGGTGCCGGCGATGATGTCGCCGTAGCCGTCCTTCGTGAGCGGCGCGCCCTCCAGCGCATTGAGTACGCCCTGCCCGCCCGGGCCGCCATGCAGCGGCACGCGGCCGCGCGGCGTGGGCCGCGCCAGCATGTCACCCCATTTCTCATCGCCACGCAGCCCCAGCGCCGCCAGCGCATCGGCCGTGTCGCGCACCGCCGCGACGATGCCCGCCGTCACGCCTGCCGCCGACGACACCGGCCGCACGCGGAACGGGTGTGCCGGGTCGTAGGGCTGCGCATACAGGCCGGGCACGTTGTCGAGCCGGGGGCCCAGCTCGGTGAACAGCAAGGCACCACGGCTGTCGACGTTGTGGCGCCGGTCCCACGCGGCCAGGATGCCGCAGGCGCGCTGCACCGTGGCACCGCCCTTCGCGCTGGTGCAGGCGGCCAGCACGGCATCGAGCGTGGTCTCGGCCAGGTGGTTGCGATTGCCGAGCACCATGTCGGTGGCTTCTGCCACGTCGATGCGGCCGTCGGCCAGACTGTCTTCGATCTGCCGCTGCGACATCAGCGTGCGCGCACCGGGCGCAGCCTTCGGACTGCCGAGCAGCAATGAATAGCCATCGAGCTGGCGCCCCACCAGCGAGAGGCTGTAGCTGTCGTTGGCGTTCTGCACAATGCCGCGCGTGGCGAGCGCCGGCAGGCGGCTGGCCGGTGCCAGGCGCGGCCGGCCGTCGGCATCGCGCACGGCACACGCGCTGCGGCGGCCGTCGAGTGCGGCCGGCACAGTGGCGTCGTCGGGCGGCGGTACCACAGCGCAGTCGCGCAACGCGGCATCGCCGATGTCGAGCAGCGGCCCCGACTCGATGTACATCGCCTGCCCCTGGCTGTCGCCCGCGATCAGGTGCGCGGTGATGCCGCGGTTGCGCGCCACCGCCTGCTCGAAGGCGCCGATGTCGCGCGCCTTCGCCACGGCGAGGATCTGGTCGAGCGCGCGCGCATTCGCCACGTTGGGGTCGGTCACGGCATGCCAGCCGGCCGGGCGCCCCGCTTCCGCCGGCAAGCGGTACAGCGGTCCGAGGTGCGAGTACGGCAGGCTGTGGCTTTGCGTGCGCACGCTGCCGTCGGGCTGCTTCACGCGCAGCGCGACGGTCTTCATCGTCAGTTCGCGCGGTGCGCCGTCGACCGTGTACGAAGGCTTCGCGCCGGGCTTCACGTCCAGCGCCACCAGCAGCGGATAGGTCACGGTCGAAGGCGCCTCGATGCTCCAGGCCAGGTGCCGCGTGAAGCCCGACAACGGCAGCGGCAGGCCCAGGAAGTCGGCGCCCATCACGTCGATCTCGCCGGGAATGGTGAGGTGCATCTGGTGCATCAGCAGCCAGTGGTCCTGCCACAGCGTGTGGGGGTTGGCCACCATGATCGAGGTGTTCGTTCCCGTGGCCTCGGCGCCGTAGGCCCAGGCGTTGCTCGCCATGCGCTGCGTCGGCGGGCGGTCGCCCTTGGCCTTCGCCACGGGTGGCGCGCCCAGCTGGTCCCAGGTCGATGCCGAGGCGTACGCTGCGACGCTCAAGGCCTTCCACAGCGAGCCCACCTGCATCGTGGCGCGCACCACATCGCTGGCGGTCATCTGCGGCAGCGCCAGGCCCTTGCAGGCGCCGGGGCGCGCCTCGGGCGGCAGGTCGCGCACCCAGCGATTGAAGCCGGCGGCATAGCCTTGCGCGAGCTGGCGTGCATCGGTGGACAGGCCCTGCCAGGCGGTCTCGACCTCGTCGTCCGACAGCTGCACGCGATAGAACAGATCGCTGTCCAGGTTGGGAATCTGCAGAAAGGCCACGGTGGCCAGGCCGTCCGGGCCGAAGCGTTCCGAGCGCTCGCCGCGCAGCGTGAGCACGCGGTCGGCCAGCAGGCACAGGTGGTCGCGTGCCACGGCATAGCCATGGCCATAGCCCAGGCCCGCATAGTTGCTGGCCTTGATGTGCGGCAGGCCGTATTGCGTCCAGCGCACCTCGGCGCTGTAGGTGTCGTTCGACGCGGGCGGTGTGGGTGGTGGCGTCACGACCGGCCCACCGAAGAAGCCGCCACCGCCTCCGTTGTCGCCGCCGCAGCCGGCCACGACACAGGCAAGCGCGCAGAAGCCCGCGCGCAGCAACCCGCTGGCGCGCGGTGTCATGGCCTGGCCCCGCCCACCGGCTGGCTCTTGCGCGCAATCACCTGCATCTCCACCCACGCCTTCGGCACGGCGATGCCGGCCAGCATGGCGGTGCCCGTCGGCTTGCAGGGCAGCACTTCCGACAGCGTCTTCACCACCGCGCCCAGGTGCTCGGCGCCAGCCACGATCAACGTGTAGTTGATGACCTGCTCGAGCCGGCCGCCACAGGCCGCCAGGTACTTCTCGATGTTGCGCACCATCAGGCGGGTCTGGTCCTCGGCGCTGACGGCGAGCGTCTGCGTGTCGTAGTCCATGCCGATGGTGCCGGAGACGAAGATCCACTCGTCGTCGAACATCGCGCGGCTGTAGGGCGCATTGACAAAGGGCAAGGGAAAGTTGGCGGTCTGCATGCGGTGGTCTCTCTTTCGTTCTCGGTGTGTGGAAATGAATCAGGCCCGGGTCATCTCGCGCACGATGGCGCGGGCGTGGATGTCGGTGGAATCGAACAAGGGTGCGGCGCACGCGATCCAGGGCTTCACGGCGCTCAGCTCTGTGCAGCCGAGCACGATGCCTTGCGCGCCGCGCGCCACGAGCGCGTTGCACAGCGTCGAGATGACGGCCGCGTCGGCGGGGCTGGCCTCGCCGCGCGCCAGCGGCCCGAAGATGGCTGCGTCGAGCGTGCGGCGTTGCGCGGCGTCGGGCAGCACCAGCTCGAAGCCCGCGCCCTCCCCCAGCATCTGGCCGAAGAACGGCGCGTCGAGCGCGAAGCTCGTGGCCAGCAGGCCGAGGCGGCGCATCGAGGGGAAGCGCGACGCGATCTCGTCGCCGGTTTCGCGCGCCACGTGCACCAGCGGCACGCCCGCCGCGGCCTGCACGGCGTCGGCCGCGAAGTGCCCGGTGTTCGCCAGGATCGCGATGAGTTCCGCGCCGGCCGCTCGGGCCTGGCGCGCGGCGGTTTCCATCTGGGCGCGCGCATCGTCGCGGCGCCCTTCGGTCATCGCGGCGACGACGCCGGCGAAGTCCAGGCTCACGATCACGCAGCGGGCCGAGTGCAGGCCGCCGAGTTCGCGCTGGATGTGCTCGTTCAACAAGCGGTAGTAGCTGAGCGTGGAAGGCCACGCGACGCCTCCGATCAGGCCCGCGGTTTTCATGACGCGTTCCTTCTCAGTCGAGCTTGAAGCCGAGCTTGCGGATCACCGGGCTGTAGCGCACCAGGTCGCTGTCGATGCGGCCCTTGAGTGCGCTCGCGCTGGTCTGCGTGGCCGGCTCGAAGCCGAACACCAGCAGCTTCTCGACCACATCGGGCTGGCGGATCGCCCAGTCAACGCCGTCGCTCACGCGCTTCGCGATCTCGGGCGGCAGGCCGGCCGGCCCGACCACGCCGAACCACACGGAGAAGTCGACGCCCTTGTAGCCCAGCTCGTCGAGCGTGGGCACGTCGGGCAGGCCCGAGAAGCGCCTGGCCGAGGTGACGGCCAGGATCTTCGCGCGCCCCGCCTTCACGAACTGCACATAGGGCGCCATGCCGTCGAAGGCGGCGTCGATGTCGCCCGCGATGGTGGCCTGCGCCACTTCGGCGCTGCCCTTGTAGGGCACGCGCGTGGTCTCGATGCCGGCGCTGCGGTTGAACTCTTCCAGCGCCATCTGCGACAGGATCGCGGCCGCGCCGATGTTGATCTTGCCGGGGGCGGCCTTGGCGCGCTTCACCAGCTCATGCACGTCGCCCACGCTGCCTGGCTGGGTGCGCGCGATGACGGCCGTCGGCGAGGTGATGGCCAGCGCCACCGGCGTGAAGTCTTTCCTCGGGTCGTAGGGCAGCCGGTTGTACAGCGACGGGTTGAGCACGAAGGTCTGGTCGATGGACCACAGCAGCGTGTAGCCGTCGGGCTGGGCTTTCATGATCTCCTGCGCGCCGATCAGCGTGTTGCCGCCCGGCTTGTTGTCGACCACCACCTGCTGGCCCAGTTGCACCTGCAGCTTGGCCGCGATCAGCCGCGCGGCCACGTCGGCGCCGCCGCCCGCCACGAAGGGCACGACGAGGCGAATCGGCCGCGAAGGCCAGGCACTCTGCGCACCGGCAAGCGCCGGCAGGCACCCCGCGGCGAGGGCCCCCAGGAGCCCCAGAAACCGGCAGACACGTCGAGCATTCATCCATAAACTCCGTTCAAACCAAAGTGTTGCAACGCTAACGCCGCCTGTCAGGGTTTTCTATGCCGATCCCATCGCAGACTGTGCCGATCCAGCCTTCACCGTTCACGGCCGCCGCGCTGCGCGAGGACGATTTCAACGCCGCGCTGATCCGCCTGCCCGCCGACCGCCCCCTCGCGCTGCCGGCCCTGCACGACGGCGCGAGCCGCGAGGTGCGCTGGCCCGACGACGGCGGCCGCATCCTGCGGCTGCGCACCACGCCCTGGGAAGGCGCGAGCGCGCTGTACTTCGATTTCAGGTTGAACGACGACCTGCACGTGCAGCTGGCGCCCGGCAACGAGCTGCTGCTGACCTTCTTTCTTTCGGGCCACGTCACGGGCGAGATCGGCAGCGCGCAAGGGCGGCCGCTCGACTTCCGCGTCGACCGCGCGCTGCTGCGCACGCCGAACCGCGACGGCGGCTACCTGATCCACATTCCCGGCGCCTGCCGCAACAACTTCGTGCAGTTCCGCCTGCGACGCGACCTGCTGCCGCGTTGGCTGCATGCGTTGGGCGTGCGGTTGCCCGCACGGCAGATGAGCGAGCTGGTCGAGCGCGACGACGGCCGGGTGCTGTGCAACGCGGCGCTCACGCCGCGCGTGCGCGACTGCCTGGCGCGCATCGGCGACGAGCCCTCCGATCGCCCGGCCTTCGTGCCGCTGTTCCACGCACGTGCGACCGAGCTGCTGACCTGCGTGCTGCTCGACCTGGCACAGCTGCTGCGCCCCGCACGTTCGGAAGACACCCACGGCAGCGCTGCGACGCAGACGGTGCGCAGGCTGCGCGCGCTGCTCGGCGAAGCGCCGGCGCAGGCGTGGACGGTCGATGCGCTCGCGCAGCGGCTCGACCTGCGCGCCACGCGGCTGCAGGCGCACGTGAAGGAGGCGGAGGGCACGACGGTCTACGGCCTGCTCGTCGCCGAGCGGCTGGCGCTGGCCGCTCGGCTGCTGCGCGACACGCAGCTGAGCGTGCAGGCCATCGCGGCCGAGGCGGGGTGGGAGTGCCACGGCCGCTTCACCGCGGCATTCCGTAAGCAGCACGGCATGGCGCCGCGCGACTACCGCTTGCAGCAGGCGCCGCCGGCCAACAGCGGCGCCTGAGGGATCAGCCGCGCGGGCGTGTCAAGCGCGCGTCAACAGCGTGTTCGACGGCAGCGTCTCGTCGAGCAGCTTGCGCGCCGTTTCCACGCCCGCCACCGGCAGCAGCGCCGCGTCGAGCAGGCCCACCTGCACCAGCACGCTCGCCTGGTCCCAGTAGATGTGCTCGTGGTAGAGCTTGTCGCCGCGGAACTTGATGACCGCGAGCAGCGGGATCTCCACGCGCTTTCCGGTGGGCGCCACGCCGGGCAGCATCCACGGGATTTCGGTGGTGTGGGTGAAGCAGAACAGCATCTCGTCGACCACCTGCGTCGCGCCCACGGTGCGCGAGATCGGCACCAGCGAGGTGTCGGGCGGATTGCTGTTGACGAAGTGGTTCGTATAGAACGCGTGCAGGTTCTTGTAGCCCACGCCGCCGGTCATGGTCGGGATGTGGTTGACGTAGGGCTCGGCCACCATGGTGCCCATGGTGTCGTCCACGTTGCGGGTGCCGAACTCGTACTCGCAGTGCTTGTCCCACAGCGCGGCCAGGTCGTAGTTCGGGCCGATGGCCGACTTCAGCGCGGCCACGCTGCGCTCGTGCGCCATGAGCGCCGAGGCGCGGTGGAAGTGCTCGCCGCCCACGCGCGCAAAGGCGTGGTCGACGCCCGGGTACACATGCACCTCGACGTTCGGCCGGCCGCGCAGGGTCTGCACGATGCGGTCGCGCGCCTCGGGCGGGCAGAAGCCGTCGAGCTCGGCCACGTGCAGCGCCAGCTTGCAGCGGATGCGGTCGGCCTCGTCGAGCGCGGCGTCGATGCCCACGCCGTAGTAGCCCACGGCCACGTCCGCGTCGGTGCGGCAGGCCGCCAGGTAGGCGAGCTTGCCGCCCAGGCAGAAGCCGAGCACGCCGACCTTGCCGCCGGGCACCTCGGAGCGCTGGCGCAGCGCGGTGATGGCGGCCTGCATGTCCTGCATGCCGAGCGCTTCGTCGAAGCCCTGGTACAGCGCGAAGGCGCGCTGCCAGTCGTCGGGCGTGTAGCCCAGCTGCACATCGGGCTCCTGGCGCCAGAACAGGTCGGGCACGAGCACCACGTAGCCTTCCTCGGCGTAGTAGTCGGCCACGTCGCGCATGGTCTTGTTGACGCCGAAGATTTCCTGCGCGAGCACCAGGCCCGGGCCGGTGCCGCCGCGCGGCAGGGCCAGGTAGGCGCCGAAGCTGCCGCTGCCGTCGGCGGCCTGGATGCGGATGTCTTGCGACGACGATGGGGATGCCTTGTTCTGCATGGGTGTGTGACTCCGTTCAATGCTCAAAGGTGGACGTGGGGAACCAGGGGCTCACTGTACGCATTCCGGATGGCGCGTCGTGACCTGGTAGTAGCCCGAGTGAAAAACCAGCGGCTCGCCGTCGAAGCGTTCGTAGCCTTCGACCTCGCCGATGAAGATCAGGTGGTCGCCGCCGTCGTACTGTCGCACGTTGCGGCACACGAAGCGCGCGAGCACGCCGTTGAGCAGCGGCACGCCGGCCGTGCCTTCGCAGCAATCGACGCCGCCGAACTTGTCGGCCTGCGGCGTCGAGAACTGGCGCGACAGATGATGCTGCGGCGCGGCCAGCACGTTGATCGCGAAGTGGCTCGCGCCGGTGAAGTCGGCCACGCTGGGCGCCTGCCGCGCCAGGCTCCACAGCACCAGCGGCGGATCGAGCGACACCGACGAGAACGAGTTGGCCGTCATCCCCACGCGGCGCCCGTCGAGTGCGCGCGTGGTGATCACGGTGACGCCGGTGCTGAACTGGCCGAGCGCCTTGCGGAAGTCGCGCCGGTCGAAGCGGTCGACCGCCGCCTCGCGCGCCTTGGCTTCGAGAAAGCGGTCGGCCTCGGCCGCGTCGAACCACCAGGGCGCGAAGTTGCGCGGGTCGTCGAAACCGTTGACCACCGCGCTCGCCACGGCCGGCCGGTGCGTGGCGCTCTGCAACAGCTTCTGCAGGTGCGGCGCGGGCGGTGCGAGCAGGCTGTGCGTCCAGTCGGTGGCCCAGCGGGCGTAGCCCTCCCAGTAGCGGTCGAAGGTCTGCTGCATCCACGCGGCGTCGAAGGGCGCGTCGCCGTGCTCCAGGATGCGCTTGAGGTAGATGTCAGCCGCCTTGGCCGCGTTGTTCGAGCCCTGCCCCGTGATCGGGTCGTTGAGCACCACCGCATCGGCGAGCCCCAGCACCTGGCGGCCCGAGGGCAGCGTGGCCACCGGGTGGCGCACCACGGGCGTGACGCGGCCACGCAGCACGCCGTGGTCGTCGGTGAGCTCGATGTGTTCGCAGCGCTCGGCCTCCCACGGCAGGAAGGTGGCCAGGATCTGCTTGCTGCGCGCCAGGTGCTCCTGCGGCGTCTTCACGTCGTCCCAGCAATCCATCGGGCCGCCGGGCACGCCTTCGAACACCATGATCTCGCACGGGCCACTGGTGGTGAGCGCCGGGAACACGAAGTACTCGCCGACACCCGGAATGAGGTTGAAGCTCACGGCCGCGAACGGTTCGCGCGGGCGCATGCCTTTCACGTAGGTGAGCGCCAGCGCGCGCTGCGGCGCGTCGAACGGGGAGCGCGCGTCATCGCGCGGGAACAGCGCCGAGATTTCGCCCTTGCCGCTCGCGACGACCACGAGGTCGTGCGTGCGCGCGCAGTCTTCCAGCGTGTCGAGGTCCGCGTCCTGGTGCACGAGGCGGCCGCCACGCGCTTCGAAGAGCTGCATCCACGCAGAGATCTTCAGGCGCTGATCGACCGACTGCGCGGGGCCGTCGAGCTTCGCCTCCCACGCGATGGCGCGCTGGCCTTCCGGGCTGCGCACCGACATGCCGATGCCCTCGACCACCGGGCAGGTGTCGGTCCAGCTGTCGAGCCCCAGTTCGCGCTCGGTCTGCAGCGCGGTCTCGAACATGCACTGGCTGGACATCACCGGCCCGTCGAAGATCTCCTGCGCCGTGCGGTTTGCATACACCGTCACGGCGTACCCTTTGGCCCGCAGGCCCAGTGCGAGCTGCATGCCGGACTGGCCGGCGCCGACGATGGCCACGCGTCGTGTCATGCGCTGGCTCCGCCTACGCAGCCGCCGCGGCGGCCGCGCAGGTGTCGAGGTAGCGGTCGGCCTCCTGCGGGTCGGCGAACCACGGGAAGAAGGTGCGCGGATCGTCGAAGCCGTTGGCGATGGCGCTGGCCATCGGCGCCACGGCGCCGGCGCTGCCGAGCAGCTTGAGCACATGCGGCGGCGGCGGTGCGAGCAGCATGTTGGTCCAGCGTGTGACCCACTGCGCATAGCCGAACCAGTAGCGGTCGAAGGTCTGCTGCATCCACGGCGCATCGGCCGCGCCCTCGCCGCGCGCCAGGATGCTCTTCAGGTACGTGTCGGCGCACTTGGCCGCGTTGTTCGAGCCCTGCCCCGTGATCGGGTCGTTGAGCACCACCACGTCGGCCAGGCCGAGCACCTTGCGGCCCGAGGGCAGCGTGGCGATCGGCTTGCGCACGGTGGGCGCGAAGCGGCCGGCGAGGATGCCGTTGTCGTCGGTGAGTTCGATGTCGGCGCAGCGCTCGGCCTCCCAGGGCGTGAAGGTGTCCAGGATCCACTTGCTGCGCGCCAGGTGCTCCTGCGGCGTCTTCACGTCGGCCCAGCAGTCCATCGGGCCGCCGGGCACGCCTTCGAACACCATGATCTCGCACGGGCCCGTGGTGGTGAGCGCCGGAAACACAAAGTACTCGCCCACGCCCGGAATCAGGTTGAAGCACACGGCCGAGTACGGCGTGCGTGGGCGCATGCCCTTCACGTAGGTGAGCGCCAGGGCGCGCTGCGGCTGGTCGTAGGTCGACTTGGCGGCGTCGCGCTCGAAGAGCTTGGAGATCTCGCCCTTGCCGCTGGCCACCAGCGTGAGGTCGTGGCTGCGGGTGCAGGCCTCGAGGTCGTCGATGCCGGCGTCCTTGAAGACCAGCTCGCCGCCCTTCTGCTGGAACAGCGTCATCCAGGCCGGCACCTTCACGCGCTGGTCGACCGACTGCGCGCTCGAGTTCAGCTGCGCCGCCCATTCGATGGCCTTGGCGCCCTTCTGCTCGGGGTGCGGCACGGCGAAGCCGATGCCATCGACCGTGGGGCAGTCGCTGGCCCAATGGTCGAGTCCGAGGTCGCGCTCGACCTGCAGCGCGGTGTGGAACATGCACTGGCTCGACATGACCTTGCCGTGGCGGATGTCGTCCGCCGTGCGGTTGCTGTACATCGTGACTTCGTAGCCTGCGTCCAGCAGGCCCAGTCCCAGTTGCAGGCCCGACTGGCCCGCGCCGACGATGGCGATTCGCTTCATGGCTTGCTCCTTCTGTGTTGTCTCGTGAGGGTGTTGTTGTGGATGCCGATCAGGGTTCCATCAGGCGGGGAATCGCGGGCACGGCCTGCTCCGGGCCCATGGCGGAGTAGCCGCCGTCCACCGCGTAGTCGGCGCCGGTGACGAAGCTCGCGTGCTCGGAGCACAGGAACAGCACCACCTGCGCCACCTCGTCGGGGTCGCCGACGCGCCCCAGCAGGTGGTAGGGCGCGGCCACGCGGTCGGTGCGCGCGCGGTCGCCGCCCGTGAGCTGGTCCATCACGGCTGACCAGGTCCAGCCCGGCGAGACGCTGTTCACGCGGATGCGGTCGGGGGCGAGGTCCATCGCCATGTTGCGCGTGAGCTGCGCCATCGCGGCCTTGCTCACGGGGTAGAGCCAGCGCCCGGTCTGGGCCACGCGCGACGAGATGCTGGTGAAGTTGACCACCGCCCCGCCGCCGGCCGCCACCATGTGCGGGTGCGCCGCCTGCAGCATCGCGACGGCGCTGGCCACATTCACGTTGAACGAGGTGAGCCAGTCGGCGCGCGGCGACTTGAAGCCGTCGTCCACGTACGAGCACGCCAGGTTCACCAGAAAGTGCACGCCGCCGTGGCGGGCCGCGGCCTCGTCGACGCAGGCCTTCACCTGCGCGTCGTCGGTGATGTCGGTGCGCACGAAGCGCGCTCCGGCGCCCAGCGCGTCGGCCAGCGGCTGGCCCTTGTCGGCGTCGATGTCGGCGATGACCACCTTCACGCCCGCCGCGTGGAAGGCGCGCACCACGCCGGCGCCTATCAATGTCGAACCACCCGTGACGATGGCGCTTTTGCCTTCGAGTCCCTTGAACATGACGCTTGCTCTCCTCGGTTGAATCGCCGGTTCGGCGAATGGACCAAAGGTAGAGCGCCGGGCCTCGCCGGCCGATCCGGAAAACGCAGGCGCTGTCCTTGCCGCGCAGGTTTTTTCGGGGGTTCCAAGGGACGGCCCGAATTGTGGGCTGGAAGGCTTTTTGCTACGGTCTGCCCGCTTCCCTATGGAAACCGCCACCGCCCCACGGCTGCCGTTGCAGCGTTACCGTTTGTTCGAGAGCCACGACATGGACGAGGCGCGCGAGAGCGTGGCCCGCGTGTTCTGCCCGCACGGCCTCACCATGCTGCGCCCGCGCACCGAACTGGACGCCTGCCACCATAGCGCACGCCTGCACCGCGACGTGAGCCTCAATTACGTGCAGTACGGTCCCGGCGTCCAGATCGACCCGGGCTACCTGCAAGACTTCTTCTTGTTGCAGATTCCGTTGCGCGGCGGCGCCGACATCCGCTGCGGCGGCCAGCAGGTCGAGGCCACGCCGCGCGTCGCCTCGCTGCCCTCGCCCACCGAACTGCTGTCGATGCGCTGGGCCGACGACAGCCCGCACCTGATCGTGCGCATCGCGCGCGCGGCGCTGCTGTCGCGGCTCGAGGCGCTGCTGCAGGCGCCGGTGCGACAGCACCTGGTGTTCGACCTCGGTGTGCCGCTGGACAACCCCGCGCTCGCGCCGCTGGTGCACTTCATCGACTACCTGCGGCTCACGCTCGATGCCGGCAATGCGCTGCAAGGCGGCGGGCGCCTGGCCGAGCATGCCGAGGAGTACCTGATGTCGAGCCTGCTGATGTCGGCCGGCCACAACCACTCGCGCGCGCTCGCCGGCGACGCGCAGCGCCACCTGCTGCCGCGCGCGGTGCGCAAGGCGCAGGAGTTCATGGCCGCGCACGCCGAGCAGCCGCTGTCGCTGGCCGACGTGTGCCGCGAGGCCGGCTGCAGCGCACGCGCCCTGCAGATCGCGTTCCGCCAGCATGCGGGCCAGGGACCGATGGAGTTCCTGCGTGAGCTGCGGCTGGACCGGGTGCGCGCCGAGCTGCAGGCCGCGGCCACGCAGACGGGCGTGCGCGACGTGGCGGAAAAATACGGTTTCCTTCACCTGGGCCATTTCGCGGCCCAGTACCGCGCACGCTTCGGCGAGCGGCCTTCGGACACCCGCGCGCGCCACGCACCGGCGGAACACTGACCCGGCGCGTCGGGCTCAGGCCCGGTCGCGGTGGTCGGCTTCGCCGTGCTTCCAGTAGCCCTTGGCGGTCAGGCGCGTGCGCGCCAGGCCTTGGTCGTTCAGGAAATGGGCGCGCAACGTGCGCACCACGCCCGACTCGCCCGCCAGCCAGATGTAACCGGGCCCCGCCGGCTGCGGCCGGTGCATCAGCTGTTGCTGAAGCGCCAGCCCCGGCTCGGCCGGATCGCCGGTGAGCCAGCAGGTGCGCAGCACGGCCTGGCTGCGGATCTCCTGCACATCGGCCGCCGTGGGCACTTCGACATAGGTCTTGAGGCGGATCTCCGGCCCGAGGGTCGCGGCAATCGACTGGATCGCAGGCAGCGCGGTCGCGTCGCCGGCCAGCATCACCCAGCGCGCGTCGTCCGGGAGCGCGAAACCGCCGTCGCGCGGCCCGGCGAAGCCGATGCGTTCGCCCGGCTGCGCCCGTGCCGCCCAGGCCGAAGCGGGGCCTTCGTGGCCGCTGTCGCCGTGCAGCACGAAGTCCAGCTCGAGCGTGGCGGCGACGCGGTCGATGCGCCGCAGGGTGTAGGCGCGCCCTTCGCCGCCGGGCACGAACACCTTCACCCAGGCGCCGGGTTGGTCGGCCGCCGCGTGGCGCAAGAAGGCCGCGACGTCCGGGCCGCCGAGGGTGATGCGGCGCATGTGCGGCGTCACGAGGCGGCACTGGAGGACATGGGCTTCCAGCCGCGTGCCACGCTCGGGTGGGACCGCGGCGATTGGCTGCAGGAGCGGGAAGGCGGAAGGCAACGCACGCGGCGCGTGGGCCTCGGAGGCATTGGCTGTCATGGTGTGTGTATCGATTCGGATGTTGCGAACTCTTGAATGCGAGCATTTGCTCGGTTCTTCTTAGAATACGAGCCTTCACTCGCATTGAAAACTCGCATTCGGAACGCCCGATGAAATCCCTTCCCCAGCCAAGAAAGGCGCCGCGCCAGGCGCGCTCCCAGCAGATGGTCGAGGTCATTCTGGAAGCCACGGCTCGCGTTCTGGGAGAACGCGGCTATGCCGGCACCAACACCAACGTGGTGGCCGAACGCGCCGGCGTGAGCGTGGGTTCGCTCTACCAGTACTTCCCGAACAAGGACGCGCTGATCACGGCGCTGCACGAGCGGCACGCGGGGCAGATGTACGCGGTGATCGACGAGGTGCTCGCCGCCTCGCGTGCGCGCAGCCTGCGCGGGCGCGTGCAGGCCATGGTGCGCGCGCTGCTCGCGGCGCATGCGCTCTACCCGGCGCTGCATCGCGTGCTCGAAAAGGAATTTCCCTTCTTCGACACGCCGCGCGAAGAAAGCCCGGCCGACCACGACATCTTCCGGCGCGTGCGCCAGCTGCTGGACGAGCACCGCCCCGAACTCGCGCCGCGCAACCTCGACCTCGCCACCTGGGTGGTGCTGCAGATCATGGAGACGCTGGTGCATGCGGCCGTCATCGAGCCGCCCGCGCAATTCGAGCCGGCCGCGCTCGAGGCCTCGATCGTCGATGCGCTCATGGGCTATCTCTGCGGCCCGACCGGGCGCTAGACAGTGGGATCTCATGCGTGAACCTCCAGGAAGACAGGGACAGACACGGAAACACGTCCCCTCCTGCGCATGACAAATGAAAAGGAAAAATGGGAAGCCCAACCGCGCACACCCTGCACCGCGCGGCTCCAATCTGGCAAAGGTTGTGCGGGTACTGAGCGGATTCGGCCGCATCCGGCCTAGACTCCCCCGCATGAACGCCCAGCCCTTCCTCCACACCTCGACGTCCCGCCCCGGCGGTTGCACGCCTGCGTGGGCGCGGATGACAGCGGCGGCCCAGCAGACGCCCGCACATTCCTGAGCCCGGCGGTCCGCCTCTTTCCCCCTCTCTCTTTTCAGCGCAAACCATCGACCGCCGGGCACCTGCCCCGCGCGGCTGCGCCCCCGTCATCCGGGGTCGCGTTCGACTGGAGTGCGTCATGCATCATCATCAGGTTCAGCGGGAGCACGCCCTTCCCGGAGGCGGCGTCGCATCCAGCACGCCGTCCTTTCAATCCATCCTCGCCGTCACCGACCTGACGGCGCGCGGCAACCGCGCGGTCGAACGCGCCGCCCTGCTCGCGGCCGAGCACGGCGCGCTGCTGAAGCTCGTGTACGCGCCCGCGGACCTGGCGCCGCTCGCGCACGCCGAGGCGGCGACCGCGCTCGCGGGGCTGGCCCGCGCCATGGCCTCGCGCTTCGATGTGCTGGTCAAGCAGGTCGCGGGGACGGGCGGCGGCCTCGCGCAGATCGTGGACGAGGCGCGCTACATCGACCTCGTGGTGCTGAACCACGAACGCGACCGCTCGCCCGCCGCCTTCTTCACCGGCCAGCCCGTGGAGCGCCTGCTGCGGCAGCTGCGCTGCCCGGTGCTCGTGACGCGGCTCGACACGCGCCTGCGCTACAGCCGCATCCTCGTGGCCGTCGACTTCACGCCCGCCTCGCGCGAGCTCGTGAGCCTGGCCCACGGGCTGGACCCCGACGCCGCGCTGGAGCTGTTCCACGCGCTCAACACGATGCACGAGAGCAAGCTGCGCTACGCCGAAGTGTCCGAACACGCCATCAAGACCTACCGCCACGACAGCATGCGACAGGCGCGCGAGCGGCTGTTCTCGCTCACCGACTCGTCCAGCGCGCGGCGCAACCGCGTGCTGTCGGCCATCGGCCGCGGCGACCCGGCGCGGCAGGCCACGGTGCAGCAGCAGCACGCGCGCGCCGAGCTGCTGGTGGTCGGCAAGCGCCGCGCCCATCCGCTGGCCGACTTCCTGTTCGGCAGCGTGGCGCAGCGTGTGCTGTGCTGGGCCACGGGTGACGTGCTGGTCGTGCCCGCCGACCGCCGCGCCGACACCCCGTCGCTCGTCATTTCGAGGAAGCTGCAAGATGTTCGCTGAAGACCCCCTCACCAAGTACCCGCTGCGCCAGTCGCTGCTGCCCGGCGCCGAAGGCCTGGCCGTCTTCGCCCAGCGCGGGCCGGTCGACTGGCTCTCGCGGCCCGACCAGTACGTGTTCATCTGCGAAGGACGCGGCGGCCGGATCTACGCGGCGAACGAGGCCGCGCTCGAAGAGGCCCAGCAGCTGATCCGGGACGCGCACGGCGACCAGGTCGTCTCGCGCGAACCCGAGATCCACACCTTCGTCGATCCCGCGCTCGACGCGGTGGTGGAGCCGATCATGTTCCTGCGCCTGAAGAGCCCCCGCGCCTACGCCACCGTGCTGCGCGACGAGCTCGACCGGCGCCGCGCGGACGTGAAGGAAGAAGACCTGCAGCGCCACGACGTCGTGATCCGCGCCGAGGTGCGGCTGGCCGACCTCATGGGCTATGCGAAGGCGGCGCTGGCGATGTCGAACGGCTCGGCGGTGATCTGGAACTGGCTGCTGCGCTATGGGATGGCCTGAGGGCTGCGGCCGGGCGCCTTCTCCCCTCCCACAAACCCGGTAGCCGGATTTCGGCCGGCGCGGCTAGATTTGCGGCATGGCCGACAACCCGCTGTTCCTCTTCTTCACGATGACCGAGAAATTCTCGGACCACCTGAGCGCGACCGGCGCCTATCCAGAGAAGTTCGTGCTGAACCTTGCGCAGCACGACACCTACCTGCGCGACGTGGCGCTCTTCAACGCGGGCCGCCAGCGCCCCCTGGACCCGGCCTTGCACATGGGCATCCGCATCGAGATCGATGCGGCCTCGCCGGGCGTGATGGTGGCTTCCGACGGCACGCGGGTCCTGCTGCTGGGGTAGCGCTGCGCTTGAACTCGCGCAACCTGGGAAGGCGCGAACCGGTCAATGACCGGACAGGGCGCCCGATCAAAACCGGCGCACCGCCAGGCAAAGGCGGCTGACGAGATCCTCCGCAGAATCGGACTCCCCTCGGAGCGACGCGCATCGCCAAGCGTCGATCGAAGTCCAAATGAATCTGAATCTGGGAACTGCTGCGTTCTTCACGGCGCTGGCGGAGTTTGTCCTTGCCGCCGGCATGCTGGCGCTGTGGGCGAAGGGACGCGCGCGCTATCTGCTGGTCTGGGGCGTCGGCTTCCTTGTCTTCGGCGTCGGCGCTTTGCTGCTCATCCTGCGGGACAGGATCCCGGACTTCTTCTCCATCCTCCTCGGGAATTTCCTCACGACACTGAGTTCGGTCCTGTTCTACGTGGGCATCTGCCTGTTCTTCGATCGGCGCCGCGCGTGGCTGCCCTGGATGGCGGGGGTACTGGCGGTGGAAGTGGCCTTGCTGGCCTGCTTCTCCTATGTCACGTACGACACCTCGGCGCGTGTCTACGTGTACGGCGCGGCCCAGTCGGTGATCGCCCTGATGACCCTCCAGGCACTGTGCACGATGGGTCGTGGGCGCGGGGGAAACAGCAACCCCGAAGTGGTCGTCGTCGCCTTGCTGGCGTTGCTGGTTCATGGTGCACGCCTGGTCGGAACGCCCTTCTTTCCCGTGCCACAGGATTTTCTGGCATCGGGCAATTTCCAGACCCTGTTGGCCTTCGGCTTGAAGTTGACCCACATCGGCTACGCACTGGCGTTCGGCAACATGCACGCCGCCGCCTTGCATGCCGATCTGCGCGCGGCCCTCGCCCACATCGAGGCCAAGGCCCATCAGAAAGTCGAGATCCTGGGCTACATCGGTCACGACTTGCGCGCACCGCTTGCGACGATCGGCGGGTACGCGTCTCTCCTGCTCGCCGATGCGCACGACACGCAGCGCAAGCATCTGCTGACCATCCAGCGCAGCGTCAAGTACCAGCTCCACCTGATCGACGAACTGCTGGAATACGCCAAGGCAGAGCTGCAACCGCTGACGGTCCACCCCGTCACGACCGACCTGCCGCGCCTGCTGGACGACATTTCCGACTACGCCGTCGCTCTGTGCGCGCAGCGGAACAACCGCTTTCGCTACCGCCCTTCCGAGCGAATGCCCCGAGAGATCGGCCTGGACGGAAAGCGCATGCAGCAGGTGCTGCTGAACCTGCTGTCCAACGCCGCCAAGTTCACGCGCGACGGTGTGGTGACCTTGTCGGTCACGGCCCGGCCCGAGGGGCGCGCCTGTGTCTTGAGCTTCGCTGTCAGTGACACCGGGATCGGCATCGACATGAGCCGGAACATCGACATCTTCGGCGCCTTCCAGCAGATGCACCCCGCGAGCGGCAGCACGGGATTGGGCCTGTTCATCGCGCAGCGCATCGTCTCGGCCATGGGCGGAACGCTGAGTGTGGCCAGCGTGGCCGGTCAGGGTGCGACGTTCTCCTTCGCGCTGTCGGTGCCGGTCGACGCCTCCGACGCGGACTGGCCCGTCGTCGCGCAGCGGGAGACCGCGCCTGGCGAGCCATCACCGGCGCCCGCGATGCCCCGACATGCCATGCCGGAGGATCGCGCCCTGGACGAACTCGCCAGCCTGGCGCTGCAGGGCCGCGTCACGGACATCGAGCACTGGATCGAACGCCACGCCGACCAAGCCGCCTATGCGCCGTTCATGGCTCTGCTTGTCGACCTGCTGGAGCGGTTGGACCTGCGCGGGATTCACGCACTGGTGAATCGCCCCGCCAAGTCCTAGTGTGGTGTCCCGCAAATAGCTGCGCAAAATGAAATCGATGCGTTTCGCGTCAGGGCAAGGCGCAAACCGCAGCGATACCCGTAGGTATCGCGAGGATTTGCAACGCCGCCCTGGCGTGAAAGGCGCGATTTCATGCGCAGTTATTTGTGGGACACCACACTAGATGTGCAGCGCGGCCAGCGCGCCGATCGCCACGCCCGCGACGGCGACGCCGTACATGGCGCGCTCCAGCCATTTCTTCCGGGTGAGCAGCGCAATGGCCGCCAGCGCAATGGAGACCTGCAGCACGGTGGTGGCCTGCGCCCAGCGGTGGTGCTGGTGCATCTGCGTCTCGGACTGCGCGTCCCAGCGGCTGGCCTCGTCCTCCAGCTTCTTGGCGGCGGCCTGGATCTCGGTCTTCTCCTGCTCGTAGCGGGTGACCTTCACCTGCCAGCCCTGGCGACGGCCGTCGTCGGTGGCGGTGTCGCGTGCGAACTCCGCCAGCGCCTGCTTGGTGCTCTTCGACTGGAAGTAATTCCACTGGTTCGAAGCCTCGGTCTTCTTGATGGCCGCGTTGTTCTTGTAGAGGCCGGCGTTGGCCTGCGTGGCCCCGCCCATGTACGCGAAGATCGCGCCCGCCGTCGCAATGGCCGCGGTGCTGACAGCAATCTTTCCTGTCGTGCTCATGCCCTTGCCTGAAGAGGCTGCACCCTCATGGCCGTGGTCGTGACCGCCGGAGGCGGCATGCTCGAGTTCGTGATCGTGCGGACCATGCACGTGAAAGCCGTGTCCTGACATGAAGTTCTTCTTGGCGTAGTTGTTGGAAATCTGGAGGGCGCGCGAGTATGCCCGGACTTCACGTGTTGATGGCTCGGTGAAAGTCCTGTCGGCCCTGCGGATGCGCAGGGCGCGCAGGCAACCGCCGGGAGCGCATGGCTGCGCTCCGGAAACGCGCTGCGCTCAGGTCAACCGCGCGTGCATGCGAGCCGGGCCTGGCAGCAGATCACTGATGCCAGGCCCGGCAGATTCGCAGGGATCGACGTTCCCGATGTCAGTCGCGATCCTCGTAGTAGCGACGGTGCTGCTCGCGTTCCCACTGCCGGCGACGCCATTCACGGCGCTCTGCGCGGCGTTCCTCCCAGCGTTGCGCGCGACGCTCTTCCCAACGGGATTCAGGCTCGTAGTAGACAGGTGCCGGGGCGGAGTAGACCGGCTGTGCGGGCTGGTAGTAGGTCGGGGCTGGCCTGGAGTAGACAGGCGCCGGCTCGTAATAGACCGGTGCGGGCTCGCTCACGACCACGCCAGGCAGGTTGACGCCAATGGACCAACTGGTGGCCGCACTGGCCGATGCAGCGGTGAACAAGGCTGCGGCAGCAACAAGACCTGCGAAACCCAGCTTGAGAGTGGCTCGGGGGAAAGTCATTTCATCTCCTGGAGGGCGAGAAATAGCCCTGATGCACAACCAACGCCTGGCCTTGCGGCGCCGCGTACATCGCCACGGTGAAGAACGTTCCCAAATGTCACGCTGCCAGCTGGTCGAGGTGGGTTAGCCGGAATCCCAGGAACAAGTGCCAATCCGCGCTCAAGCCCCCGAGCAAAACAAAAAGCCCCAGTAGCAAAACTGCTACTGGGGCTTGTGTTTGGCGGAGTGGACGGGACTCGAACCCGCGACCCCCGGCGTGACAGGCCGGTATTCTAACCAACTGAACTACCACTCCTGGTAGACAACGTTCGTTCCTTGCGGAACCGAGTGTTGACGACTCGTGCCGACTTCACCGAAGTGAAACTGGCGACCCTACGGGGATTCGAACCCCGGTAGCCACCGTGAAAGGGTGGTGTCCTAGGCCTCTAGACGATAGGGTCAAAACCTTGGACGTGCTGCGATCAGCATCTCTAACCTACTCGACACTTTGATGGTGGAGGTAAACGGGATCGAACCGATGACCTCTTGCATGCCATGCAAGCGCTCTCCCAGCTGAGCTATACCCCCGTGTGGGTGTCGAGCCTCGAATTATAGCCCGATTTTTCAGGCCTTTTTCAATCGCTCGATAACTTTTTCGCGGGAAAAAATTTCGAGCACTGAATCGAGGGACGGTGTCTGCGATGTTCCCATCACAAGCACTCGTACTGGCATCGCTAACACGGGCATTTTCAGCGCGTGTGTCGCGAGGACTTCCTTGATCATAACTGCGATTTCGGCCCTCTCCCAGGCGACCGTCATCAATTTTTCAACGAGTGTTGCGATCGCGGGCTTCACTGCATCGGTGATGTGCTGCGCGCGATCTGCGTCGGTCACTTCGATGTCCGCATAAAACGCTGCAGCCCAACCAGCGAGCGCCACAGTCGTATCGCAACGGTCCTTGAAGAGCGCACAGATCGCAGGCAGACGCTCGTCGGCGACGATGCCGCGCTTTTGCAACTGCGCTGCAACAAGCGGCGCGAGCTCGTCGCCACTCTTGGCCTTGATGTACTGCGCATTCACCCACGCAAGCTTGGCCGCGTCCCACTGCGCGGGGCTCTTCGACAGGTGCGATCCGTCGAACCAGCTCACCATCTGCTCGCGCGTGAAGAGCTCGTCGTCGCCGTGGCTCCAGCCCAGGCGCGCGAGGTAGTTGAGCATGGCTTCGGGCAGGTAGCCGTTGTCCTCGTAGGCCGTGACGCTCACGGCACCGCGGCGCTTCGAGAGCTTCTGCCCGTCGTCGCCGAGGATCACGGGCACGTGGCCGAACTGCGGCAGCGGTGCGCCGAGCGCGCGGAAGATGTTGATCTGCCACGGCGTGTTGTTGATGTGCTCATCGCCGCGGAACACGTGCGTGATGTTCATGTCCCAGTCGTCGACCACCACCGCGAAGTTGTAGGTGGGCACACCGTCGGGCCGCAGGATGATCAGGTCGTCGATCTCGCGGTTGTTGATGGTGATCTCGCCCTTGACGAGGTCGTTCCACGTCACATCGCCTTCGGGCGGATTGCAGAAGCGCACCACGGGCGGCACGCCTTCGGGCACGGGCGGCAGCACCTTGCCGGGCGCCGGGCGCCAGCGGCGGTCGTACAGCGTCTTCTCTCCGCGCGCGCGTTGGGCTTCGCGCATCTCGTCGAGCTCGGCCGGCGTGCAGTAGCAGTGGTAAGCGGTGCCGGCCGCGAGCATCTGCGCGATGACTTCGCGGTAACGCTCGAGGCGTTGCATCTGGTAGATCGGGCCTTCGTCGTAGTCGAGGCCGAGCCAGTGCATCGACGCGAGGATCTGGTCGGTCGAGTCCTGCGTGGAACGGGCCACGTCGGTGTCCTCGATGCGCAGCACGAACTCGCCGCCGTGGTGGCGCGCATAGGCCCACGAATAGAGTGCGGTGCGCGCCGTGCCCAGGTGCAGAAAGCCGGTGGGAGACGGTGCGATGCGGGTGCGAACTTTGCCGGTCATGAAATGAAAAATCAGGAAGTCAGGGTGCTCAGGCCGCGCGAAAGATCGGCCGTGATGTCGTCGATGTATTCGAGGCCGACCGCGAGGCGGATCAACCCCTGGCTGATGCCCGCGGCCTGGCGCTGCACTTCGGTGAGGCGGCCGTGCGAGGTCGTGCCGGGGTGCGTGATGATGGTCTTGGTGTCGCCGAGGTTGGTGGCGATGCTCACCACGCGCGTGCTGTTGATCACATGGAAGGCGTTGGCGCGCGCGGCGTCGGGCGTGTCGCCAACCACGTCGAACGACACCACGGCCCCGCCCTGCCCCGACTGCTGGCGCATCGCGAGCTCGTGCTGTCCATGCGAGGCAAGACCGGGGTAGTACACGCGCGCAATGCCGGGCTGCTGCTCGAGCCACTGCGCCACGGCCAGTGCATTCGCGCATTGCGCCTTCATGCGAATGCCAAGCGTTTCCATGCCCTTGAGCACGACCCACGCATTGAATGGCGACAGCGCCATGCCGGCGGTGCGCACCACGGGGCCAAAGACATCGACGATGAGCTTCGACGGACCGCAGATCGCGCCAGCCATCACACGGCCCTGGCCGTCGAGGTACTTGGTGCCCGAATGGATGATGAGGTCGGCGCCCAGTTCGGCCGGGCGCTGCAGGATCGGCGTGCAGAAGCAGTTGTCGACCGCGAGCAGCGCGCCCACGCCGTGGGCCAGGTCGGCCAGGGCCTGGATGTCGCAGACTTCCGTCAGCGGGTTGGTCGGCGTTTCTGCGAAGAGCAGCTTGGTGTTGGGCTTGAGCGCCGCGCGCCATTCGGCCACGTCGGTCTGCGAGACGAAGGTGGTCTCGACGCCGAACTTGGCGAACTCCTTGCCGAACAGGTTCAGCGTGGAGCCGAACACCGAGCGCGAGCAGATCACGTGGTCTCCGGCCTTGAGCAGGCCCATGCACATCATGAGGATCGCGCCCATGCCGGTCGAGGCGCCGATGGCGGCCTCGGTGCCTTCGAGCGCGGCCAGGCGCTGCTCGAAGCTGGCGACCGTCGGGTTCGAGGTGCGCGAGTAGGTGAAGCCGGCCTCGGTGCCGGCAAAGCGGCGCGCCGAGGTTTCGGCGTCGGGCTGCACGAAGCCGCTCGTGAGGAACAGGGCCTCCGAGTGCTCGCCGTGCTGGCTGGGCGCCAGGCCGGTGCGCAGCGCGAGGGTGTCGCGGTGCAGGCCGGGTGGCAAGGTGCGTTCGTCTTGGCTCACGTCGGCCCTCTCTTCTTTCTCTTACTCGCTCGGGTTCGGCAGGGCGAGGCGCGAAGCGTCTTCTTCGTTTTCCTCGATGCGCGGACGGTTGCCGTTCATGCGCGAGATGGCGGCGGTGTCGATGTCGCCGGTCACGTACACGCCGTCGAAGCACGAGGCGTCGAAACCGGCGAGCTTCGGGTTGAGCGAGCCGATGGCGCGCTTCATGGCGTCGACGTCCTGGTAGATCAGCGCATCGCAGCCGATGAGCTCGCGGATTTCCTCGACGGTGCGGTCGTGCGCCACGAGTTCGTCCTTGGTCGGCATGTCGATGCCGTAGACGTTGGGGTAGCGCACCGGCGGTGCGGCGCTAGCCAGGTAGACCTTGCGGGCGCCGGCGTCGCGCGCCATCTGCACGATCTCGCGGCTGGTGGTGCCACGCACGATGGAATCGTCGACCAGCAGCACGTTGCGGCCCTTGAACTCGCTGCCGATCACATTGAGCTTCTGGCGCACCGACTTCTTGCGAACGCCCTGCCCCGGCATGATGAACGTACGGCCCACGTAGCGGTTCTTCACGAAGCCTTCGCGGTATGGAATGCCCAGGAGGTGCGCGAGCTGCGTGGCGCTCGGGCGGCTCGATTCGGGAATCGGGATGATCACGTCGATCTGGTTCGGCGGCACGGTCGAGACCACGCGCTTGGCCAGCGTCTCGCCCAGGTTCAGGCGCGCCTGGTAGACCGAGATGCCGTCGAGCACCGAGTCGGGACGCGCGAGGTACACGAACTCGAAGATGCACGGGTTGAGCGACGCACCTTCGGCGCATTGCATCGAGTGCACGTTGCCTTCGAGGTCGATGAACACGGCTTCGCCCGGCTCGATATTGCGTTCGAACACGTGGCCCGAGCCTTCGAGCGCGACCGATTCGCTGGCCACCATGACGGTGCCGTCGGCGCTGCGGCCCATGCACAGCGGGCGGATGCCGTAGGGGTCGCGGAAGGCCAGCAGGCCGTGGCCGGCGATCAGCGAGACCACGGCGTACGAGCCGCGCAGGCGCTTGTAGACGTTCTTGACGGCGGCGAACACCTCGGCCGGGTGCAACGGCACGCCGCGCGAGGAACGCTCGATTTCATGCGCCAGCACGTTGAGCAGCACTTCGGAGTCGCTCTCGGTGTTGGTGTGGCGGTGGTCGGTGGAGAACAGCTCCGCGCGCAGAGCGTGCGCGTTGGTCAGGTTGCCGTTGTGCACCAGCACGATGCCGAAGGGCGCGTTCACGTAGAAGGGCTGCGCCTCTTCCTCGCTGTAGGCGTTGCCCGCGGTCGGGTAGCGCACCTGGCCCAGGCCCACGTTGCCCGGCAGCGCGCGCATGTTGCGGGTGCGGAACACGTCGCGCACCATGCCCTTGGCCTTGTGCATGAAGAACTTGCGTTCCAGCAAGGTCACGATGCCGGCCGCGTCCTGGCCACGGTGCTGCAGCAGCAGCAGCGCGTCATAGAGCAGCTGGTTGACGGGTGCGTTGCTGACAACGCCGACGATTCCACACATGAACGATTCCTCTCAGGGCAGGTAGCTTGCCAACTTTTCAGGCAGCGAGGGTTTGAGGCCCTGCAATGCCGCATCGAGAACAATGGCGCTGCGCGATTCGTGCCACCAGGCACTGTCGCTCAACGCCAGCAAATGAACAACGACCGCCAGCACGAGCAGGGCCACCGCCCCCCGTGCCGCGCCGAACGCTGCTCCCAAAATCCGGTCCACCGGCCGCAGGCCGACCGCGGCGATCAGCTTGCGCGTGAGGGCCGCCGCCAGCCCCACGCCGAACGCCACCGCCACGAACACCAGCACGAAGGCCAGCGGGTAGCGCCAGGTGGCCTGCGGGTCGCCGAACGGCAGCCAGGCCGCCACGTCGGAGGCCACCCACTGGGCCACGATGAAGGCGGCCACCCAGCCGATCAGCGAAATCACTTCGAACACCAGGCCGCGCACCAGCCCGAACAGCATCGACAGCACGATGAGCGCGATGGCGATCCAGTCGAGCAGGGCCACGGCAATGAACTACAGGCAGCGGGCGACGGCGGTGCTTACAACGTGAGGATGGCTGCGGCCAAAGACAAGCCCTTGACCCGGTCCGCGGCCTTCTCGGCCTCGGCACGCGAGGCGAACGGCCCGACGCGCACACGCGTGCGTTCGCCGTCGGTCGTCTTGGCGACGTGTACGTAGGTCTTGAGGCCGGCGCGCTCGAGCTTCTGGCGCACTTCGCGCGCCTTGTCGGCATCGGCGAAGGCGCCGACCTGCACGACGAAGCGGCCGTTGTCGTCGGCGGCCGGCTTGGGCGCGGCGGCAGGCGGCTTGCCTTCGAGTAGCGCGCGGGCGCGGGCGCCGTCGTCGGCGTTCGCGGCGGGCTTGGCGGGTTCCGGCTTCGGCTTGGGCTCGGGCTTCGGTTCGGGCTTTTTCGGCTCCGGTTTGGGTTCGGGCTTCGGCTCGGGTTTGGGTTCCGGCTTGGGCTCGGGCTTCTTCGGCTCCACGGCGGGCTTGGGCGCCGCCGGCGTCGCGGGCACAGTCGCGCCCGGCTCGATCACGGTGCCGTCGGCGGTCTCGGTGATCATGCCGCCGGCCGACGAGGCCGCCGCCACGCGGGAGCTGCCATCGGACGACGACGAAGGCGCGCTGCTCGTCGCGGGTGCCGGCGTGGCGGGCACGGGCAGCGGCTTGGCCTTGTTGCGGTCGGGAATCTCGATCGGGATGTCGACCGGCACGGGGCGCGGCTGGGTGTCGAACAGCAGCGGAAAGCCGATCACGCCGACCAGCACCAGCACCGCTGCGCCGAGCAGCCGATGGCGCGCACGCCGGCGCATGGATTCGACACTTTCCGCCGGCACCGCCGCGGGGGCGCTGCGTCCTTCGTTGCCTTGTGGGCCGCGCGCGCGGAACTTGAAAAACGCCATGAAGTTCGATCCCTGGAGGAGTGCAGCGAGGTGGTGCCCGATGGTGCCGGATGGGTGTGGACAGCCCGACGATCAGCCGCCTGGCAGCAGGTGTTTGGCTTGCAGCCGGGGGGTGCCGTTTTCGAGGACGCCACCCACGGTGAAGAACGATCCGAAGACCACGATTCTATCAGTGGCACCTGCCTGCTCGATGGCCGCGCGCAGGGCGTCCATCGGGCTCGCGTGCACGCTGCCGGAGGCGTCGGCGCGCGTGTTCTGAGCCTGCCACGCGGCCAGCAGATCGGCGGCCTTGGCGGCGCGCGGCGTGGGCAGGTCGGTGAAGTACCAGCGATCGATCAGCGGCCCGATGCGCGCCAGGATGGGCGCGAGGTCCTTGTCGGCCATGACGCCGAACACGCCGTGCGTGGTGGGCGAAAAACCCATCGCGTCGAGGTTCTCGGCCAGCGCCGCGACGGCGTGGGCGTTGTGCGCCACGTCGAGCACCAGCGTGGGCTCGCCCGGCACGATCTGGAAGCGGCCCGGCAGCTCGACCATCGCGAGCCCGTTGCGCACCGCCTGCGCCGTGATCGGCAGCTGCGGGCGCAGCGCCTCGAGCGCCGCGAGCACGCCGGCCGCGTTGAGCAACTGGTTGGCGCCGCGCAGCGCCGGATAGGCCAGTCCGCTGTAGCGTCGCCCCCGGCCCGACCAGCCCCACTGCTGCTTGTCGCCCGAGACGTTGAAGTCGTGCCCGAAGCGCCACAGGTCGGCGCCGATGGCGTTCGCGTGGTCGATGACGCTTTGCGGCGGCACCGGGTCGCTCACGATGGCGGGCTTGCCGGCGCGCAGGATGCCGGCCTTCTCGAAGCCGATGCTCTCGCGGTCGGGACCGAGGTATTCCATGTGGTCCAGGTCGATGCTGGTGATGACGGCGCAGTCGGCGTCGATGATGTTCACCGCGTCGAGCCGGCCGCCCAGGCCGACCTCGAGGATCGCCACGTCGGGCTTCTCCTGGATCATGCAATGCAGGATGCCGAGCGTGGTGAACTCGAAGTAGGTCAGGGCCATGTCGCCGCGGGCCTTTTCCACCACCTCGAAGCTTGCTATCAGTTTGGAAGCATCGACCGCCTCGCCCTTGAGCCGCAGCCGCTCCTCGAAGCGCACCAGGTGCGGCGAGGTGAACACGGCCGTGCGGTAGCCCGCGTGCGTCAGGATCGATTCGAGCATGGCGCAGGTCGAGCCCTTGCCGTTGGTGCCCGCCACCGTGATGACGGGGCAGTCGAAACGCAGGCCCAGACGCTGCGCCATTTCTTTGGCGCGATCGAGCCCGAGTTCGATCTTGTCGGGATGAAGGTGCTCGGCGCGCGCGAGCCAGTCGTTCAGGGTTTCCATGGAGGCCGGCATTGTCGCCGACCCGCCGCTCGCGGCATCATGGCGGCCATGACAACCCTATACGGCATTCCGAACTGCGACACCGTCAAGCGCGCCCGCGCCTGGCTCGACGACCATGGCGTGGCCTACGCCTTCCACGATTTCAAGAAACAGGGCGTGCCCGAGACCGAGCTCGACCGCTGGCTCCAGGCCCCCGGCTGGGAGGCGCTGGTCAACCGCAAGGGCACCACCTGGCGCAAGCTGGACGAGGCCACGCGCAACGCCGTGGTCGACGCCGCTTCGGCCCGCCCCGTGCTGCTGGCCAACCCCAGCCTGATCAAGCGGCCGGTGGTCGATTGGGGCCCGAAGACGGGCGTAACGACTGGTTTCGATGCCGATAGCTGGGCTGTGAACGCCGTGTAAACCCCGGAACCCCGTCCCGCCGGCCGGCCTCCAACCGCGATCTGCAGGAGAGAACACCATGAACAGACACGTTTTTCGCATCCTCACAGGGCTTTCGGCGGCCGGCCTGCTGGCCACGGGCACCAGCGTCGTGCAGGCCCAGCAAGTGGTCCAGGCGCGCGTGATTTCCGCCACGCCGATCCGCGAAACGACCGGCAGCGACGTCAGCTACAACGTCACCTACGAGTACCAGGGCCGCCAGTACACGACCCGCACCACCAGCCGGCCGGGCGCCACCATCCCGATCCAGGCCAGCGGCTACGGGGTGACCACGTCGGGCGTGACCACCGCGCCGGTCCAGCCCCAGTCGCAATTGCAGCCCTACCCGGTCGAGGCCAACAACGGCCCGCAGTACCCGGAACAGTACCCGCAGCAGGGGCAGTACCCGTACCAGCAAGGCGCCAACGCCCCCTGGGACAGCGTCGTACCCGAACCCGGCGTGGTGGTGTCCAACGCGCCGGCGCCGGTCTACACGCAGCCGGCCCCGGTGTACGCCCCGCCCGTCTACGTGCAGCCCGCCTACACCTACCCGTATGCGCAGCCCTATGTCTACCCGCCGGTCGGCATCTCGCTGAACCTGGGCTATTCGCGCGGCTGGGGCGGTGGCGGCTACTACCGTGGCTATCGCGGATGGGGCGGCCATCGCCACGGCTGGCGCTACTGAGTTCCCCCACGGCGGGCCGGCTCGCCCGAGCCCCTAAAATCGAGGGCTTCTCCAACCCCGGGGGTGCTGCTGCCGCGGCGCGTCCCTCGATCCGCCGAACGCGCAGGCGCCGGCGCCATCCATCCAATGACGACGACTACCGACACCATCAACAGCGCCGCAGTGGCCACCAAGGCCAATGTGTATTTCGACGGCAAGTGCGTGAGCCACAACCTCACCCTGGCGGACGGCACCAAGAAATCGGTCGGTGTGGTCCTGCCCTCCACCCTCACCTTCAACACCGGCGCGCCTGAAATCATGGAAGGCACCGGCGGCAGCTGCGAATACCAGCTCGCAGGCACCAGCGAATGGATCGCCTCGGGCCCCGGCCAGAAGTTCAGCATCCCGGGCAACTCCAGCTTCCAGATCCGCGTGAGCGGCGAGCCCTACAGCTACATCTGCCACTTCGGTTGAAACGGAACCCCTGACATGTCGACCATTCTCCAAAACGTTCCCGCCGGCCAGAAGGTCGGCATCGCCTTCTCCGGCGGCCTGGACACCAGCGCGGCGCTGCACTGGATGAAGCTCAAGGGCGCGGTCCCCTACGCCTACACCGCCAACCTCGGCCAGCCCGACGAGCCTGACTACGACGAGATCCCGCGCAAGGCGATGCTCTACGGCGCCGAGAACGCCCGCCTGATCGACTGCCGCGCGCAGCTGGCCAACGAAGGCATCGCCGCCCTGCAGGCCGGCGCGTTCCACGTGACCACCGCCGGCGTGACCTACTTCAACACCACGCCGCTGGGCCGCGCGGTAACGGGCACCATGCTGGTGTCGGCCATGAAGGAAGACGACGTCCACATCTGGGGCGACGGCAGCACCTACAAGGGCAACGACATCGAGCGCTTCTACCGCTACGGCCTGCTCACCAACCCCGCATTGAAGATCTACAAGCCCTGGCTCGATCAGGTCTTCATCGACGAGCTGGGCGGCCGCGCCGAAATGTCGGCGTTCATGCAGAAGGCCGGCTTCGCCTACAAGATGTCGTCCGAAAAGGCCTACTCGACCGACTCGAACATGCTGGGCGCCACGCACGAAGCGAAAGACCTCGAGCACCTGAACAGCGGCATGCAGATCGTGCAGCCCATCATGGGCGTCGCCTTCTGGAAGGACGAAGTCGAAGTCAAGCGCGAAACCGTCTCGGTGCGCTTCGAGGAAGGCGTGCCCGTCGCGCTGAACGGCGTGCGCTACACGAACCTGGTCGAGCTGATCCTCGAAGCCAACCGCATCGGCGGTCGCCACGGCCTGGGCATGAGCGACCAGATCGAGAACCGCATCATCGAGGCCAAGAGCCGCGGCATCTACGAGGCTCCCGGCCTGGCGCTGCTGTTCATCGCCTACGAGCGCCTGGTCACCGGCATCCACAACGAAGACACCATCGAGCAGTACCGCGACAACGGCCGCCGCCTGGGCCGCCTGCTGTACCAGGGCCGCTGGTTCGACCCGCAGGCCATCATGCTGCGCGAAACGGCCCAGCGCTGGGTGGCGCGCGCCATCACCGGCGAAGTGACGGTCGAGCTGCGCCGCGGGAACGACTACTCGATCCTGAACACGGAATCGGCCAACCTCACGTACAAGCCCGAGCGCCTGAGCATGGAAAAGGTCGAAGGCGCGTTCACGCCGCTGGATCGCATCGGCCAGCTCACGATGCGCAACCTGGACATCGTCGACACGCGCGAAAAGCTCGCCATCTACACGCAGGTCGGCCTGCTGTCGTCGGGCGAAGGCGCCTCGCTGCCGAAGCTGGCGAACGACGGCGACGCGAGCTGATCGATCCCTTCGCTGCCCTTGTCAACCGCAAGGGCAGCAATGACAACGGGCCCCTCGGGGCCCGTTTTTCTTTGGAAGGTGCACCCGGCGTCAGTCGCCGCCTCCTCCGCACCCGCCACCGCATCCACCGCCCCCATCGGACGCGCCACCTCCGTCGCTGGAGCCGCCATCGCCGCTCCCGCTCGCCTCGCTGCCGCCGAAGCCTCCGGCATCGCCCGAGCTGCCGCCGTCGGACGACGAATCGCCGAAGCTCGAACCGCAGTGCGCGTCGGTGCCCGTTGCGCGCTCGATCGCCCGGCAATCGGGGATGTAGTGAAAGCCGTCCGCAATCGCAAACTTGATGTCCAGCGCAAACAGCAGCGGCAGTCGCGCCGGATTACGCGGGTCGATGCTTTCTTCCTTGCAGGCCCAGTACCAGGTGCGGCGCAGGCCGTCGTTGCGCCGCGCGTCCTGGCCCAGTACCTCGGCCGGGCTGTGGTGCAGCAGGCGCCCGAAGGCCGCCTGGCACCAGGTCTGGTAGCCCTGCGTGTGCAGGATGAACTCGTGCCAGGCCGTGTCGACCACCCGCGAGGGCATGGCGACGAACTTGAGGTTGCTGCGCAGGTACGCCATGAAGAACTGCCGCAGCCCGCGCAGCACCAGCTCGGCGTCGCGTCGGCTCAGTTGCGGGTGCGCCGCGCGGAGCTTGCCGATCAGGAACGGCGGCAGCCGGGCCTCGCGGATGAACTGGCGGCGCAGGCTGAGTTCGATCTGGCTCAGGAGCCCCGCGAAGCAGAGGGCCGCGAGGATCAGCAGCACCGACCCCCACCAGCCCGCCCGCACCAGGAACACCGAGGCGATGCCCGCCACGATGACGGCAAGCTGCGCCCAGCCCAGCACGGCGATGCGCCGGCGGTAGTTCAGGTGCAGGAAGTCGAGATCCACCGTCTCAGACCACCACGGGTTCCGGCTCCAGCCGGATGCCGAAGCGTTCGTACACGCTGGTCTGGATCGCCTTGGCCAGGGTCATCACCTCGCCGCCGGTCACCGGGTTGGCCGAGCCGCCGCGGTTGACCAGCACCAGCGCCTGTTTTTCGTACACGCCGGCGTTGCCCACCGACTTGCCCTTCCAGCCGCAGGCGTCGATGAGCCAGCCGGCCGCCAGCTTGATGCTGCCGTCGTCCATCGGGTAGTGCACGATCTTGGGGTCGCGCGCAATGATGTCGGCGCACTGTTCGGGCGTGACCGTCGGGTTCTTAAAGAAGCTGCCGGCGTTGCCCAGCACGCGCCAGTCGGGCAGCTTGGCGCGGCGGATGGCGCAGATCCACTCGAAGATGTCGACCGCGCTGGGTGTGAAATTGGCGGTTTCTTCCATCTTGCGCTCGAGGTCGAGGTAGCCGACCACCGGCTTCCAGGGCTTGGGCAGCCGGAAACGCACCCGCGTGATGACCGCGCGGCCCGCCAGGCCGAAGTCGTTCGGGCCGCTGCGCACGTGCTTGAAGACCGAGTCGCGGTAGCCGAAGGCGCACTGCGCCGCGTCGAGCGTGAAGGCGCGGCCGGTTTCGAGGTCGAAGGCGTCCAGCGAATCGAAGCGGTCCTGCAGCTCGACGCCGTAGGCGCCGATGTTCTGCACCGGCGCGCCGCCCACGGTGCCGGGAATGAGCGCCAGGTTTTCCAGCCCCGGGTAGCCGCTGCGCACCATCCATTCGACGGTGTCGTGCCAGGTTTCGCCGGCGCCGGCCTCGACGATCCAGGCACGCGGCGTCTCTTCGACCAGCCGCCGGCCCTTGATCTCGACCTTCAGCACCAGCGGCTTGACGTCGCCCGTGAGCACGATGTTGCTGCCGCCGCCGAGCACGAAACGGGGTTCGTCGCGCCAGGCCGGATCGGCGTGCAGCGCGGCCAGGTCGGCCTCGCTGGTGATGCGCGCCAGGTGCTGCGCGCGCGCGACGATGCCGAAGCTGTTGTAGGGCTGCAGCGGGACATTGGACTCCACGATCATGGGAGAATTGTCGCATTCAGTACCCGTGCGTCCAGGAGAGCCTATGCCGTCTTTCGATACCGTCTGCGAGCCCAATCTGCCCGAAGTGAAGAATGCGGTCGAAAACACCGCCAAGGAAATCGGCACGCGCTTCGATTTCAAGGGCACCGCTGCCGCCGTCGAGCTCAAGGACAAGGAGATCACCATGATCGGCGACGCCGAGTTCCAGCTCGTGCAGGTCGAGGACATCCTTCGCAACAAGCTCACCAAGCGCAGCGTCGACGTGCGCTTTCTCGACAAGGGCGACGTCCAGAAGATGGGCGGCGACAAGGTCAAGCAGGTCATCAAGATCAAGAACGGCATCGAGACCGAGCAGGCCAAGAAGATCACCCGCATCGTCAAGGACAGCAAGCTCAAGGTGCAGGCCGCGATCCAGGGCGACGCCGTGCGCATCACCGGCGCCAAGCGCGACGACCTGCAGGCCGCCATGGCCCTCATCAAGAAGGACGTGCCCGACATGCCGCTGTCCTTCAACAACTTCCGCGACTGACCCGCGCATGAAGGCGCTCCTCGTCGCGGCGCTGTGGGCGGCCGCGGCCATGGCGGCGCACGCCGCCGACTCGGTCACGCTGACCGGCTCCATCGGCAGCCGCGCCATCCTCATCGTGAACGGCGCGCCGCCCAAGACGGTGGCGGTCGGGGAGACCTTCCAGGGCGTCAAGCTGGTGTCGCTGCAGGCCGACCAGGCGGTGGTCGAATCGGCGGGCAAGCGTTTTTCGCTGCGCATGGATTCGCCTGTGAGCATCGGCCGGGGCGGCATTGCCGGCAGCGGCGGCAACCGCATCGTGCTGCAGGCCGACAGCCGGGGCCACTACATGACGCAGGGCCAGATCAACGGCCGCGCCGTCACCTTCATGCTCGATACCGGCGCAACCACCATCGCGCTGTCGGCGGTCGATGCCCAGCGCATCGGACTCGACTACAGCAAGGGGCAACTGGTGCAGATGCGCACGGCCAACGGCAACGCTGCGGGCTACAGGCTGCGGCTGCAAAGCGTGCGCGTGGGCGACGTCGAGGTCTACGACATCGACGCCATCGTCTCGCAGCAGCCCATGCCCTTCGTGCTGCTGGGCAACAGCTTTCTCAATCGCTTCTCGATGCGGCGCGATGCCGACGAGATGATTCTCGAGAAGCGGTACTGAGACCGCTCCCGATCTAGCCTCAGGCCTGTGCGGCCGTGACGACGATCTCGATCTTGTAGGCCGCGTTGGCCATCTTGGCCTCCACGGTCGCGCGCGGCGGCGTGTTGCCGGCCGGAATCCACGCGTCCCACACCTCGTTCATGGCGCCGATGTCGCCGATGTCGGCCAGGAAGATCTGCGTCATGAGGATGCGCGACTTGTCGCTGCCGGCCTCGGCCAGCAGGCGGTCGACCATGCCGAGCACCTGCGCGGTCTGGCCGCGAATATCCTGCGTGGTGTCGTCGGGCACCTGGCCCGCGAGGTAGATGGTGCCGTTGTGCACCGCGGTCTCGGACAGACGCGGGCCGACGTGAAAGCGGGTGATGGATGCCATGGTGAGTTCAAGCCTTTTTCTTCGAGCCGAGTTTCGACTCCGTGCCGGCCGCGAGCCGGCGGATGTTTTCGCGGTGCCGCCAGATCAGCAGCAGACTCATGATGATGATCGCAATCAGCACCGTGCGGTCGAGTGGCCACGCAATGTTTCCACCCAGCAGGTAGTAGGCCGGTGCGAAGAACGCCGCCACCAGCGACGACAGCGACGAATAGCGGAAGAAGATCGCGATGATCAGCCAGGTCGCGCCCGTGGCCAGCCCCAGCCAGGGCGCGATGCCCACCAGCACGCCGGCGGCCGTGGCCACGCCCTTGCCGCCCTGGAAGCCGAAGAACACCGGGTACAGGTGGCCCAGGAAGGCCGCCAGGCCCGCCAGCGCCGCCACGCCCTCGCCCAGCCCCCACTGCGCGCCGAACTGGCGGATCAGGAACACCGGCAGCCAGCCCTTCGCCGCGTCGAGCAGCAAGGTGGCCAGCGCCGCGCCCTTGTTGCCCGAACGCAGCACGTTGGTGGCACCGGGGTTGCCGCTGCCGTAGCTGCGCGGATCGGCCATGCCGAGCGACTTGCTCACGATGACCGCAAACGACAGCGAACCGATCAGGTACGACGCCACGATGGCAAGGAGGGAAGGCAGATCGAAACTCAAGGCGGGTCTCCGGGAAACGGATTGTTGTTGTGCACCGCCGGCCTGCATGCCCGGCGGGAAAAAGCAAACGCCGGCTATTCTGCCAGCGCGCACTGCACGGGCTTGGCGCCCAGGAGCGTCACGCACACCTGCGGATCGATGCCCACGAGGTAGCCGCGCCGCCCGCCGTTGATCGCGATCTTCGGCAGTTCGAGCACGCTCGACTCGATGTAGACCGGCATCTCGCGCCGCGTGCCGAAGGGCGAGGTGCCGCCCACCATGTAGCCGCTGTGGCGCTGCGCCACCTCGGGCTTGCAGGGCTCGACCGACTTGGCGCCGATCTGCCGCGCGAGGTTCTTGGTCGACACCGTGCGGTTTCCGTGCATCAGCACGATCAGCGGCCTGGCGTCCTGGTCCTGCATCACCAGCGTCTTGACCACGGTGAACGGGTCGAAGCCCAGCACCTGCGCGCTGTGCTGGGCGCCGCCGTGCTCCTGGTACTCGTAGGGGTGCTCGGTGAAGGCGACCTGGTTCGCCCGCAACAGCTGGGTGGCGGGCGTCTCGGAAACGTGGGCTTTCTTGCTCACTTGCTCACTTGTTCGGGTCAGGCGGCGGGGTCGCGGATGTCCAGGCGGATCTTGTCGATCTCGGCCAGCACCTCGGCCGACAGCGTGGTGCCGTAGGCGTCCAGGTCTTCGTCGAGCTGCGCCACCGAGGTCACGCCGATGATCGTGCTCGCCACCTGCCACTTGGTGTAGCAGAAGGCCAGCGCAAGCTGCGTGGGGCTCAGGCCGTGGTCGCGCGCGAGCTGGTTGTAGCGCCGCGCCGCGCGCAGCGCGTCGGGCTTGCCCCAGCGCTGCTTGCGCACCGATTCGTAGCTCGAGATGCGCGCGCCCTTGGGCGCGTCGGGGCCTTCGATGCCACTCTGGTCGTACTTGCCCGTCAGCAGGCCGAAGGCCAGCGGCGAGTACGCCAGCAGCGACACGCCGAGCCGGTGCATGGTCTCGTCGAGCGCGTTCTCGTGCGCGCGGCTCACCAGGTTGTAGACGTTCTGCACCGACACCACGCGCGGCAGCCCGTGCTGCTCGGCCAGCCGCACGAACTCGTGCACGCCGTAGGGCGTCTCGTTCGACAGGCCGATGGTGCGCACCTTGCCCGCCTTCACCAGCTTGCCCAGCGCCTCGAGCTGGTCGTGGATCGGCGTCTGCGAGGTTTCCTTCTCGGGGTTGTAGTGGATGTTGCCGAACACCGGCACGTGGCGCTCGGGCCAGTGGATCTGGTACAGGTCGATCACGTCGGTCTGCAGGCGGCGCAGGCTGCCGTGGCACGAGGCCTCGATGTCGGCCGCCGTCATGCCCGTGCCTTCGCGCACCCAGGGCATGCCGCGCGAGGGGCCGGCCACCTTGGTCGCCAGCGTGATCTTCTGGCGCGTGCCGGGGTTGGCCGCAAACCAGTGGCCGATGATGGTTTCGGTCGCGCCGCAGGTTTCCTTGCTCGCCGGCACCGCGTACATCTCGGCGGTGTCGATGAAGTCGACGCCGCGCTCGAGCGAACGGGCCAGGACGGCGTGGGCGGTGGGCTCATCGACCTGCTCGCCGAAAGTCATGGTGCCGAGGCAGATCGGGGTGACGTGGAGGTCGCTCTGACCGAGTGGAATCTTTTTCATGCGCGGAATGCTAGCGCGCCCGCGCGGCAGGCGCTGCCCCGGCCCCGAGAAACCGAGCGCCGCCCTGTCCTGTGGCGGACTGCGCGCGGCGCGGCCTCTCCGTATCATCGAGCGCCATATGTACCAAGCCCTCCGCCCCTCGCGCAGCGAATTCGTGCCCGTGCGCAACCTGAACTACCACGTCCGCCTCTGGGGCCAGCCGTCGAACGATCGCCCGCCGCTGGTGCTGGTGCATGGCTGGATGGACGTGGCGGCCTCCTGGCAGTTCGTGGTCGATGCGCTGAAGGACGACCGCTTCATCATCGCCCCCGACTGGCGCGGCTTCGGCCTCACCGACGGCGGCGGCGTCGACAACTACTGGCTGCCCGACTACCTGGCCGACCTCGAATGGCTGCTCGACCACTACGCCGGCGAAGGCGACGATGCGCGCCCGGTCGACCTCGTGGGCCACAGCATGGGCGGCAACGTCGCCATGCACTACGCGGGCGTGCGCCCGGCGCGCATCCGCCGCCTCGTCAACCTCGAAGGCTTCGGCATGCCCGCGCGCCAGCCCGCCGAGGCGCCCGCGCGCTACGGCCAGTGGATCGACGAGCTCAAGGGCCTGCACCGCGGCGAGAAAGCGCTCGCGGGCTATTCGGCGGTGGACGGCGTAGCGCGCCGCCTCATGAAGACCAACCCGCGCCTCACGCAGGACAAGGCCGACTGGCTGGCCGGCCACTGGTCGGCGCCGCAGGCCCAGCCCGACGGCAGCACGCGCTGGCAGATCCTCGGCGAGGCCGCGCACAAGATCGTCAACGCCAACATCTTCCGCGTCGACGAAACACTGGCGCTCTATGCGCGCATCACCGTGCCGACGCTGATGGTCGAGGCCTCGGACGACAGCCTGCACGGCTGGTGGAAGGCCCGCTACACGCTCGCCGAATTCCACGAGCGGCTGAAGTCCGTGCCCTCGGTGCGCATCGAGCAGCTCGACGACGCGGGCCACATGCTGCACCACGACCAGCCGCAGCGCGTGGCGCAGCTGATCGAAGACTTCCTGGCCTAGTTTGACTTCTGCGTGGCGCGACGCAAGGCCGCGCGCGCCAAGAGCCGCGTCGAATCCAGCGTCGGCAGCGGCGAATTCGCGTCGCTCATGATCAGCGGGATCTCGGTGCAGCCGAGCACCACCGCGTCACAGCCCTCCTCGTCCTTCAGGCGCTGCATCACGCGCTGGAAGGTGGCCACGGCCTCGGGCCTGAAGATGCCGCAGACCAGCTCGTCCATGATGATCCGGCCGATCTCGGCACGCTCTTCGACGGTGGGACGCACGAATTCAAGGCCGCGCGCCGAGAGCTTCTCGGGATACACCTCGCTGTCGGTCAGCCAGCGCGTGCCCGTGATGCCGATGCGGCGAAAGCCCCGGCGCACGGCCTCGTCGGCCACCACCTCGGCGATGTGCAGCCAGGGCCGCGGCGAATGCGGTGCCACGTGGTCGAAGGCCTGGTGGATCGTGTTGTCGGGGCAGATCAGGAAATCCGCGCCCGCCGCGGCGAGCTTGTGCGCGGAGCCGAGCATCAGCGCGCCCACGCCCACCAGGTCGCCCGCGTCCAGGCAGCGCGTGTACTCCGCGAGCGAGGGCGTGTGCATCGACACCTCGGGGTGCGCATGCGGGCCGAGCAGCGCCGCGCCCTCGATGCAGATGGTCTTGTAGCAAAGGGCTGCGCCTTCGGCGGAGCAGCCGACGATTCCGATGTGCAGGGTCATGGGGCGCATCCTACAAAAGCCGGCGCGGTTTATCCGGCCTGCGGATATGCAAGCGCGCAAATCTTCGTTCGCGGCGCGCAGCGTGCGTCCTAGAGTGCCCGACTCCCTTTGCCGTCTCCCGGAGTTGTCGCCATGCCTTCCCTTTCGCGCGCCCCCTTGTGGCTGCGCCGCCTTGCCCCGCTGTCCGGCGGACTCGCCCTGAGCCTGCTGCTGCTCGCGCCCGCCCACGCGGACGACCTGCGCGTCGGCTTCATGCCGGGCCCCTACCGCGACGCCTTCACCCACGGCATCGAGCCCCAGCTGAAGAAGCTGGGCTACAGCATCAAGTACGTCGAGTTCAGCCAGGGCGTGCAGCCCAACGACGCCGTGGAGCGCGGCCAGATCGACGCCAACATCTTCCAGCACTCGCTGTACCTGAACGCCACCAACAAGCAGCAGGGCTTCGACCTCGTGCCCGTGGTGCACGTGCCGACGCCGCCCATGGGCCTGTACTCGCGCCGCCACAAGACGCTCGACGCCGTGCCCGACGGCGCCACCGTCACGCTGCCGGCCGACCCGGTGAATGCGGCGCGCGCGCTCAACATCCTCGCGGCCATCGGCTGGGTCACGCTCAAGCCGGGCGTGAGTCCGCTGAGCGTGTCGGAGCGCGACATCGCGAGCAACCCCAAGCGCCTGAAGATCGTGCCGCTGGACGCCGCACAGGCACCGCGCTCGCTGGCCGACGCCGACCTCGCGGCCGTGCAGGGCAACTTCGCCGTGGCCTCCGGCCTGAAGCTCACCGAGGCGCTGAAGCTCGAAGACATGACGCTGCCCTACGTCAACGTGGTGGCGGTGAAGCGCAGCAACGAGCACGCGAAGTTCGCGAAGGACATCGCCACCGCCTACCAGTCGCCCGAATTCCAGAAGTTCTTCAAGGCCAACCCCGTGTGGGCGGGCTACCGGCTGCCGGACTACTTCAACCAATGAGCAACAACACCACCGCGCCGCGCAGGCAGCTGCACCTCAACGTCAACATCCTGCATTCGGGCTTCGTGCCCTCGGCCTGGCGCCTGCCGGAAAGCGACCCGTGGGCGTTCGCCGACATCCAGCACTACATCCGCACCGCGCAGATCGCCGAGGCCGCCAAGCTCGATGCCGTGTTCCTGGCCGACAACGCCGCCATCGTCGACCAGATCCATTTCCGCCCGATCGCCGCGCTGGAGCCCACCATCCTGCTGGCCTGCGTGGCCGCCGCGACCACGCACATCGGCCTCATCGCCACCGCCTCCACCAGCTACAACGAGCCCTACAACCTCGCACGCCGCTTCGCCACGCTCGACCACGTGAGCGCCGGCCGTGCCGGCTGGAACATGGTGACCACGGCCGACCTGCCCTCGGCGCGCAACTTCGGCCTGGACACCACGCCCGACCATGCCAAGCGCTACGCCCGCGCCTCCGAGTTCGCCGACATCGTCAAGGCGCTGTGGGACAGCTGGGAAGACGACGCCTTCGTCGGCGACAAGGCCGCCGGCCGCTTCATCGACCCGGCCAAGGTGCATGCCCTCGCGCACCGCGGCGAGCACTTCGCGGTGCAGGGCCCGCTCAACCTGCCGCGCCCGCCGCAGGGCCACCCGGTGCTGGTGCAGGCCGGCGCCTCGGCCGACGGGCGCGAGCTCGCATCGCGCCATGCCGAAGCCGTGTTCTCCGCCTCGCAATCCTTCGAGGAATCGCAGGCCTACGCACGCGCCCTCAAGACCCGCGCCGCCGAGCTGGGCCGCGGCCCCGACGCGGTGAAGGTGCTGGCAGGCCTCACCACCATCGTCGGCGCCACCGAAGCGCAGGCGCTTCGCCGCCGCGACGCGCTGGTCGATTTGATCCCGTGGGACTACAGCCTCACGCGCCTGGCCGGCACGCTGGGCATCACGCCCGACCGCCTCAAGCTCGACGAACGCCTGCCCGACGACCTGCCGCTGCCCGGCAATGGCAACGGGAACCACACCTTCTTCAACGCCGTGGTCGCGGCCGGGCGTACGCACGGCTACACGGTGCGCGAGCTGATCCGCGAACTCGCAGGCGGCGGCGGGCACCGCGTGATCGTGGGCACGCCCGAGCAGATCGCCGACGACATCGAACGCTGGTTCAAGGGCGGCGCGGCCGACGGTTTCAACCTGATGCCCGATGCGCTGCCGCATGGGCTGCAGGATTTCGTGGAGGGCGTGGTGCCGATCCTGCAGAAGCGAGGCATCTTTCGCACGGAATACGAGGGACGCACGTTGCGAGACCACCTGGGGTTGGCCCGGCCTGCGGGGCGGGCGGCACAGCGGCTGGCAGCCTGAAGGCTGCCGTCCACACAGGGCGAACACCCACAGCGTGCCCTGTGCGCAGGGCATTGGGTGCTCCCCGCAGCGAAATCAAGGAGGAGCGAAGCGGGGGACATTCGCGGAGGGGAGTACCCGATGTCCTGTGCACGCGCCCTGAACAAACCCCGTCAGGCGTCCCACCACCCCTCGTCAAAGCGCCCCTGCAGAAACGCCACGAACCCCGACACCTTCCCCGGCACCAGCTTCGGCGAAGGAAACACCGCGTGGATCTCCTGCTCCGGCAGCGCGTGGTCACCCAACACGGCGTTCACCTTGCCAGCCGCCAGCGACTCGCTCGCCACATAGCGCGGCATCAGCGCAATGCCCAGTCCGTCACGCGCCGCGGCCAGCACAGCCGACAGGTTGTTCGACCGGAAGCGCCCCGACACCGGCACCGTCACCGGATCGCCCTTGGGCGTGTGCATGCGCCAGAACTCATCACCCACCACGCTGCTGTAGATCAGCGCCACATGCGCGCTGAGGTCCTGCGCGCGCTTGGGCGTGCCGTGCTTCTTCAGGTAGGCCGGCGACGCCACCATGACCCACGGGTTCGCGCCCAGGTAGCGCGCCCCCAGTGACGAATCGGCCAGCTTGCCCATGCGGATCGCGACGTCGATGCCCTGCGCGATGAGGTCGACGTAGCGATCCTCGAAGCTCAGGTCCAGCTGCACCTGCGGATGCCGGCGCATGTACTCCAGCGCCAGCGGCACCACCACGCGCCGCCCGAAGGCCACCGACGTGCCCACGCGCAAGAGGCCCTGCGCCTGGTTCTGGCGCAGCTGCACGATGCTGTCGGCCTCCTCCGCGTCGCGCACGATCGTCTTGCACTTCTCGTAGTACAGCGCGCCCGGCTCCGTGAGGCTCACGCCGCGCGTGTTGCGGTTGAGCAGCCGCACCTTCAGGCGCGCCTCCGTGGCCGCGACCTGCTTGGTCACGGTGGGTTGCGTGGTGTTGAACTCGCGCGCCGCCTTCGAGAAGCTCCCCGTCTCGACCACGCGCACGAACATTTCCATTGCCAATAGACGGTCCATGGCCGGATGGTAGCCAGTTATTCCACAACGGAATAGGTTTTATGGCCCCCAGCCGTCTTCTTGGAATGCGCCCCGCTTCCTACAGTGAGGCCACCTCAAGGAGACTTTCAAATGGCAAAGATGACAGCGGTCCAGGCCGCAGTTCTGGTGATGGAAAAAGAAGGCGTGACGCAGGCCTTCGGCGTGCCGGGCGCGGCGATCAACCCGCTGTACTCGGCCCTGCGCCAGCGCGGCAGCATCTCGCACATCCTCGCGCGCCACGTCGAGGGCGCCTCGCACATGGCCGAGGGCTACACCCGCGCCGTGGCCGGCAACATCGGCGTGTGCATCGGCACCTCGGGCCCGGCGGGCACCGACATGATCACGGGCCTGTACTCGGCCTGGGCCGATTCCATTCCCATCCTTTGCATCACCGGCCAGGCACCGCGCGCACGCCTGTACAAGGAAGACTTCCAGGCAGTCGACATCGAGTCGATCTCCAAGCCCGTCACCAAGTGGTCGGTCACCGTGCGCGAACCCGGCCAGGTGCCGCAGGTGTTCCAGCAGGCCTTCCACCTCATGCGCTCGGGCCGCCCCGGCCCCGTGCTCATCGACCTGCCCTTCGACGTGCAGATGGCGCAGATCGAGTTCGACATCGACGCCTACGAGCCCCTCAAGCCCTACAAACCGGCCGCCACGCGCGCCCAGATCGAGAAGGCCATCGGCATGATGCAGGCGGCCGAGCGCCCGCTGATCGTGGCCGGCGGCGGCATCATCAACGCCGACGCGTCCGAGCTGCTCGTGCGCTTTGCCGAAGCCACCGGCGTGCCGGTGATCCCCACGCTCATGGGCTGGGGCGCCATTCCCGACGACCACCCGCTCATGGCCGGCATGTGCGGCCTGCAGACCAGCCACCGCTACGGCAACGCCACCGTGCTCGCTTCGGACTTCGTGCTGGGCATCGGCAACCGCTGGGCCAACCGCCACACCGGCTCGGTCGACGTCTACACCAAGGGCCGCACCTTCGTGCACGTGGACATCGAGCCCACGCAGATCGGCCGCGTGTTCACGCCCGACTTCGGCATCGTCTCCGACGCCAAGGCCGCGCTCGAACTCTTCGTCGAAGTGGCGGAGGAAATGAAGGCCGCGGGCAAGCTCACCGACCGTGGCGCCTGGGCCGGCGAATGCCGCGAACGCAAGAAGACCTTGCTGCGCAAGACCAACTTCGACACCGTGCCGATGAAGCCGCAGCGCGTGTACCAGTGCATGAACAACCACCTGGAACGCGACACCTGCTACGTGAGCACCATCGGCCTGTCGCAGATCGCGGCCGCGCAGTTCCTGCACGTGTACAACCCGCGCCACTGGATCAACTGCGGCCAGGCCGGCCCGCTGGGCTGGACCATTCCCGCCGCGCTGGGCGTGCGTGCCGCCGACCCGACGCGCAAGATCGTCGCGCTCTCGGGCGACTACGACTTCCAGTTCATGATCGAAGAGCTGGCCGTGGGTGCGCAGTTCAAGCTGCCCTACCTGCACATCGTGGTCAACAACTCCTACCTCGGCCTGATCCGCCAGTCGCAGCGCGGCTTCGAGATGGACTACTGCGTGCAGCTGGCCTTCGACAACATCAACGCACCGGCCGATGCCGGCATCGAAGGCAGCTACGGCGTCGATCACCTCAAGGTGGTCGAGGGCCTGGGCTGCAAGGCGATCCGCGTGCACAAGCAGGAAGAGATGGCGCCCGCCATCGCCCGCGCCGAAGCGCTCATGGCCGAGTTCCAGGTGCCGGTCGTCATCGAGGTGATGCTGGAGCGCGTGACCAACATCGCGATGGGCACCGAGATCGACGCCATCAACGAATTCGAACCGCTGGCCGAAAGCACGGCCGACGCACCGACCGCCCTCGCGGTGGCGATGCTGGACTGATTGAGGAGACAAGAGACATGCCCAAGTTCGCAGCCAATCTCACGATGCTCTTCACCGAGCTGCCGTTCATGCAGCGCTTCGAGGCGGCCGCCAAGGCCGGCTTCAAGGCGGTGGAGTACCTCTTCCCCTACCCCTTCGACAAGAAGGAACTCGCGGCCGCCCTGCGCACCAACGGCCTGCAGCAGGTGCTGCACAACCTGCCGGCCGGCGACTGGGACAAGGGCGAGCGCGGCATCGCCTGCCACCCGGACCGCACCGGCGAGTTCCGCGAAGGCATCGCGCTGGCCATCGACTACGCCACGGCGCTGGGCTGCCCGCAGCTCAACTGCCTGGTCGGCAAGGTGCCGGCGGGCGTGAGCACCGACGCCGCCCACAAGACCGTGGTCGAGAACCTGCGCCTCGCAGCGCGCGAACTCGAAGCCGCGGGCCTGCGCCTGCTGATCGAGCCGATCAACACCTTCGACATCCCCGGCTTCTTTCTCACGCGCACCGACCAGGCGCTGGCGCTGATCGACGAGGTGGGCTCGGACAACCTGCGCGTGCAGTACGACATCTACCACGCACAGCGCATGGAAGGCGAGCTGGGCAACACGCTCACCAAGCAGCTGGCGCGCATCGGCCACATCCAGCTGGCCGACAACCCGGGCCGCGGCGAGCCGGGCACGGGCGAGATCAACTACCCGTGGCTGTTCCAGCACATCGATGCGCTGGGCTACGACGGCTGGATCGGCTGCGAATACAAGCCCCGCGCCACCACGGTGGAAGGCCTGGGCTGGCGCGAAGCCCTCACGAAGAAGCAATGAACGTTCACGAAGGAAACAGAGACATGACCACTGCAGCACAAAAAATCGGATTCATCGGCCTGGGCATCATGGGCGCCCCCATGGCGGGCCACCTGCTCGACGCAGGCCACCAGCTCTTCGTGAACACGCACGGCAACACGCCGGAGCCCTTCGTCTCGAAGGCCACCATCTGCGGCTCGGCCGCCGAAGTGGCGCGCAAGGCCGACATCATTTTCATCATGGTGCCCGACACCCCTGACGTGGAGAAGGTGCTGTTCGGCGCCCCCGGCGCGGAAGGCGTGGCCGACGGCCTGAAGGGTTCGCAGGGCAAGATCGTGGTGGACTGCAGCTCCATCGACCCGATCGCCACCAAGGAATTCGCGCGCCGCATCGTGGCGCTGGGCGCCGGCTACATCGACGCGCCGGTCTCGGGCGGCGAAGTGGGCGCCAAGGCCGCGAGCCTGACGATCATGTGCGGCGGCGATGAAGGCACCTTCGGCCGCGTGAAGCCGCTGCTGGACAAGATGGGCAAGAACGTGACGCTGGTGGGCGGCGCGGGCGACGGCCAGGTCTGCAAGGTGGCCAACCAGATCATCGTGGCGCTGAACATCGCCGCCGTGAGCGAAGCCCTGGTGTTCGCCTCGAAGGCCGGCGCCGACCCGGCCAAGGTGCGCCAGGCGCTGATGGGCGGCTTCGCCAGTTCGCGCATCCTCGAAGTGCACGGCGAACGCATGATCAAGCGCACCTTCGCGCCGGGCTTCCGCATTTCGCTGCACCAGAAGGACCTGAACCTGGCGATGCAAAGCGCCCGTTCGCTGGGCGTGGCGCTGCCGCAGACCGCGAACGCGGCGCAGCTGATGAACGCCTGCGCGGCGATGGGCTACGGCCAGCTGGATCACTCGGCACTGGTGAAGGCCCTCGAAGCCCTCGCCCAGCACACGGTCACTCCAGACTGAACCTAGCTCTTTGCAGCTTCCAGCGATTCCTTCAGATTGCGTCGGCGCCATGCCCAGGTCTTCACGGCCTGCGGCAGGATGCCGATGCACGACGCGTAGTACGTCACCTTGAAGCCCCAGAAGCGCGGCCCGATGGGCGTGTTGCGGAACAGGTCGCCGGCCAGGATGGACAGGAGCGCCTCCTGCATGCGCCAGATGTTGCGCGGCGCCATGAACAGGCGGCGGATGGCGGGCGAGGTGATGCGGTAGATGAACCACGAGAACATCTTCGGCCCGTGCTTCATCACCTTCTCGTAATGGCGGAAGGCCTTCTCGGCCTCCTTCGCCTCGCCCTTGAGCCAGTGGTCGGCGCAGGTCGCGGCCTCGAAGCCGCTGTTCATCGCCAGGTACACGCCCGAGGAGAACATCGGATCGACGAAGGCGTAGGCGTCGCCCACCATCATGAAGCGGTCGCCGCGGCAGAACTTGGAGTCGTAGGCGTAGTTGCCGGTGGTGGTGGCGCCTTCCATGAGCGTGGCGTTCTTCAGCCGCGCAGCCAGCTTGGGCGCCAGCGCGATGGTCTGCATCAGGAAGTCCTCGAGCGAGGCGCCCTGGCGCCGCTTGAAGTAGGCCGGCGAGGCCACGGCGCCCACGCTCACGGTGCCATCCTTCAGCGGGATGTACCAGAACCAGCCGTGGTCGAACCAGAACAGCGAGATGTTGCCCTCGAAGCGGCCCGGCCGGCGCTCGGCGTTGGCGAAGTGGCCATAGAGCGCCGCGCTCGCATGCTTGCGGTTGCGCTGCTTGGCGTCGAACTGGTTCGACAGCAGCGTGTCGCGCCCGCTGGCGTCGATCACGAAGCGCGGGCGCCATTCGGTCTCGGTGCCGTCGTCGGCCTTGACCTTCACCAGCGCCCGGTTGTCGGGCGTGCCCTTGCCGGCGTCCATGTCGACGCCGGTGACGCGCCGGCCCTCGAAGGTGCGCGCGCCGCGCTTGCCGGCGTGGCGGAACAGCAGCTCGTCGAATTCCGAACGGCGCACGTGCACCGCATAGGGAAAACTCTTGTCCATCGCCTGGCCGAAGTCGAAGTGGCTGCTGTGGTCGTGCCAGGGCGAGACGAACTCGGCGCCGTGCTTGCGCAGGCCGATGGCCTCGACCTCAGTGCGCACGCCGAGCCGGTCGAACAGCGGCATGTTCATCGGCAGCAAGGATTCGCCGATGTGAAAGCGCGGGTGCTGCGCCTTCTCGAGCAGCACCACGTCGTGGCCCTTGTCCGCGAGCAAGGCAGCCACCGTGGAGCCCGAAGGGCCTCCGCCGATGACCACGACATCCGGCTCGGTGCCGGTGAAAGGTCCGGGTGTCATTCGATGTCCCTCCGTGTTGTTCTGTGGTTGTGGACGTTGGTTCGCCGCACCGCCCGTGCGGCACGGATTTGCCCCCCGGAAACGGGGGTGTTGAAGTTTAGCGAGTCGGCAGACCCTCTCGATCAGGCGGAAGATAGAGGGTCTCGTCGTTCCCCCCGAGAGAAGAGGCCGCGCTTTTGCGGTAGCCTCATTGCCCGCCAGAACCTAGGAGACTTTTCAAATGGCTGCATCCCTGTCCCCCGCTGAAGAAGCACTTCGAGAAGCAGCGCGCGAATACCACCGCTCGCCCGTCAAGGGCAAGATCTCGATCACCCCCACCAAGCCCCTGCTGAACCAGCGCGACCTGTCGCTGGCTTACTCGCCGGGCGTGGCCTACCCCTGCCTCGACATTGCGGAAGATCCCGCGCTCGCGGCCGAATACACCGCCCGCGGCAACCTCGTGGGCGTCATCACCAACGGCACCGCCGTGCTGGGCCTGGGCAACATCGGCCCGCTGGCCTCCAAGCCCGTGATGGAAGGCAAAGGCTGCCTGTTCAAGAAATTCGCCGGCATCGACGTGTTCGACATCGAGCTGGCCGAGAACGACCCCGACAAGCTGGTCGACATCATCGCCGCGCTGGAACCCACGCTGGGCGGCATCAACCTCGAGGACATCAAGGCGCCCGAGTGCTTCTACATCGAGAAGAAGCTGCGCGAGCGCATGAACATCCCGGTGTTCCACGACGACCAGCACGGCACGGCCATCATCTCGGCCGCGGCGCTGCTCAACGGCCTGGAGCTGGTCGGCAAGAAGATCGAAGACGTCAAGATCGCCGTCTCGGGCGCGGGCGCTGCCGCCATCGCCTGCCTGGACGTGATGGTCGGCCTGGGCGCCAAGCCCGCCAACATCTATGCCTGCGACTCCAAGGGCCTGATCTACATGGGCCGCGCAGGCGGCTTCGACGAATCGAAGGCCCGCTACGCTCAGAAGGACACCGGTGCCCGCACCCTGGCCGACGTGGTGAAGGACGCCGACGTGTTCCTGGGCTGCTCGGCCCCCGGCGTCATGAGCGCCGAGATGGTCAAGACCATGGGCACGCAGCCGATCATCCTGGCGCTGGCCAACCCCGAGCCCGAGATCCGCCCCGAGCTGGCCAAGGCCGTGCGCCCGGACTGCATCATTGCCACGGGCCGTTCGGACTACCCGAACCAGGTCAACAACGTGCTGTGCTTCCCGTACATCTTCCGCGGCGCGCTCGATTGCGGCGCGAGCAAGATCACGGAAGAAATGAAGCTGGCCTGCGTGCGCGAGATTGCCGACCTCACCAAGGCCGACATCAGCGAAGAAGTGGCCACCGCCTACGCCGGCCAGGAGCTGGCCTTCGGCCCCGACTACATCATTCCGAAACCCTTCGACTCGCGCCTGATCCTGCGCATCGCACCGGCCGTGGCCAAGGCGGCCGCCGCCTCGGGCGTGGCCTCGCGCCCGATCGAGGACATGGAGGCCTACCGCCAGCACCTGACGCGCTTCGTCTACCAGACGGGCATGTTCATGCGCCCGGTGTTCAGCGCCGCAAAAATCTCCACCACCAAGCGCGTGGCCTACGCCGAGGGCGAGGACGAGCGCGTGCTGCGCGCCGCGCAGTGGGCGGTCGACGAAGGCCTGGCCCAGCCCATCCTGGTGGGCCGCCCCGCCGTGATCGAGGCGCGCATCCAGAAGGCCGGCCTGCACATCCGCCCCGGCACCGACTTCGAGATCGTGAACCCGGAAGACGATCCGCGCTTTCGCACCTACTGGGAGAGCTTCCACAAGCTCATGGGCCGCCGCGGCGTGACGCCCGAGGCCGCCAAGACCATGGTGCGCCGCTCCAACACCACCATCGCCGCGCTGATGCTGCACCTGGGCGACGCCGACGCGATGATCTGCGGCCTGGTCGGACGCTTCGACGTGCACCTGGAGCACATCCGCAACCTGATCGGCCTGAAGCGCGGCGCGCCCGGCTTCGCCACGCTGAACGCGCTCACGCTCGAAAAGCGCACGGTGTTCATCACCGACACCAACGTGAACGAAGACCCGAGCGCCGAGCTGCTGGCCAGCATCGCCGTGATGGCCGCCGAAGAGGTGCGCCGCTTCGGCCTGCCGCCGAAGGTGGCCTTCCTGTCGCACTCGAACTACGGCACCTCCAGCCGCGGCTCGGCGCGCAAGATGCGCCTGGCACGCGACCTGTTCTCGCAGATGGCGCCCGACATCGAGTGCGACGGCGAGATGCACGGCGACGCCGCGCTGTCGGACGAGATCCGCCGCACCGCCCTGCCCGAGACCACGCTCTCCGGCGAGGCCAACCTGCTGGTGTGCCCGAACCTCGACTCGGCGCACATCCTCTACAACGTGCTGAAGATGACGGGCGCGAACGGCATCACGGTGGGCCCGATCCTGCTGGGCGCCGCCAGCTCGGCCCACGTGCTGACGCCTTCGGCGACGGTGCGCCGCATCATCAACATGACGGCGCTGGCCGTGGCGAAGGTGAAGTCCCAGGACTGAGGCTGACGCCGACGTTTCTTCCATGAAACAACAACGCCCCGTCGCGGTCTCTGCGGCGGGGCGTTTTTCATGGATGGCCGTGTTCAGGCGCGCACGGGCGACACCACGGGCACGTCGGCCGGGTCGAACACGTTCCAGGCCAGCAGCTCCTTGTCTTCGGGCGGTGGCTCGCAGCCGCCGACGCGGCTGGGCGTCCAGTTGAAACGCTGTTTCGTATCGGCCAGCGCCTCGGCGCGCTTGAAGGCGGCCAGCGCCGAATCGATGACGGGCACGCCCAGCGCGTCCTGCAGCTGGCGGTAGAAGCCGAACTCGAGCGTGCAGCCCAGGATGAGCGCCTCGGCGCCGTCCTCGTCGATGGCACGGCGGCCCTGCGCGATCATGCGGCGCACGGTTTCGTCGCGGTCGCGCTGGAAGTCTTCCACGCCGAGTTCCAGCGCGCGGAACGAGGCGATCAGGTGTGCATGGCCGTACTCGCGCACGCGCGCCTCGATGCGCGGCACCCACTTGCGCCGCCCGACGATCACCGACACCTTCTGCGCCAGGTTGGACGCGACCTCGAACGAGGCCTGGCAGGGCGCGACCACCACCGTCTGGCCCGAGATCTCGCGCGCCTCGACCAGCACCGGGTCGTAGAAGCAGCCGACCACCACGGCGTCGAAGCCCTGCTGCGCGGTGTCGCGCACGGCGCGCACGATGTCGGCACCCAGCAGCGCCTCGTAGCTCTGGTACTCGACGTGGTGCTGCACCGACGCATTGCGCAGCGACACCACCTCGACCTCGGTGCCGGGGTTCTTCACCTCGGCGAACTCTTGCGCGAAGCGCGCGTTGTAGGTGTCGTTGCCGACGGCCCGAATCCAGCGGATGCGCAGTGTCATGGCATGTCTCCGTTCAGGCCGGCGCGAAGGCTTCGCCCAGCGACTTCTCGAGCGGGCGGTACAGCTCGGGCATGAACATGGTGCGCGACAGCAGCAGCCGCGCGCGCGGCGCCACCAGCACGCGCAGCCGCGCGCCCTGGCGCACATGGGCCGACACCACGGGCTGGCCGTCGTCCGAGAAGGTCATGATCAGGTCGGGAAAGCGCGCGATGCGCTCGCCGCCCTGCGCCAGCAGCATGTACTCGTTGATGAAGCGCAGCGTGGTGCCGGCCGCGTCGTCGAGCTCGACCACGCCGACGTCCAGCCCTTCCTGCTGCTCGCAGCGGTAGCTGCGCACCGTGCCCTCGGCCACGAGACGCCCGTCGAGCGAACGGGCCACGGCATCGACGCCGCCGTCGAGAAAGGTCTGGCCCAGCGCGATGGCGTGGCTGATGGCGCCCGGCGCGCCGTGCTGGCGCGCGTAGCCCACGGTCACGGGGTTGCGCGCCACCGCCACGAGGCCGCCCGCCTCCACCGAAGCGCGGCGCACCACGGCCGAGGTCTGTTCGAGCCGGCCCGACACCACGCCTTCGACGTAGCGGTGCGGCTCGCCGCCCGCGTAGGCCTGCACCGAGAGGTAGTCAGGCTCGGTGTGCAGGCCCAGCGCGCCCATCACGCTCGAGGGGTGAGCGCGTCCGTTGCACGCGAGGTCGATCACGGGCAGGCCGGTCATGGCGGCATGGAACCAGCCGTTGACCGTGGTCTCGGCGCCGTTCTCGTTGGCATGCAGCGCGACCAGCTTCTGGCCCGCCGGCAGCTCGCGCCGCAGCAGCTCCAGCGTGCGCAGCAGGTGCGCCGGCTGCACGTGCGGGTCGGGCGCGGCCGGCGCACCGACCAGGGCCATGGTGGCGGTGAGCGCGGCCTCGTCGAACTCGTCGACGCTCCACAGCTGCGGCGTGCCGACCTGCAGCGCCAGGCGTGCGGCACGCTCGCCGGCCGCGACGAGCCCGCCGCCCCCGCCGCCGAGGATGGCGCCGCCCCAGATGGCCGCGCGGACGTCGTCGCTGGTCAGATTGCGTTTCATGGATTCGATTCCTGTGTGTGTGATGAAAGGAAAGAGGGAGAACTACTTGCGCAGGCTCTTCACCGCGCCCGAGAAGAAGCTGTAGAGCGCATCGCCCGCGATGACGCCGCCGGCGAACACCTCGAGCCGTTCGCGCGCGGCGGCGCCGAGCACGCCGTGCACCGCGAGCCGGCAGGCGATGCCGGCCGCGACCATCCAGCCGGCCATCGGGCTGGCGATGAGCAGGCCGGTGGCGAACAGCACACCGAGTTGCTGGCGCGGCCCGCCCGCCAGCTGCAGCAGCGCGCCGGGCACGGCCCACAGCGCGAGGTTGCGCGCGGTCTCGCCCGAGATGCCGGCCTTGATCGCGGCCACGTAGGCGGCGTTGATCGGTGCGGTCTGGTGGTTGGCGAAGAACAGCGGGTAGGCGCAGGCCACCACCACGATCGCCACGCCGAAGCCGACCATGCCGGCGATCATCTGTTCGCGCCGGCCCTCGAGTTCGAAGGCCGAGCCCGAGGCCTCGCCGCGCAGCAGGTGGCCGGCCTTGAGGTCGTAGCCCATGTCGGCAAAGGCCGGGCCGGTGGCGGCCGAGAAGCCGGCCAGCACCACCAGCGCCTCGGGCGGAAAGCCGATCAGGATGCCCAGCAGCAGCGAGATCAGCGCCACCGCGAAGGCCGGGAACCAGCCCGAGTGCATGGCCGCGATGCCCACGATGAGTTCGTGCACGAAGGCCGCGAAGGTGCCGTACACGATGAACAAGGCCAGCATGCCCGGCGACATGCCGGTGTAGATGCCGGTGCCCGCGCACAGCAGCACCATGATCGCGAGGTAGCCCGCGCCGCCCAGCTTGAGCGAGCGGCCGAGCACGCTGGCGCCGCGGGCTTCGGCCAGCGCCTCTGTCGCCGCGGCGGTGCCGTCAGTGTCGGCCGCGCGCCCGTGCTTCTTCAGCACCACGCGCGCCACCTGCACCAGCGCGACGAGGCCGGCGCCGATCATCATCCCGTGCGGCACATAGCGCGTGCCGATGTCGAAGCCGAACAGCGGCGCCGAGTAGCCCCGCACCAGCAGCCCGATGCCGAAGGCGGTCATGGCGCCGAGCCCGCCGATCAGCGCCACGCCGAAGGCCGACATCGGCAGCTTGAACACCGCGCCCGCCACGCCGGTGGCCAGCCCGCCCAGCAGCAGCCAGGCCTGCTTGCCGCCGCTGTCGCCCGCCTTGATGGCCTCGGCCGCGGCGATGCCCAGCGGCCACGGGTTCTTCGCCGGGAAGGCGGGCGTGTCGAACATGCGGTACAGCAGCCAGGCGTCGAGCAGCATCGCCAGGCTCACGCCGATGAGCATCGGCACCACCATCTGCGGCAGGCCGAACAGGAAGGGAATGCCGATCGGCAGGAACAGGCTGTTGGCCGCGCCGAAGGTGGCCGACGAGATGCTCGTCTGCGCCAGGTTCTGCGCATGCACCGAGCGAAAGCCCCGGAACATGGCCAGCGGCACGCGCGCCAAGGTCATCGCCGCGAGCGCGCCGATCAGCGAGGTGCTCGGCGTGATGCCCAGGCTGGCCAGCATCTGGATGCCGACGATGGCGCCGAACACGCTCAGCACCACCGTGAGGATCAGGTTGGCAGGCGCGAGCGCCTTGGGATGCAGCGCGGCCGGCGGCGGCGCGGTGTGCCCGGCGCCCTTGTCTTCCAGCGGAGCGACGGCGGTCACTTCATGGTGCATGGTCATTCCTTGTTAGTTCCATATTTTGGAACCACGTCCAATAAACTTGGACTGAATGATAAAACCGTACTTTCGGCTGTCAAGCGGGCGTTCACCCGGGTCGGCCGAAAAGACGCACCGGCGCCGAACCTATGATTCCCACCCCAACCTACCGAACACGATGAGCACCCTTGCCAACGCCATGGACGTCCTGAAGCTGATCGCGCGGCTGCGTCGCGACATCACGGTGACGGACGTCGTGACCGAGCTGGGCCTGCCCAAGAGCTCGGCCTCCCGCACGCTGAGCATGATGGCCGGCTACGGCTTCCTGGACCGCGACGCGGCCACGCGCGCCTACCGCCCGGGCGGCGTGATCATGGAAGCCTCGTACCACTTCCGCGCCTCGCGCAACACGGCCTCGCTGGTCGAGGAGGCGCTCGATGCGCTGGTGCGCGAGACGGGCTGCACGGGCTACATCAACGTGCTCGACGGCACCGACACGCTGGTGATCCAGATGCGCACCGGCGCCGGCGCGCTGCAGATCTACACGCCGCCGGGCAGCCGCGCACCCGCCTATTCCAGCGCCATGGGCCGCGCGCTGCTGGCCCGCCTGGACGATGACGAGGTGGGCGTCCTGATCGGCACCAAGCTCGACCAGGGCCGCGGCCACGCGCCGAAGACGCGCAAGGACCTGCTCGCGCGCCTGGCCGTGATCCGCGACACGGGCTGGGCCCTGTCGCGCGGCGAGTACGTGACCAACGTGGCGGGTATCTCGTCGGCGGTGCTCGACCCCGCCACGCGCCAGACCTACGCCTTCGGCATCGCGCTGCCCGCGGAGCAACTGTCGGAAGCACTGGTGGAGCGCTTCGGCGCCACCGTGCGCGACGCCGCCAGCAGCGTGGGCAAGCGCGTGGGCGATCCGTACTGGCTGGGCTTCGGGGCGACGACGCCGACCTGAGCACCGCGCCGGCGCCAGCCGCACGCCCCGCTGCGTTCAACGCCGCGGGGCTTTTTTTCGTCCGCCGCATCCTGAGGCGTGGGTGCGCCAAGGCGGTGCTTCCAGACGTCCGATCGCCCTTTCCAGAAGCCTCCAACCACCATTTCGGCTGGCATGCAATCTGCTAATACCCTGAGCAGATATTTCTCATATCTTACTAATATATTTAAAAACCAAGCCTTCAAGCCCTGGTTTCGACCGCTGTCCGCAGCGCCCTTTTCTTCTTTTTTTCGAGGTACACGTTCATGAGCAATCCCCGCTGGCAAGGCATCTTCCCCGCCATCACCACCAAGTTCCACGCCGACGAAAGCATCGACGCCGAGGGCACCGCCCGCCACATCGACTTCCAGATCCGCAACGGCATCCACGGCCTCGTCACCTGCGGCTCGCTGGGCGAAGCCAGCACGCTGACGCTGGAAGAAAAACTGCAGGTCGCCAAGATCGCCCTGGAAGCCGCCGACGGCCGCATCCCCGTGCTGGCCAACGTGTCGGAGACCAGCACCCGCGAAGCCCTGCGCTACGTGGACGGCGCCAACAAGCTGGGCGTGGCCGGCTACATGGTCATGCCCTCGGTGATCTACGTGGCCGACGCGCGTGAAGCCATGCTCAACGTGCGCACCATCGCCAACGCGGCCCAGAAACCCATCATGGTCTACAACAACCCGGTGGCCTACCGCGTGGACCTGAAGCCCGAGCACATGGTCGAGCTGGCCGACTGCGAGTGGATCGCGGCCATCAAGGAAAGCACCGACAACATCCGCCGCATCACCGACCTGCGCAACACGGTGGGCGACCGCTACCAGCTGTTCCTGGGCGTGGACGACCTGGCCTACGAAGGCCTGGCGCTGGGCTGCGACGGCCTGCTGGCCGGTGTCGGTTGCGCCTTCCCGCGCGAGACAGTGGCGCTGTACGACCTGATGAAGGCCGGCCAATTCGCCGAAGCCCTGAAGCTCTACCAGTGGATGACGCCGATGCTGCACCTGGACGTGTCGACCAAGCTGGTGCAGAACCTCAAGCTCATCGACCTGCTGGTCGGCGTGGGCACCGAGCACATGCGCCGCCCGCGCCTGCCGCTCATCGGCGAGGAGCGCGCCTTCATCGAGAAGGTCGTCACCAAGGCGCTGGCCACGCGGCCCGCGCAGTACCAGTCGGTCATGTAATCGCCGCGCGCACGACGCACCGCAAGGCCCAGAACACCATGCAAGAAAACGCCTTGAAAGAAAGCGGCGGCCTGTCCCGCCGCGTGCTCGACGCGTCGGACCTCGTCCTGCGCTGCGAGCGCCACCTGCTCAGCAGCCTGATGGGGCTGCTCATCGTGCTGGTGCTGCTGAACGTGGTCACGCGCTACGGCGGCTTTCCGCTCTACTGGGTGGACGAGGCCTCGGTGTACTGCGTGGTCTGGCTCACCTTCATCGGTGCGTCGGCGATGACGCGGCTGCGGCTGGACTTTGCGGTGACGCTGCTCACCGACAAGCTCGGCACCCGGGCCGCGCGCATCGCCAAGGCCAGTGCCTCGGGCGGCGTGCTGCTGCTCGGGCTGGCCCTGCTCGCGATGTGCTGGCTGTGGATGGACCCGGCCGGCATCGTGCGCCACGGCTTCGACGCGAAGGAGTTCGCGGCCGAGAGCTTCAACTTCCTCTACACCGAGCGCACGCAGACGCTCGACTGGCCGACGTGGGTGGTGCAGCTCATCCTGCCGATCTTCGCGCTCACCCTCAGCGTGCATGCGCTGGCCAACCTCTTCGAAGACCTCGGCCTGCAGCCCAAGCGCACGCACGACGAGTTCCATGTCGCCAACGCGGACGCCGTGAACTGAAATGCTGACCTCTGCCTTCTTCCTGCTGATCATGCTGGTCGGCGTGCCGATCGGTGCCTGCCTGTGCCTGTCGGGCATCGTCTACATCCTCAACTCGGGCGACACGGTGCTGTTCCAGTCGTTCCCGGTGCAGATGTTCGGCGGCGTCGACAGCTACAGCCTCATTGCGATTCCGCTGTTCATCCTCATCGGCGAGATCATGAACGGCGGCGGCATCACACGCCGGCTCGTCGACCTCGCGCTGGCCTTCATCGGTTCGGTGAAAGGGGGCCTCGCCTACGTGAACATCCTGGCGAACATGCTGGTGTCGTCGATCATCGGCTCGGCCACCGCGCAGGTGGCGATCATGAGCCAGATCATGGTGCCCGAGATGGAAAAGCAGGGCTACGACAAGACCTTCGCGGCCGGCATCACGGTCTACGGCGGCATGCTCGGCCCGATCATTCCGCCCTCGGTGATGTTCGTGGTGTACAGCGTGCTCGCGCAGGTGGCGGTGGGCGACATGCTCATCGCCGGGATCATCCCCGGCGTGATCCTCACGGTGCTGTTCTTCATCGTCATCGCCGGCATGGGCGTGATCTACAACTACCCGCGCACCGAGAAGCGCACCGCCCGCCAGCGGCTGCACACGATCCTCACGGCCTGCCCGACGCTGCTCATTCCGATCGTGATCGTCGGCTCGATCCTCGGTGGCCTGGCCAACCCCACCGAATCGGCGGCGGTGGGCGCGGTGGCCGCGGTGCTGGTGGGGCGCTACGTGACCAAGGAATTCCGCTTCGCGATGATTCCGCAGATCCTGCTGAAGTCGGCGATCTACTCGGCGGTGGTGCTGTTCCTGGTGGCGGCGGCCGCGGTGTTCTCGTGGCTGCTCATCTACGGCAAGGTGCCGCAGGCCACGGCCGCGTGGATACAGACCGTGGCGAAGGACCCGATCGCCTTCCTGCTGCTGGTGAACGTGATCCTGCTGGTGATCGGCACCGTGATCGACGGCATTCCCGGTCTCATCATGACCGTGCCGATCCTGCTGCCCATCGCGACCGAGATCTACGGCATCGACCCGCGCCACTTCGGCGTGGTGGTGGTCATCAACCTCGTGCTCGGGCTGATGACGCCGCCGGTGGGGCTGAGCTTCTTCGTGGCCTCGGCGGTGACCGGGGCCAAGCCCGGAAAGATGTTCATCGTCACGCTGCCCTTCTTCCTGATCTGCTGCGTGGCGCTGGTGCTGCTGTCGCTGTTCCCGAGTCTTTCGCTGGCGCTCATCAAGTAAGCGCTGATCCGCTGTCTCTCGCTTCCCTTCACCTCACCCCACAGGAGCTTCGCATGGCCCTCTCCCGCCGCCAGTTCGTCCAGGCCGCCGCCGGCACCGCCGCCGCGTCGACCGCCCTCTTCGGCACCGTGTCGCGTGCCGCCGCCGCCAAGGAATTCCGCCTGGGCCTCATCACGCCCGCGGGGCACTCGTGGAACCGCGCCGCAGTGAGCTTCGGCGAGGCGCTGAAGAAGGCCACCGACGGCCGCCTGAGCGCCACGGTGTTCCACTCGGGCCAGCTCGGCAACGAGTCGGCCATGATGCAGCAGCTGCAGTCGGGCGCGCTCGACATGGGCTGGATCCAGGCGGCCGAACTCGGTTCGCGCGTGGCGAGCCTGGCGGCCATCAACGCGCCCTACCTCGTGCGCTCGACCACCAACGTCGCCTCGCTCGTGCGCACGCCCGCGGCGCTCAAGCTGCTCGACGTGCTGCCGCGCGAGACCGGCACCATCGGCCTGGGCTGGGGCATCACCGGCATGCGCGTGGTGTTCGCCACCAAGGACATCGCCTCGCCCACCGACCTGAAGGGCATGAAGCTGCGCATCAACCCCACGCCGGTGTACCGCGACTTCTACCAGCTGCTGGGCGCCGCGCCCACGCCCATTCCCACGCCGGGCGTGTTCGACGCGATGTCCAACGGCCAGGTCGACGGGCTCGAAGCCGACATCGAGTTCTCGTGGAACCAGCGCTTCGACCGCGTCTCGAAAACCCTGCTGCCGATGAACGCGCTGTTCATGCCCTTCGCCCCGCTGGTGTCGGGCCGCATCTGGCAGACGCTCGATGCGAAAGACAAGGCGCTCATCACCGACCTCGTGAAGCAGCAGCTCGACGCGCAGATCAAGGACATCGTGACCACCGAGCTGGGCCTCATCGACAAGTTCAAGGCCAGCGGCATCGCGATCAAGAGCGCCAGCAACTACAACCCCGCACCGGTCATCGCCGAATTCGACAAGGTCTGGCTGCCCAAGGCGCCGCAGATTGCCGAGCTGCGCAAGATCGGCGCGACGCTCTGACGGCGGTCCACGGCCCGGATTCCCAGGCGCGGTGCACGCCGCACACGCCCTGGGCGCACCGCGCACCTCGGTGATTCACCGGAAGGGTTCGCACCAATCGCGTGCGGGCACCGTTTTTGCTTGAATGCCGAAGCATTCACCTTCACGGAACCCGCATGAACAAGCGTCAACTGATCCAGTCCTTCCTCGCCGCCTCGGCCCTCAGCTTCGGCCTGTCTTCGGCCATGGCCCAGAGCCCGACGCCGATCAAGTTCCAGCTCGACTGGCGTTTCGAAGGACCGGCCGCGCTGTTCCTGCACCCCGCGGCCAAGGGCTACTTCAAGGCCGCCGGCCTGGACGTGACCATCGACGCCGGCAACGGCTCGGGCGGCACCGTGACGCGCGTGGCCTCGGGCGCCTACGACATGGGCTTTGCCGACCTCGCGGCGCTGATGGAGTTCCACGCCAACAACCCCGACAGCCCGAACAAGCCGGTGGCCGTGATGATGGTCTACAACAACACGCCGGCTTCGGTCATGGCGCTCAAGAAGAGCGGCATCACCAAGCCGGCCGACCTCGCCGGCAAGAAGCTGGGCGCGCCGGTGTTCGACGCGGGCCGCCGCGCGTTCCCCATCTTCGCCAAGGCCAACAACATCGGCGCCGTGAACTGGACCGCCATGGACCCGACGCTGCGCGAGACCATGCTGGTGCGCGGCGACATCGACGCCATCACGGGCTTCACCTTCACCTCGCTGCTCAACCTGGAGGCGCGCGGCGCCAAGGCGGCCGACGTGGTGATCCTGCCCTACCCCGACTACGGCGTGAAGCTGTACGGCAACGTGATCATCGCCTCGCCCAAGCTGCTCAAGGACAACCCGGCGGCGGTGAAGAAGTTCCTCTCGGCCTTCGCCAAGGGCGCCAAGGAAGTCATCGCCAACCCTGCCATGGGCATCGAGTCGGTGAAGGCGCGCGACGGCATCATCGACAGCAAGCTCGAGACGCGCCGCCTGCAGCTGGCGATCGACACCGTCATCAACAGCGCCGACGCGCGCACCGACGGCTTCGGTGCCGTCAACGCGGGCCGCATGTCGCTCATGGCCTCGCAGGTCTCGGACGCCTTCAACACCAAGACGCGCGTGAGCCCCGACGCCGTGTGGACCGCGGCCATGCTCCCGCCCGCGGCCGAGCTCAGCGGAATCCTGCGCAAGTGATGGCGGCCGGCGCAACGACACCCGACGCAGCCGCCCCCTTCGTCGATTTCCAGGACGTCTGGCTCGCCTACAACGAAGAGCTGCTGCGCGCCAACCACTTCGCGGTCGAGGCCATCGACCTGAAGGTGACGCGCGGCGAGTTCATCGCCATCGTCGGCCCCTCGGGCTGCGGCAAGTCGACCTTCATGAAGCTCACCACGGGGCTGAAGATGCCCTCGATGGGCAAGATCCGCATCGACGGCCAGCCCGTGACCGGGCCGCTGAAGATCTCGGGCATGGCCTTCCAGGCGCCTTCGCTGCTGCCGTGGCGCACCACGGTCGACAACGTGCTGCTGCCGCTGGAAATCGTCGAGCCCTACCGCTCGAACTTCAAGGCCAAACGCAAGGAATACGAAGAGCGTGCCCGCCGCCTGCTGCAGAAGGTGGGCCTGGGCGGCTACGAGGACAAGTTTCCGTGGCAGCTCTCGGGCGGTATGCAGCAGCGCGCGAGCATCTGCCGCGCGCTCATCCACGAGCCCAAGATGCTGCTGCTGGACGAGCCCTTCGGCGCGCTCGACGCCTTCACGCGCGAAGAGCTGTGGTGCATCCTGCGCGACCTGTGGACCGAGCAGCAGTTCAACGTGATCCTGGTCACGCACGACCTGCGCGAGTCGGTGTTCCTGGCCGACACGGTGTACGTGATGAGCAAGAGCCCCGGGCGTTTCGTGGTCAAGCGCGAGATCGACCTGCCGCGCCCGCGCGAGCTGGAGCTGACCTACACCAAGGAGTTCACCGGCATCGTGCTCGAGTTGCGCGGCCACATCGGCGCCATCCGCGGCAACGCCACCACCACCTCCTCCGCTGCGGCGGCGGCAGCGCACTGAGGAGGCGGCAATGAAAAACAGCAAACAACTCGAGCGCTGGTCGCCGTGGCTGCTGCTCGTGGCGGTGCTCCTGCTGTGGCAGGTGATCTGCGCGGGCTTCGGCGTGTCGGACTTCATCTTCCCCAGCCCGCTGCGCATCTGGGAGCAGTTCTGGGAGTTCAAGGAAATCATCGCGGGCCACGCGTGGCGCACCTTCTGGGTCACGATGGCGGGCTTCGGCCTGGCGATCGTGGTGGGCGTGCTGCTGGGCTTCGTGATCGGCAGCTCGCGCCTGGCGTATGCGGCGATCTACCCGCTCATGACGGCCTTCAACGCCCTGCCCAAGGCGGCCTTCGTGCCGATCCTGGTCGTGTGGTTCGGCATCGGCATCGGGCCGGCGATCCTCACGGCGTTTCTGATCAGCTTCTTCCCGATCATGGTGAACATCGCGACTGGCCTGGCCACGCTCGAGCCCGAGCTGGAAGACGTGCTGCGCGTGCTGGGCGCCAAGCGCTGGGACGTGCTCATCAAGATCGGCCTGCCGCGCTCCATGCCCTACTTCTTCGGCTCGCTGAAGGTGGCGATCACGCTGGCCTTCGTCGGCACCACGGTGAGCGAGATGACGGCCGCCAACGAGGGCATCGGCTACCTGCTGATCTCGGCCGGCTCGGCCATGCAGATGGGCCTGGCCTTCGCTGGGTTGATGGTGGTGGGCGCGATGGCGATGATCATGTACGAACTCTTCAGCCTGATCGAGAAGCACACGACAGGCTGGGCACACCGCGGCTCGCAGAACGCATAAATAATGGGGGCATGACCCCCGAACAGATCACCCGCGCGCTGCGTCGCGCCGACGCCGTGGCGCGACGCGCCATGGCCATGGGCCGCCACCCCTTCGGCGCCGTGCTCGTCGCACCCGACGGCGAGACCGTTCTCGCCGAGCAGGGCAACATCGACACGGTGCATCACGCGGAGGCCACGCTCGCGCGCCACGCGGCGCAGAACTGGCCGCCCGAGTACCTGTGGCAGTGCACGCTGGTGACCACCTTCGAGCCCTGCGCCATGTGCGCGGGCACGAGCTACTGGGCCAACATCGGGCGCGTGGTGTACGGCGCGGAAGAATCCGCGCTGCTCGCGCTCACCGGCGACCACCCCGAGAACCCGACGCTGAGCCTGCCCTGCCGCGAGGTCTTCGCGCGCGGGCAGAAGCCCGTCGAGGTGATCGGCCCCGTGCCCGAGGTGGCCGACGAGATGATCGCCACGCACCGGGGGTTCTGGGAATCGCGCTAGTGGTCCCACACGGCGTGTTCGCGCCTTACCTGGAACGCTGGAACCTCACGCCCGACGGCGAGGCCTTCACCTCGCTGAGCGGCACGCTACTGCCCGTGCGCCAGCAGGGCGTTGCGGCCATGCTCAAGGTGTCGCACGAGGCCGAGGAGCAGGCGGGCAGCCTGTTGATGGCCTGGTGGAACGGCGGCGGCGCCGCGCCCGTGCTGGCCCATGACGGCCAGGCCCTGCTGATGGTGCGCGCGCAAGGCACGGCCTCTCTCGCGCAGCTGGTTCACGAAGGCCGCGACGACGAGGCCACGCGCATCCTGTGCGCCGCCGCCGCGCGCCTGCATGCCCCGCGCGACACGCCGCCGCCCCCGACGCTGGTGCCGCTCACGCGCTGGTTCGAATCGCTGTGGGCCGGCGCGGCCACGCACGGCGGCGTCTTCGGCCACAGCGCACGCACCGCACGCGAACTGCTGGCCGCACCGCGCGATGGGGTCGTGCTGCATGGCGACATCCACCACGGCAACGTGCTCGACTTCGGCCCGGCCGGCTGGCTCGCCATCGACCCCAAGGGTCTGCACGGCGAGCGCGGCTTCGACCACGCGAACCTCCTGTGCAACCCGGATGGTGAGAGCGCGCTGGTACCGGGGCGCTTCGCGCGTCGCATCGAGGTCATCGCGGAGGCCAAGGGCATCGAGCAGCGGCGACTGCTGCAGTGGGTGCTGGCGTGGGCCGGGCTGTCGTCGGTGTGGATGCTGGAAGACGGCGAAGCGCCTGGGAGCACGCTGGAGGTGGCGAAGCTGGCGGCCGCGGCGCTCGGGATCGCCGGCTAGATTCGGACGCATGTCTCGCCCTCACTCCTACCTCGACGTCCTTGCGCGGGTCCTGGCGCTGCCGATATTGGAAGGCCTTGCGTCTTCTGACGAGCGCTTTCACGCGGCATCGGCGGGTGAAGACGCATTGATCGTCGATGTCGAGAAGCGCCGCTACCACCGCGTGCCCGATGCGCGTCCTCAGCGCTTCGATGACACGGCGCATGACGGCGTCGCGCAGGCAGCGCTGCAGCTTGAACACCGCGATGGCGTTCGCACGATCGCACTGGCCGCGCAGGACGACCGCTTCTGGACGCCGCTGCCCGACCCGCGCGTGATCGGCCTGCCGCGCATCGTGCAGCGGCATGACACGGCGTGGGCGTCTCCGGCGCCGCCGCCTTCAGATGCTCCCCAACGGACCCGCATCACCGACTGGCTGGGGTCGCTGGTCGCGCTGGCGGTGCTGGCCTTCTTTGCCGCCTTCGGTTTCAACGCACTGCGCTGGTCGCTGGAGGGCGGTTGGAACCTGCTGTGGCTGCTGGTGGGGCTGCCGGTGTTTCCGGTCTTCACCGTGCTGACACTGTCGGCCGCCTACGGCTTTTTCCGAACTGCGGTGCCACCGCGCCAGGCCCTGAACGCGATCGATGTCAGTCGCGACGAGCGCTTTCGCATCGGCGAACCCCTGGCGTTTCGCGTGGATGCCACGGTGCCAGCGTCAGTGGGCGATCAACCCGCGGAACCGCCGCCCCAGATCTTCGCTCGCCTGGTCGTCCAGACGGTGAACGACAAGGAGGATGGCAGTTGGTCGGTGAACGATTGGGCGTGGGACGCGGACCCCGCCGACTGCGTTCCATCGACGCTCACCAGCACAGGCGAACGCCACGTGCACTATGCCGGCACCGTGACGGCATCGCGCAACATGCCGCGCAAGGCACAGGAGCGCTGGCACCTGGCGTTGTCCGCCAGCCAGGAGGCGGAAACCGAGCCGTTCTATGTCACCAGTCTCGCCACGCCGCCGTTGATCACGCCCCACCGGATGGTGCAACCGCCGGATCGCCTGGCACAGCTCAATGCCCTGCTGCACGACGATGAGTTTGAGTTGGTCCGCACGGCCTACGGCAGAGAACGCAGCAGGGCATTCTTCGACGACTTCACGCCGGAGGATATCCGGGCAGTGTTCACGGTCGACGCCGAGGCGGTGGTGGACCACGCGATGGCCACTGCTTGGTACGAAGGCCAGATCGAGACCGAGCGAGTCGGCGGCGACAGCTCCTACTACCTGCTGAAGGAAGGCTCTGCCTACAAGGTGATGTTCACCGAACGCTGGTGGACCGAGTCACTGTACGAGTCGACCGATCTGCGCTGCACCGTGGCACGCTACCTCGTGGCAACCAACCTCTTTGTCCGACGCCTGCCGGGCGCGCAAGCGCTGGAGATTCCAGCGCCCTACAGCGACATGAGGTCCGACTCAGCCCCTTCGGTTTCCGCGACCGACGAAACGCCCCCTCAATCCAGCAGCAGCGACGCCTCATCCCGCCAATAGGCCACCGCCGCCAGCCACCCTTCCCACACGCACCCATTGCAGCCACGCCCGCAGCAGGTGGTGGGCTCCGGCGGCGGCGCGCGCATCGCCACCCCTTCGGCTTCGAGCATCGCCTGCACGCGCGCGATCAGCGCCTGCGCGCCGGCAAGGTTCGTGGGTTCGGGCAGCCGGTCGATGGCGTTCATGGTGGGCGGGTCTTCTTCAGGCCTCGAGGTTCATCAGTTCGAGCCGCATCTTCGCGCCGCCCGATTCGCTCGAGCCGATGCTCAGCTGGCCGCGGTGCAGCCGCGCCACCTCGGCCACGAGGTGCAGGCCCAGCCCGGCGCCGCGCCCGCGCGGCACGAGCCGGTGGAACGGCGCCACCACGCGCTCGCGGTCGGCCTCGGGAATGCCGGGGCCCGAGTCGCGCACCTCGATGCACGAGGGCTCGCACAGCCGCACCTGGATGTCGCAGCCCGGCCCGCCGTGCTCGATGGCGTTCTGGATCAGGTTGGTGAGCGCGCGTTCCAGCGAGGGCGCGTCGCCTCGCACCGTGAGCGGCTGCGGCGCATCGACCGACAGCGTGCAGCGGCTGCGGATCGCGAGCGGCGCGATGTCGGCCGCCACGCGCTCGCACAGCGACTTCAGCTCCACCTGCTGGTCCAGCGACAGGCCGTGGTCGAGGCGCTGCAGGTCGAGCAGCTGCTCGGCCAGCGTGGCCAGCCGCGCCGAGGCCTGCATGAGCTTCATCTTCAGCGGGTCGTTGGGCAGGCCTTCGAGGTGGATCTGCAGCGTGGTGATCGGCGTGCGCAGCTCGTGCGCGGCATCGGCCAGGAAGCGCTCCTGCCGGTCGTAGCCTTCGTTGAGCCGGTCGAAGGCGCGGTTGACCGCGTTGACCAGCGGGCGGATCTCGCTGGCCACGTTGGCCAGCGGCAGGCGCGTGGTGCGCTCGTGCACGTCGATGCCCTCGGCATGCTCCGCCGTGGCCACCACGCCCTTCAGGCCACGCTTCACGACGAACGGCGTCGCCAGGATCACGCCCAGGCAGGTGACGAGCGCCATCGGCGCCACCAGGAACAGGAAAGCGATGCCGGTGCCCTTGAGCGTGTTCTCCACCGTGAGCGGGCCGCCGGTCTGCGCCATCACGGCCACCGGGCCGGCGCGCGATTCGATGCGCTCGAAGCGGGCCTTGGGGCGGGTGCCGTCGCTCTCGGGGTCGATGGCCACGCGCTCGGTGTCGTCGAGTGCATCGAGCAGCCGCAGGTAGGCGGGCGGCACCTCGCCGTGGCGCAGTTGCACGCCGCGCGGGTCGCGCACGATGAACCAGAACTGCGGGTCGGCCTTCTGCAGCCGCCGCAGCGCGCTCGTGGGCTCGACCACCAGCTGGCCGTCGGCGCCGCGCATCAAGGCGCGCTGGATGGAGGCCACCGTCTCGTGGCCGGTCTCGTCGACCACGCGGCCCAACGCCCACGCCAAGCCGAGGAAGCCGCCCATCACCAGCAGGCCGACCACCACCTGCAAGAGGATGAGGCTCCAGATCAGCCGCCAGCGCAGCGAAAGCAAGCTGAGGCTCATGCCGACTGCGGCGCGCACATGAGATAGCCCACCCCGCGGATCGCATGGATCTCGACCTGCGCGCCCGCCTTGTCGAGCTTGGAGCGCAGGCGCGAGACGTGCGTGTCGAGCGCGTTCGACTGGATGTCGTCCTTGTGGCCGTACACGCGGTCTTGCAGCGCCTCGCGCAGCACGGTGCGGCCGCGGTGTTCGAGCAGCGTCTCGAGCACCAGCAGCTCGCGCCGCGGCAGCGTGAGGCAGGCCTCGCCCACATGGGCCTGGCGCGTGTGGTGGTCGAAGCGCAGCTGCCCCAGCGTCATGATGAAGTTGGCGCGCACCGCGGGGCGGCGTGCCAGCGCGCGCACGCGGGCCAGCAGCTCGTCCATCGAGAAGGGCTTGGCCAGGTAGTCGTCGGCGCCGCCGTCCAGGCTCAGCACGCGCTCGGCCACGTCGGTCATGGCGGTGAGCACGAGCACGGCGCAGGCGATGTGGTTCTGCGCAAGGAACGCGACGAGCGAGAGGCCGTCGCCGTCGGGCAGGCCGCGGTCGAGCACGACCACGTCGTAGGGCGCGCCGAGCGCGGCCTCCTCGGCCGCGCGCAGCGAGCTCGCCACATCGACCACCGCCTGGTTCTGGCGCAGCGCCGACGCGAGCGCCTGCGCCAGGTCGGCTTCGTCTTCGACAAGCAGGATTCTCATGGGGGGGATGGGGAGAGACCGGACAGGCGGGTGATTCTAGAGAGCCCCACATGAGGTAACGCAATGTTCACGCAATGCATGCGCCTACGCTGTGGCGCTTCCCTCTCCTGAAAGCGCACCGGTGACGCTGCCCTCCCGCCCGAACCCCGCCGCCCTCCCCGTCACGCCCTGGCACCTGGCGCTGGGGCAGCGCTTCGCCACGCTGTGGGTCGTGAAGATGATCGGCACCACGCTCGGCATCTCGGGCTTCTTCGTCCTGTACTTCTGGGTGATGCACCACCCGCCCTCGGTGCCCACGGTGATGCCGCTCACCGCCATCGACCACTGGGTGGAGGTGAGCGACGACGCGATGCTGCTGTACAGCTCGCTGTGGTTCTATATCTCGCTCGCGCCGGCCTTCACGAAAAACAAGGCCGAGCTGTGGGCCTGCGCGCGTGGCGCCGCGCTCATGGCGGCCATCGGGCTGGCGGTTTTCTGGTGTTTTCCGACGGTGGTGCCGAGCTTCGCGATCGACTGGTCGCAGTACCCGGCGCTGCAGTTCCTCAAGAGCGCCGATGCGGGCGGCAATGCCTTCCCGTCGCTGCATGTGGCCTTCGCCGTGTTCGCGGCCGTGTGGCTCGGCCGCCAGCTGCGCAGCGTGCAGGCGCCCGCGTGGACGCAATGGGTGAACGTGCTGTGGGCCGCGGGAATCGTCTACTCGACGCTGGCCACGCGCCAGCACGTGCTGCTCGACGTGCTCGGCGGTGTGCTGCTGGCGGGCCTCGTGTGCTGGCGTCGCGCGCCGCGTGCCCGCTTGGTGCTGGCCGAGGCGTGAGCGCCGTCGGTTACCAGAAGATCCAGAGGGCGAGGCCGCCGAAGATCGTCCACTTGACCAGGTAGTACGCGCGCTTGTCCCAGGCCTTCAGCCGCTTGCCGACCACGCGGATCTGGTAGATGTACTTGAAGGCGCGGTTCAGCCCGCCCGTCTTGTCGCCCGCGTCGTTGGGCGAGGCGGCGGCGGCCAGCAGGTTCTTGGCAAACCAGCGGTTCACGGCGCTGGCCCAGCGGTACTTCAGCGGACGCTCGATGTCGCAGAACAGGATCACGCGGTCGTGGTCGGTGGTGTTCTCGGCGTAGTGGATGTAGGTCTCGTCGAACACCACGGCCTCGCCGTCGCGCCAGTGGTAGCGCTGGCCGTCCACGTCGATGTAGCAGCCTTCGACGCCCGGCGTCCACAGGCCCAGGTGATAACGCAGCGAACCCGCGAACGGGTCGCGGTGGCGCACGAGGCGGCTGCCCGGGGGCAGCTCGGCGAACATCGCGGCCTTGATGGTGCCGATGCCCTTGAGCAGCTCGGTGGTGCGCGGGCACAGCACGGCGGCCGAGGGGTGCGCCTCGTCATACCACTTCAGGTAGAAGCGCTTCCAGCCGCTCTTGAAGAAGGAGTTGAAGCCCACGTCGTTGAACTGGCTCGAGGCCTTGATGCTGCCGCCGTTGCGCATGGCCAGCGCTTCTTCGCGGATCACTTCCCAGTTTTCCTCGAGGATGCGCATCTCGGGGAACTGCGTGGGCGACAGGTACGGCGTACCGGGCACCTTCGAGAAAAGGTACATGAAGACGTTCAGCGGCGCCAGGAAGGTCGAGTGATCAGAGAGCTGTCTGAAGAACTTGTGCCGGACCTGGCCACGGAAGTGAACGTAGAGTGCGCTGAGCACGAAGATGGCAAGAATGACCCACTTCATTGGTGAAAGTGTCCTGTAGACGAGCGCCGGGGGAGCCGGCTAGTGTAAATCCTTGCCCCGAAACAGGCCCGGCCGGGGCCTTTTCCCCCGGGCTCAGGCGCCGACGAGCAAAGGCTGCGGCACGTCGGCCTGCGCCAGCGGCAGCCGCACCGTGGCCAGCAGGCCGCCGCCCGGGGCCTCGCCCAGCACCGCGTCGCCGCCGTGCCGGTCGACCACCGACTTGACGATGGCCAGGCCCAGCCCGCTGCCGCTTTGCGTCTGGTCGGGGTTGCGGAAGAAGCGGTCGAACACGCGCTCGCGCAGCGCGGGCGGAATGCCCGGGCCCGTGTCGGCCACGGTCAGCAGCGCCCGTGCGCCCTCGCGCGCCACGTGCACCGTCACGGTGGCGCCGCAGGGGCTGTACTTGATCGCGTTGTCGATCAGGTTGTCGATCATCGAGACCAGGCTTTCGCGCTCGCCGAGCACCGGCACGGCGTCGTCGCACACCAGTTCGAGCTCCACGCCGCGCGCACGCGCCAGGCCCTCGATCATGGCCAGCCGGTCCTGCACCAGCCCGTCGAGCGACAGCATCACGGGCAGCGCGTTGGTGGCCACCGCGTCGCTGCGCATGAGCTGCAGCAGCTGCCCCACCAGCCGCGCCGCGCGGTCGTTGCTGCGCAGCAGGTTGGCCATGAGCTCGCGCTGGCCCTCGTCGCTGCTCTGCTCCTTCAGCGCCTCGACGTTCACGCGCATGGCCGCCAGCGGCGTGCGCAACTCGTGCGCCGCGTCGGCGATCAGGCTGCGCTCGCGCGTGGTGCTGTCGCGCACCCGCAGCAGCAGGCTGTTGATGCTCTGCACCATCGGCTTGAGCTCCTTGTGTGGCGGCGTGTACGACAGCGGCGTCAGGTCGTCGGGACCGCGCTCGGCGGTCTCGCGGCTCACCTGGCGCCACGGACGCAGCGCCAGCCGCACCGACAGCCAGGCGGGAAAGACCAGGAACGGCAGGCTGATCACCAGCGGCAGCAGGTAGTAGCCGCGCGACAGCACGGTGACGGCCAGCCGCCACACGCTGGGCTCGGCCAGCACCACGCGGGTGTCGGCGATGGGCGAGGCCATCGTGCGCGCGCGCCACTCGCGGCCGCCCGCGACCACGGTCTCGTTGCGGTCGGGCACCGAGTTCAGCAGCACGGGCACACCGGCGCGCGAGTTGTAGATCAGCTTGCCGCGCTGCCACACCTGCATGACCGCCAGGGCTTCGTTGGTTTCGTCGCCGTCGCTGAGCGCCTCGATGAGCGCGGCGTCGAAGGCCTCGAGCGCCTCTCGTTGCCGCTCGGGTTGGTCCTCCAGCTTCTGCGCAATGGAGATCGCCGCCTTGAAGATGCTGGTGAACCGGAGCAGCCCCGGGTCCTTGTACGAGTCGTACAGCAGCAGCCCCACGGCCGAGGTCCACAGCAGCGCGACCACGGCCATCTGCGCCACCAGCAGGCGGCGCATCAGGGACGGCTGGTTCCAGTTCTTCCAGCCGCGCGCCAGCTGGCGCATCATTTCGACGGGCTCCGCACCAGCGACTGGGTGTCGATCACATAGCCGATGCCGCGCACCGTGCGGATGTAGCCCTGCCCGATCTTCTTGCGCAGGTTGGAGATGTGCACCTCGAGCGAATTGCTGCCGTTGGCCTGGCCGCCGGGCAGCACCTGTTCTTCCATCACGCGGCGCGTGACCACGCGGCCGGTGCGCTTGAGCAGGAGCGCCAGCAGGTCGAACTCGCAGCGCGACAGCTCCACCGGCTCGCCGTCGACGATCACGCCGCGCGTGGGCTCGTGCAACGCCAGGCCGCGCATGCGGATGGTCTCGTCGTTGAAGCCGTAGCTGCGGCGCGCCAGGGCCCGCACGCGCGACAGCAACTCGGCCAGCGCGAAGGGCTTCACGAGGTAGTCGTCGGCGCCGTCGTCCAGGCTGCGCAGGCGGTCGTTGAGTGCATCGCGCGCGCTCAGCACCAGCACCGGCAGTATCTGGCGGGTGCGGCGCAGGCGCAGCAGCAGGTCGAGCCCGTCGCCGTCGGGCAGGCCCAGGTCGAGCAGCACCATGTCGAAGGCGCCGTTGTCGAGGGTGCGCAAGGCGTCGTCGAGCCGGCGGACCCACACCACGTCCAGGCCCTGGTTGGCGAGCGCAATGCGCACGCCGTTGCCAAGATCAAGATCGTCCTCAACAAGCAAAAGATTCATGGGAAGGATTCCAAGCGAACAAGCCCGGTTCCGGGAAGTGGCCGAAGTATCTGCCACACCCCGTCGTTGCGCTTCAGGAAGCCTTCATGAAGGCTGCAGGGCTTCTTCAGGCGGCGTGCCCACACTGCAAGGCTCCTGTTTTCCTCTTCCTGCCTGGAGCATCGACGTGCCTCGCCCCTGTCTTTCCACGGTCCGCCCGCACTGGGCGAACCCGCTTCACTTCCAGCGCCGCGACCTGCTGCGCGCCGTGCTCCTGGGCAGCGCGGCCGGGCTGGCCGCTTGCGGCGGTGGTGGCGGTGGCGGTGGCAACACCGGCCCCGCCCCCATCGGCAACGACCTTCCCGTGGCGGCCACCGACCGCCGCGTGAAAGTGTCGACCACGCTCGACGTCTCGCTGCAGGTGCGCGACTGGCAGCGCAGCGACGACGGCGGTCCCGTGCTCGTGCTGCTCGCCGGCCTGGGCGGCAACGCGCGCTGCTTCGACAGCCTGGCGCCCGCGCTGGTCACGGCCGGTGCCGCCTCGCGCGTGCTCGCCGTGAGCCGGCGCGGCTACGGCCTGTCGGACAAGCCGCTGCCGGTGAAGAGCGCCACGCAGCACTACGAGGTCGACACGCTGGTCGACGACCTGGCCGCGCTGTGCGATGCGCTCGGCCTCACGCGCGTGGTGCTCGGCGGCCATTCGATCGCGGGCAACGAACTCACGCGCTTCGCGGGCCGCTTTCCCGAGCGGGTGCGCGGCCTGGTGTACCTCGATACCACCTTCGACTACACGAAGGACGCCGACACCGGCGGCGAAGACCCGCCGCTGAACCGCCGGCTCGACGAGCCCGCGCCCACGCCCGAGGACGGCCGCTCGATGAAGGCGGCCATCGCGTACCTGCGGCGCAAGTCGAAGAACTGGTGGCCCGCGCTCGAAGCCAACCTGCGCGACGCGCTCGACGCGCTGGCCGACGGCAGCGTGCGCCCCAACACACCCGACGCCGTGGAAACCGCGATGGACACCGCGGCCCACCGCTTCTCGCCCGACTACCGGCCGGTGCGCGCGCCGGCGCTGGTGGTGAGCGCGCTGCCATTCGACCAGCGCGACCTGTTCCCCTGGCTCGAACGCCCGCTCGATGCGCAGACCGGCCAGGACGCCGCCGACTTCCTGCGCATCTTCCGCCGCGTGCGCCGCGCCGACGCCGACCGCCTGGCCGCCGCGCTGCAGACCTCGCACCGGCTCACGCTGGACCACTGCAACCACACCGACTTCTTCATGGAACGCGAGGCCGAGGTGGTGCGCGCGATCCAGTCGATGCGCTGGGCCTGATCCTTATTGCCGCAGCAGCTTGATCAGCGCCGCCAGTTCCTCGCCGCCGAGCCCCGCCGCATCGGCGCGCTGGAACAGACCCGCGGCAAAGGCCGGGAACTCGGTGTTGATGCCCGCCTCCTGCGCGGTCTGCAGGATGCGCTGCGTGGCCTCGACCGAGATGCGCATCGGGCTCTGCGTGATCGCGAAGTCGCCCGACTGGATCACCGCGCCCTCGTGCTGGAGAAAGCCCGCGAAGGTCGGCATGATGCCGGCCACGATGCGGCCGTACTCGGCCACGTCGAAGCCTTCGTGCTCGGCGATGCGCGCGCCGTGCAGGAAGCCGAGCATCGTGCCGTAGATGCTGGACAGCGTGGCGAGGTCCATGGCCGCGGCGGCGCTGGCCTTCTCGCCGAGGTAGACGATGCCGCCGGCCAGCACCTTCAGCAAGGGCTCGGCCTCGGCGAACACGGCCTGCGCGCCCGACACCAGCAGCGGCGTGTCGGGTCGGCCCATCTGGTCCGGCGCGGCCTGGATCGCGCCTTCGAGGTAGGCGGCGCCGTGGCGGTGCGCCCAGGCCTCGGCCTCGCGCGCGTCCTTCGGGCTGCCCGTGGTGAGCTGCGCGAGCAAGCGGCCGTCCATGGCGGCGGCCACGCCGTCCATCGCGAAGATCGCGTCGGCGGCGCGGTAGTCGTACACGCACATCACGGCCATGCGGCTCGCGCGCAAGGCCTCGGCCGCGCTGCGCGCCAGCACGGCGCCGCGGGCGACCAGCGCGTCGGCCTTGTCGGCCGTGCGATTCCACAGCGTGACCTTGTAGCCCTGGTCGAGAAAAAGCCGCGCGATGACGACGCCCATCGCGCCCAGGCCCAGAACCGAAACTTCCTTCTTGTTGCTCATGGCAATCCGATGCAGTGGTTGATGACGCCTGCATGGTAGAAATTGCACTTCCATATGGTCAAGTACCTACGATAAAGTAAGGTACTTACCAAATAGGAAGTATTGGAGCCACAAGGAGCAAGAGATGGCAGCGAAGAAGCCCTACAACTGCGGCATCGGTCCCGCGTTCGAGGTCATCGGCGGCAAGTGGAAAGCCGTCATCCTGTGGGAGCTGCACCTGCAGCCCTACCGCTTCGGCGAGCTGAAGCGGCTGCTGCCCGAGGTCAGCGAGAAGATGCTGATCCAGCAGCTGCGCGAGATGGAAACCGACGGCCTCGTGCACCGCGAGGTGTTCCACGAAGTGCCGCCGCGCGTCGAGTACTCCGAGACCTCGCTCGGCGCCACGCTCAATGCGGCGCTGGGGCCGCTGGCCGATTGGGGCGACCGTTATGCCAAGCGCGTGGCGGCGGCGCGCAAGCAGGCCGAAGCGGCGAAGTAAGACCGGCGCCTCTGAAGGCGCGAAGAAACCGTAGCGAGCGCCCCGAGGTCGCGTCGAGGACCGGAACCGTACTCCCGTACGGTGAGGACCGCAGATGCGAGATCGGGACGCGCAGTAGGTTTATTGCGCCTTCAGTCGGCCCAGCCGGTTTCGATCTCGGTCTTGACCTCGGTCATCAGCTTGTGCACCGGGCACTTGCCCGCCACGCGCAGCAGCTCGTCGCGCTGCGCCTCGGTCAGCTCGCCCGTCAGGCGCAAGCCCGACTTCAGGCGGTAGATGCCCTTGCGTTCCTCGCTGTCGTCGCGGTCGACCACGACCTCGATGTCTTCCACCGGAATGCCCTTGCGGCGCGCATAGAGCAGCACCGTGAGCGCCTTGCAGGCCGCCAGCGACGCGTCGTACAGGTCGTGCGGCTCGGCACCGCCGTCACTGCCGCCGCCCGCGGGCGAGGCATCGACCGGGATCTCGTGGTTGCGGATCTTGAGGATGTGGCGCGTGCCGGTGGTGCCGTCGCGGCGGATCGAGAGGGTCATGCCGATGTCCTTGAAGGGGTGAAAAGAAAGCTCAAGCCAAGTCTTTCACATACAGGATGGTCGTGAATCCGCTGTGCCATTCGAGGTCGGGGTAGCGGCCGGCCTCGCGGTAGCCGAGCGCGCCATACAGGCCCTGGCTCTGCGTGTTGAAGGTGTCGGTCTCGAGCCGCGCCTGCGCCACGCCGTCGGCGCGCATGCCGGCTTCGGCGAAGGCCATGAGCGCGCGGGCGATGCCTTTGCGCTGGTGCGCGGCGGGCACGTGCAGGGCCTGCACGAAGTCGTGTTCCCAGTGCACCATGCCGACCACCTCGCCCCCGAGTTCCGCCACGAAGAAGGCCGGACCGCTCTCGTCGATGTAGCCCACGGGCTCGCCGCTGTCGGCATAGGCCTTCGCGGCCTCGGGCGTGAGCTGCGGCAGCCAGGTGCTCGCGAAGGTGTCGTCGAGGATGGCCTTCACGGCGTCGAAGTCGGCCAGGCGCCAGGGCCGGATGACGATAGCGGCCCCGCTCACCGGTCCACCGCCAGCATCAGCGTTTCCTTGATCTCTTCCATCACCACGTAGCTGTGCGACTCGGCCGCCACCGGCAGCTTCTTGAGGATGTCGCCCAGCAGGTGCCGGTACTCGCTCATGCCGCTCAGGCGCGCCTTCACGAGGTAGTCGAAGCTGCCCGACACCAGGTGGCATTCGAGCACCTCGGGCATGTGCAACAGCTCCTGCTTGACCTTGTCGAACACGTCGCCCGACTTGGCCGAGAGCTTGATCTCCACGAACACCAGCAGCGTCTTGCCCAGCGCCTCGGGCGACACGTGCGCGTGGTAGCCGGTGATGACGCCGTCGCGCTCCATGCGCTTGACGCGCTCGGCGCAGGGCGAGGCCGACAGGCCGATGCGCTCGGCCAGTTCGGTCATGGAAATGCGGCCCTGGCGCTGCAGCAGGTCGAGGATCTTGCGGTCGATTCGGTCGAGTTCGGGCATTTCACTCCGCACGGGGCCTTGGACGGTTTTCGGCAGCGATTTTCACGGCCAAAGACCTAAAAACAATGGAATCCACTGCATTGTGCACTTTAGATTCACATCATTCCATTCAGATACGCGAATACACCATGAAAGTCATCGTTCTCGGCGGCGGCGTGATCGGCACCACCACGGCGTACTACCTCGCGCGCTCCGGCGCCGAAGTCACCTTGCTCGACCGGCAGGCCGGTCCGGCCGAGGAAACGAGCTTCGGCAACGCCGGCCAGGTGTCGCCCGGCTACTCGACGCCGTGGGCCGCACCCGGCATTCCGCTGAAGGCGATCAAGTGGATGTTCCAGAAGCACGCGCCGCTGTCGATCCGCCCCGACGGCACGCTGTTCCAGCTGCGCTGGATGGCCGCCATGCTGCGCAACTGCTCGCCCGAGCGCTACGCCGTGAACAAGGAACGCATGATGCGCGTGGCCGAATACAGCCGCGGCTGCCTGCAGCAGCTGCGCGCCGACACCGGCCTGCAGTACGAGCACCGCACCGGCGGCACGCTGCAGCTGTTCCGCACGCAGGCGCAGCTCGACGCGGTGCAGCGCGACATCGCCGTGCTCGAGGAATGCGGCGTGCCCTATGAACTGCTCGACCGCGACGCCCTGGCGCGCGTCGAACCCGGCCTGGCCGGCGCGCGCGACCGCCTCACGGGCGGCCTGCGCCTGCCCAACGACGAAACCGGCGACTGCCACCTGTTCACGCGCGGCCTGGCCGAGATCGCGCACGGCCTGGGCGTGGATTTCCGCTTCGGCCAGACCATCGACGGCCTGGAGACCGACGGCGGCCGCATCACCGGCGTGCGCACGCGTGCCGGCAAGATCCTCACGGCCGACCGCTACGTGATGGCCTTCGGCAGCTACTCGCGCGCCGCCATCGCCTCGCTGGGCCTGGACATTCCGGTGTACCCGGTCAAGGGCTACTCGCTCACGGTGCCGCTGCTCGACGAATCGCTCGCGCCGCAATCGACCGTGCTCGACGAAACCTACAAGGTGGCCGTCACACGCTTCGACAACCGCATCCGCGTGGGCGGCATGGCCGAGCTCGGCGGCTTCGACCTGCGCCTGAACCCGGCGCGCCGCGCCACGCTCGAGAAAGTGGTGAGCGACCTGTTCCCGGGCGGCGACCTGCCCAACGCCAGCTTCTGGACCGGCCTGCGCCCGATGACGCCCGACAGCACGCCCATCGTCGGCGCCACGCGCTACCCCAACCTGTTCCTGAACACGGGCCACGGCACGCTGGGCTGGACCATGGCCTGCGGCTCGGGCAAGCTGATCTCGGACCTGGTCACGGGCCAGCGGCCGGAGATCCGCACAGATGGATTGGCGATGGACCGCTACACGCAAGGGCCGTCGCGTTCGGCGCGCCCGAACCCGACGACGGCGCCGGCCTGATCGACGCCTGACCGACGCCTGGGATGCGACGGGCCGCCCGGGCCCGCGCTGACCTACTCGTCGCTCGCGTCGTTGCCCGTCATCGCGAGCACCTCTTCGACAAAGGCCTCGAAGCGCGGCAACGCGGCAGGCAGCCCGTCGGGCGAAGCGGCCTCGCCCGCATCGAAGAAATGCGGCGCATCGGCGGGAATGGCAACCCATTCCCCGCCCTCGATCAACAACCCCAGATACCCCTCCGCCGTCGGCAGGTAGAACAGCCCCGCGCTGTCGAGCGTGCGCTGGCCTTCGGCTTCGCCGCGCCCCCAGCGCACGCCGTGGCGCGCGAGGTGGTCGCTGATCCAGCCGTCGCACACATGCGTGTCGCGCCAATTGGCCTGGCCATCGAATACGGCGAGCACGGGCATGGGGCGTCCTTCGCTGAAGCCTGATGGATTACTGCAGGAAGCTGGGCTTGGCGTAGCCCTGGAACTTGCTATCGACCACCGTCTTGAATTCCTTCGAGCGGTAGGCCTCGGCGATGTCCTTGGCCCAGGCGGCGTTCTTGTCGGCGCTCTTCACGGCGACCACATTCAGGTAGTAGTCGGGCGTCTTCTCGAGCACCACGGCCTCGGTGAGCTTCAGGCCCGACGAGATTGCGAAGTTGCCGTTGACGATGGCGTACTCGGTGTCACCCAGCGAACGCGGCAGCTGCGCGGCCTCGAGCGGAATGAACTTGAGCTTCTTCGGGTTCTCGGCCACGTCCTTCTCGGACGCGCGCAGCGGATCGATGCCGGCCTTGATCGTGACCAGCTTGTTCTGCTCCAGCAGCACCAGCGCGCGCGCCAGGTTGCTCGGGTCGTTCGGCAGCGTCACGCGGTCGCCTTCCTTCACGTCGGCCAGCGTCTTGCGCTTGGTCGAGTACACGCCCATGGGCGCGATCGGGCCCTGCACCAGCTCGGCGAGGTCCAGCTTCTGGTCGGCCGAGAACTTCTGCAGGTAGACCCGATGCTGGAAGAAATTGGCGTCGAGCGAGCCCTGGGCCAGCGCGAGGTTGGGCTGCACGTAGTCGTTGAACTCGACCAGCTTCACCTTGTAGCCCTTCTTCTCGAGGATCGGAATGATGCCGGCCTTGAGCTGGTCGGCGTTGGAGCCGGCGGTGCCGCCGATCACGAGGTTCTTCTTGGCGTCCTGCGCCTGCGCCGACAGCGAGAGGCCGCCGAGCGACAGCGCGACGAGGGAAACGGCGAGGACGGAACGGCGCAGCAGTGCGGTTTTCATGGAATGAACAGAAAGATGAGGGGAAAGGAAGAAAGAAATCAACGCTTGTCGAGCCGGCGCGCCGTGGTGTTGCCCACGAACTGCAGGATCTGCACCAGCACCACGAGCAGCGCCACGGTGAGCACCATCACGTCGGTCTGGAAGCGGTAGTAGCCGTAGCGGATCGCCAGGTCGCCGATGCCGCCGCCGCCCACCACACCGGCAATCGCCGAGTACGACAGGAAGCTCACGGCCAGCACGGTGAGCGCAAGCACCAGGCCCGAGCGCGCCTCGACCACCAGCACGCGCCAGACGATCTGCAGCTCCGACGCGCCCATGGCATGCGCCGCCTCGATCACGCCGCGCGGCACCTCGCGCAGGCACTGGTCGACCAGCCGCGCGAAGTACGGAATGGCTGCGAACGACAGCGGCACCGCGGCCGCCAGCGGGCCGATGGAGGTGCCCGCGATGATCCGCGTGAACGGCACCAGCGCCACCAGCAGGATGATGAACGGGAAGGAACGCACCGTGTTCACGATCCAGTTGAGGACGTGGAACGCCGGCTTGTTCTCGAGCGACTGGCCGGGCCCCAGCAGGAACAGCAGGATGCCCAGCGGCCCGCCGATGAGCACCGCCGCCGACAGGCCGATGGCCAGCATCAAAAAGGTCTGGCCCGTGGCCGTCCACAGCTCGGGAAGGATGGGGGTGATGTTCTCAAACATAGGCCAGCTCCTGCGCGTTGCGCTGTGCGGTCGCCACGCGCGGCGCCACGGGTTCGCGCGCCTCGCGTTCGCGGCGGCGCACCAGTTCGTCGATCTCGCGGCCCAGCGCGGTCTTGCGTTCCTCGCTCGGCGCATCGACGGCGAACTGCTCGATGAGGCGGCCCTTTTCGAGAATGGCCACGTTGCGGCACAGCACCTCGACCACCGAGAGCTCGTGCGTGACGATCACGATGGTCACGCCGATCTTCTGGTTGATGTCGCGCAGCGTCTCGAGCAGCGCGCGGGTGGTTTCGGTGTCGAGCGCCGAGGTGGGCTCGTCGCACAGCAGCACCTGCGGGCGCGGCGCCAGCGCGCGGGCAATGGCCACGCGCTGCTTCTGGCCGCCCGAGAGCTGGGCCGGGTAGGTGTCGATCTTCTCGGCCAGGCCGACGAGGTCGAGGCACTCGCGCACCCGCTTGTTGATCTCGGCCTTGGAGTGGCGGCCGTGGATCTTCAGCGGGAAGGCCACGTTGTCGAACACCGTGGCGTTCTGCAGCAGGTTGAACTGCTGGAAGATCATGCCGATGTTCTGGCGCGTGTCGCGCAGCTCGCGGCGCGAGAGCGTCGTGAGGTCGCGCCCGCCGACGAACACCTGGCCCGCATCGGGCCGCTCGAGCAGGTTGATGAGGCGCAGCAAGGTCGACTTGCCGGCGCCGCTCTTGCCGATGAGGCCGAACACGTCGCCCTGCTGGATCTCGAGCGAGAGCGATTGCACGGCGTCGAACACCTCGCCGCTGGGCAAGGCGAAAGACTTCTGCACCGATTGAAGACGGATGACCGGCGCCGCGTTGCCGCGGGCCGCATCAGGCGAAGGGAAGGTCATGAAAGAAGGCGCGGGCCGCACAGGCGCGACCGCGCAGGTTCGCAAAAAGGTGCCGAGTATGAAAAGAAACAAGCCGAAAGGGAACGAACAAATCGGCTCGTGCTTATATGAAAAATCAGATAAGAAAGACCACATGGAGCGAGTGGACGCCATATCGATATGAGGATTGGTTCGTTCCCGATCCGCGGCGGCAATGCCACATTCGGCACCTTCATTTCTTCGATTTCGCGCCACCATGCATTCCACTTTCCGCCGCCGCGGCCTCACGCTCGCCACCCTCGCCACCCTCGTCACCGCCCTTTTCGCCGGCAGCACTGCCGTCGCGCAGGACAACAAGAACACCGTCAAGGTCGGCATTTCCGTCGGCAGCGCCGAGCAGGTGTTCGAGGTGGTCAAGAAGGTCGCCGCCAAGGACGGCCTGACCGTCCAGGTCGTGGTGTTCAACGACTACCAGCTGCCCAACGCGGCGCTGGCCGCCGGCGACCTGGACGCCAACGCCTTCCAGCACCAGCCCTTCCTGGACAACCAGATCAAGGCGCGCGGCTTCGACCTCGTGCCCGTGGGCCTGACCATCACCGCGCCGCTGGGCTTCTACTCGCGCAAGATCAAGTCGATCGACCAGCTGGCCGACGGCGCCTCGGTCGGCATCCAGAACGACCCGTCGAACGGCAACCGCGCCCTGCTGCTGCTGCAACAGGCCAAGCTCATCACCCTCAAGCCCGAGGCCGTGAAGAACAACAACGCCACGCCGCTGGACGTGGTGACCAACCCCAAGAAGCTCAAGCTGGTGTCGCTGGACGCCGCCCAGCTGCCGCGCTCGCTCGACGACCTGGCCATTTCGGCCATCAACAACGACTACGCCGAAAAGGCCGGCCTGTCCTTCGGCAAGGACGCCGTCATCAAGGAATCGGCCCAGAGCCCCTACGCCAACCTGATCGCCGTGCGCCGCGCCGACAAGGACAAGCCCTGGGCCAAGCGCCTCGTGGCGGCCTACCAGTCACCGGAGGTGCGCAGCTTCATCGAGACGCAGTTCAAGGGGTCGCTGATTCCGGCGTTCTGATTCCGGTGCCCGCGCCTTCCCCCCGAGAGGGAAGGCGCAATACAGGGGCGCTGCCTGGCGGGTTGGCGGACCGTGAGAAAATGACGGGTTCCCCCGAACACCAACCTCACACAGTCAGGACACCCCATGGACGCAGAACAGATCAACCAAATCGGCGCAATGCTCGCGGACCTGAGCGTCCGTACGGTCGATTTACGGAGGTATCTTTGACTACGATGCCAAAGCTGAACGACTGAGGACAGTCAACGCATCGCTCGAAGACCCGAACGTCTGGAACGACCCGAAGAAGGCCCAGGAACTGGGCAAGGAAAAGAAGTCGCTCGACGACGTGGTCGTCACGCTCGACCGGCTCACCAACGGGCTGTCGGACAACACCGAGCTCTTCGAAATGTCGAAGGAAGACGGCGACCTCGATGGCCTGCAGGCCATTGCCGATGACGCCGCCACGCTCGAAGCCGACATCAAGCAGCTCGAATTCCGCCGGATGTTCAACAACCCGGCCGACCCGCTGAACGCCTTCGTCGACATCCAGGCCGGCGCCGGTGGCACCGAGGCCTGCGACTGGGCCAGCATGCTGCTGCGCCAGTACCTGAAGTACGCCGAGCGCAAGGGCTTCAAGACGCAGATCGAAGACGAAACGCCCGGCGACACCGCCGGCATCAAGGGCGCGACCATCAAGGTCGAGGGCGACTACGCCTTCGGCCTGCTGCGCACCGAGACCGGCGTGCACCGCCTGGTGCGCAAGTCGCCGTTCGACTCGTCGGGCGGGCGCCACACCAGCTTCGCCTCGATCTTCGTGTACCCCGAAATCGACGACTCGATCGAGATCGAGATCAACCCTTCGGACGTGCGCACCGACACCTTCCGCGCCAGCGGCGCCGGCGGTCAGCACATCAACAAGACCGACTCGGCCGTGCGCCTGACGCACATCCCGACCGGCATCGTGGTGCAGTGCCAGGACGGCCGCAGCCAGCACAGCAACCGCGACGTGGCGTGGAAGCGCCTGCGCTCGCGCCTGTACGACCACGAGATGCGCAAGCGCCAGGAAGAGCAGCAAAAGCTCGAGGACAGCAAGACCGACGTGGGCTGGGGCCACCAGATCCGCAGCTACGTGCTGGACAACAGCCGCATCAAGGACCTGCGCACCAACGTCGAAGTCTCGGCCACGCAGAAGGTGCTCGACGGCGACCTCGACGTCTTCATTGAAGCGTCGCTCAAGCAAGGCGTCTGATCGATGAGCCTGAACACCGGCAGGGTCGAAGCCCTGATCTTCGACATGGACGGCACCATGATCGACTCCATGCCCTGGCATGCGCGCTCGTGGGTGACCTTCGCGCAGCGCCATGGCGTGCAGCTCGACGTGAGCGAGATCCTCGCGCGCACCACGGGCCGCACCGGCACCGAGAGCATGCGCGAGCTGTTCGAACGCGAGCTCTCCGATGCCGAGTGCCAGGCCATGGTGCACGAGAAGGAAGAGATCTACCGCGAGCTCTTTCACGACAACTTCACCGAGGTGGCGGGCTTCACCGCCTTCGCCAAGGCCGCGGTGGCACGCGGCCTGAAGGTGGCGGTGGGCACGGCCGGCGACAGGCACAACATCGCGTTCGCCATGTCGCGCCTGAAGATGGACCCGCTGCCGCTGGCCATCGTCGGCGGCGACGAAGGCTTTTCGGGCAAGCCCACGCCCGCGATCTTCCTGGAAGCCGCGCGCCGCATCGGCGTGGCGCCCGAGCGCTGCATCGTCTTCGAAGACGCGCCCTTCGGCATCGAAGCGGCCCGCCGCGGCGGCATGCGCGCCGTGGCCGTGTGCAGCACCCATACGGCCGCCGAGCTGGCCGGCCCCCACGTGATCGCCGCCGTTCGCGACTACAACGAACTGGCCCATTCGAATTTTCTGGAGACCCTCGATGCTGCTTCAGCGTGACGCCCAAGGGCAACCCATTGCCATCCGACGCGAAGACTATGCCGCGCCGGCGTTCTGGATCGACACCGTCGACCTGACCTTCGACCTCGACCCCGCCAAGACCCGCGTGCTCAACCGCATGCAGCTGCGCCGCAACCCCGAGGTGCCGGCCCAGCCGCTGCGCCTGGACGGCGACGAGCTCAACCTGGCGCGCGTGCTCGTGAACGGCCAGGGCGCCTCGTTCCGCATGGAAGGCGACCAGCTCGTCATCGACGGTTTGCCCGACGCGTTCGAGCTCGAACTCTTCACCACCTGCTGCCCCATCAAGAACACCAAGCTGATGGGCCTGTTCGTGAGCGAAGACACCTTCTTCACGCAGTGCGAGGCCGAGGGCTTTCGCCGCATCACCTACTTCCTCGACCGTCCCGACGTGATGGCGATGTACACCGTCACGCTGCGCGCCAGCAAGGCCGCCTACCCGGTGCTGCTGTCGAACGGCAACCTCGTCGACCAGGGCGAGCTGCCCGAGGGCCGCCACTTCGCCAAGTGGGTCGACCCCTTCAAGAAGCCCAGCTACCTGTTCGCCCTGGTGGCGGGCAAGCTCGTGGCGCGCGAGCAGCGTATCAAGGCCCGCAGCGGCAAGGAACATCTGCTGCAGGTGTACGTGCGCGCCGGCGACCTCGACAAGACCGAGCACGCCATGAACTCGCTGGTCAACTCCGTGCTGTGGGACGAAGCCCGCTTCGGCCTGCCGCTCGACCTCGACCGCTTCATGATCGTGGCCACCAGCGACTTCAACATGGGCGCCATGGAGAACAAGGGCCTGAACATCTTCAACACGAAGTACGTTCTGGCCAACCAGGCCACCGCCACCGACGCCGACTACAGCAACATCGAAAGCGTGGTCGGCCACGAGTACTTCCACAACTGGAGCGGCGACCGCGTGACCTGCCGCGACTGGTTCCAGCTGTCGCTGAAAGAAGGCCTCACCGTCTTCCGCGACCAGGAGTTCAGCCAGGACCTGTGCGCCGACGCTTCGGCCCGCGCCGTGAAGCGCATCGAGGACGTGCGCGTGCTGCGCACCGCCCAGTTCCCCGAAGACGCCGGCCCCATGGCCCACCCGGTGCGGCCCGACAGCTACATCGAGATCAGCAACTTCTACACCGTCACCATCTACGAAAAGGGTGCCGAGGTCGTTCGCATGATGCAGACGCTGGTCGGCCGCAAGGGCTTCGAAAAGGGCATCACCCTGTACTTCGAGCGCCACGACGGCCAGGCCGTGACCTGCGACGACTTCGCCCAGGCCATTGCCGACGCCAACCCCGACTCCGAACTGGCCCGCCTGCTGCCCCAGTTCAAGCGCTGGTACAGCCAGGCCGGCACGCCCCGCCTTGCGGCGCATGGCGTGTACGACGCGCAGAACCGCAGCTACACCCTGAGCGTGGTGCAAAGCTGCCCGCCCACGCCGGGCCAGCAGACAAAAGAACCCTTCGTCATTCCGCTGAACATCGGCCTGCTCGACGCCGCCACCGGCCGCGAGCTGCCCATGCAGCTCGAGGGCGAGAGCGACGTGGCACGCGGCACCCGCACCATCGTGCTGTCGCGCGCCGGCGAGCAGATCACCTTCGTGGGCCTGGACGCCGAGCCCGTGCCGTCCATCTTGCGCGGCTTCAGCGCGCCGGTGATCCTCGACTTTGCCTACACCGACGCCCAGCTGCTCACCCTGCTGGCCAACGACCCCGATCCGTTCAACCGCTGGGAAGCCGGCCAACGCCTGGGCCTGCGCGCCGCGCTGCAAGCCATTGCGGCGCACGCCACCGACACCACGCCGGTGCTGAACGACGCCTACCTCGACGCCATGCGCGGCGTGCTGCGCCACCCGCAGCTCGACGCCGCCTTCAAGGAACTGGTGCTCACGCTGCCGTCGGAAACCTACATTGCCGAGCAGCTCGACGTGGTCGATCCGCAGCGCGTGCACCTCGTGCGCGAAGCCATGCGCGCCCAGCTCGCCACCGCCCTCTTCGCCGACTGGGAACAGGCCTACGAAGACAACAAGGACACCGGCGCCTACACGCCCGACCCGACCTCGTCGGGCCGCCGCGCACTGGCCGGCATGGCGCTCAACTTCCTGTGCCTGGCGGCGCGCGCCTCGGGCGACACCGTGTGGCCCGGCAAGACCCTGCAGCGTTTTAAAGACGCGGGCAACATGACCGACCGCTTCAACGCGCTCAACGCCCTCGTGTCGTCGGGCCACACCCTGGCGGCGCAGGCGCTCGCGCGCTTCCACGCCATGTTCAAGGACGAGGCGCTGGTCATCGACAAGTGGTTCTCGCTGCAGGCCGGCGCCAGTGACCGCGGCGGCGACATCCTGCCGCTGGTCAAGCAGCTCATGAAGCACCCCGACTTCTCGCTGAAGAACCCCAACCGCGCGCGCAGCGTGATCTTCAGCTACTGCAGCGGCAACCCCGGCGCCTTCCACCGCGCCGATGCGGCCGGCTACGTGTTCTGGAGCGAGCGCGTGATCGAGCTCGACGCCATCAACCCGCAAGTGGCCGCACGCCTGGCGCGCGCGCTCGACCGCTGGAGCAAGCTGGCCGAGCCCTACCGCAGCGCCGCACGCGAAGCGATTGCCCGCGTGGCCGCCAAGCCCGACCTCAGCAAAGACACCCACGAAGTCGTGACGCGCGCCCTCGCCGGAAACTGAACCCACTGAACCCCACAAGATCCATGGCTCAACAAAAAATCTCCTTCACCCGCTACCTCGTCGAGCAGCAACGCGCCGACGGCCTCATTCCCGGCCAACTGCGCCTGTTGCTCGAAGTGGTCGCACGCGCCTGCAAGAGCATCAGCCAGGCCGTCAACAAGGGCGCGCTGGGTGGCGTGCTCGGCACCGCCGAGAGCGAGAACGTGCAGGGCGAAATCCAGAAGAAGCTGGACATCATCGCCAACGAAGTGCTCATTGAAGCCAACGAATGGGGCGGCCACCTCGCGGCCATGGCCAGCGAAGAGATGGAAACCATCCACGTGGTGCCCAACCGCTACCCGCAGGGCGAATACCTCTTGATGTTCGACCCGCTCGACGGCAGCAGCAACATCGACGTCAACGTGAGCATCGGCACCATCTTCAGCGTGCTGAAGAAGCCCGACGACACCCCCGGCGTGCAGGAAGCCGACTTTCTGCAGCCCGGCAGCCAGCAAGTGGCCGCCGGCTACTGCATCTACGGCCCGCAGACCACCCTGGTGCTCACCGTGGGCAACGGCGTGGCCATGTTCACGCTCGACCGCGAGCAAGGCAGCTTCGTGCTCACGCAGGAAGACATCCAGATTCCGGCCGACACCAAGGAATTTGCCATCAACATGAGCAACATGCGCCACTGGGACGAGCCCGTGAAGCGCTACATCGACGAATGCCTGGCCGGCAAGGAAGGCCCGCGCGGCAAGGACTTCAACATGCGCTGGATTGCCAGCATGGTGGCCGACGTGCACCGCATCCTGATGCGCGGCGGCGTGTTCATGTACCCGTGGGACAAGCGCGAGCCCGAAAAGGCCGGCAAGCTGCGCCTGATGTACGAGGCCAACCCCATGAGCTGGCTCGTCGAGCAGGCCGGCGGCGCCGCCACCAACGGCAAGCAGCGGATCCTCGACCTGAAGCCCACCAAACTGCACGAGCGCGTGAGCGTGATGTTGGGTTCGCGTCACGAAGTGGAGCGTTTGACGCAGTACCACGCCGAGAAGCCTTGATTTCTTGGCTATAATCTGAGGCTTCGCCGGTGTAGCTCAGTCGGTAGAGCAGCTCATTCGTAATGAGAAGGTCGGGTGTTCGATTCATCTCTCCGGCACCAATTGAAAAGCCCGCTATCCAAAAGATAGCGGGCTTTTTTCATATGGTCGGCCACAAAAGTTCGTTCCGGCGACCTTCGTCTACCGGTTGCCACGTTGCTCGATCTTCTGGAGTTTCTCAATAAGTCCCGTATTCCTCGCTTGCGCATATTCGCCATAGTGAACTTCGCGGTGGCAGGTGGGGCAAAGAGCGGCAACGAATTGGGGGTGGTCCGGTCCACCGTCTGAAACGCGCGTGGTGTGATGAGGCTCAAGATAAGGGCCTCCTCCTTTGCGAAGGAACGGTGCGGGCTGTTCACAAAGCTCGCACACACCTGCGGCGCGCTGCAGCACGTAGTCACGAACAGCGCGGCTTCTCTCGTAAAGCATGCGATGCCCTTGCTTACCATCCTTTGAAGCGTCGGTTTTCGCCGCCGCAACTGCGCGGCGTCTTGCCTCTTCAAGCGTCAGGCCTATTGGCTTTTCGCTCGTCTCTCCAAGTTCGTCTCGTTCAAGGCGGGCCACCGGCACAAGTCGAAAGACGATCGCCTTTCGAGTTCTTTTATCTGCATCGATCGCGTCGACCCACTCGTGATCTTGATAGACAAACTCCCCAAGGTACTTCTGCCCTTTGCCTTTTCCGACCGTCCGAAAGAGATGCAGCGCCTTGCCCTGTGAAGAGTGATCGCGAATCGCGAGATTTCCCCGCTTGAATACCATGTCTCCACGCTGACCTTCTCCCGTGAAAAAGAAGGTCCCATCCTCATCGAAGTGATCCTTGTAGCCGTACTGCTCACCGCTATCACCGGTAAACAAGAAAACTACGAGGAAGTGCGCGGACGGTGAAATACCGCTTTGTCCGCTGCCTCCAAATGGTTCGTGAAGCTCCGTCTTACGGCGATAGATCTTGCCCAACGTAAATTCGGGCACACCGAGATTCAGATCTGACACGGGCTCATCTCTCCGCACAGGCAGCTCATAGTTAACGTTCGGTTCACTGTTGTGAACCCACTTTAACGTATGTCTCCTAAAAATCCCATGCAAGCATCTGACACCCACGATCTCTGCGTCTTCCGTGCGGCATGGACTAGCAGATGTACTGAAACCGCTGGCTTCTTCGAGGCAGGGCCAACTGATGGGCGTGCACAACAGAATGCTCATCCCGCAGTGCTAGGGGCTAGCAGTCAATCGGGATGCAACAAGTGCGTGGCGCCCCGTTCGCGATAGCTGGACCGCGTCTTGTGCACCTTGCAAAGGTGTCTACGTATCCTAGGAACGCTTAAGCAGCTTGCTCAAGATCCTGTGCCATAGCGATGGACCTCCAGGAAGTTCATGAAGTGAGGCTCGCGACCACTTCATTTTCTCTGGCTGCCACATGCCTTCTTCGTTCAACTTCTGTTGAAGAATTTCAGCCGAGTCCGCTACAAGATTTTCGTCGCGCACGATCATGAGCAAGAAATCCACCGAGATCGTTCTCGTCGAATAAGGCTCCATTGCGATACCAAGCACTTCCTTCAAGTGCGGATTCTTGAGCTTGCACCCTTCGCAATAGGTCATCAGTTGATGCCGCCGGTGCTCTAGATAGGTTTCATACGGCATGTCGCGAGGCGTTGGCAGCGCCATGACGACATACGCTCTCGTGCTATCGCGACGCCCAAGCACGGTCGACGTGTATCGCGTATCTTTCTTTTTGACACTACGTGCTCGATCAACGGCCGCGCCAAGCATCCGCCGAGTCGATCGCGATTCTTCCGCCATTTTTCGAAGAATCATCTCCTGCTGTACTGAAGGAGCGAGACTGTTAAGCGAAGCGGGTAAACGTACTACACCCGAAGACCCAGCCAATATGTGTGAGGTCTGAAACTCGATGAGGGCATCCCACAGATAGCTGACTCGATTTGCCTTCACCCGATTCCGATAGCGCTTGCTCGTCTTCAGCTCTTTCCATTCACCTTCACCGAGAAGAAACATGGCACCGGGGGGTATGTCAGGAAATTTCGGTCCCTCAAGCTCGTAAGTTGATGACGAGAGATAGCTCGCAAGCAGGTCCTCTTCGCCAGGAATGACAAGGAGTACCTCCTCTCGCCTAAAGAACTCTTCTTTCTTGCGAAGATACGCAACAAAGTCCGGGACGGTGTCCAGCTCACCCAAAACTACGTCGAGTGTCTGCTCGTCAAACACGTGGATCATGTGCGCTCTACCAAGAGGCCACCCCACTTGGAAGGGTGTGGCCCTGTGATCGGTGCCCACGATTTCAGTACGAATCATCAAACTTCCGGAACTGGGGCCAGACGTCGGATCGAAAAGCATCCCCGTCTCCGCATGCTCCACCGCAACAGTTTCCCAATATCTAGCGGCATGCTCGGTAGCGCCCTTCGCAACTGCAATCAGGTGAATTCGGCAGTGCTCGAGATCGGGGATCTCTATCGGGAGGCGATGTTGACACTGCCTATCCAAATAGAGCCGATCGGCATGGCGAAGGATCCAAGATTTCGCGCCGGCCAATTGGTTAGCTGATTTCTCTATGGCTCGCTTGTACCACCGTCCCCAGGCCACTTTGACGTCGGCGTGTGGGATGAATTCGCATTGTTTGTCCGAGAAGATCAGGATGTCATTGCCAAAAATTACCAGCAGATCGCAAAGCTCTTTGCCATCGCCCTTTCCCTTGCTTCGCCCCTCGTCCGTGAACACATTTGGATAGCTCCAAAGCGTAAGAAATGCTCTGCGAGCGAGTGCCGTCAAATAGCGCTCAGAGTCTGTTTGAGAATCACCAGCGAGGGCGTCGTGCCAAGCGGACAGCGGAGTTCCCGGCGGCAGCTCAGCAAATGGCAGCGACTTCATGCGGCGGATCGTACCGTTCAACCGCACCTACTTCGATTGGCAACATGCGACGCCAGATCAATCGATCGGCCACTCGATCACAGCATCAGTCTTGACGCACGCCGCTAGATTCTGTCTGCCATTGCACGATGAAGCAGTCTCGATGCATCGCCGGCCAAGTCAGCGGCAATCCACATGATGTTGTCCCGATGCCGAGGGCCAATCGCCTCGAACCACTCGCCCTCGTCCCCATAGCAGCAACTCAGCAAAGACTGCAGCTGGGTCAGCTTGTTCTCAAGGATGTCTGACGCGTCCGGCTGGTGGTTCGCGTCGTGGGATTCGGGCGTGGTTTGCCCGGCGATAATTTGATCAGCCATCTGGTGTGCTCCTTACCAAAGTCATGCACGTCACTTGGTCAGACGGTCAGGGTGTTAGCGCACCCTGGCCGTCGCCTTTTGTGCCTCACATCGACATCGCTGCGGTGTGCATCGATGTCCCGCCGTGAGGCGCGGCGGTCATTCAAATGTAGGGAGAGAAGCGCGTCAGCGGAAGCCTCTCACGGTGAACAAATGAGGACTCGCGTCGACTTGTAGTCACGCACGCGAAGGCGATCGCCCTGCGAATCGCGCACCGGCCTCAACCAGCCCCCGCCGCCCACGCCTCCACCCGCCGCACCAACGCATCCCGCCGCGCCACCACCTCCGCCAACAGGTACTGCCGCGCCTGCTCTTGCGCCACGTCGCTCGACAGAAACCACTGCTCGCGCTCGGCGCTGCCTTGCGGTGGCGGGGTGCCCCACCCTGCTTCGCCGTTTGCGCCTCTGAACGCTTCGGTCATGGGCAGGCGACCGTCGGTCTTGCCGATGCTCGACAACGCATCGGGCGGGCCGTCGAGCGCGATGCGCACGTGCACGACGCTCTCGCCTTCGGTGTGGATCAATGCGCCCAGGCCGCCCTCGCGGTGCACGCGCCACAGCTCGGCCGCGGAGGCGTTGCGGACCCAGCTCTCCAGGGCGCGGACCAGGCTCTCGAGAATGATTTGTTGGTTCATGAGGAATATTTCACACGTTTCTGTCTGGTGTCGGCAAGCGGCCACGGTGCGATGGGGCCAAAAAGCCGTTGTAACTTCTTGCCTTGGCGCCTGCGCTATATTTCTTGGCATGGAAAAGGCATCCGACATAGGCAAACCCACGGTTCCGATCGATCTGATCGGGCCGGAGCATTGGGTCCGTTCACGGCGCGGCCCTCGCCGTACGACGAAGGTGCTCTTCATCTTGCTCGGCGGGCTCGCAGCAGCCACAGCAGTGGCTTACAGCTTCTTCGGCGCGGGGCGCTGAACACAAGCAAACAAGCAAGCCGCCCACGCCTCCACTGATTCACTCACTCGCTCACCGCGAGCCGCACAAGGCAAAGCCCGCTGTCCGTTGATCCAACGGGCAGCGGGCTTTTCTCTTTGTGCGCGCGGCGCTACTGCAGCCGCGAGCCACGCGGCAGGCGCTTGGCCAGCCACTCGTGCACGTCCGCACGGATGTTGCGGCCTTCGAGCAGGAAGTTCTCGAAGCGGCTCGGCACGTACGGCAGGTAGACCAGCGGCATGCCGGCTTCTTCGGGCGTGCGCGCGGCCTTGCGGTTGTTGCAGACGGCGCAGGCGCTCACGAGGTTGGTCCAGCTCCACGGGCCGCCGCGCGACTCGGGCATGACGTGTTCGCACTGCAGGTCGCGATCGGCGAACACCTGCGCGCAGTAGGCGCAGGTGTGGCGGTCGCGGCGCAGCAGCTTGGCCTTGGTCACGCCGGGCACGACGTCGAAGAGGTTGATCTTCGACGCGCCGCGCAGCGCGATGATGGGCGCGACGTCGATGCGCGACTGCACACCGCGCGCCACGTTGAAGCCGCCGCGCAGCGTGGCCAGCGGCAGCGCGCCTTCTTCCCAGGCCACGTTGCCGATGGCGTAGTGCAACACCGCCTGCTCCAGCGAGATCCAGGCTTGCGGCGTGCCCTGAATATCGAGTTGCAGGACGTGTGAATGCATGACGAATCGCCTCCCTTCGCGGCGATGGCTTGTGGTGAACGGATGGGGTGCACGAACGGAATCGAACCGTTGTCAGCGGGACCACAACCCGCGGCTCTGCCATTGAGCTACACGCACCATTGAAGAAACAGAAGACGAGCAGTGCCGAGCTGCTACCACTCGCCCGATGCGCGCACGCGCTGGTCGAGGTCGAGGCTGTCGAGTGGCGCCTCGCTGCCGCCCTGCAATGCCGACGCGCGATCGGCCACGTAGCGTGTCCCGAGCCCCACGCCGAAGCGCTGGGCCAGCGACCACACCATGTGCCTGCGCGGCAGCGGTGCCGGGTGCACGGCGATCATCCGGATCGGTGAGTTGCGCTTGCGCATGAGGGCCTCCTTGGTGGGTAACGAAAAAAGAAAGTAATGACTTGAAAAATGTCCGGTGACGGGTTCCGGCGCCGCCCTATCTTTGCGGCCGGTTTCCACGGGCGGGCCACGCGTTGGCATGGCCCGGTCCCGCTCGGGTGTGGTCCGTGTGGCAGGAGTTGAACCTGCGACCCTCTGGTCCCAAACCAGATGCGCTACCAGGCTGCGCCACACACGGAAGAAAAACTAAGAAAGCCTGCCCGCGCTTCCATTTCGGTTGTGTCCTCACGCGACGGGCCGCGCGCTGGGCGCGGCCCCGTCGAACGTCGCTGCACAGGAGTGATCAACTCATGCACATCCCGCCAGACCGTCGACGCGGCAATTTCTGGCGGTGGGGTGAAGGCACACCCGAAATGGAAAGCGGCAAAAAACAAAAAGGCCCGGAACCTTGCGGTGTCCGGGCCTCTTTGCGAGAGAGCTTGAGAGATGCGCGCCTACGCGCGACCTCCACCCGGGGGCACCTGATGAGCCTCGAACTGACCACCCACGCGCAGACGGGCTGCGGCTTTGGCGGCGTACGCGGTGTTCAGGTGCGAAGACAACGACAGGGGCGACGGCATGTCGAAACCATGGCAGAACCCGACGCGCACGAGCGGTCGGCCCGAGGCGGGTCGAATGCTGGTGAGGGTCAGTGCGGTGTTCACGATGGTTCCTGGTCAAAAATTGCCGCTGTCGGCTGTAAGGGGTTGGAAAAAAGGGACGGCTTGTGCCGTGAATTGGAGGAGACTGTAAAGAGTGTTTACGGCGACGTCAACAACCGGGACAATCTTTTCTTGTCTTGTTGTTGTTTTTGAACAGTGCCCCATACCACCGTCGCGCGCCGCCGCAATGCGCTTGTGCTGCATCGCCGCTTTCTCGAGGACGCCGTCGCGGCGGGCCTGCCCGCCAAGGGGCTCGACCAGGCGTTCGCGCGCAAGCTCGAAATCTCTCCGAGCATGTGGAGCCAGATCAAGAGTGCGCGGCCCATCGGCGACAAGCTCGCACGGCAGATCGAACGGCACTGCGACGTGGCCGCCGGCTGGCTCGACGAAGACAACACTGCGCCTTCGGAAGCACCGCCCGACGCGGCGGAAGAGCGCTTCGTGGCGGCCGCGCGTGAGGCGTGGCGACAGGCCAATGCAAAAGGAAAGCGGGAACTCAGTGGCTGGCTGAAGAAGCACGCGCTGGAGAAGAAGGCGCTCGAGCCTGCCGACGGCCCTGCGCCGGCGCCCTAGCCTTGCTCAGGCCTTCAGGCCTTGCCAGCGGGCTCGGAAGCAGCCAGGGCCGGCGCATCGCGCAGGATGGCCGCGCGCATGTCGTCCGGCACGGCGATGGCGCGGTGCGTGTCGAGCGAGGTCGTCACCAGCACCTGCCGCACCTGCATGCGCACTTCGCCCGTGGTGGGCTCGAAACAGCGCAACGACAGCGTGATCGAGCGCGAACCCAACTGTGCCACCGAGAGGCCGAGCATCACGTGGTCGCCCATGCGGCTCACGGCGCGAAAGTCGGCGTCGAGCTTCACGGTCGGCAGGCCGACGCGGCGCTCGCCGATCAGTGCGTGGTAGCCCACGCCGAGCCCGTCGCTCACCCAGTCTTCGACCAAGCCGTTGAGCATCACGAAGTACTGCGGATAGAAGACGATGCCCGCTGGGTCGCAGTCGGAAAAGCGGATCAGGCGCGGGCGCTGGAACTCCACACCACCGCCCTCGCCGCTCATGCGCGGTCCTCGACCGCGCCGTCGCCGCGCATCACGTGCACGCGCAGCAGCCCGAGCTGGTTGTGCATCTGCTTGACGGTCTTCATGTCCAGGCCCGAGAACATCTCGAGGATCCATTGCTCGTGCTCGGTGGCCATGGCTTCGAAGGCGTTGCGGCCTTCGGGCGTGAGGCTCACGATCCAGGCGCGGCGGTCGTCGGGGCTGGGCGCGCGCGCCACCATGCCTTCGCGCTCGAGCTCGTCGGTCAGGCCGGTGACGTTGCCGCCGGTCACCATCAGGTAGCGCGAGAGCACGCGCATCTTCAGGCCGTCTTCGTAGCGGTACAGCTGGGCCATGTAGTCGAAGCGCGCCAGCGAGATGCCGAAGCGCTCGCGCAGCCGGCGCCGGATCTCGGCCTCGATCTGCGTGGTGCTCGCGAGCATGCGCAGCCACAGCTTGAGCATGGCATGGTCTTCATGGCCGGCGCGGGCTTCGTGGCCGAGTTCTTCGGCGTCGCTCAGCACGGCGTGGGAGGCATCGTTGCGACTCATGTGACTTCTCCTCCGGAAACGGAGATCGACTGGCCCGTGACCGAGGCGGCGCCTTCGCCGCACAGCCAGCGCACGGCGTCGGCCACTTCGGCGGGCTGCACGATGCGCTTTTGCGGGTTCACGCTGGAGAACTCGGCCAGCGCATCGGCTTCGCTGCGGCCCGTCTTGCCGACCACGTTGGCGACGCTGTTGCGCAGGATGTCGGTGTCGGTGTAGCCCGGGCACACGGCGTTCACGGTGATGCCCTTGCGCGCCACTTCGAGCGCCAGCGCGCGCGTGAGGCCGATCACGCCGTGCTTGGCGGCCGTGTAGGCCGACACGTAGGCGTAGCCCTTCTGCCCGGCCGTGCTGGCGATGTTGACGATGCGGCCCCAGCCGGCGTCGAGCATGTCGGGCAGCGCGGCCTGCGCGCACAGGAAGCTGCCGGTGAGGTTGACCGACAGCATGCGCTGCCACAGCTCGACCGAGGTCTTCAGGAACGGCGCGCTCTCGGCGGCGCCCGCGTTGTTGACCAGCACGGTCACCGCCCCGCGCTCGGCCCGCGCCTGCGCAAAGGCCGACTGAACAGCCTCCGGGTCGGCCACGTCGGCCGCCACCACGCCGTGGCCGCTGCCGGCCAGGGTCTCGGCCACGCGCTGCAGGGCCTGCGCGTCGCGGCCCAGCAAGGTCAGCACTGCCCCCTGGGCAGCGAGGGTGCGGGCGATCTCTGCGCCGATGCCGCGAGCGGCGCCGGTGACGAGGGCATGACGGCCAGTGAGCGAATTTGTGTGCATACCTGAATGGTTTAGTTCTGAATCATTTTAGCCATTTGCGCACCAGCAGGGTGCTACCGCATGAAACGGCCGCCGTTGAGGTCCAGCGTCGCGCCGGTCATGAAGGCGGCGGCCGGCGAGGCCAGGTAGACGACGGCGACGGCCACCTCGTCGGCCAGCCCGAAGCGACCGAGCGGGATGCCGGCCTTCAGCGCCTGCTGCCGCTCGGGTGGCAGCGCGGCGAGCGCGGGGCTGTCGATGGCGGCGGGCGCCAGCGCGTTCACGGTCACGCCGTGCGGCGCCAGTTCCTGCGCAAAGGACCGCGTCAGCGCCAGCAGGCCGGCCTTGCTGGCCGCGTAGTGCACGCCGGTGGCACTGCTGACCTGCTGCCCGGCCAGCGAGGCCAGGTTGACGATGCGGCCCGCGCCGCGTTCGCGCATGTGCCTTCCCGCGATGCGGCAGCCGAAGAAGCTGCCGCGCAGGTTGATGGCGAGCACGTCGTCCCACTCGGCGGGCGTGATGTCCCACAGCGAGGTGGTCGGCGTGCGCGCCGCGTTGTTGACCAGGATGTCGACCGCGCCGAAGTGCGCCACGGCCTGCGCGAAGCGGTCGCCGAAAGCCTGCTCGTCGCGCACGTCGAGCGGCAGCGCGAGGCCGTTCACCTCGGCGGCGACGGCCTGGGCGTTGGCTTCGTCGATGTCGGCCAGCGCGACGCGCGCACCGGCCTGTGCCAGCCCGCGCGCGATGGCCGCGCCCAGCCCCTGCCCCGCGCCGGTCACGAAGGCCACGCGCCCTGCCAGCGGAAGCGCGGTGGCGTGCGTCATCCGGCTTTGGCGGGCCGACCGTCCCAGGTCTGCGGCCCCACGCCGCGCTCGCGCAGCTTGAACTTCTGCACCTTGCCGTTCTCGGTGCGCGGCAGGTCGGGCAGGAGGTCGATGTAGCGCGGCACCGCGAAGTACGGCAGGCGGCCCTCGCAGAAACGCGCCAGTTCGGCCGGGTCGATGACGACGCCGTCGCGCGCCACCAGCGCGGCCATCACCTCGTCTTCGGCCAGCTCGGAGCGCACGGGGTACACGGCGCACGAGGCCACGCCGGGGTGGCTCAGCAGCACCTGCTCGACCTCGAAGGACGAGATGTTCTCGCCGCGCCGGCGGATCGCGTCCTTGATGCGGTCCACAAAGCGGAACGCGCCGTCGGCATCGCGCACCACGCGGTCGCCGGTGTGGAACCACAGGTTGCGCCAGGCCTCGACGGTCTTCTCTGGCATGTGGAAGTAGCCGCTGGCAAAGGCATAGGGCTCGTCGGCACGCAGCAGCAGTTCGCCGGCCTCGCCGGGTGGCAGCGGCACGTCGTCTTCGTCGGCCACGCAGGCCTGGAAGCCGGGGCGCAGCCAGCCCATGACGCCGCCGCGCGGCGAATCGGGCGCGGTGGCAATGGCGAAGTTGGTTTCGGTCGAGCCGTAGCCTTCGAGCAGCGCCACGCCCGTGCGCGCCTGGAAGGCCTGCCCTGCCGCCGCAGGCACGCCGGGCCCGAGGCCGGTGCGCACGCGATGGTTGCGCTCGCCCTCGCCTTCGGGCTGGGCCAGAAGGATCGGCACCATCGCGCCGAGCAGGTAGACCACGGTCGCGCCGTTGGCGCGCATCGCCGGCCAGAAGCCCGAGGCGGAGAAGCGCGACTCGAACACCACCTCGGCCCCGGTGAGCGCGGCCTGCGCGAAGGTGTTGAGTGCGTTGATGTGAAACAGCGGCAGCGTGGTGCACAGCACGTCGTCGCGGCCGACGCCGAGCACCTCGGCGCTGTTCACACCCCACCAGAAGTACTGCGCCTGCGGGCAGATGACGCCCTTGGCCGGGCCCGTGGTGCCCGAGGTGTAGAGGATGGCGAGCGGGTCGCCCGGCTGCACCGTGGCTGGCGGCAGGGCCTGCGCACCCGGCGGGTAGGCCGACACGCGCACGCCGGCGGGCGGTGTCCACGGCGTTTCGGCCTCGCCGACCGCCCACACTTCGCGCAGCGCCGTGCGGGCCAGGTCGGCCGTGGCCAGTCGATCGAGAAAGCCCGCCTCGATCACCAGCAGCTTCGCCTCGCTGTTCGCGAGGAAGTACTCGATCTGCGGCCCCATCGACGCGGTGTTGACCGGCACGACCGAGGCACCGAGCCAGCCCGCGCCGAGGAAGGTGTCGAGGAACTCGATGCGGTTGCCGCACATCACGGCGATGCGGTCGCCGCGCGCCACGCCGTGCTGGGCCAATGCACCGGCGCGCGTGGCCGCGGCGTCGGCCGCATCGGCGTGCGTCCATTGCCGGCCCGCGATGCGCAGCAGCGGGCGGCTGCCGAACAGCGCCGCCTGCCGCTGCAGCATGGCGGGCAGCGTGCGCTGCGCCGGCGGCACCGCGCGCGGGTCACTCGTCATCGTGCGTGCCTCCGCCGAGGTAGGTGGCCTGCACGCGCGGGTCGCTCGCGAGGTCACCGGAAGCACCGGACAGCGCGATCTCGCCGGTTTCCAGCACGTAGCCTTCGTCCGAGCTTTCGAGCGCGGCGCGCGCGTTCTGCTCCACCAGCAGGATCGACACGCCGTCGTCGCGCAGCTTGCGCACGATGGTGAGGATGTCGCGCACGATCAGCGGCGCCAGGCCCAGGCTGGGCTCGTCGAGCATCAGCAGGCGCGGCGCCGACATGAGCGCGCGGCCCACCGCCAGCATCTGCCGCTCGCCGCCCGAGAGCGTGTCGGCGCGTTGCGCGCGGCGTTCGGCCAGTCGTGGAAAGCGGTCGTACACCGATTGCAGCTGCTTCTTCATCGCATCGCCGCGCAGCCGCTTGGCGTAGGCGCCGAGCTGCAGGTTGTCGAGCACGGTGAGTTCGCCGAACAGCTCGCGGCGTTCGGGCACGAGGCACAGCCCGCGCTCCACGCGCGACTCCACATCGAGCCCCTGCAGGTCTTCACCTTCGAAGCGCAGCGTGCCCTTGCACGGCAGCAGGCCCATGGCCGCGGCCAGCAGCGTGGTCTTGCCCGCGCCGTTGGGGCCGATCACCGAGATGATCTGGCCCCGCTGCACGTCCAGCGACACGCCGCGCACGGCCTCGACCTGCCCGTACGACACATGCAGGTCCCCGATCTCCAGCATCGCGGTCATACAACGCTCCCCAGGTAAGCCGCCTGCACACGCTCGTCCGCGCGCACCGCCGACGGCACGCCCTCCACGAGCTTGGAGCCGAAGTTCATCACCACCAAACGGTCCACCAGTTTCATCACGAAGTCCATGTCGTGTTCGACGATCAGGATGGTCACACCCTCCTCGCGCAGCTTGCGCAGCAGGTCGCCCAAGGCCATCTTTTCCTTGCGGCGCAGGCCGGCCGCGGGCTCGTCGAGCACCAGCAGCACGGGGTCGGCGGCCAGCGCGCGCGCAATCTCCAGGATGCGCTGCGTGCCCAGCGGCAGGCTGCCCGCGAGCTCGTGCGCGCGGTCGCCCAGGCCGATGCGGTCAAGCTGGCGCTGCGCCTCCTGCAGGATCTGGCTTTCTTCCGTGCGGTCCAGTCGCAGGCCCGCCTTCAGGATGCCCGAGCGCGTGCGCGAGTGCGCGCCCAGCGCCACGTTGTCCAGCAGGCTCATGTGCGGGCGCAGCTTCACGTGCTGGAAGGTGCGCGCCAGCCCGAGCCGCGCCACCGCGCGCTGCGGCATGCCGGCGATGTCGTGCTCGAGAAAGCGCACCTGGCCCGCGCTCATCGGCAGCGTGCAGGTCAGCAGGTTGAACATGGTCGACTTGCCCGCGCCGTTGGGCCCGATGAGGCCGATGATCTCGCCCGCCTTGACGTCGAAGCTCACGTCGTTCACCGCTACCAGCCCGCCGAAGCGCTTCACGGCGCCGTTGACCGACAGCACCTGCGTGCCGCGCGCCGGCAGCTGCCGGTGCGGCAGCGGCTCGACCGGCGCACCGGTGTAGCGCGAGGCGCCCTGCGGCGCGGCGCGCCGGCGCGTCCAGCGCCGCAGCAGGCCCATCACGCCGCCGCGCGCAAAGTGCAGCAGCAGGATGAACAGCGCCGCGAAGGCCACGGCCTCCAGCTGGCCCGCGCGCTGCGTGAGCATCGGCAGCACGTCCTGCAGGCCGTTCTTGAGCACCAGCACCAGCGCCGCGCCCACCAGCGCGCCCGCCAGCTGCCCGAGCCCGCCGGCCACGGCCATCAGCAGGTACTCGATGCTGGCGCGCACGTCGAAGGGCGACGGGCTCACGAAGCGGTTCATGTGCGCATAGAGCCAGCCCGCCAGCCCTGCGAACAGCGCCGCCGTGACGAACAGCGACAGCCGCACGCGGTACGCATCCGCGCCCACGCTGGCCAGCAGCGTGGCGCCGCCGCGCAGCCCGCGAATCGCGCGGCCGGGGCGCGACTGCAGCAGGTTGTGGCTGAACAGGCAGGCCAGCCCGACCACCACCCAGATCAGGTAGTACATCGCGCGCGGATCGGCCAGCGACCAGCCGCCGATCTGCAGCGCCGGGATGTTCGACAGGCCCGTGTGCCGCCCGAGCGCATCGACGTTGCCGAACAGCATCGCGATCGACAGCCCCCAGGCGATGGTGCTCAGCGGCAGGAAGTGCCCTCCCAGGCGCAGCGTGAGCATGCCGATGGCCAGCGCCGACAGGCCCGTGAGCAGCAGCGCGAACAAGAGCCCCAGCCACGGCGACAGGCCCTGCGCGGTGGTGAGCCACGCCGTGGCGTAGGCCGCGATGCCCACGAAGGCCGCCTGGCCGAACGAGGTGGCACCGCCCACGCCGGTGAGCAGCACGAGGCCCAGCGCCACCAGCGCGCCGATGCCGATGTCGTTGAGCAGCGAGACCGTGAAGCTGCCCGCCACGGCCGGCACCAGGGCCAGCACGACGATGACGCCCGCGATCCACGCCATGCGTTTCGTGTTGCCGTTCATTGGTCCACCTCGTCTTCTTCCTCTTCCGAATGGGCCGCCATGAAGGAGCGCAGCATGAGCACCGGGATCAGCAGGCTGAACACGATCACGTCTTTGAGCGCGCCGCTCCAGAACGACGCGAAGCTCTCGACCACGCCGACCGCCAGCGCGCCGATGGCCGTCATCGGGTAGCTCACGAGCCCGCCGATGATCGCGGCCACGAAGGCCTTCAGGCCGATGATGAAACCCGAGTCGTAGTACATGGTGGTCACCGGCGCGATCAGCACGCCGATGAGCCCCGCCAGCAGCGAGGCGCAGCCGTAGGCCAGCAGCGCCGTGCGCACCGGCCGGATGCCGACCAGCCGCGCGCCCACGCGGTTCACGGCCGTGGCGCGCAGCGCCTTGCCGGCCACCGTGCGCTCGAACACCAGGAAGAACAGCCCGCTCAGCACCACGGCCGCCCCCACCATCAGCACCACCTGGCCGCTGACCGTGAAGCCGTCGCCCAGCGTGAACACCGCGCTCGTGAGCGGCGTGGTGCGCGAACCTTCAGGCCCGAAGAACAGCAGGCCCAGGCCCGACAGCAGGAAGTGCAGCGCCAGCGACACGATCAGCAGCACCAGCACCGAGGCATCGGCGATCGGCTGGAACACCACGCGCGCCAGCAGCGGCGCGATGGGCACCACCAGCAGCACGGCCACCGCGATGTGCACGGCCACCGGCACGCCGGGCCGCGCCGCCAGCCAGGCGAGCACGCACGGAATGGCGGGCAGCACGCCCCACATCAGCACCGCTTTCGGGATGCGCGCGGCCTCGCCGCGCCGCAGCAGGCTGCCGATTTCGGTGGCCAGCGCCAGCGCGGCCAGCACCGCGACCATGCCGATGGTCGGCGGCACGCGGCCGGTCTCGAAGGCCGCCAGCGACAGCGCGGCAAAGGCCGCGATGTCGCCGAACGGCACGAACACCACCCGCGTGACCGAGAAGATCAGCACCAGCCCGAGCCCGGCCAGCAGATAGACGGCACCGTTGGCCAGGCCGTCGGTGACGAGGATCAATGCCACGTCCCAGTTCATAGAAAAACCTCTGTCGGAGTCATCGTTGTCGTTGTCGTGAAGGGAAACAGGAGATTCAAGGGGCGAGCTTCCATTGGCCGTTGTCGAGCTTGACGATCACGCGGGCGCGCTCGTCCACGCCGTACAGGCTGCCGGGCTTGAAGGTGTAGACGCCGTGCGTGCCGACCACTTCCTTGGTGCTGAAGATGGCGTCGCGCAGCGCCACGCGGAACTCGGGCGTGCCCGGCTCGGCCTTCTTCATGGCGCGCGAGGCGGCGTCCACAAACACCAGCCAGCCGTCGAACGAGTAGGCCGAGAAGGCGTCGCTGGTGGGTGCGTTGTTGACCTTCTGGAACACGGCGCGGAAGTCGGTCGCGATCTTCTTGGTCGGGTAGTCGGCCGGCAGCTGCTCGGCGACGATCACCGGGCCCGTGGGCATGAGCGCGTTCTGGCCGGCCGCGCCGACCACGCGCACGAAGTCGGGGTTGATCAAGCCGTGCTGGCCGTACACGCCGCCCTTGAAGCCGCGCTCCTGCAGCGCCAGGAACGGCAGCGCGCCCGGCGTGCCGGCGCCGCCGGTCATCACCGCGTCGGGGCGCAGCGCCACGATCTTCAGCACCTGGCCGGTCACCGAGGCGTCGGCGCGCGCGTAGCGCTCGTTGCTCACCACCTTGATGCCGGCGCCCGGCGCGGCCTTGTTGAGGGCCTCGTACACCAGGTCGCCCCAGGCGTCGGAGAAACCGATGTAGCCCACCGTCTTGACGTTGTTGCGCTTCATGCGCTCGACCACCGCGTCGATCATGAGCTGCGTGGGCTGCGCCACCGTCATGACCCACGGGTTCTCGTTGGGGTCGAGCAGGATGGGCGTGAGGCCGATCATCGGCGTCTTGGCCTCCTTGCCCACCTGCGCCATCGCGATGGCCGACGGCACGCCCGAGGTGCCCATGAGCACGTCGACCTTCTCGTCCTCGATGAGCTTGCGCGCGTTGCGCCCGGCCGTGGTCGGGTCGGAGCCGTCGTCCAGCACCACGAGCTGGATCTTGCGGCCGTTGACCTCGCCCTTGTAGGCCAGCGCGGCCTGCATGCCCTTGGCGTACGGCACGCCCAGCGAGGAGTTGGGGCCCGACAGCGACACGCTGAGTCCGACCTTGAGGTCGGCCGCCAGTGCGCTCGCCACACCACAGGCGGTCAGCGCCGCGGCGAGGGCACCGCGCGTCAAGGTCTGCATCAGGTTCTTCATGTCGTAGCTCCAGTGAGGATGGTTAGAAGGACAGGTCACTCAGATGAACAACTGGATCGCGGGCAAGGCGCGCGTGGCGTTGAGCAGGTCGATGCGCTTCTCGCGGATCGACCAGCCCGTGGGGGTGCGAATGAGGTGATGGCGGGCGGTACCGCTCAGCAGCAGCTGGTCGTCGCCGCGCGCCTCGATGTAGAGGAACGGCGTGCGCAGGCGCACGTCGTCGGCGCCCTCTTCCTCGATGCGCGAGGGCTGCAGCACATGCTGGCTGTGGCTGGCCGGGTGCTGCGAATGCGCGCGCGGGTTCTTCAGCCGCTCCACGCGCAGCTGCAGCAGCAGCCGGTCTTCGTAGGCCAGCGAGTTGTGCGAGAACGGATCGGCCTGCGCCGCGCCCTGCAACGGCACCCAGTAGTGGCCGTCGTCGGCGAACAGGGCCAGCCAGTCGTCGAAGCGGCGCGCGTCGAGCAGGGCCGCCTCGTGGGCGATGAAGTCGCGCGGGTCGTTCATGCCGCCACCTCCGGCGTCATGGCCCGGGCCCAGGCGCGGAACTGGTTGCGCATGAGCAGCTCGTTGGTGCCGTTGGTGGTGACCGTGGCCTGCTGCGTCTCGGCCGGGTCGTGGTTGCGGTGCAGGCTGATCCACTCGTTGCCGCCGGCGCGCAGGCCCTTCTGGATGCTCTCGAACAGGTGCACGTCGTCGTGCGCCACCACCGACATCGGCGAGAACACGAGCCGGTTGTAGCTCATGGCGCGCTCGAACAAGAGCGCGGGCGCACCGGCCGCGCGGAAGCTCCAGGCCTCGATGAGCGTGCGGCCGGCCGCCAGCGGGCGGATCACGCGGATGGCCTGCGGCGAGCCCTTGACCGACAGGCTCGGGTACAGCACCGAGTTCTGCGGCGAGCGCTGCAGGATGTCGGCGGCGCGCTCTACGCCGTGCGCGGCCTGCATCGCCGCTTCGTATTCAGGCAGCTGCGCGTAGTTGGAATGGATGCTGAAGTTCACGCCCAACACGCTGTGGCCGTTGGCGAACACGCGCCCGCCCATCTGGTCGAAGAACTCGTAGCCCGAGCCGAAGGGCAGGATCTGCTCCATCGCCATCGGCTTGGGGTCGGTGGGCGCATGCCCTTCCCACAGCGCCTCGGCCGCCTTGGTGGCCGACTCGTGCGTCGACATCGGGTGCACCGTGTCGTTGATGTTCTCCAGGTACATCTTCCAGTTGCAATGGACGATGTTGCGCAGCACGCCGCCGCCCACGGTGAGCCTGCCCTCGGGCGAGCGGTCGACCATGTTGTCGAGCGCGCCGAGCACGTCGCCGAAGTAGTCCTCGAACGACGGGCCGGAGTCGGACAGACGCACGAACACGAAGTCGCGGTACACCTTCACGTGCTTCACCACCGACAGCCCCTGCCCCGACTCGCAGGCCTTGAGCTGCGTGCCCTCGTAGCCGTTCTTCAGCGGCAGGCCCAGCGGCGCGCCGTCGAGCTTGTAGGTCCACGCGTGGTACGGGCAGCGAAAGAAGCGGCCGGTGTTGCCGCTCTCGTCGGTCACCAGCTGGGTGCCCTTGTGGGCGCAGCGGTTGTACATGACGTGCACCGCGCCGTCGGGCTGGCGCACCATGAGCAGCGGGCGGCCCGCGATCTCCTGCGTGACGAAGTCGCCCGCCGCCGGCACCTGGCTGGCATGGCCCAGGAAGACCCAGGTGCGGGCGAACAGGCGCTCCTGCTCCAGCGCGAACAGCTCGTCGCTGAGGTACAGGTCGCGGTGCACCCGGTCGTCGCGGACCAGCGCCGCGACGAGATCGGGGCGGTTGCGGTAGGCGGTCATGGCGGTGGGCTTCGGTTAGACCGGGGTCAGGGAACCAGCTTCCACTGGCCCTTGTTCATCTGCACGATCACGACGCCGCGCTGGTCCGAGCCGTAGCGGTCGTCGGGCTTGAAGGTGTAGATGCCGTGCGTGCCCACCAGCTCCTTCGTGCCCACGATGGCATCGCGCAGCGCCGTGCGGTACTGCGGCGTGCCGGGCTCGCCCTTGGTACGCGAGGCCGCGTCGGCCAGCAGCAGGTAGGCGTCGTAGGTGTACGACGAGAACGCATCGGTGGGCACCGCGCCGTTCGCCTTCTGGTACGCAGCGCGAAAGCCCATCGCGACCTTCTTGATGGGGTTGCTCTCGGGCAGCTGGTCGGCCACCAGCACGGGGCCGCTGGGCACCTGCAGGCCGTCGATGGCCGTGCCGCCCACGCGCACGAAGTCGGCGTTGATGAGGCCGTGCGTGCCGTAGATCTTGCCCTTGTAGCCGCGCTCGGCCAGTGCCAGGTAGGGCAGCGCGCCCGGCGTGCCGGAGTTGCCCGCGAACACCGCGTCGGGCCGCGCCGCGACGATCTTCAGGATCTGCCCGGCCACCGACGAATCGCTGCGCGCATAGCGCTCGTTCGCCACCACCTTGATGCCGGCGGTGGCGGCGCTCTTCACGAGCGAGTCGTAGGCCAGGTCGCCCAGCGCATCAGAGAAACCGATGAAGGCCACCGTCTTCACGCCCGACTTCTGCATGCGCTCGACCACGCCCGCCACCATGAGCGGGAACGGCTGCGACACGGTGACGGTCCACGCGCCGTCCGCGCCCGGAATGGTCACGGGCGTGGGCGAGATGAGCGGCGTGTTGAGCTCGCGCGCCACCGAGGCGATGGCCATCGCGCCCGGCACGCCCGAGGTGCCGATGAGCACGTCGACCTTGTCTTCCGTCACCAGCTTGCGCGCGTTGCGCCCGGCGGTGGTCGGGTCGGAAGCGTCGTCGAGCACGATGAGCTGCACCTTGCGCCCGCCGATCTCGGGCCGCTCGGCGATGGCCGCGCGGATGCCCTTCTCGTAGGGCACGCCCAGCGCCGCGACCGGCCCCGAGAGCGAGCTGATGAAGCCGATCTTGAGGTCTGCCGCCGCCGCACCGACGGCGGTGAAGGCGGCCAGCAGCGCGAGGCCAAGGCGGGAGATTTTCTTCATGGGAGCTTCCTCTTCGGGGGTTGGAATGGGGACGAGGGACGGGTCAGTAGCGCAAGGTGCGACGCGATTCGAGGTCGGCGTCGACCTGCGCGGGCGTGAGCCGCTCCGGCTTGCATTCGAAGCGCTCGAACAGCGCCAACTGGTCGGCGTAATGGCGGTCGCGCACGCCGGCCGGGCTCACGAAGCCGCTCTGCCCCGGCGCGGCGACCGAGCACATGTCGAGCGCGCCCGGGCGCAGCACGACGCGGTAGTTGAGCGTGCCGCGGTTCATGTAGGGGCTGACCTCGGGCTCGTCGCCGGCGCCGGCCCACGGCACGCCGATGGCGTTGATGCGCGAGAAGCGGTGCCGCACCACGGGCGTGGTCCACGCGGCCATGTCGGGCCCGAGGCGGGTGCGCAGCTCGCCCACCGCATCGGTCAGCGCGGCGCGCACCATCGTGCGCGGGTCCTGCCCGTTGAAGAAGTCGTGGCGCTGCGGCACGCCCGAGGCCGGGCCGCTCAGCGCGTTCCACAGCAGCTTGGCCACGGCCGCGGGCTGGGCGCTGCCGGGCGAGCCGCGCGGCGTGAGCGTGGGGTAGCCGAGGTTGGCGTAAGTGGCGAACACGGCCGGCGGCAGGTCGTCGGCCAGCAGGCGCCGCGACATTGCACCCAGCCACGCGCGCAGCACGGTGGTGGCGTGGTTGTCGTACACCTCACCGCCCGGGGCGACGCGGTTCTTCAGGTCCCAGTTGGCGAGCAGGTCGGCCGCGCGGCGCGCGGGGTCGCCGGCCGGCAGGCCCTTCGCCGCGTCGACGATGAGGGGCACGAAGTAGCGCGCGTTCAGGTCGGCCAATGCCGCGCCCTGGCTCACGCGCCAGACCTCATCGGCGCCCAGCTTGGCCGGGCCCTGCAGCTGCGCGTGGATTTCGGCCACGCGGTCGACGTGCGAGAAGTTCGCGCCATCCGCGCGCAGGCCTTCGGCGATCTGGTTGTTCCAGCTCGCGAAGTAGCCCTGCGCGGGGTTGTAGGCGCGCGGGTTGGCGCTGAACGGCAGGTGGCCCTGCCACTCCATGCTGCCGTCGCCGCGCGCGGGAAAGCGGATGTCCTGCGTGGCCGGTCGGCGCGGCATGCGGCCCAGGCCCACGGCGCCGATGTTGCCCGCCACGTCGGCATAGAACCAGGTGATGGACGCGGCCACGCGCTCGCCCTGCGCAAGAAAGCCCGACCAGTCGCGCGCCCGGGCGGCACGCGCCCAGCCGAGCATGGTCTCGACCTCGCGGCCCTGCCAGGTGCTGCGCGCGGTGTAGGCGCGGGCGTTGTCCGCGTCCCAGCTCTGCACGAAGCCGTGCACCGTGGCGTAGATGTCCACGCTCTGCGGCGCGGCGCCCTTCACGCGGATGACGTCGGTGCGCCGGGTCATCGGGCGGTAGGCGCCGTCGAACCTGTATTCGTGGCGGTTGGCCGGGTTCAGTTCTTCCTGGTAGATGTCGTTGGTGTCGAGCGAGCCCACCGTCGATCCCCAGGCGATGGTGCCGTTGGTGCCGAACAGCACGGGCAGCAGGCCGATGGGCGTGAGGCCCGTGAGGTCGTAGCCCGCGCCGTGCAAGCCGATGCCGTGCACGAACGACGGGTTGTTGAAGCCCTGCTGCGGGCCGTTGTACAGGACGGCCACGCCTTCCTTGGTGCGCGAGGGGCCGAGCACCCAGGCGTTGCTGGCGGTCGGCATGCCTTCGGTGGCGGCCAGGCCCATGCGGGCGACCTGCGTGGCGCGGAAGTCGGCCGCGGCCTGCGCGGAGACCGGCGCGAGCGCGGCGTCGCCGGGCTCGGCGCTCGCCAGCCTGTTCGCGTTGCCGCGCGGCACGATGGTCGGCGCGGTCGGGTCTTCGAGCCAGCGCAGCTGCTCATACAGCTGCAGGCCGGCCACGTCGCCGCGCGCGGCCTTGAGCTGGTTGAGCAGCGAGAGGTTCGCGACCTCCGCCGTGCCCGCGAAGAAGCGGTTGAGGATGAGGCCGATCCAGACCATGGCCACGTCGTCCGCGGTCCAGGGTGCGGGCTCGAAGCCGTTGTCGATGAACTCGCGCGGCATCAACTTCGCGCGGTCGGCCAGCACGTCGCGGATGCGCGCGTTGACGCCCGCGGCGTAGCCTTCGAACATGGCGCGGTCGTCCGCGTTCAGCGCATCGATCTGGCGGCGGATCGACACCGGATCGATGTTGGAGCGCGTGGCCTTGTCGGTCGCGACGAACTCGGCCCCCAGCACCTCGGCCACGCTGCCGTTGCCCGAGCGCCGCGCCATCTCCAGCTGGTAGAGCCGGTCTTCGGCGACGGCATAGCCGAAGCCGTGGAACAGGCCACGCGTGTCGCTGGCGTAGACGTGCGGCACGCCGTAGCGGTCGCGCTTGATGGTGACTTCACCGCTGCCGTTGCCACTGGGCGCGGTCGCGGCGCAGCCGGCCAGCAGCGCGGCGGCGAACAGCACGGTGCCGGTCGCGCGCCGGCGACGCAGGGAACGAAGCAGCGGGTGCATGGGGTGGGCGGCGTTCATCGGATCGACGCGAGGGCGCTCAGGGCACCAGCTTCCACTGGCCCTTCTCGAGCTTCACGACGACGCGCGAACGGTCGTCCGAGCCGTAGCGCTCGGTCGGCTTGAAGTTGTAAACGCTGTGCGTTCCCACCAGCTCCTTGGTGCTCACGATGGCATCGCGCAGCGCCAGGCGGAACTGCGGCGTGCCCGGCTCGGCCTTGGTGGCCAGCGCGCGCTGGGCGGCGTCCAGGTACACCAGCCATGCATCGAAGGTGTAGGCCGAGAAGGCGTCGGTCGGCGGCGCGCCGTTGGCCTTCTGGTAGGCCGCGCGGAAGTCCATCGACACCTTGCGGATCGGGTTGTCGCTGGGCAGCTGCTCGGCCACGATCACCGGGCCCGTGGGAGCCAGCAGGCCTTCGACCGAGGCACCGCCCACGCGCACGAAATCGGGGTTGATGAGCGCGTGCATGCCGTAGATCTGGCCCTTGTAGCCGCGCTCCGAGAGGGCCAGGTACGGCAGCGCACCGGGCGTGCCCGAGGTGCCGGTGATCACCGCGTCGGGGCGCAGCGCCACGATCTTGAGTACCTGCCCGGTCACCGACGCGTCGCCGCGCGCATAGCGCTCGTTCGACACGATCTTGATGCCGGCCGGCTCGGCGCTCTTTTGCAGCGCGCCGTACACCAGGTCGCCCCAGGCGTCGGAGAAACCGATGTAGCCCACCGTCTTCACGCCCGACTTCTTCATGCGCTCGACCACCGCGCTCACCATGAGCGGCGCGGGCTGCGGCAGCGTGACCATCCACGCGCCCTCCTCGCCCGGCAGGTTGGCGTTGGCGATGGAGATCAGCGGCGTCTTGGTTTCGCGCGCCACGCCGGCAATGGCCAGCGCGCCGGGCGAGCCGGCCGTGCCGATGATGACGTCGACCTTGTCCTCGTCGATCATCTTGCGTGCGTTGCGCGCGGCCGTGGTGGGGTCGGACGCATCGTCGAGCTGCACCAGCTGGATCTTGCGACCGCCCAGGTCGGCCTTGTAGGCGAGCGCGGCCTTCATGCCCTTTTCGTACGGAATGCCCAGCGACGACACCGGCCCCGACAGCGAGGTGATGAAGCCGACCTTGAGATCGGCGGCCCACGCGCTGGCGGCGCTCAGCGCGCCGAGGCCCGCGACAACAGCCGCGAGGGTGCGAATTCGGTTCAGGACTTTCATGGCGATGCTCCAGAGGTGATGTTTTTGAACGGAACGGAACGAAACGGACGCTGAAATGAAAACTAGAGGGCCAGGCTGCCGACGCTGGTGCCGCCGCAGACATACAAGACCTGGCCGGTGACGAAGCTGTTCTCGGGCGCGGCGAAGAAACGCACGGCGCGTGCCACGTCGGCCGATTCGCCCAGGCGCTTGACGGGCACCGAGGCCGCGAGCGCGCGCTCCTTCTCGCTGCCGGCCTCGACCACGTCGTAGAACATGTCGGTGCGGATCGGGCCCGGCGCCACCACGTTCACCGTGATGCCGTCGGCCGCGAGCTCCAGCGCCCAGGTGCGCGCCATGCCCAGCATGCCGGCCTTGGTGGCCGAGTAGCTGGTGCGCGTGGCCAGGCCCAGCGCGGCGCGCGACGACAGCAGCACCACGCGGCCGAAGCGCTGCGCACGCATCGCGGGCAACGCGCCCTGCACGAGCTGGATGGCACAGCCCAGGTGCAGGTCGACCAGCGCATCGAGGTCGTCGAGCTTCACGTCAGGCAGCAGCGCGGCGCGGATGACGCCGGCGTTGTGGACGAGCGTGGTCGGTGCGAAGCGCTCGACCAGTTCGCGCACGGCCTCGCCAGTGGCGGCGCGGTCGGCCAGGTCGACCTCGAGGCTGTGCATCTTCGGGTGGTCGATCTCGGCCTTCCGGCGCGCGAGCGAGACCACCTCGTAGCCTTGCGCGAGCAGGTCTTCGCAGATGGCCTTGCCGATGCCGGCGCTGCCGCCGGTGACGGCCGCGACCTTGGGGGCGGCGGCGCTCATGCCGTGGCTCCCACCAGGGCCAGCACGCGCAGCGGGCTGCCGCTGCCCTTTTCGATCTTCAGCGGCGGGCAGATCAGCACCGCGCCCGAGGCTGGCAGCAGGTCGAGGTTGCTCAGGCACTGCAGGCCGTAGCGGCCCGCGCCGTGCATGTAGTAGTGGCAGGGGTACGGCGGACGCAGGTGGTAGCCCTGCCCGGCGTCGGTGCCGATGGCTTCGGAGCCGAAGCCCAGCACGTCGCGCTGCTCGACCAGGAAACGCACGGCCTCGGTGCTCGGGCCGGGCGTGTGCTGGCCGGTCTCGTCGAAGTTCTGGTACGCCTCGGGGTCGGTGCGCTTGGACCAGTCGGTGCGCATGAGCACCCACGCGCCCTTGGGAATGCGGCCGTGCGCGGCCTCGTAGGCCTCGATGTCTTCGAGCGTCAGCAGGTAGTCGGGGTCGTCCTTCACCTGCGGCGAGCAGTCGATCACGCAGGCCGGTGCCACGAAGTGCTGCACGGGGATGGTGTCGACCGAGTTGTTCGGCAGGTCGCGGCCCGAGATCCAGTGGATCGGCGCGTCGAAGTGCGTGCCGGTGTGCTCGCCGCAGGAAAAGTTGTTCCAGTACCAGCCCGGGCCGCGCTCGTCGTACTTCGACACTTCCTCGATGCGGAAGGGCCAGCACTGGCCCATCTCGGGCGGCAGCGCGATCTGCGGGAACTCGGGCGTGAGCGTCTGCGTGAGGTCGATCACGCGGATGCGGCCGCTGGCCATGGCGGTCACGAGGCTGCCGAGGACTTCGGCGGCGGACATCAGTTCGTTGGTAGTTGTCATCGTGTGATTCCTCTGCTCAGCCGCCAGCGGCCAGTTCGCGCTCGAGCACCTTGGGGTTGTCGCGCCAGCGCTCCAGCCACTCCTGCGCCACGTCGCCCGGGTACACGTCTTCCACGCCGTCGCGCAGCGCCTTCACGATGGCGTTGGCCAGCGTGGTGGGCGCCAGCTTGGGCGGCGGCGTGTGCTGGTTCCATTCGTCGTCGATGGGGCCGGGGAACACGTTGATCACGCGGATGCCGGCGGGCCGCATCTCGGCGCGCAGGCACTGCGCGAGCGAATGCGCCGCGGCCTTCGAGGCGCTGAAGGTGCCGTGCGGCGGGAAGTTGCTCAGCGCATAGATCGACAGCAGGTTGACCCACGCCGTCGCGCCCGTGGCGCCGTCGGCCGAGCGGCCCTTGAGCGCGGGGCCGAACTCCTGCGCCAGGCGCAGCAGGCCGAAGTAGTTGATGTCCATCTCGGCCTTGGCCACGTCGGTGCCGCGGCGCGCACCGATGCCGAAGGTGCGGTGCACCTCGGCGTTGTTGATCACGATGTCGACCTTGCCACCGATGGAGCCGGCCAGTTCGGTCACCTGGCGGCCGTTGGTGAGGTCCAGCGGCACGAGCGTGACCTGCGGCAGGGCCGAGATGTCGTCCAGCCCGTCGCCCATCTTCTTCCACGGTTCGGCATGGCCGACCCAGACGATGTCGGCGCCGGCCTTCACCAGCGCACGCACGAGGGCCTGGCCCGTCTCGGTCTTGCCGTCGGTCACCAGCACCTTGCGGAACTTCGGGTCGCTGGTCATTTCGCGCAGCATCTTGTCGTCGGCCATGTGGGGACTCCCTTCAGTCGGAAAAGCAATGAGGACGGCCTGGCCGGCGCGGTCGAGCCGGGCGCCGACACGCACGCGCGTGGGCGCATCGCCGACCTCGCCGTGCAGGTGGACCATGAGCGTGGGGCCGGCATCCAGGTGCACCAGGCCCAGCCGCCAGGGCAGCCGCTCGCGAAAGAACAGGTCGTTGCTGTGGTGCAGCGTGGTGCTGCCGAGCAGCGCGCCCTCGCCGCTCTGCTGGCGCCAGCGCAACGCCGACGACAGGCACTTGTGGCAGACCTCGCGCGGCGGGTACTGCACCGTGCCGCAGTCCTCGCAGGTCTGCAGCTCGAAGCGGCCTTCGGCGGCGGCGGCCGTGAGGCCGAGCGCGACACGGCCGCGCGCGCCGGGCGGCAGGTTCATCTGCCGGGTGCGCAGCACCGGGTTCTTGCGCGGGGGGCGCATCATGGGCATCGTCATGCGGGTCTCCCGAGAATGACGGCGCCCGTACAGAGGCAGCGGTCGTAGGTCACCATGCCGAAGCCGGCGACAAGGCCCAGCTGGGCGTTGGGCACGGCGCGCGCGCCGGCCTGGTCGGTCAGTTGGCGGATCGCCTCGACCATGCCGAGGAAGCCGCCCGCCGCACCGGCCTGCCCGGCCGACAACTGGCCGCCGCTGGTGTTGTTCGGAAAGCTGCCGTCGAAGGTCATGGTGTTCGCCTGCACGAAGGCCGAGCCCTCGCCCTTCTCGCAGAAGCCCAGGTCCTCGAACTGCATCATCACGATGACGGGGTAGTCGTCGTAGGTCTGCACGAAGTCGAGCGCGGCGGGTTGCACGCCGGCCTGTGCATAGAGGTCGTCGCGGTCCTTGCGCCAGCCACCCTGCACCATCACCGGGTCTTCGGCGTAGGCGTTGTGGCGCTCGATGGCGCCGCGGATCACGACGTGCGCCAGGCCCAGGTCGCGCGCGCGCTCCTCGCTCATCACGAGGAAGGCGTCGGCGCCGGCGCAGGGCATCACGCAGTCGAACAGGTGGATCGGGTCGGAGATGGGCCGCGCGGCCATGTACTCGTCGAGCGTGAGGCCCTTCTTGAACATGGCGTTGGGGTTGCCCAGCGCGTTGGTGCGCTGGTCCACGCAGATGCGGCCGAAGTCTTCGCGGGTGGCACCGTAGGTGCGCATGTAGTTGGCGGTGATGAACGCGAAGATCGAGTTCGGGCCGCCCGAGCCGTAGGGGTAGCTCGCGTCGCGCGCGAAGTTGCTGAAGCTGCCCAGCGTCTGGCGGAAGGAATCGACGTGGTTGGTGTCGGCGCCCACGCAGGCGACGATGTCGGCATCGCCCGCCTGCACGGCGCGCGCCGCGCGGCGCAGGCACATCACGCCCGAGGCACCGCCGGTGGGCATGTGGTCGAGCCAGCGCGGCGACAGGCCCAGGTGCTGCGTGACGCCCACGGCCGTGTCGGGAGCCAGCGAGAAGCTGCTCAGGCACAGGCCGTCGATCTGTTCCTTGGCCACGCCGCTGGCCTGGACCAGCGCGTCGATGGCCTGGCCGACGAACCAGTGCGCGGTGCGCGTGGAGTAGCGCACGTAGGGCACGGTGACGGGCACCGCGACCGCGACGCCTTCATAAGAGAGCCGTCGCTTGGTCATGCCTGCCTCTTTTTCATGGAGCGCGTGTCGATGCAATGGCCCTGGCCCGGCAGCGACTGCGCCATCTCGCGCAGCTGGCCGCGCTGGATCTTCTGCGAGGGCGTGAGCGGCAACGCGTCGACGAAGGCCACGTAGCCGGGCGCCTTGTAGTACGCCAGCTGCGCGAGCGCGTGCTGGACGATGCTGGCCGCGACCGCCGCGCGCTGCGACGCATCGCTGCCGTCGCGCAGCACGATGCAGGCCAGCACCTCGTCGCCGCGCACCGCATCGGGCGTGGCGGCCACGGCCGAGGTCTTCACGGCCGGGTGCTGGTTGAGCACGCTCTCGACCTCGACGGCCGAGATGTTCTCGCCGCTGCGGCGGATCACGTTCTTCTTGCGGTCGACGAAGAAGAAGTTGCCGTCGGCGTCGCGGCGCACGAGGTCGCCGGTGTGGAACCAGCCGTCGGCCCAGGCCTCGCGCGTGGCCTCTTCGTCCTTCAGGTAGCCGGAGAAGAAGTAGCGGCGCGGGTCGGCGCCGGCCGAGCGCACCAGCAGTTCGCCGGGCATGTCGGTGCCCACGTCGCTGCCGTCCTCGCCCATGAGGCGGATCTCGACGAAGTCTTCCTGCCGCCCGAAGCAGCTGGTGCCCACGAGGCGCGGCTCGCGGTTGGCCATGATGCAGGCGGCCGCGCCGGTCTCGGTCATGGCCCAGGCCTCGACCAGCGGGAAGCCGAAGCGTTCCTCGAAGGGCGCGTGGTTCTTGCGGTCGACACCGGCGCCGAAGCCCCAGCGGATCGCGTGGTCGCGGTCGGCCGTCGACGCGGGGGCCGACAGTAGCATCGCGGGCATCACGCCCAGGTAGTGGACGATGGTCGCGCCGCTTTCCTTCGCGCTGGCCAGCCAGCTCTTCGGATGGAAGCGGTCGAGCTGCACGAGGCAACCACCCGCCACCAGCACCACCATGGTCGAGAACGCCATCGCGTTCATGTGGTTGAGCGGCAGCGGCGTGATCACGCGTTCGGCATCGGGGCGGATGCTGCACACGCCGTCGAGCGCGGCATACCACTCGCCGGCACGCAGGAAGTACGCGTTGCTCAGGATGCAGCCCTTGGGCCGGCCCGTGGTGCCCGAGGTGTAGAGCAGGCCGCATTCGGTGTCGGTGCCGATGGGCTCGCCGGCGCGCGGCGCGGCGGTCTTCGCGGGCGGCACGGCGTCGTCGGGGCCCATGGTCTCGAAGGCGACGCCGGCCTGCGCGGCGGCGGCCTGCAGGTCGGCGGCGCGCTCGGGCAGCGTGACGGCCAGGCCGATCTCGCTGTGGCCGATGAGGTAGACCAGCTCGGCCGAGCGCATCTCGGCGTTGATGGGCACCACGCTGGCGCCCAGCGCGTTCAGCGCGAGCCAGTGGAAGATGAAGGCGGGCCGGTTCTCCAGCAGCAGGCCGACGCGGTGGCCGTGGCCGTAGCCGGCCTGAGCGTAGGCGGTGCGCAGCCGATCGATTTCTGCGGCGGCTTCGCCCCAGCGGATGGCGCCGGCGGCGATGCCGTAGGCGGCGGCGGTCACCGATTCGGTGAAGAGGAATTCGGCCTGTGGCGTGCGCGCGGCCGTGGCGGCGAACACCTGGTGGACGGTGGCGTGGGTCATCGCGTCCTCAGATGAAGAGCTGCACGGCCGGAAGCGCCGCGTCGCAGTTGAGCAGGTCGACGCGCTTGAGCGTCATGCGCAGCGCGCCGTCCTGCACCGTGAGGTGATGGAAGAAGGTGCCGACGTAGAACTGCAGCTCGTCGCCCTGCGACTCGGTGTAGTGGAATTCGGTGCGCACCACGAAGCGCTGGGCCTCGGTGTCGAAGGTCTCGACCACGGGCACCTGCAGCAAGTGGTGGCAGCGGCTTTGCGGCTGCTGCGAGAACGCGCGCGGGCTCTTCAGGCGCTCGATGCGCAGCTCGCGCAGCAGCTTGTCTTCGTACAGGTGCGAGGTGTGGTTGAGGCCGTCTTCCTGGTCGGGCACGAGCGGAATCCAGTAGAACGCGTCGTCGGTGAAGAGCGCGTTCCATTCCTCGTAGCGGCGGGTGTCGAGCAGGCGCGCTTCGTTGACGACGAAGTCGACGAGGTCCTGATGCGTGATCTTGGTGATGTCGAGGGCGGCCATTACATGGTCTCCGTCATGCGTTCGACCCAGCTGCGGTACTGGTTGCGCATGGGCAGCTCGTTGGTGCCGCCCGTGGTGATCTCGCCGCCCTTCAGCTCCGATTCGTCGTAGTCGCGGTGCAGGCTCACCCACTCGTTGCCGCTGGCGTGCAGGCCGGCCTGCATGCCGCGGTAGGCCTGCAGGTCGTCGTGGCCCACCACCGAGAACGGCGAGTTGATGAGGCGGTTGTACATGGTGGTGCGCTGCAGCAGCTCGGGCGGCGCGCCCTTGAGGCGGAAGGTCCAGCTCTCGATGAGCGTCTGGTTGGCCGAGATGGGCTTGACCACGCGAATGGCCTGGATCGCGCCCTTGATCGTGAGGTTCGGGTAGTACACGGTGTTGTGCCGCGCCATGCCCAGGATCTGCGCCGTCTTCTCTTCGCCGTAGCGCGCCTTCATGGCGTCGTCGTACTCGGGGATCGCCTTGTACTTGCTGTGGATGCTGAAGTGCACGCCCGTGAAGCTGTGGCCGTGGTCGTAGGTGCGGATGCCCATGTCCTCGAAGAACTTGTAGTCGGACATGAAGGGCACGAACTGCTCCACGGCCATGGGCTTGGGTTCGTCCTCCGGCTTGTCGGCCCACATGCGCTTGGCGGTGCCGGCCGACGACTCGTGCGCCACCATGGGGTGCATGGTGTCGTTGAGGTTCTCGACGAACATCTTCCAGTTGCACTGGTGCATGAAGCGCAGGCAGCCGCCTGCGATCTCCAGCTCGCCCTCGGGCGAGCGGTCGGCCATGTTGTCGATGGAGCTGAGCGAATCGCCGAAGTAGTCGTCGAAGTCGGGGCCCGCGTCGTTGATCTTCACGAAGATGAAGCCGCGGTGGCTGCGCACATGCTTCACCGGGGTGAGGCCCTTGCCCGACTCGCACTCGTGCAGCTGCGTGTGCTCGTAGCCGGTCTTCAGCGGAATGGCCAGCGGCGCGCCGTCGGTCTTGAAGGTCCAGGCGTGGTACGGGCAGCGAAAGAACTTGCCGGTGTTGCCACAGGGCCCGTTCACCAGGCGCGAGCCCTTGTGGGCGCAGCGGTTCATCATGACGCGCACGCTGCCGTCGCTGTGGCGCACGACGATCAGCGGGCGGCCCGCGATCTCGTTGGTGATCCAGTCGCCCGACTTCGGCAGCTGGCTCTCGTGGCCGACGTAGTTCCAGGTGTTGGCGAAGAAGTGCTCCTGCTCCAGCTCGAAGAGCTCCTGGCTGGTGTACAGGTCGCGGTGCACGCGGTCGTTCTGCACGAGCGCGCGAACGGCATCGGGGTTGTCTCGGTACGAAGGCATGGTTCTCCTGGCTCCTTCCTGGCTGGCTTTTCTCAGAGGTCGAGCACCAGGCGCGCTCCCTTGGCGCGCGAGATGCAGATCTGCATGACGGTGCCTTCCGCCTTCTCGCGGGCGGTGAGCACGTAGTCGCGGTGGTCGATCTCGCCCTCGATCACGGGCACGGCGCACACGCCGCACTCGCCGCGCTTGCAATCGAACATCGGGTCGCAGCCGTGTTCGATGAGGCAGTCGAGGATGCTCTGGCCGACCGGCACGGTGAAGCGCTGGCCCGACTGGGCGAGTTCCACCTCGAAGGGCTGGTCGCCCTCCTCCACGACGGGTTCGGTGAAGAGCTCGAAGTGCACGCGGTCGTGCTCCCAGCCGCGGGCCTGGGTGCGCGCGAGCACGGCGTCGAGCATGACCTTGGGGCCGCACACGTAGAGGCGGTCGCCGGCGGGCACGGCGTCGAGCAGCGCGTCGATGTCCAGCGGCGCGCCGGCCTCGGCGTCGGCATGCACGCGCAGGTCGTCGCCCAGCAGCGCCTGCAGCTCGGGCAGGAAGGCCATCAGGTCGCGGCTGCGGCCGGCGTAGTGCATGCGCACGGCGGCGCCTTCGGCGCGGCGGCGCGCGGCCATCGAGGCGAGCGGCGTGACGCCGATACCGCCGGCCACCAGCACCGTGCCGCCCGGGCCGGTGTGCAGCGGAAAGTCGTTCTTCGGCGGCTCGATGGTGAGCACGCTGCCCTCGGCCAGCCCTTCGTGCATGAAGCGCGAGCCGCCGCGGCCATCGGCCTCCTTGCGCACGGCGATCACGTAGTCGGTCGGGGCGTTGGTGGCGTTGCGCTCGGTGGCGAAATTGATGAGCGAGTAGTGGCGCCAGTCGGTGGTGCCGTCGGCCAGCGTCACCTGCACGCGGATGTGCGCGCCGGCGGCGAAGCCGGGCAGCGCGCGACCGTCTTCGGCGCGCAGGCGCAACAGGCGGATCAGCGGGTTGAGGGCGCGCGCTTCGGCGACGCGAAGCTGGAGCGTGGGGGCGGTCATGGTTCGGGTCCCTTCAGGCCAAGGCGTGCTGCACCAGCGCGGCCTGCAGCTTGTGGCCGTGTTCGTCGGCGAGCGCCGCGTCGCGCAGTTCGCGCAGGGTGGCGGGCGCCAGCGCGGCACCTGCACGCTCGAACGCGCGCATCACGGTGTCGTAGTTGCGCAGGCCGCGCTCGTGCGTGTCGCTGTAGCCCTTGACCAGGCGCTGGCACTGGGCGAGTTCGACGGCGAGCGCGGGGTTGCGTGGCGCGGTGGCGGCGATGCGTTGCAGCCATTCCTCGATGCGGCGGTTTTCGTCGGCGTAGCGCATCGTCGAGCGGCGCCAGCCCTTGCAGGCCGCGACCATGCGCAGCATCAGGTAGCCGCGCAGCGAGCTGGTGCGGATCACGCGGCCGTGCTGCGTGAAGCGCTCGACGATCTTCTTCGGCACCGTGGAGTGCATGAGCCAGCGGCCGAGGCCGCCGGGCAGCGTCTCGCAGATTTCCTGCAGGCGCGGGTGCATGTACTCGTGGATGGCGAGCAGCTGGCCCGGCTGCACGCCGGCCTCGCCGTGCACGCGCTCGAAGCGGGTCGCGCGGGTCTTCAGAGCGGCGACGCGGGCCGTGTCTTCGTAGGACATCCACAGCGCGAGGTGGCGCGCGGTTTCGCGCAGCAGGCGGTGGGCGTCGTCGGGCAGTTTCGCAACAGCGGCCATGCGGTCGAGGTAGAGGCCGGCGTAGGCCAGGTCCTGGTAGTCGATGAGGCGGCGCACGCCTTCGAACAGGAAGTCGTGCGCGGGCAGCGGAAAGTCGCGCTGCACGCGCTCGACCAGCGCGCGCACGGCCGGGTGGCGCGGTTGCGGTGCAGGCGTGGCGGCCGGTGCGACCTTGGCGGGTTCGCCGTCGTCGCCGTCCTGTGCGCGGTCGAAGGCCGCGCCGAAGGCCTTGAGGCTGGGCTTCACGCCCACGCCGCCGCGCTCGATGGTGGCCTCGAACTGCGCGCGGCCGAAGGGCAGCACGCCCGAGCCTGCAAGCGTGCCGAACAGCACGGCGCTGATCACGCTGCCCGAGGCCTCGGCGGCCTGCGCCATGTCGAAGCGGATGAAGCGCTTGGCGGCGCGCGCGGTGTGGGCGAGCAGCTGGTCGCTGTCGACACGGCCGTCGCCCATGGCGCTCTTTTCGGCGATGGAGAAGACGCGGTGCGTGGAGGCGATGAGCGTGGTGCGGTCGCGCGTGACCAGCCCGCGCTGCACCGCGCGGCCGGCTTCCATGAGCTCGGAGGCGAGCACCACGTCGACGTCGCCCGGCAGCGGCATCAGCGCGAGCACGGGGCGCCCGCCGTCGGCGTGGGCCTGCGCGTCGGGGTACAGCTCGACGTAGTAGATGGTCGCGCCGGTGCGCTGGGCCACGCCCGGCACGGAGGTGGTCTGGGCGACGTAGCCGTTGGCCTCGCCCATGTCGACGATCCAGTCGGCAAGCACGCCGCCGCCCTCCCCGCCCATGGCGAGGATGGCGATCTTGATCGGTTGAACCTTGTTCGTCATGGCGTCAGAAGGCATAGGCGTCGCGGCGGCGCGCGTCGCCGCGCTGCAGCCAGCCGATGACGGCGGTGCGCACGCGCTGGCGGAAGCGGTCCCAGGCGGTCGGGTTGCTCACGACCTGCGCCTTGTAGAACGAGGGGCAGAGCACGGCGGCGTGCGAGACGTCGCCGCAGTTGCCGCAGCCCACGCAGCTGTCGAGCACGGTGGCGACGGGGTCGATGCGCAGCGGATCGGGGTTAGGCTTGATCGAGAGCGACGGGCAGCCCGACAGGCGGATGCACGAGTGGTCGCCGGTGCAGGTGTCGGCGTCGACGCCGAACTTGTCGCGCACCATGCGCTTGCCGTCGGCGATGGCCTTGCGCACCAGCGGCTTTTCGCGGCGCTGCTTGTTGAGCATGCACTCCGACTGGGCGATGAGGACCTTGGGGCCCTTCTTCGTGGTGGTGAGTGCGTCTTTCAGCGCGTCGCGCATGCCGGCGACGTCGTAGGTGCGGCGCATCGTCTTCACCCACTCGACGCCCACGCCGCGCACGGCGCGTTCGATCTCGTGGCCGGTGCTGCGCGTCTTGTTGACGGCGGTCGACGAGAGGATGTCCTGCCCGCCCGTGGCCGAGGTGTAGTTGTTGTCGACGATGATGGTGAGGTTGTCGCTCTTGTTGAAGACCGCGTTGGCCACGCCGCTCGTCAGGCCGTTGTGCCAGAAGCCGCCGTCGCCCATCATCGAGATCGCGCGCTTGCCGGCCGGTGCATTGAGCGCCGAAGCGCCCGCACCGCCGAGGCCATAGCCCATCGTCGTGTTGCCGATGTTGAAAGGCGGCAGGATCGAGAACAGGTGGCAGCCGATGTCGGCGCTCACGTGGTGCGCACCGAGTTCGCGCTCGACCAGCTTCATCGCGCTGAAGATGGGGCGTTCGGGGCAGCCGGTGCAAAAGCCCGGCGGACGCGCATGCACCACGTCGCCGAGCGCGCTCGACGGCTGCGCGGGCTCGGGCGCGGCATCGACGCTGATGGCGGCCACTTCCTTGAGCGGAATCACCTTGCGCACCGGTGCGGGCACGGGCAGCGGCGCGAGGCGTTCGTAGCGCTCGCAGAAGGTGCGCGTGCCCTTGAGCAGTTCGAGCGTCGTGTACTCGCCGGCCACGGGCAGCATGTCCTTGCCATGCAGCGCGGTGGTGGAGCCGGCCTGGCGCAGGATGGTCGCGAGGTTCTGCTCGACGAAGTTGGGCTGGCCTTCTTCCACGATGAGCACGGCGCGCTTGCCTTCGCAGAAGCGGATGACTTCGTTCTCGATGACGGGGTAGGCCACGTTCATCACATACAGCGGCACGCGGGTCTCGCCGTACACGTCGGCCAGGCCCAGGCGTTCGAGCGCACGCAACAGCGTGTTGTAGCTGCCGCCCTGCACGATGATGCCGATGTCGTCGGCGTCTTCGGAGAAAAACTCGTTGAGCTGGCGCTCCTCGATGAAGCGCACGGCGGCGGGCCAGCGGTCCTTCACCTTCTCTTGCTCGTGCACGAAGCTCGCGGGGGGCAGCACGATGCGGCTGACGTCGCGCTGCGGGTTCTCCAGCGCTTCCTTCAGCGTGAACTTGGCGCGCTTGTTGTCGCCGGCGATGAAGTGGCCGTGCACGTGGCAGGCGCGGATGCGCAGCTGGAGCATCACGGGCGTGTGGCTGGCCTCGGAGAGGTCGAAGCCCGTCTTCACCGCATCGACGATGCTCGGCAGGTTGGGGCGCGGATCGAGCAGCCAGATCTGCGACTTCATGGCGAACGCATGGCTGCGCTCCTGCATGATCGACGAGCCTTCGCCGTAGTCCTCGCCCACGATGATGAGCGCGCCACCGGTGACGCCGCCCGAGGCCAGGTTGGCCAATGCATCGGACGCCACGTTGGTGCCCACGGTCGCCTTGAAGGTGACGGCGCCGCGCAGCGGGTAGTTGACGGAGGCGGCCAGCGTGGCGGCGGCGGTGGCTTCGCTCGCGCTGTTCTCGAAGCGGATGCCGTGGTCGGTCAGGATGTCCTGCGCATCGGCCAGCACGTCCATCAGGTGCGAGATGGGCGCGCCCTGGTAGCCCGCCACATACGACACCCCCGACTCCAGCAGGGCCTTGGTGACGGCCAGAATGCCTTCGCCGCGGAACACTTCTCCACCAGTAAGTCTCAGCTTCTTGACTTCTTCGACGAACGAACGCTCAGCCATGGATGTCCTTCTTCTTTCTCGTGGGAGGATGCGGCCCCGGGGTCACATCACGGTTCCTATAATGTTTAGAAATGAATGTATCCACAATCATGAATTACCCTAGCCATGCAATCCGCATGCCTGCGGCAAACAGGAGGCGCCTTCATGTCTGAACCATCCAAGGAAACGCATCGCTTCGTCGATGACTACCTGCCCGCGCTGCTCGCGCAGGCCAGCCAGCTGATCTCTTCGGAGTTCCACGAGGTGGCGCGGCAGCAGGGTTTTTCGGTGTCGGAGTGGCGCGTGATGGCGTCGCTGGCCGGCAGCGACGCGGTCAGCATCGGCCAGCTCGCACAGGTGACGGTGACCAAGCAGCCGACGGTGACGCGGCTGCTCGACCGCATGGAAGCGCGCGGCCAGGTCGAGCGCCTGCCCCATGAGAGTGACCGCCGCATCACGCTGGTGCGCATCACGCCCGCGGGACTGAAGGCGGTCGAGCACCTGATGGAACTGGCGCGCGAGCACGAGCGCCGCGTGCTCGAACCCTTCGGCCTGCGACGCGCCGAAGAGCTCAAGCAGACGCTGCGGCAGATGATCGACCTGCATGTGCACGTGCCGGTCGAGGTGCCGGACGAAGACTGAAGCGTGCGGCCTGAGGCCTGACTAGGGCACGAGCACCGCGCGGCCGCGATGGCCGCCATGACCGCGTCTGGCGATCCAGTCGAGTGCGAGGGCTGCATCGGCGAGCGCGAAGGACTGCACGTCGAGGTGCAGGCGGCCATCGGCCAGCCTCGCAAGCAACTCTGGAGCGGCTGCGCGGCCTGCGGCTTCGCGCCGGAACATGTTGAGCGGCAGCAGCGCCACGTCGCGCTGCAGGAAGTGCGCGATGTCCAGGTGCAGCGTTGGGCCAGCCGTGTAGCCGATCAGCACGGCGCGACCGCCGGGGCGCACGGCAGGCAAGGCGGAGGCGAGCACGTCGCCGCCGACGGTGTCGATGAGCAGGTCGACGCTGGCGACTTCAGGCGGCGCTGCTTTCGGATCGACGGGCGTTGCGGTGCAGCCTGCATCGCATGCCAGCTGCATCGCAAGAGAACCCACCGCGCCACTCGCGCCCGTCACCAACACTTGCTCTCCAGACTGCAATCGGGCGACCTCATGCAAGGCGACCCACGCCGATGTGGTGGGCGAGAAGAACGCTGCGCCGAGCGTCATCGGCACTGCATCGGGCAGCACACCGAGTGCATCGTCAGGCGCATCGATGAGCTCGCACCACGTGCCGTCGAACAGCGTGCCCAAACCACTGCCACGCAACCACACGCGTTGCCCCTCTGCATAGCGCTCGCTCGCGACGACAACGCCCGCGGCTTCCACGCCCGGCGTGTACGGCAACGGCGGATGCCGCAGGAAGCGGCCCTGCCACACGGTGCGATCGATGTGGCCGACGGTGGCGGCCTGCATGCGCACAAGGGTGCGGCCGGGTCGCGCCACGGGGTCGGCCACGTCTTCAAGCACCGGCGCGGCATCGAAGCCTTGGATGCGAACGGCCTTCATGGCCGTGTCGCCAGAAAGTCGAGCACCGCGCGCGCAAAGGCCTCGGGCATCTGGTCGGGCAAGGGCACCATGCCACCGTCGATGTCGACGATGCGCGCCTGCGGCAGCTGATGCTGCAGCTCTGCCGCATGCGACGCGGCGAAAGGGTCGAGCGTGGCGCGCACGATGAGCGTCGGCTGCGTCACGCGGCCGATGCGCTCTTCCATGCGGTACGAGGCCACGGCGCGGTGCCCTTCTTCGACACGGTGGCCGACCTTCATCGCATCGCGCACGAAGGCCTCGAGCAGGTCAGGGCGTCCCGGCGGATAGAAGGCCTGCCGCTTCTGCCACAGCGCGGCGAGGTGGCTGCCATCGTCGCTGGGCGCCACTTCGTCGATGGGCGGACGCTGCGCGCGGGCGCGGCGAAACACCTCGTCGGTGTACGGCGTGGACGAGAGCACGAGGCTGCGCACGCGCTGCAGAAACGCCGCGGCCAGTTCGATCGCGATCACGCCGCCGGTGTGGTGCCCCACCACGTCGGCCTGCGCGATGCCGAGCGCATCGAGCAGCTCGCATGCGACGCGCGCCCACTGCGCAATGCTTGCCGGCACGCCGCCGTCGGCCGAGTCGCCGAAGCCCGCGGTGTCCATGGCGATGACGCGGTAGCCCGCGCCGGCGATCAGCGGCAGCACCTCGCGGTACTCGGCCCAGCTGCGCGGCGACTGGTGCAGCAGCAACACGGCCGGCGCCTGCGCATCGCCGCACACGGCGTGGTGCACCTGCCCCACCGACAGGTCGGCGAAGGCGCGGCGGATCGTCATGACAGCGTCTCGTCGGCCGGCGCGCGCCACAGGCCCGCGTGCTTGAGTTCGCCGAGCGTGCGCGAGAGCACGTCGCGGCGGTAGGCGGCGGTGTCGCGGCCCGCGTAGTCGTAGAAGCCGCTGCCGCTCTTCAGGCCCAGCCGCCCTTCCTCGACCATGCGTCCGACGATGGCCGGCGCCGTGTAGCGCCCCGCGTCGAGCGAGGCCGACATCTCGCGGCTCGCGTGATGCAGGATGTCGCAGCCGCCGAAGTCGATGAACTCGACCACGCCGAGCGCCGCGAAGCGCAGGCCCAGGCCGTAGCGCGTGGCCTTGTCGATTTCTTCCGCTGTGGCAGCGCCTTCTTCGATCATGCGGGCCGCCTCGTTCATCACCAGCGCCTGCAGGCGCGGCACGATGTAGCCGGGCGAGGCGCCGCAGACCACGGGCAACTTGCCGATGGCCTCCATCAGTGCCTTGGTGCGTGCGAGCACGCCGGCGTCGGTGCCGGGATGGCAGCTCAGTTCGACCACCGGAATCACGTAGGCCGGGTTGAGCCAGTGCATATTCAGGAAGCGCTCGGGCCGGCGCACGAACGCGGCCAGCTGCGTCACGAGGATGCTGCTGGTGGTCGAGGTGAGGATCGCGTCGTCGCGGCAATGGCGGTTGAGCTGCTCGAAGGCCTCGCGCTTGGCGTCCATGGTTTCGGGCACGCCTTCGAACACCAGCTCGGCAGCGGCCAATGCGCGTGGTGCTTCTGCTGCATTCACGAAGTCCACGCGCGCGGCGATGCGCTCGACCTGCGAGGCATCGATCACGCCCAGCTGCGCAAGGCCCGAAAGGCTCGCGGTGATTTCCGCTTGCGCCTCGTCGCGCAGCCGCTGCCACGCCTCGGGCGTGCGCGGGCGCAGGTCGATCAGCGCGATGCGATGGCCCGCATAGGCGAACGCGATGGCGATGCCGCGCCCCATGCGGCCGGCGCCCACGGCGGCAAAGCGCGGCGGCGCGGGCTCATTCGCCATCGTGCAGCCTCTGCTTGAGCTGAGTCGCGCTCAGGCTGGCGAGGCCCAGGCTTTCGAAGGTGCGCGGGCCCTGGCGCAGGTCGCGCCCGAGGAAGCCGCCGACGATGGCCAGCAGGCCGTGCGCAATGGGCGCATCCACGCCCGCATGGCGCGCGGCCGAGGCCAGGAAGGCCAGGCCAAGCTCGGTGTCTTCGGTGATGTAGCGGTGCGTGTGCAGGTCGATGTTCTCGCGCCAATCGCCCGACTTGACGAGCTGCTTGTGCGCGTCGCCGTACATCCACTGGTCGTTGTTGTAGTGGTCGGCCAGCGGATAGTGCGGCGCGCCCTGCCCGAAGGCCTCGCGCACGGCCATGCGTTCGCGGTCGAGCCGGTCGGTCACGTCGCGCACGGCGCGCTGCGTGCCTTCGTTGTGGATGTCCCAGCGCTCGAAGTGCTGCAGCGGCGCGGCGTTCATCACCATCAGCGGCGGGTGGATGACGGGGCCGGCGTTCATCAGCGCGCCCGAGAGCGCGTCGCCGCAGCCGTGCACGGCCGGGTAGGCGCGGCGGATCACCTCGATGGCCTGTGCCTCCTTGCGCGCCGGGTAGACGCCGGTGGGCAGGCGGATCGCGCGGATGGTGACGTTGACTTCGCGCTCGCCGTGCTTGCGCGCAAGGTACGGCAAGGTGCCAGTCTCGGCCCAGGCCACGTCGGCGCGGTTGCCGGCGGCCTTCACCGCCTGTGCCATCACGTAGCTGCCGAAGGTGCCCGGCGGCAGGAACACGACCTGGCCGTCGACCAGGTGCGGCGCCATGGCCAGCGCGATGTCGTGCTGGGCGATGGCGGGCGTGGGAATGACGATGAGCTCGGCGCCCTTCAGCGCGGCGCCGATGTCGGCGGTGGCCAGCGCGATGGGCACCTCGCGCGCACCGGCGGCGTCTTTCAGCGTGATCGCGCCGGCCTGCACGACGGGTTCAAGCGCGGCGGCGTCGCGGCGCCACAGGCGCACTTCATGGCCGGTTTCAGACAGGTCCGCGGCGGCCGCATAGGCGCCGTGGCCACCCCCAAGAATCGCAATTTTCATGATCGAAAGTCGAGAACAGGTGTCGATGAACCGGCAGCCGCGAACGGACCGGGGAGAAGCAATGCGCCATTACATTACTTTTCATCGATTCAGGTGTCAACCAACTTCATGGGCGCCGGAGTGCTCGGAAACCCGACAACGAAAAAGCCCGCGTTCGTGAGAAGCGCGGGCTTTTGGGGGGAAGCAGCCCTTTTCAGGGCCGCTTGCGGGGGCGATCAGCGGCTGGGCTTGAACGCGCGCTTTTGCGCGTCGCGGGGCACGAACACCTTGCCCGGGCCGCCGTGGCCGGCGCCGTTGCCGCGCGGTGCGAAGCCTTCGCGGGGTGCAAAGCCTTCACGGGGTGCGAAACCGCCGTCGCCGCGACCGCCGCCATGGCCGTGGCCGCCGCGCGGGGCGCTGTCGCCCCAGCCCGGCTTGCGACCGTAGCCGCCGCCGTTGCCGCCTTCGTCACGACCGCCGCCGAAGCCGGCGTTCTGGCCGCCCTGGAAGCCGCGCGGGCCTTGGCCCTGGGCCGGGCCGCGCGAATTGCGGTCGTTGAAGCCGCTGGCGCCGGCATAGCCGCCGCCGTTGTTGTTGCCGCGGTAGCCACCGCCGCCGCCCGCACCGCCGTTGCCGAACTTGCGATCGCGCGAGAAGTTGTCGCCGCGGCCGCCGCGGTACTCGCCCATCGGGGGACGCGATTGCGGCATGCGCTGTTGCGGCTCGAGGCCGGCAACCACTTCCGCCTTGAACTGCTGGCGGCTGTAGTGCTCGATGTCCATGATCTTGCGGCGATCGCGGAACTCGGCGAAGGTGATGGCCAGGCCATCGCGGCCGGCACGGCCGGTGCGGCCGATGCGGTGGGTGTAGTCCTCGGCCTTCATCGGCAGGCCGAAGTTGAAGACGTGGGTGATGGTCGGCACGTCGATGCCGCGGGCGGCAACGTCGGTGGCCACCAGGATCTGCACCTGGCCCTGGCGCAGTGCCATCAGGCGGCGGTTGCGCAGGCCCTGGCTCAGGGCGCCGTGCAGCGCGACGGCGCTGAAGCCTTCTTGCTGCAGGTCGTTGGCGAGGCCGTCGCATTCGACTTGCGTGCTGGCGAACACGATCGCCTGGTTGATGCTGGTGTCGCGCAGCCAGTGGTCGAGCAGCTTGCGCTTGTGCTGGCTGTTGTCAGCCCAGTACAGCGACTGCTTGATGTTGGCGTGCTTTTCTTGCGGGCTGTCGATGGTGATGCGCTGCGGCTCGCGCATGACGCGCTGGGCCAGCTGCTGGATGCGCGGCGCGAAGGTGGCGCTGAACATCATCGTTTGCTGGCGCTCGATGGTGAGCTGGTTGACTTCAGCCAGGTCGTCGGCAAAGCCGAGGTCGAGCATGCGGTCGGCTTCGTCGACGACCAGGAACTTGACCTGGTCGAGCTTGAGCTGCTGCGAGCGCTGCAGGTCGAGCAGGCGGCCCGGCGTGGCGACCACGAGGTCGGCGTTCTGCAGCTTGGCGATCTGCAGCTGGTAAGGCATGCCGCCTACCACGTTGGCGACGCGCAGGCCGCGGCAATGGCGAACCAGTTCGATGGCGTCGTGTGCAACCTGCTGCGCGAGTTCACGCGTCGGGCACAGGATCAGGGCGCCGGGGGTGGCGGCCTTGAAATGACGGGCGTTGGTCGGGTCCTTGCGCTTGGGCTTCTTGAGCGGCGCTTCGCCACGGGCAGCGGCTTCAGCGGCCAGGCGCTGGAACTCGGCCTTGGCTTCGGCTTCGGCTTCGGCCTGGCGCTTGATCAGCGTGTGCAGCACGGGCAGCAGGAAGGCGGCGGTCTTGCCCGAACCGGTCTGGCTCGAGACCATCAGGTCGACGAAGCGGGCAGAACCGGCTTCGCCCATGGCGATCGGCACGACCTTTTCCTGCACGGTGGTCGGCTGGGTGAAACCCATGTCGGCCACGGCGGCGATCAGTTCGGGGGCCAGGCCCAGCTTGATGAAACCATTGGGCGCGGCGGGCGCCTCGGCTTCGGCGGCCTCGGGGGCTGCGGCGTCCAGTGCGTCGAGGATCGGCGCCTCGGACACGGTTTCCGCGACAGCGGTGAATTCGTTATGGGTAGCGGATTGCACAGGCGCGAGTTCGCCCTGCGCTTCAAAAGCGTCGGTCATGAATATCAATCTCAAACGCGAGCGCTGCCGTGGGCGGCGCCCCGTTGGTGGTTAAAAACATCAACCATCCAACGACATTCAACTTCCGGCTTTCGTCGGAGGCTGCGGCCCTTTTTGATCAGCGAATGCGATCGGGCGCGGTGTGCAAGATAGGGAGATGCGAGAGACGCTGATCTGTGTCCAAAGACGCGTTCAAATCAGCGAAGCCTGCGATTATGGCACGGCTTCGGGTTTTTACCTAATTGTTGTCAATCTACCAAGCGCAGGAAGGTTTCCCGGTAGTGCGCGAGCTCCTCGATGGACTCGTGCACGTCGGCCAGCGCGGTGTGCGCCTGCTGCTTCTTGAAGGCGCTGTAGGCCGCCGGCTTCCAGCGCTTGGCCAGCTCCTTGAGGGTGCTGACGTCGAGGTTGCGGTAGTGGAAGTACGCCTCGAGCTTGGGCATGAACTTGACCAGGAAGCGCCGGTCCTGCCCGATGGTGTTGCCACACATCGGCGAGCCGCTCCTGGGGATGTACTTGGCGATGAATTCGAGCAGCTGCTGCTCGGCCGCGGCTTCGTCGAGCGTGGAGGCTTTCACTTTGTCGATCAGGCCGCTGCGGCCGTGGGTGCCCTTGTTCCAGGCGTCCATGGCGTCGAGCACGGCGTCGCTCTGGTGGATGACGAGCACGGGGCCGTCGATGCGGGGCGTCAGGTCGGGGCCGGTGACGACCACGGCGATCTCGAGCAGGCGCTCTTTCTCGGGGTCGAGGCCGCTCATTTCGCAGTCCAGCCAGACCAGGTTCTGGTCGCTTTTCTTCAGGGTGGGGGCGGCTGCGGGGGGCGTCGGGTCAAGGGATTCGGGCATCGCAGGATTGTCGTCGAAGGCCTGCACCCCCATGGGCCGCGGACTAAACTCGCCGCTTCATGATGTCTTATTCGCTCATCTTCACCCTTGCCTTCGCGGCGGCGCTCGTGGCGGGCCTGCTCGTGAAGTTCTGGCTGGCCACCCGCCAGGTGCGCCACGTGGCGCGCCACCGCGGCGCCGTGCCGGAAGCTTTTGCACAAACCATCACGCTCGCCGCGCACCAGAAGGCGGCCGACTACACGATCGCCAAGGCACGTTTCGGGCTCGTCGAGATGGCCTGGGGCGCCGCCCTGCTGCTGGGCTGGACGCTGCTCGGCGGGCTCGACCTGCTGAACAAGCTGCTGCTGGTGTGGCTGGGCGGCGGCATGGTGCAGCAACTGGCGCTGCTGGCGGCCTTTGCCGTCATCGGCGGGCTGCTGGAGCTGCCGTTCACGCTGTGGCAGACCTTCCGGCTCGAGGAGCGCTTCGGCTTCAACAAGATGACCTGGAAGCTCTGGCTCACCGACACCGTCAAGTCGACGCTGCTCGGCGCGCTGATCGGGCTGCCGATCGCGGCACTCATCCTGTGGCTCATGGGTGCGGCCGGCACACTCTGGTGGCTCTGGGCCTGGGGCGCGTGGATGGGCTTCAACCTGCTGCTGATGCTGATCTACCCGACCTTCATCGCGCCGCTGTTCAACAAGTTCAAGCCGCTGGACGACCCGACGCTCAAGGCGCGCGTCACGGCGCTCATGAAGCGCTGCGGCTTCGCGGCCAAGGGCCTGTTCGTGATGGACGGCAGCACGCGCAGCGCGCACGCCAATGCCTACTTCACCGGCTTCGGCGCCAGCAAGCGCGTGGTGTTCTACGACACGCTGCTGCGCCAGCTCAACGCCGGCGAAGTCGAGGCCGTGCTCGCACACGAACTCGGCCATTTCAAGCACCGCCACATCGTGAAGCGGCTCATCGCGATGTTCGCGTTGAGCCTGGCCGGTTTCGCGTTGCTTGGCTGGGTCTCGACCCAGGTCTGGTTCTATGCCGGCCTGGGCGTGCAGCCCAACCTGTCGCCGGCCGCGCCCAACAACGCGTTGGCGCTGCTGCTGTTCATGCTGGCCGTGCCGGTGTTCAGCTTCTTCGTCGCCCCGCTGCCGGCGCGCCTGTCGCGCAAGCACGAGTTCGAGGCCGACGCCTACGCCGTGGCGCAAACCAGCGGCGCCGACCTGTCGGCCGCCCTGCTCAAGCTCTACCAGGACAACGCCTCGACGCTCACGCCCGACCCGGTGTTCGTCAAGTTCTACTACTCCCACCCGCCCGCCTCCGAGCGCCTTGCGCGCATGGCCGCGGCGTGACCCTCGACCCACCTTTTCAGCGAAACCCCTCATGAGCAGCATGTTCAAACCCAAGGACTGGAAGAACCTTCCGCCCCGCAAGGCCCTGAGCGCCACCGAGATCGTCTCGGGCCTGGCCCAGCTCGACGGCTGGAAGCTCACCGGCGACGGCGCCGATGTCGCGATCGAGAAGACCTTCACCTTCGCGAACTACTTCGAGACCATCGCCTTCGTGAATGCGCTGGCGATGGTGGCCCACACGCAGGACCACCACCCCGACCTGTCGGTGCACTACAACCGCTGCGTGGTGCGCTTCAACACGCACGACGTGAACGGTCTCTCGATCACCGACTTCGACTGCGCACGACAAGCCGACGCGCTGGTCGCGAGCCCCGTCGCATGAGGACACGCGCCTGTGGCTAAGCCGGGCCGCGCCGCCTTCACCCCCGCTGCGCACAACACGGGGAAGGCGCACCACGACGGTCTCGTCGTCGCCAGCCACGGGCGCCACTGCCTCGTCGAAACACCCACGGGCGAGCGGCTGATCTGCCATCCGCGCGGCAAGAAGAGCCAGGCCGTGGTCGGCGACCGCGTGCGCTGGCAGGCCACCGAAGACGAAGGCACCATCGAAGAGGTGCTGCCGCGGCGCAACCTCTTCTACCGGCAGGACGAGATCCGCACCAAGTCGTTCGCGGCCAACCTCGACCATGTGCTGATCCTGATCGCAGCCGAACCGGAGTTTTCCGAACACCAGCTGGCGCGCGCGCTGATCGCGGCCGAGGCCCAACGCATCACGCCCATCATCGCGCTCAACAAGAGCGATCTCGTCGAGCCCTTTGCGCGCGCCTGGGCCAAGCTGGCGCCCTATCGCCGCATGCACCACGGCGTGCTGCCGCTGTCGCTCAAGGCCTCGGGCGAAGCGGACTACGCCTCGCTGATGAAGCTGCTGGCGGGCAAGTCGACCCTGGTGCTCGGCCCGTCGGGCTCGGGCAAGAGCACGCTCACCAACCTGCTGGTGCCCGGCGCGAGCGTGTTGACGCAAGAGATTTCGCAGGCGCTCAACTCGGGCAAGCACACGACCACCAGCACCACCTGGTACTGGATCGACGAGGCCCGCACCACCGGCCTCATCGACTCGCCGGGCTTCCAGGAATTCGGCCTGAACCACATCGAGCCGATGCAGCTCGCGGGCCTCATGCCCGACATCGCCGAGCACACGGGCGACTGCAAGTTCTACAACTGCACCCACCTGCACGAGCCCGGCTGCGGCGTGATCTCGAACGTCGAAACGGCGACGCAACCCGGGCCGATCAGCGCCTCGCGCTACAAGATCTACGGCGAGCTGTTCGCCGAGCTGAGCCAGACGCGCTACTGACGGTGCACCGAGGGGCCGGCCGCGCTCAAGCCAGCCAGGTGCGGTACGACTTCCAGGTCGGGTCGAAGGCCAGGGCCAGCGTCACCGGCAATTCCAGCGCCTCTTGCACCGATTGCGCATGCGCAATGGCCGCCTGCGGATCGGCCACATGGAAGTGCACGGTGCGAACGCCCGCCTCCAGCACGATGTGCGTGCAGCAGCCTTCGCCGTGCGTCTGCAGCAGCGCGGTCAGCCGGTCTTCGTAAGCACGGGCCTCGTCCAGCTCCTCGCCCGATTCGACGGGGATGGCAGCCGAGAGCCGATGGCCCAGGTCGGCACGCCCGAGCAGTGCGTTCGCGGCGTCGTTTCGCATCACGACCGCCTCGACCTCGCTGCCGTCCTCGGCGGTGCGCGTGGCGGTCAGGCCGGACCAGCCATGCTCGCCCGCGGGAAACACGCCGGTATGGCCCAGGTCCTCGCGCCAGCATGCGTCGAACAGAGGCACGAAGCCGTCGAGCGGCACGCCATCGAAATCCGCTTGCGCATCCGCCTCGACGTGATCGACCGGCCCGACCTTCACGGCGAAGTCGTACTCGCCCAGGATGTGGTCGAGCATGATCAGGCTCATGTGGCGCGCGTGGTCCTGCATGTCCATCGGAATGGGCTTGGCAAAGCCGATCTCCAGCGCCACCCGCCCCCTGTAGGGCTCGTGCTTCACGAGAACGTCCGAACAAGCAAGTTCGAAGTCGTTCATGCGCATGCTGAAACCTTCGCGCATGCGCTGCCGGAAGGCCTCCACCTCGACCTGGGGCAACGCGGGCGCGCTGCGCACCAGCGCCATGAGGTCTTCGAAATCGGCTTCGGCGCCATGCGCCGTCAGCACGAGCGTGAAAGCCGGCGGGTCGCCCAGCACTTCGGCGGCCAGGTTCGGAAAGAAGGGCTGCAGCAGCGCGTTCAGCGCCTCCACCAGCGCGGGGCCCGACAAGGCATGCAGGCTCTCGAGCCTGTCGCTCAAGGCTTGCCAGAACGATGCGCAGGCAACGGCGCGCGGATCGGCGTGAAGGGTCGACATGGACTTGCCTCGGGATGTCAGGCCAGGATGTCCTGCAGGCACTGCACGAGCGCGCTGCATTGATCCCGCGTGCCGATGCTGATGCGCAGGTACTGCGCGATGCGCGGTTGCCTGAAATGCCGCACCAGCACCGCGCGCTCGCGAAGCAACGCGGCCAGCTCGGCCGCATCGCGTTGCGGATGGCGCGCGAACACGAAGTTGGCCTGCGACGGCAGCACCTCGAAGCCCAGGTCCTCGAGCTGCAGCGTCAGGCCTTCGCGCGTGTCGACAACCTGGTCGCGTGTCTTGCGGAACCACGCCTCGTCATCCAGCGAAGCCACGGCGCCGGCGGACGCCAGCCGGTCGATCGGGTACGAATTGAAGCTGTCCTTGACCCGCACGAGCGCGTCGATCAGGTGCGCCTGCCCACAAGCGAAACCGACGCGCAGGCCGGCCAGCGAGCGTGACTTGGACAGGGTCTGCACCACGAGCAGGTTCGGATACCGACCGATCAGCGACAGCGCGCTCTCGCCGCCGAAATCGACGTACGCCTCGTCGACCAGCACGACGCGATCGGGACATGCCGCAAGCAGCTGCTCGATGCGCGCCAGCGGCTGGCCGATGCCGGTCGGCGCGTTCGGGTTGGCGATGACGATGCCGCCGCAGCCCTGCCGTGCGCGCGCCGCGAACGCATCGATGTCGATGCGCAGGCCCTCATCGACCGGCAACTGCTCGCAGGCGATGCCGTAGAGCTGGGCATAGACCTTGTAGAAGCTGTAGCTCACGTCGGGCATCAGCAGCGGCTGCGCCTGCTGGAAGAAGGCGAAGAACGCGTGCGCGAGCACTTCGTCCGATCCGTTGCCCGCGAACACTTCGCCCGCCTGCAGGCCGTGGCGGCGCGCCACGGCTTCGCGCAGCGCGAGCGACGTGGGGTCGGGGTAGCGTTCGAGGCCGTCGGCGGCCGCGCGCTGGATCGCCGCGATGGCGTCCGGCGACGGCGGGTACGGGTTCTCGTTGGTGTTGAGCTTGACGAGGTTGGCGATGCGCGGCTGCTCGCCGGGCACGTAGGGCTCGAGCGCGCCGATGCGCGGGCTCCAGAAGGCCGGTGCGGACGGGGTGGTCATGGGGTCAGCCGAGCAAGCGCGCGAGCGTGAGCAAGGCCAGCAGCACCATCCACATCACGACCGATCGCCAGACCAGGCCGACCACGCTGCGCAGGTGGCCGGGCTCGGGCTCGCGACCCGGCGTGCTGCCGCTGTCCAGGCGCCGGCCGACGCTTGGCGACTCGCCGGCCTGCGCGCGCGGCAGCGGATCGGCCACCGGGATCGGGCTCAGCGAGCCACCGCCCAGGCGCACGTTCACCGCGCCGGACGTGGCCGCGAGGATCACGCCGTCGTTCTCGTTGGGGAAGCGCCGCGCATCGTTGCGCCAGCAGTCGATGGCCTCTTCGAAGCTGCCGACCACGGCGAAGCCGAGCGCCGTGATGCGCGAGGGCAGCCAGTCGACGGCATGCCAGGCACGCTCGGCCGCGTCCTGCACCGCCACGCTCGAGGGCTGCACCGGCGCGCCGTTCTTGTGGGCCCAGTAGCGCGCGACGAACTCGCTCATGCGATAGAACACCGCGCCCGCCGGCCCCAGGCCGAGCGCAGCAAGCACCGAGAACCAGGCCAGCACGCCGAAGACATGCCGGTGCGCCGCGATGACCGAATGCTCGATCACATGGCGCACGATTTCGCTGCGCGGCAGCTCGGCGGCATCGACGCCCTGCCAGTGCGCCAGCAGCGAGCGCGCGAGCGGCTCGTCGCCCTCGTCGAGCGCATCGCGGATGTCGGTGAAATGGTGGCTGAACTGGCGAAAGCCCAGCGTCATGTAGAGCACCGCGACGCTCCACAGCACGGCGAACGGCAGGCCCAGCGTGAGCACCAGCAGCCAGTGCGCGCCCAGCGACAGCAACGTGGGCACGAACACCGCGAGCCCCCAGGCGATCCATCCGTGGTGCGGCTTGCCCGCATCGAAATTGCGGCTGGTCCAGCGCGTCCACGCCAGGACGCCGCCGTACACGGGGTTGTGCGGGCCCAGCGGCCGCACCTGCTCGATCAGCAACGCGCACAGGATGGCAAAGAAGCTCATCCTTCGATGATAGCGAGAGCACCTGAAGGTTTTGGCCCCAGGTGGCACCCGATCCGACTCAGGCGGCTAGGAAGCGGTAGAGGTTGCGCAGCATGCCCGCGGTGGCGCCCCAGACGAAGCGCTCGTGCGGCCCGTCGACGTACGGCATCGAGTACCACTCGCGACGGACCCCATCGGTGGCGCTGACCGCGTGGCGGCGGTGGTTGGCCGGGTCCATCAGCCAGGCCAGCGGCACCTCGAAGGCCTCGGCCACCTCGAATGGATTGATGTCCAGCACGAAATCGGGCTGCACCAGCGCGACTACCGGGGTCACGACGAACGAGGTGACCGTCGTGTAGGTCGGCAAGGTGCCGAGCACCTCGATGAACTGCGCCGACAGGCCGACCTCTTCCCAGGCTTCGCGCAGCGCGGCGGCCTGGATGTTGGCGTCCTCGGGGTCGACGCGCCCGCCGGGAAAGGCCACCTGCCCCGAATGGGTCGACAGGTGCGTGGTGCGCTCGGTGAGCAGCACGGTCGCGCCTTGCGGGCGCTGCACGATCGGCACCAGCACGGCGGCCTGGGCCGGCACGCGGTCGGTCATGCGGGGCTCGCGGCGCAGCTCGGGCGTCCACACGGGCGGCGAGGCAAAGCGCGCGCGCAGGGCCGTTGCCGTCAGCTGCGCCGGCACCACCGCCGGCAGACCATCGCTTCCGTCCACGAAGGGCGCCTGGCGCGGGTCGATCTGCAGCAACGCGGGCGGCACCACGGCATTGACGGGTTCGACGACGGCGGAGGACGTGGGGGCGGAAGTGGAGGAGGTCAAGAGAGGATGCGGCCTGTGGCGGAATGAAAGGAGTAGAGCGTAAAAATGGAAAACTGTCTTGAAGCGCGGCGCCAACGCAAAAAGCCGCCAGAGCGGCGGCTTTTTGAGCAGAAAGGACGGCGGCTGATTAAGCGGCCGACGCAGCCTTCTGCGACTTGCCCGGCAGCTTTTCCTTGATACGTGCCGAACGACCGCTGCGCTCACGCAGGTAGTACAGCTTGGCACGGCGCACGTCGCCGCGGCGCTTGACTTCGATGCCGGCGATCAGCGGGCTGTAGGTCTGGAACGTACGCTCCACGCCTTCGCCGCTGGAGATCTTGCGCACGGTGAAGCCGCTGTTGAGGCCACGGTTGCGCTTGGCGATCACGACGCCTTCGTAGGCCTGCACGCGCTTGCGGCTGCCTTCGACGACGTTCACGCTGACGATGACCGTGTCACCGGGCATGAAATCGGGGATGGTCTTGCCGAGACGGGAAATTTCTTCCTGCTCGAGGGTCTGGATGAGGTTCATGATTTCCTGGATATCGATCGTTTCGGGCTGCACTAAAGGCGCCGTGGGCTTAGGCGGAAGAACCACCAAGAAACCGGGCGCGGCCGGACAGAGGATCGGGGAACCGCGGATTATAGCTTTTTTTTCAGCGCGGCCTCATCGGCCTTGTTGAGCTTGCCTGCCGCCCGGGCGGCATCGATCAGCTCGGGGCGCCGCGCGGCCGTGATGGCCAGGCGCTGGTCGCGCCGCCAGCGCTCGATCTGCGCATGGTGGCCCGAGAGCAGCGGCGCCGGAACGCCCTGCCCGTTCCACTGCTCGGGCCGTGTGTAGTGCGGGCAGTCGAGCAGGCCGTCGAGCGCCGGGTTGAAGCTGTCCTGCACATGGCTGGCCTCGTCGCCCAGCACGCCGGGCTGCAGGCGGGCCACGGCGTCGAGCAGCGCCATGGCCGCGATCTCGCCGCCCGACAGCACGAAGTCGCCGAGGCTGACCTGGTGGGTGACACGCGCATCGATGAAGCGCTGGTCGATGCCTTCGTAGCGTCCGCAGACCAGCACCGCACCTTCGCTCGCCGACCAGCGCTCGACGGCCTCGTGGCGCAGCGCCTCGCCGATGGGCGAGAACAGCACCACCGGTGCCGGTGCGCCGCGGGCCGCCAGCGCGGCATCGAGGCAGGCCGCCAGGGGCTCGGCCATCATCACCATGCCGGGTCCGCCGCCGAACGGCCGGTCGTCCACGCGCTTGTAGTTGCCCTGGGCGAAATCGCGCGGATTCCACAGCACGACCTCGACCTGCTTCGATTCGTAGGCGCGGCGCGTCACGCCGCTGGCCATGAAAGGCGCGAACAGTTCGGGAAAAAGCGTGAGGACGTCGAAGCGCATGCGCGCGCGGCCCGGATCAGAAATCGGGTTGCCAGTCGACCGTGATGAGGCGGCCGGGCAGGTCGACCTTGTCGACGAAGACCGAGACGAACGGCACCATGCGCTCGATGGCCTTGCCGTCTTCTTCGGCCGTCAGCACCAGCGTGGTCTGCGGGCCGGTGGCGAGCAGTTCGCGCACCGCACCGAGCACGACGCCTTCGCGGTTGACGACCGACAGGCCGATCAGGTCGACCCAGTAGTACTCGTCATCGCCAGCGGTCGGGAAGCTCGAGCGCGGCACGAACACGCGCGCGCCGCGCAGCGCCTCGGCCGCGTTGCGGTCGGGCACATCCTCGGACGAGGCGACGATGCAGTCGGAATGTTCTTTGGCTTCGCGGACCGCGAGCCGGAAAGCGGCGGGCGTGGAGGCTCCGGGAGCCTGCAGGAACCAGCGCTTGGAAGAAAAAAGCGCCTCGGGCTGGGCGCTGTGGGGCAGGACCTTGAACCAGCCCTTGATGCCCCAGGCATCGGCGATGCGTCCGACCTCGATCGCATCCGCCGGCAGTTCGGCGGCTTCGAGTGTGGGCAGCATCGCCGTGCGGGCGGCTTAGGCGGCCGCCTTGGGGGCCGCGGCAGCGGCTTGCTTGATCAGGCGCAGCACCGTGGGCGAAGCCTGAGCACCGACGCTCTTCCAGTAGGCGAGGCGGTCCTGGGCGATGCGGATGCTTTCTTCGTTTTCCTTGGCGGTCGGGTTGTAGAAACCCAGGCGCTCGATGAAACGGCCATCGCGGCGAACGCGCTTGTCCGACACGACGATGTTGAAGAACGGACGGCCTTTGGAGCCGCCGCGGGAGAGTCGAATGACGACCATGATTTATCCTTGGGTGGTCAGCGAGCCAGTTCAAATAGAAAGAGGCCCGCTCACGATGTTCTTCCAGCGTCGAGACACGCGACATGGCCACCCGGCCAGCGCACGCTGAAAAGCCCACGATTATAGCCCGACCCGGGTTTTTCTCCGAATTCCGGCCCCGCGCCGCCTGCCCCACCCGCATGACCCTCGCCCTCCGCCCCAGCCGCGACGAAGACATCGCAGCCATCACGGCCATCTATGCCCACCACGTGCTGCACGGCACCGGCACCTTCGAAACCGAGCCTCCGTCCGAGGCCGACATGGCCGCCCGGCGCGCCGACGTGCTGGGCAAGAACCTGCCCTACCTCGTGGCCGAAGAAAACGGCGAAGTGTTGGGTTTTGCCTACTGCAACTGGTTCAAGCCCCGCCCGGCCTACCGGTTTTCGGCCGAAGACTCGATCTACATGTCCGAGGCCGCGCGCGGCAAAGGCGTGGGCGCACAGCTGCTGGCGGCGCTTTCGCAGGCGGCCGAGGCGGTCGGCGTGCGCAAGCTGATCGCGGTGATCGGCGACTCGGCCAACGCCGGCTCGGTCGGCGTGCACCGCAGCCAGGGCTTCACGCACGTGGGCGTGCTGAAAGACTGCGGCTGGAAGTTCGACGCCTGGCGGGACGTGGTCCTGATGGAAAAAGTACTCGGCGAAGGCAGCCGCACCAAACCCGAATGATGAAAAAGATGAAAAGCAAGACCGTCGCCGCCTGGCTCTCCTTCCTCGGTGGCCCGCTGGGCCTGCACCGCTTCTACCTGCGCGGCATGGGCGACTGGCTCGGCTGGCTGCTGCCCATTCCCACGGCGCTGGGCATCTACGGCATCGAGCGCCTGCGCATGTACGGCGTGGACGACGGCGTGAGCTGGGCGCTGATCCCGCTGCTCGGCTTCACGATCGCGGGCTGCGCGCTGATGGCGATCATCTACGGCCTGATGACACCGGAGAAATGGAATGCGCGCTTCAACGCCGGCGCACCGGCCGACGCCGCACCGGGCCAGACCAACTGGCTCACGATCGGCGCCGTGGTCGCGTCTTTGTTCTTCGGGAGCTCGATCCTGATGGCGAGCATCGTGTACAGCTTCCAGCACTACTTCGAACACCAGATCGAAGAAGGCCGAAAAATCTCGCAATAGGCGCTCGGCCAAGCGCGGCGCCTCTGCGAACGAGGCGCCGACGCTTCAGTGCTTCAGAAAATCTGCCAACTGAACCAGTAAGCCATCGCCGCCACAAAGGCCGAGGCGGGAATGGTCAGGACCCAGGCCCAGACGATGTTCCCCGCCACGCCCCAGCGCACCGCGCTGGCGCGCTGCGTGGCACCGACGCCGACGATGGCGCCCGTGATGGTATGGGTGGTCGACACCGGAATGCCCAGCGCGGTGGCCAGGAACAGGGTCAGCGCCCCGCCGGTCTCGGCGCAGAAGCCGCCCACGGGCTTGAGCTTGGTGATCTTCTGGCCCATGGTCTTCACGATGCGCCAGCCGCCGAACATGGTGCCCAGCGCAATGGCTGCGTAGCAGCTCACGATGACCCAGGTCGGCGGCACTGCGTCGCTGGCCGAGGCGTAGCCGGTGGCGATCAGCAGCATCCAGATGATGCCGATGGTCTTCTGCGCGTCGTTGCCACCATGGCCCAGGCTGTAGGCACCGGCAGAGACCAGCTGCAATCGCCGGAACCATCGGTCCACCCGAGAGGGCGTCGCACGCCGGAAGCCCCAGGCCACCACGATCATCATCAGCGAGCCCAGCAGGAAGCCCAGCAGCGGCGACACGAAGATGAAGGCCACGGTCTTCCAGATGCCGGAGGCCACGAGGCCGCTGGTGCCGGTCTTGGCGATCACGGCGCCCACGATGCCGCCAATCAGCGCGTGCGACGAGCTGCTCGGGATGCCGTAGTACCAGGTGACGAGGTTCCAGCTGATGGCGCCGATGAGCGCCCCGAACACCACGTGCACGTCGACCACCCCAGGCTGGGCGATGCCCTTGCCCACGGTCGCCGCTACGCTCAGGTGGAAGACGAAGATCGCGATCAGGTTGAAGAAAGCCGCGAACACCACGGCCTGCCCCGGCTTGAGCACGCCGGTGGACACCACCGTCGCGATCGAATTGGCGGCATCGTGGAAGCCGTTCATGAAGTCGAACAGGATCGCGAGCGCGACCAGCACCACCACCACCCAGAGGGCGACCTGCACCGTTGTCATCGGCTGCTACCCGCTCAGGAATTCTCGAGGACGATGCCCTCGATCACGTTGGCCACGTCCTCGCACTTGTCGGTGATCGTCTCGAGCAGCTCGTAGATCGCCTTGAGCTTGATGACCTCGCGCACGTCCGGCTCTTCGCGGAACAGCTTGCTCATGGCGCTGCGCATCACGCGGTCGGCGTCGGATTCGAGGCGGTCGATTTCCTCGCAGGTCTTGAGCGTGGCCTCGGCCACGGCCGGGTCGGCGATCTTGCCGAGGTACTTCACGGCGTCCTTGAGGCGGTCGCAGCACTTCACGCTCAGGGCCGTGAGGCGCACGATCTCGTCGGTCATGTGGCGCACGTCGTACAGCGCCATGGTCTCGGCCGAGTCCTGGATCAGGTCGGCCACGTCGTCCATCGTGTTGATGAGCTTGTGGATCTGCTCGCGGTCGATGGGCGTGATGAAGGTCTTGTGGATCAGGCGGTTGACGTCGTGCGTCACGCGGTCGGCGGCGCGCTCGGCGTTGTCGACGTCGCGGTTGTACTGTTCGCGCAGGTGCACGTCCGCATAGTGGGTGACGAGCTGCTCGAACGCACGCGCCGCCTCCACGATGCGCTCGGCATGCTGGTTGAACATTTCAAAAAAATTGCCCTCTCGGGGCAGCAGCTTGCCGAACATGGAAAAAACTCCTGGGACGCGCCAATCACAATTTCATGACGCCTTCGTGAAAACTTCCCGAGTTTAACGGGCGCGACCGGAACGCCCGGTCGGGCCGACCTTCGGGCTCCGGCGCGACAGGCTCGCTCAGGCCGGCAGCCGCAGTGCCACGACCAGCCGCACGCACGCGGCAACGCCGGCGAGATCGGGCAGGGACAGCCGCATGCCGGCAGCCCCGAGAGTCAGCGGATTTTCTGGATGACCTGGCCGGTCACGCGTGCCAGCGCGGCGCGCGGCACCTTGTCGGGCGCGATCTCGGCCAGCGGCTTGAGCACGAAGGCGCGCTCGCGCATGCGCGGGTGTGGCAGGGTCAGCGTGGGGCTTTCGATCACCGAGTTGCCGTGCATCAGCAGGTCGAGATCGAGCGTGCGCGGCGCATTGGGAAAGGGCCGCTCACGGCCGGCCAGCGTTTCCAGGCGCTGCAGCGCGATGAGCAGCTGCTCCGCGTCCAGCCCGGTGCGCACGGCCACCACGGCGTTGATGAAGTCGGGGCCTTCGGCATCGACCGGCGCGCTGCGGTAGAGCGACGAGCGGGCCGTGACCTGGGTGCGTTGCAACGCGCCGATGGCGGCCATGGCCTCCTTCACGGTCGCCTCGGCATCGCCCAGGTTGGCGCCGATGGCGACGAAGGCCTGCACGGTGGGGTAGTCCTCGCGCGGACCGCGTGGACGCGAAGACGCGCGGCGTGCGGGCGGGCCGCTCTTGCTGCCGGCCGATGGCGGCTTGCTTCCGGCGCGCGGCGCGGGCTTGCCCCCCTTGGCTGCCTTGGCAGTCGGGGCGCTCTTCTTGCCGTCCTTCGGCCGGTCGGGCGTGCTCATTCGCCTGCGGCGCTCCCGCCGCCCTCGCTGCCGCCACCACCGCTACCGCCGCCCACGGGGCGCGGCTTGCGCCGGCGCTTGCGCTTGCGCGGCGCGGCGGCTTCGCCGTCCGGCGGCACGGCATCGGCCTCGATGTCGGGGCCGTCGCCATCGTCCGACCCGGCGGCGGCCTGCTTCTGGCGTGCCGGCTGCTCGCTGCGCGGCTTGGGCGCAGCGGCCGGGTCGCGCAGGCGCACGCGCTGGCGCACCTTCTGTTCTTCGCGCACCTGTTCGAGCAAGTCCTGGCGACGCAGGTCGTCGGCGGTGCTGAACTCTTGCCACCACTCGGCGATGGCTTCACCGACCTCGCCCACGTCGGCACGCAGGCGCATGAAGTCGAAGGCTGCGCGGAAGCGCGCCTGCTCGACCAGACTGTAGGGCGTGGAGCCGGTGCGCTTGTCGAAGCGCGGCTGCATCATCCAGATCTCGCGCATGTCGGCGGCCAGCTTGCCGCGGCCCGACACGTCGCCGATGCGCGAATTGAACACGTCGTCGATCGCATCCTGCAGCGCCGGGAACGGAGGCTGCGGACGCTGGCCGTGGCGGCCTTCCTGGCGCTGGGCCCAGCCGTCGCGCACGTCGGCCCACAGCACGCAGGCCAGCAGGAAGCTGGGCGCCACGGGCTTGCCTTCGCCGACGCGGCGGTCGGTGTCCTGCAGGGCGGCCTTCACGAAGGGCTGGTCGGCGCGCTCCACCACCACGTCGAGCAGCGGGTAGATGCCGGTGGCGAGCCCCAGCTTGCGCAGTTGCTCCACCGTGGCGATGGCATGGCCGGTCTGCAGCAGCTTGAGCATCTCGTCGAACATGCGGCTTTGCGGCACGTCGGCCAGCAGCTTGCTCGATTCGATGAGCGGCGCGGCGGTCTTGGCTTCCATCTTGAAACCGAGCGCGGCGAGCTTGGCCGAGAAACGGATGGCGCGAATGATGCGCACCGGGTCTTCGCGGTAGCGCGTGACCGGGTCGCCGATCATGCGCAGCGTGAGCTTCTGGGCGTCCTTGATGCCGTTGTGATAGTCGACCACCACCTGGTTGGCCGGGTCGTAGTACATGGCGTTGACGGTGAAGTCGCGGCGCGCCGCGTCTTCTTCCTGCGGGCCCCAGACGTTGTCGCGCAGCACGCGGCCGCTGGCGTCCACGGCGTGCTTCATGCTCGCCAGTTCGCCCTTGCTGGTGCGTTCGTTGCCGGCCACCTGCTCGGCGGCGGCGCTGTCCATGTAGGCGCGGAAGGTCGAGACCTCGATCACCTCGTGCTCGCGGCCGCGGCCGTACACCACGTGCACGATGCGAAAGCGCCGGCCGATGATGAAGGCGCGGCGGAACAGCGACTTGACCTGCTCGGGCGTGGCGTTGGTGGCCACGTCGAAGTCCTTCGGGCGCAGGCCCAGCAGCAGGTCGCGCACCGCGCCACCCACCACGTAGGCCTCGTAGCCCGCTTGCTGCAGCGTGGTGACCACGTTCTTCGCGCGTTCGTCGACCAGGGCGGGATCGATCTTGTGAACCTCTGCCGGCACCTCCTGGCGCTTGCCGAAGCGGCTCTTGCCCTGCGTGCCGCCGGCGGACTTGCCGAGCAGCTTGTCGATGAATTTCTTGATCATTGGTTGTTTTTTGAGGAGGAGCAGGCGCTTCTTCTTATCTGTCTATTCGTTTTCGAGCATGGAGCGGATCAGCGGAATGGTGATCGCGCGTTGGGTCTGCAGGGCGTAGCCGTCCAGCTGCGACAGCAGCTCCATCAGGCTGCCCAGGTCGCGGCTGAAGCGGTGCAGCATGAAGTCGAGCACGTCGTCGGACAGCATCACGCCGCGCGCGTCGGCCGCCTGGCGCAGCACCGCGCGGCGTTCGCTTTCGCTCAGCACCTGCAGGTGGAAGACATGGCCCCAGCCGAGGCGGGTGCGCAGGTCTTCGCGCAGCGGCAGGTCGGCCGGCGGCAAGGCGCCGGCGGCGACCACGCCGCGCTGCAGGGTCTGGGCGTTGACAAACCAGTTGAAGGCCGCGTGCTGCTGCACCGCGGTGTAGAGGTGGACGTCGTCAAGCAGGACGGCGCCCCAGCGCTCGTCGAACTCGGGCGGCTCCAGCAGGCCGGCATGCAGCCAGCCCACGCTGGCGCCCTGCTCGGCCAGTGCGACACGCACGGATTCGAGCAGGTGGGTCTTGCCACTGCCGCTGTCGCCCCAGAGGTAGGTCGGCACCGGCGAGTGCAGCGCGGGGCTGCCATCGGCGCCGCCGACCCACACTTGCAGGTGTCGCAGCGCCGCCTCGTTGGGGCCGGCAAAAAAGGCGTCGAAGCTGGGGCCCGTCGCAATGCCGATATCGAGCGCGAGCTGTTTCATCCCGGGAAGGTTCATGGAGGGGGCCCGGAGGGCCCTTAAAATCGTGAGGAATTCTATCGGCCCGGCCGCCTCGGTCGCCGGCGCCTCCCCTGCCCGCCCTTCCTCGCTGCTTCGCGAACCTTTTCGCTCCTTCTTCTCGACACCGCCCGCCCATGACCTCCTCCACGCCCACCCCGCTCAGCTACAAGGACGCCGGTGTCGATATCGACGCAGGCGACGCCCTGGTCGACCGCATCAAGCCGCTGGCGAAGAAAACCATGCGCGAAGGCGTGCTGGCCGGCATCGGCGGCTTCGGCGCGCTGTTCGAAGTGCCCAAGCGCTACAAGGAACCGGTGCTGGTGAGCGGCACCGACGGCGTGGGCACCAAGCTCAAGCTGGCCTTCGAATGGAACATGCACGACACGGTCGGCATCGACCTCGTGGCCATGAGCGTCAACGACGTGCTGGTGCAGGGCGCCGAGCCCCTGTTCTTCCTGGATTACTTCGCCTGCGGCAAGCTCGACGTGGACACGGCCGCGGCCGTGGTTGGCGGCATCGCCCGCGGCTGCGAAATCTCCGGTTGCGCCCTCATCGGCGGCGAAACCGCCGAAATGCCCGGCATGTACCCGGCCGGCGAGTACGACCTGGCCGGCTTTGCGGTCGGCGCGGTCGAAAAGTCCAAGATCCTCACCGGTCAGAACGTCAAGCCCGGCGACGTGGTCCTGGGCCTGGCCTCGGCCGGCGTGCATTCCAACGGCTTCAGCCTCGTGCGCAAGGTGATCGAGCGCGCCGGCGCCGACCTGCCCGCCACCCTCGACGGCAAGCCCTTCCGCGAAGCCGTGATGGAGCCCACCCACCTGTACGTGAAGCCCGTGCTCGAAGCGCTGGGCAAGCACCCGATCAAGGCGCTGGCCCACATCACCGGTGGCGGCCTGCTCGAGAACATCCCGCGCGTGCTGCCCGAAGGCACCGCCGCCCACCTGAAGAAGGGCAGCTGGCCGCAGACCGAGCTCTTCGCCTGGCTGCAGAAGGTGGCCGGCATCGACGACATCGAGATGAACCGCACCTTCAACAACGGCATCGGCATGGTCGTGGTGATCGATGCGGCCGAAGCCGCCGCCTGCGCCGCCACGCTGCGCGCCGCCGGTGAATCGGTGCACGAGATCGGCGTGATCGCCGAGCGCGGCGACGGCGCGGCCGTGGTCGTCGCCTGATCGCGCGCCCGTTCTTTTTTCTTTTTCTCACCGCACGCCCCGCTCCCCGGATGGCCACGCCGCTGCCCGACGCCACCCTCGCCGCCCCGCCCCCGGCCGCCGCCTCCCGCCACGTGGTACTGGCCAGCTACCTGCTGATGCTCGCGGGGCTGATGCTCGTGATGTGGCAGCACCTGCTGCCGGGGCTGCTGTGCGTGTGCATCGGCTTCCTGGTCGCGCGCTGGTTCGCCCGGCTGCTGGGCGGCTGGCTGTCGCGCCTGAAGCCCCTGCGTTCCGCCGCCGGCAGCCTGGCCCGGGTGGTGGCGGTCACGCTGGTGCTGCTGGGCCCGATCGGCCTGGTCACGCTGGGGTTCTCGCAGGCGCGCGAGTACGTGCTCGATGCGCCCGACCAGTACCGCGAACTGCTCGACTACACGGCCCGCACGGTGCTCGAGCTGCGCTCCAAGCTGCCACCCGACATCGCCGTCTACCTGCCCGAGGGCGCGGCCGAGGTGCAGCGCATCGTCGCCAACTACCTGCGCACGCAGGCCGGCTCGCTCGCCATGGCCGGGCGCGCCTGGCTGGGCGGGCTGCTGTTCGCCTACGTGGGCCTGATCATCGGCGCGCTGGCCGCCGTGGCGCCGGCGCCAGCCCAGCGCCGGCCGCTGGCGCAGCAGATGTTCCTGCGCATCACCACCTTCGGCGAGGCCTTCGGCCAGATCGTGGCCGCGCAGTTCTGGATCGCCGCCTTCAACACGCTGCTGACCGCGATCTTCCTGCTGTTCCTGATGCCGCTGTGGGGCCTGGAGCTGCCCTACACGCCCGCGCTCATCACGCTGACCTTCGTGGCCGGGCTGGTGCCGATCGTGGGCAACCTGGTCTGCAACTCGGTGATCACGCTGGTGGCGCTGTCGGTGTCGCCGGTCACGGCCGCGGCCTGCCTAGCCTTCCTGATCCTGATCCACAAGGCCGAGTACGTCATCAACGCCAAGGTGGTCGGCGCACGCACACAGATGCGCGTGTGGGAGCTGCTGTCGGTGATGTTCGTGGCCGAAGCGGTGTTCGGCCCGGCCGGGCTGGTGGCGGCGCCGCTGTACTACGCGTACCTGAAAAAAGAACTGCACGCGGGCGGCCTAGTCTAGCGACCGGGCAATGTCCTGATCTGATCGGTTCCGGTCCGCTTCGGCGCGGACGAAGCGCTGGCGGCGCCCAAAAATAGGCGGCATCATCCACTTTGCCTTACCCGCCACCGCCATGACCACCTGTCTGATTGTGATCGACGCCCAGGAATCGTTCCGCCACCGCCCCTACTGGAACGCCGCCCTGCTCGCGCCCTACCTCGAGGCCCAGAACGCGCTGATCGCCGGCGCCGTGGCGGCCGGACTGCCGGTGGTGCGCGTCTTCCACGTCGATGCGCCGCCATCCCCGGCCAACCCCTTCGCGCTCGAATCGGGCCACGTGCGCCCGATCGAGGGCCTCGCGCCTTTCGAGGCGGCCGCCACCTTCACCAAGCACCGCCACAGCGCGCTGGTCAACAGCGGGCTCGACGTATGGCTCACGCAGCACGGCATCCGCCGCCTGATCGTGAGCGGCATCCGCACCGAGCAATGCTGCGAAACCACCACGCGTCACGCCTCGGACCTGGGCTGGGAGGTCGACTACGTGACCGACGCCACCCTCACCTTCGACATGGTGCAGCCCGACGGCCGCCCCCTGTCGGCCGCCGACATCAAGGCGCGCACCGCGACCGTGCTGGACGGGCGCTTCGCCACGGTCTGCAGCGTGGCGCAGGCGTTGGCGCGTGCCACGGAAGGCGCGACCGCATGAGCGCCGCGCCGGGCCGCCCCAAGCAAGCTCGCACCGAAGTGCGAAGCACGGAGGTATTTCAATGACCCCGCTGCGCGTGCGCATCCTGGCCTACGACGGCGTCGAGGCGCTCGACTTCGCCGGCCCCTTCGAGGTCTTCACCACCGCCGCGCGCGTCCACCAGCGCCTGCAGCCGGGTGCGCCCGCGCCCTTCGAGGTCGCCTCGGTCGCCCACACCCGCGCCGGGGAACCGGTGCAGGCGCGCGCCGGCCTGCGGCTGCTCGCCGACCACACGCTGGCCGATGCCGCCGCCACCGCCGACGTGCTGGTCGTCCCCGGCGGCGTGGTCGATGCGCCGATGGCGAGCCCCGACACCCTGCGCTGGATCGCCCGGTGCGCGGCCGGCGCGCAGCTCGTCGCCTCGGTCTGCACCGGCGTCTTCCTGCTGGCACAAAGCGGCGTCGTGACGCGCGAGGCGGTCACCACGCACTGGGAAGACCTCGCCGACCTGCGCGCCCAGTTCCCGCAACTCGACGTGCGCGACGGCGTGCGCTGGGTCGACACCGGCCGCATCGTCAGCTCGGCCGGCATCAGCGCGGGCATCGACATGAGCCTGCACCTGGTCGAACGCCTGGCCGGGCGCGACCTGGCCGAGCGCACCGCGCGCCAGATGGACTACACATGGACCCACAACTAGCCCCTGTCCGCGTAGTTTTCGTGCTCCTGCCCGACAGCCTGGTGCTCGACTGGGCCGGACCGGCCGAGGCGCTGCGCATCGCCAACCAGCGGCTGCGCGCGGCGGGCCAGCCCGAGCGCTTCCTCATCGAATTCGCGGGGCCGCGGCCCAGCATGAGGGGCTCGGTCGGCGTCGCGCTTTCGGGGCTGTCGCCGCTGCCGACGCAGTGGGATGGCCCGGGCTGGGTGGTGCTGGTCGGCCTGCCGGGCGACACCATCGCGACCGACACGCCCGAGGCGCAGGACCTGCTGCACTGGCTGCGCGGCCAGCGCTTCACGCGCGGCGGCGTCGAGCTGGTGACGGTCTGTGCGGGCGCCCTGCTCGCGGCACACGCAGGTGCGCTCGCGGGCCGGCGCGTCACCACGCACCACCATCACCTGGACGAACTGCGCACCGTGGAGCCGCGCTGCGAGGTGGTGAGCAACCGCGTCTTCGTGATCGACCCGCCGGTCTACAGCAGCGCGGGCGTCACGACGGGCATCGACCTGATGCTGCACCGCATCGCCGACACCTGCGGCGAGGCGCTGGCGGCCCAGGTCGCGCAGGCGATGGTGGTCGCGCTGCGGCGCGGCCCGCACGACCCGGAGCTGTCGCCCTTTCTCGCCTACCGCAACCACCTGCACGCGGCGCTGCACCGGGTGCAGGACGCGGTCAGCGAACAACCGCAGGCCGACTGGAGCGTGCCGCGCATGGCCGAGGTCGCCCACACCTCGGCGCGGCACCTGACGCGCCTGTTCGTCGAGCATGCAGGCGTGGCGCCGCTGGCCTACCTGCGCCGACTGCGGCTGGCCGCCGCGCAACTGGCGCTGGCCTCGGGCGCCAGCGTGACGCGGGCGGCCGAGCTGTCGGGCTTCGGCTCGGACACGCAGCTGCGCCGCGCGTGGCACCAGTTCGGGTTGCCGGGCTCGCCTTCCGCGGGCACATCGGCGCCCGTCCGCTAAGGCTTGTCGCCGCAGGCCTCGGCGCGCGCCCGCAGCAGCGCCTGCTCGCGCGTGTTGCGCGTGAGCGAGGCGGCACGCTGGAACTCCCGCCGCGCCTCGTCGCGGCGGCCCAGCTTGAAGAGCAGGTCGCCGCGCACGGTCGGCAGCAGGTGGTAGCCCTTCAGCGCGGGCTCGTCCTGCAGCGCATCGACCACCTCCAGCCCGGCCGCCGGCCCGAAGGCCATCGACAGCGCGACCGCGCGGTTCAGCTCGACGATGGGCGACGGCGACAGCGCGGCCAGTGCGTCGTACAACGCCGCGATGCGGGCCCAGTCGGTCTCGCCCGCGGTGCGCGCGCGGGCATGGCAGGCGGCGATGGCGGCCTGCAGCGCGTAGGGGCCGAGCGCGCCGCCCAGCGCTTCGGCGCGCGCCAGCGCCGCCAGGCCGCGGCGGATCAGCATCGGGTCCCAGCGCGCGCGGTTCTGGTCGAGCAGCAGCACCGGCTCGCCCGAGGCGCCGACGCGCGCGGCGGTGCGCGAGGCCTGGATTTCCATCAGCGCGACCAGCCCGTGCACCTCGGCTTCACCGGGCACCAGCTCGGCCACGATGCGGCCCAGGCGCAGCGCTTCGTCGCACAACGCGGGGCGCATCCAGTCGTCGCCGGCGGTGGCCGAGTAGCCCTCGTTGAAGATCAGGTAGAGCACCTCGAGCACCGAGGCCAGCCGGGCTTCGAGCTCGTGGCGGCGCGGCACCTCGAAGGGCACGCGCGCCTCGGCCAGCGTGCGCTTGGCACGCACGATGCGCTGCGCCACGGTGGCCTCGGGCACGAGAAAGGCGCGCGCGATCTCGTCGGTCGTGAGGCCGCCCATCAGCCGCAAGGTGAGCGCCACACGCGCCTCGGTCGAGAGCACCGGGTGGCAGGCGGTGAACACCAGGCGCAGCAGGTCGTCGCCGATGTCGTCGTCGAGCGCCGCATCCACCGCCTGCGCGAAATCGGCCTGCGCCATGGCGTGCAGCGCATCGAGCTCGCGGCCGATCTCGGGCGCCTTGCGCTCGGCCAGTTGCACGTGGCGCAGGCGGTCGAGGGCGCGATGCTTGGCCACCTGCGTGAGCCACGCGGCGGGGTTGTCGGGCACGCCGTCGACGGGCCACTGCTCGAGCGCGGCCACCAGCGCGTCCTGCGCCAGCTCTTCGGCCAGGCCCACATCGCGCACCTTGCGCGCGAGCGCGGCGATGATCTTCGCGGACTCGATGCGCCAGACCGCCTCGATGGCGCGGTGGATGGCGGTGGCGTCCTGTCCGCTGCTCATGCGGCCTCGCTGCGGCCCGGCGGGCCGGATAGCATGCGGCCATGACACCACGCCTCGTCTTGTGGAGCCTGGGTTTCGCATTCGGCCTCGCCTGCGGCGGCGCCGGGGCGGACGACCTCGCCGTGGAACGTAACAGCCTGGGCATGGCCTTCGTGCGATTGCCGGCCGGCGAATTCCTCATGGGCAGCGACGAGGCGCCCGACGCGCTGGCTCGCGACTACCCCCAACTGCCCAAGGAGCGCTTCACCCAGCTGGCCGACGAAGGGCCGGTGCACAAGGTGCGCATCACGCGGGCGTTCTGGATGGGCCGGCACGAGGTGACGGTGGGCCAGTTCCGGCGCTTCCTCGAGGCCTCGGGTCACGTGCCCGAATCGGTGGCCGACGGCACCGGCGGCTACGGCTGGCGCGCCGACTACGACCCCGCCACCACGCGGCGCGGCGACGCCTTCGAAGGCCGCGACCCGCGCTACTCGTGGCGCAACCCGGGCTTCGCGCAGGGCGACGACCACCCGGTGGTCAACGTGAGCTGGAACGACGCGCAGGCGCTGGCCGCCTGGCTGAGCAAGACGGAGGGCCGGCGCTACCGCCTGCCGACCGAGGCCGAGTGGGAGTACGCCTGCCGCGCCGGCACGCGCACGCGCTACAGCACGGGGGACGATCCGGCCACGCTGCTGCGCGGGGCCAATGTGTTCGACACGCGCAGCGCCGCCCATTGGCCGCGCTGGCGCGCGATGGCGCTCGCGGGCGACGACGGTTTTGCCTTCACCGCCCCGGTCGGCAGCTTCGCGCCGAACGCCTGGGGCCTCTACGACATGCACGGCAATGCGTGGGAGTGGGTGGCCGACTGGCATGGCGACGAATACTACGCGCGCTCACCGGTCGACGACCCCCAGGGCCCGGCCACGGGCACCGTGCGGGTGCGCCGCGGCGGCTCCTGGCACACCTGGGCTTTCTATGCCCGCTCGTCGTACCGCAACTGGAATGCGCCGGACACGCGCTACACGCTGGTGGGCATCCGGCTGGTGCGGGACGACTAGGCCCCGCTCACTTTCACTTCTTGAGCGTCTGCTGCATCGACGTGAACTCGCTCGCCACGTCCTGCACCTCGGGCGAGAAGTCCTCCATCTCCTGCACCTGACGGATCTCGATGACCTCGTCTTCGCTGCCCGGGCAGCGGCTCGCCCATTCGATAGCCTCGGCGCGCGAAGCAACATCGATCAGCCAGTAGCCGCCCAGCACTTCCTTGGCCTCGGCGAAGGGGCCGTCGACCACCTTCGGCTTGCCGCCCGGAAAGCTCACGCGCGCGCCCATCGACGGCGGATGCAGGCCCTCGCAGCCGATCAGCACGCCGGCCTTCTGCAGGGACTCGTTGAAAGCCATCATCGACCCCACGCGTTCGACGTCGTCGGGCACGGTGCCGGGCGCCGCGCTTTCGTAGCCGTGGGGAATCATCAGCAGCATGAATCGCATGATCGTTTCTCCTTCGAGGAATGGATGAAGTTCAGCGGCCGGCCTTGGCAGCCGACTCGGCGCGCAGGCGGTCTTCCTGCGCCAGCAGCTCGGGCGTCATGGCCTCGCCGAAATCGGTGGCCTCGAAGACCTGGCGGATCTCGATCTCGCCTTCCTGGAACGGGCTGCGCTTGATCCATTCAATGGCCTCTTCCTTCGACTTGACCTGCAGCAGCCAGAAGCCCGCGAGCAGCTCCTTGGTCTCGGTGAAGGGGCCGTCGATGACGGTGCGCTTCTTGCCTTCGCAGCGCACACGCGCGCCCTTGGACGACGGGTGCAGCCCCTCGCCCGCCAGCAGCACGCCGGCCTTGACCAGTTCCTCGTTGAACCGGCCCATCTCGGTGAGGATCTCGGTGCTCGGCATCACGCCGGCTTCGGAGTCCTTGCTCGCCTTGACCAGAACCATGAATCGCATGTCGTTTCTCCTGAAAGTGGGTGGGGATCGGGAGACGCCGGAATCTGCGTGCTCCTGTTCACACGTCGCGCGAGCGGGCCACGGATCGACACGGCCGCATCGATCTGCTTGTAATTTTGTGTTTCAGAGATAGCCGCAGAACCGCAGCACGTGGCCGTCGGGTTCGCGGATCGCGAATTCGCGCAGGCCCCAGGGCTGGGACGTGGGCGGCTCGATGATGGTCACGCCGCGCTTCACATAGGCGGCGTGCAGGCCGTCGATGTCCTTGCCGACGTGGATCACGATTTCGCCGCGCCAGGGCCGGGCCTCACGGCTGCCGCATTGCCACAGGCGCAGGTACACCGGGTCGCCATAGCTGCGGTCGCCCTTCATCACGCGGGCGTAGCTGGGCGGCTCGCCGGCGATGAAGTCGATCTCGAAACCCAGCACCTCGGAAAACCAGCGCGCGGCGCGCGAGACGTCGGACACCGGCAGCACCGGCTGCACGCCGTGGAATTCGTGCAGCGTGCCCAGGTCGGGCGCCGCGCTCACGCCGGTGCGGGTGTCGGTCATGGCGTTGGGGCTGTTGTGGCGGGTCAGTTGGCCAGGCGCCGCAGCAGCGCCACGCGCTCGGCGATCGCGTCGATGTCGAGCGCGTCTTCGGCGTTGGCGAGGTAGGTTTCGAGGTCGCGCACGGCCAGCGCCGCATGGCCCTGCTCGGCATGCGCCACGCCGCGGTCGCGGTGCTCGCCCCAGGCGGTGGGCAAGAGCGCAATGAGGCGGTTCTGCACCGCGATGTAGCGCGGCCAGTCTTCCTGCGCGTGGTGCACTTCCTTCAGGTTGCGCAGCATGCGCGCGATGATCTCGCGCGGGCTCGCGGGCTGCAGGTACAGGCCCAGCGGCACGTCGAACTCGCCGACCAGCCCATTGCCGCGCTTGTAGGGTTCGAGCCGCTCGCCCAGCTCTTCGCGCGAGAGCGACTTGCCGGTGAACGGATCGATCACGACCTGCCCCTTGGGCAGCGTGACCTTGACCATGAAATGCCCCGGGAAGCTGATGCCGCGCGTCTGCAGGCCCAGGCCCTGGGCCAGCTCCATCCACAGCACGGCCAGCGAGATCGGAATGCCGCGGCGGGTGCGCAGCACGGCGTTCAGGTAGCTGTTGTCGGGGTCGTAGTAGTCGTTGACGTTGCCGCCGAAATTCAGGTCGCTGAAGAAGAACTGGTTCAGCGCGCGCAGCCGAGCCAGCGGCGCGGCGTCGGCCGGCAGGCGGCGCTTGAGGCGCGCGAGCAACTGGTCGACGTCGCCCAGCACCTGCTGCACGTCGAGTTCGGGGTATTCGTCCTGCGCGATGCTGGCCGCCGCTTCGAGCAGCGGAAAGTGGTCATCGCTGCCGACCAGCGACTCGAAATATTCCAGTGCCGTGGGAACCTGGTAGCTGAACGTCATATGGCTTTGTAGAGGAGCCCGCGGGGAGCGTCAAGGCAGTGTTTTCCGGCTCGCCAACGGCGCTTCAGCGGCGCATGAAACTGCGCAGGCGCACGCCTGCGGCGGTGAGCACGGCGAAATAGAGCAGCGCGGCGCCGACGATGAGCGCGGCCAGAAGGCCGATGCGGTGCAGGCGCTGCGCGCGCAGGCCGACCCAATCGAAATAATGCGCGCCCCAGGCCAGCAGGGCCGCCAGCACCACGGTGCCCAGCAGCACCTGCAGCGCGAACTTGCCCCAGCCGGGCTCGGGGGTGTAGCTGCCGCGCCGGATCAGGCCGATCAGCAGCCACAGCGCGTTGACCAGCGCACCGATGCCGATGGTCAGCGTCAGCGCCGCGTGCTGCAGCAGCGGCACCAGGAAGAAGTTGAGCACCTGCGTGAACACCAGCACCGTCACGGCGATCAGCATGGGCGTGCGCGTGTCGTGCTTGGCGTAGTAGCCGGGCGCGAGCACCTTCACGGCCACGAGGCCGACCAGCCCCACGCCGTAGCCCATGAGCGCCACGGTGGTGCGGCCCACGTCCTCGCCGGTGTAGGCGCCGTTGTGGAACAGCACGGCCACGAGCGGTTTGGCGAACAGCAGCAGCGCCACGGCGCACGGCGCCGCCAGCAGCACCACGAGGCGCAGGCCCCAGTCGAGCAGCGAGGAGTAGCGCGCGTCGTCCTTGGCGGCGCGGGCGCCCGCGAGCTGCGGCATCAGCACCACGCCCAGCGCCACGCCGAGCATGGCGGTGGGGAATTCCATCAGCCGGTCGGCGTTGGTGACCCAGGTCACGCTGCCGGTGGCCAGGTGCGAGGCGATCTGTGTGTTGATGAGCAGCGAGATCTGCGCCACGCTCACGCCCAGCAGCGCCGGCAGCATGAGCTTCATGACCTTGCGGGTGGTCGGATCGGTCCACGCGGCGCGCAGCGCCTTGAAGCTGGCGCCGATGCGCGGCAGGAGCCCCAATGCGCGCAGCGCCGGGATCTGCAGGGCCAGCTGCAGCACGCCGCCGACCATCACGCCCACGCACTGGGCGTAGATCGGCTCGATGCCGCAGCGGCGAAACAGCGGCGCGCCGATGGAGATCGACAGGATCAGCGCGATGTTGAGCAGCACCGGCGACGCCGCCGGCACCGCGAACTTGCGCCAGGTGTTGAGGATGCCGCCCGCCAGCGCCACCAGCGACATGAAGCCGATGTAGGGGAACATCCAGCGCGTCATGACCACGGCGGCGTCGAAGCCCTGCAGGCCGCTGGCCATGGCCCAGACCAGCAGCGGCGCGCCGGCCACGCCGGCCACGCACAGCACCACCAGGGCCCAGGTCAGCAGCGTGGCGACGTGGTCGACCAGCTCCCGGGCGCCCTCCTGCCCCGCCTCGGTCTTGCGCGCGGCCAGCACCGGCACGAAGGCCTGGCTGAAGGCGCCCTCGCCGAACACGCGGCGAAACAGGTTGGGGATGCGAAAGGCGACGTTGAAGGCGTCGGTGAGCGCGCTGACGCCGAACACCGAGGCAAACAGCACGTCGCGCACGAGGCCCGTGATCCGCGAAGCGAGGGTCAGCAGGGAGACGGTGGAGGCGGATTTGAACAGGGACACGGGGGCGAGTGTAGGGCTGCGAAAGGTGTCAAAAGCAGGCAATTCGGCAAAAACCGGAACCCGGCCTATAATGGAGGGCTTTGCTGCATCATCCTCAGACACCTAAGGAACACTAAATATGGCATCCGCCAAGCCCAAGAAGAAGAACCCGCGCCTCGCGTCGGGCCGCAAGCGCGTCCGCCAGGACGTCAAGCTCAACGCTGCGAACACCTCGCTGCGCTCCAAATACCGTACCGCTGTCAAGAACGTCGAAAAGGCTGTTCTGGCTGGCGACAAGACCAAGGCAAGCGAACTGTTCGCGAAGGCCCAGAGCATCGTCGACACCGTCGCCGACAAGGGCATCTTCCACAAGAACAAGGCCGCCCGCGACAAGAGCCGCCTGTCGGCCAAGGTCAAGGCCCTCGCCCTGGCGCCTGAAAAGGCCGCCGCCTGACACCTGTCAGGCAAGCCCGGACCGGAATCCTCCGGTCCGCCGTTTGATCGGGGTGCGCTGCAGCAAGCAAAAGTGAAAAACCGCCTTCGGGCGGTTTTTTCATGGGCGCTCGAAAAGTGCCCAGGCCAGAGCGGCCCGCGCAGAAAAGAAAAAGGCCTGGAAGTCAGGCCTTTTTGGGAGGGGGCGGCGTGTCCGCCGGGTCGGGCACCAGGCAGGCCTCGGCCACCTGGAGGTTGTTGTCTTTGGCGAAGTTCACGCAGAAGTCCCAGGCCATGGGCTCGGCGTCGCGCAGGGCGCGGTTCACCACCACGCATTTCACGCCGTTGATGGTCGTGGGAATGCACCAAGGCGAATAGCTCAGGTGGCTGCCCGGGTAGGCGCCGCCGGGGCGGAAGGAGCACATGACGCCGGCGAGGCGTTCGGCCCAGTCGCTGGGACGAAAAGTGCGGCCATCGTGGGTGATGCCCTGGATGAAGATTTCTTTGGCGTTGGGGGAAATCATCGTGAAGTGAGGCGACCGGAACAGGTGCTGCGGTGCAGCAAGCGATTGTATCCGGGGCCCTTTTTGCATCCTGAATGGGGGGCATTGCTGTGATGCGGAATCCTCAACGAAGCCGTCAAATCGCACGCCTAGAATTCGTGTTCCCTATCTGGAGTACCGAATGAGCGCCACCGCCCAGCAACCCACCTCGCCCCACGTCATGAACACCTACGGTCGCCTGCCGATCGCGCTGTCGCACGGCCAGGGCTGCCGAGTCTGGGACACCACGGGCAAGGCCTACCTCGACGGCCTGGGCGGCATTGCCGTGAACACGCTGGGCCACAACCACCCCGAGCTGGTGCCCGCACTGCAAGACCAGCTGACCAAGCTGATCCACAGCTCCAACTACTACCACGTGACCGGCCAGGAACAGCTCGCCACCAAGCTCACCGAGCTGTCGGGCCTGACCAACGCCTTCTTCTGCTGCACCGGCCTGGAAGCCAACGAAGCCGCCCTGAAACTGGCCCGCAAGTACGGCCATGACAAGGGCATCGAGCGCCCCGAGATCGTCGTCTACGAAGCCGCCTTCCACGGTCGCAGCATCGCCACGCTGTCGGCCACCGGCAACCCCAAGGTGCAGGCCGGCTTCGGCCCGCTGGTCGAAGGCTTCATCCGCGTGCCGCTGAACGACATCGAGGCGCTGAAGAAGGCCACCGAAGGCAACCCCAACGTGGTCGCCGTGTTCTTCGAAACCATCCAGGGCGAAGGCGGCATCAACCCGATGCGCGTCGACTACCTCCAGCAGGTGCGCCAGCTGTGCGACGAGCGCGACTGGCTCATGATGATCGACGAAGTGCAGTGCGGCATGGGCCGCACCGGCAAGTGGTTCGCCCACCAGTGGGCGGGCATCAAGCCCGACGTGATGCCGCTGGCCAAGGGCCTGGGCTCGGGCGTGCCGATCGGCGCCGTCGTGGCCGGCCCCAAGGCCGCCAACATCTTCGGCCCGGGCAACCACGGCACCACCTTCGGCGGCAACCCGCTGGCCATGCGCGCCGGTGTGGAAACCATCCGCATCATGGAAGAGCACAAGCTGCTCGAGAACGCCGCCACCGTGGGCGCGCACCTGAAGGCCGCGCTGGAGCGCGAAATCGGCAGCCTGCCGGGCGTCAAGGAAATCCGCGGCCAGGGCCTGATGCTGGGCATCGAGCTCGACCGCCCCTGCGGCGCGATCCTGAACCGCGCCTGCGACGCCGGCCTGCTGCTGAGCGTGACGGCCGACAAGGTGATCCGCCTCGTGCCGCCGCTCATCCTGAGCATTGCCGAAGCCGACGAGATCGTTGCGATCCTCGCGCCGATCGTCAAAACCTTCCTCTCGGAGCCCGTTGCGCAATGACGACCGCCGCCGCACCGAACGCCCTGCGCCACTACCTGCAGTTCTCGGACCTCACGGCCGACGAGTACGTCTACCTCTTCGATCGCATGGCGATCATCAAGAAGAAGTTCAAGACGTATGAAAAGCACCAGCCGCTGGTCGACCGCACGCTGGCCATGATCTTCGAGAAGGCCAGCACGCGCACCCGCGTGAGCTTCGAGGCTGGCATGTACCAGCTCGGCGGCAGCGTGGTGCACCTGACCACGGGCGACAGCCAGCTGGGCCGCGCCGAGCCCATCGAGGACAGCGCCAAGGTCATCAGCCGCATGGTCGACCTGGTGATGATCCGCACCTACGAGCAGACCAAGATTGACGCCTTCGCCGCGCACTCGCGCGTGCCCGTCATCAACGGCCTGACCAACGAGTTCCACCCCTGCCAGATCCTGGCGGACATCTTCACCTACATCGAGCACCGCGGCTCGATCCAGGGCAAGACGGTGGCGTGGGTGGGCGACGGCAACAACATGGCCAACACCTGGCTGCAGGCCGCCGAGATCCTGGGCTTCACCGTGCACGTGAGCACGCCCAGCGGCTACGAGGTGGACCAGTCGATCGCCGGCATCCGCTCGGGCGACAGCTACAAGGTCTTCCAGGACCCGATGGAAGCCTGCCGCGGCGCCGACCTCGTCACCACCGACGTGTGGACCAGCATGGGCTACGAGGCCGAGAACGAGGCGCGCCGCAAGGCCTTCGCCGACTGGTGCGTCGACGAGGACATGATGCGCATCGCCCAGACCGACGCCCTCTTCATGCACTGCCTGCCCGCGCACCGCGGCGAGGAAGTGCAGGCCGAGGTCATCGACGGCCCGCAGTCGGTCGTTTGGGACGAGGCCGAGAACCGCCTGCACGCGCAGAAGGCGCTGATGGAGTTCCTGCTGCTCGGCAGGCTCTGACCGGCACCCCACCGCTGACCCACCCAGGCGCCGCATGGAGCTGATGAACCGCTACCTGCCGCGCTACCAGTTCGCGGAGACGCACAGCCTCCACGTTCCAGCGCCGCCCGCGCGCGTGCTCGACATGGCGGCCCGCCCCGAGATCACCGACGACCCCGTGGCGCGCAGCCTGATCGCGCTGCGCGAACTGCCGAACCGGCTGGCCAGCCGGCTCGGCCTTGCCGCTCCCACGCTGCGCCAGCGCGAGGCCTTCGGCTTCTCGGACTTCACGCCGCTGGGGCGCGACGGCGAACGTGAACTGGCCTTCGGCCTGGCCGGCCGCTTCTGGCGCTTCGACTACGGCTTGGTCCCGCTGGCCGACGGCCCGGCCTTCGCCGCGCTCGATGCCACGGGCCTGGCCAAGCTGGTGCTTCACTTCACGGCCGAGCCCGAGGGCACGGGCACGCGCCTCACCACCCGGACCCGGGTCTGGTGCGGCGATGCCGCCGCGCAGCGCCGCTTCACCGCCTACTGGCTGCTGATCCGCCCCGCGAGCGGGCTGATCCGCCGCCGCATGCTGCAGCGCGTGCGTGACGCCGCGCTGCTCGCCCCATGAATCCCTGCCAGACCTGCGGCGCCTGCTGCGCCAGCTACCGCGTCGACTTCAGCGTGCACGAGCTCGACGACCACGGCGGCCGCGTGCCCTCGGGCCTGGCGGTCGACGTGAACGACGCGCTTTGCCGCATGCGCGGCACCGACCACACGCCGGCGCGCTGCGCCGCGCTCACCGGCAAGATCGGCCAGTCGGTGGCCTGCGGCATCTACGAATGGCGCCCCAACCCCTGCCACGAGCTGCAGGCCGGCAGCGACGCCTGCCAGCGCGCGCGCCTGCGGCATGGGCTGCCCATGCTGCCAGACGAGCTCCACTGACCGCTCAGGCTAGGGGCACCGGCAGACCACCGAGCTGCCCCTTGAACTCCTGCAGCGAGAAATGCGTCTGCACATGACGCACGCCCGGCAGGCGGTGCAGCTTGCGCTGCAGCAGGTCGGAATACGCATCGAGGTCCTTCGCGACCACCACGAGGATGAAATCCGCCGGCCCCGAGATGCCGTGGAACATCACCACCTCGGGGATCGCGCACACCGCGTCCTCGAAGGCGCGCGACGAGATCTCGGTCTGGTGGTCGATGCCGACCATCACGAAGGCCAGCACGCCGAAACCCAGCGCGCGCCGGTTCAGGCCCGCGTGGTAGCCGCCGATCACGCCGTCGTCCTCCAGCTTCTTCACCCGCCGCCAGCACGGCGACTGCGACAGGTGCGCCATCTGCGCCAACTCGCCCGAGGTCAGGCGGGCGTTGTCCTGCAGCGCGCGCAGCAGCTGGAGGTCGGTTCGGTCGAGGTCGGCTTGCATGATCTGTTCTCCAATTTCCGTTGATTGAATAGATTATTCAATCTTTCGACGATTGATGAATAACTTCTCGACGCAAGGCAGTCACTGCGCATAGCATTCGGCACCCGCCGGCCCCTTGTGGACCGACTCCAACCGGCCCACACTGCCCTTTTTCTTCCTTCGCCCTGCCGCCCGCCATGACCGCCCCGCTCCGACTCTGGGACATCTCCGCCCCCGTGCACGCCGGCAGCCCGGTGTTCCCGGGCGACACGCCGTATTCGCAGCAGTGGTGCGCCACCATCGGCCCCGGCTGCCCGGTCAACGTGAGCGCGATCACGCTGTCGCCGCACGTGGGCACCCATGCCGACGCGCCGCTGCACTACGCCCCCGAAGGCCAGACCATCGGCCAGGTCGACCTCACGCCCTTTCTCGGCCCCTGCCGCGTGATCCACGCGATCGGCCGCGGCCCGCTGGTCACCTGGGAGCACATTGCGCACGCCGTGAACGACACGCTGCCCCCGCGCGTGCTCGTGCGCACCTACCCGGCCATGCCCGTCGACCGCTGGGACCCGCAGCTCGCGGCCTATGCACCCGCCACCGTCGAGCGCCTGGCGGCCATGGGCGTGAAGCTCATCGGCATCGACACCGCCAGCATCGACCCGGCCGACAGCAAGACGCTCGACAGCCACCAGCGCATCCGCCACCTCGACCTGCGCGTGCTCGAGAACCTCGTGCTCGACGACGTGCCCGAGGGCGACTACGAACTCATCGCGCTGCCGCTCAAGCTGACAAGCGCCGATGCCTCCCCCGTGCGCGCCGTGCTGCGCGAACTTCCCCGCTGAAACCCTCCCTTCCATGACGACGACCCTCGCCGACTGCCGCGCCCTCGACGCGCAAGACCCGCTGCGCGCCCTGCGCGACCAATTCACCCTGCCCGAGGGCGTGCTCTACCTCGACGGCAACTCGCTCGGCGTGCTGCCCAAGGCCGCGCCCGCGCGCATCGCCGAAGTGGTGGCCAAGGAATGGGGCGAAGGCCTCATCCGCTCGTGGAACACCGCGAGCTGGTTCGACCTGCCGCAGCGCCTGGGCGACAAGGTGGCCCGCCTGATCGGCGCCGCGCCGGGCGAAGTGGTGTGCACCGACAGCACCTCCGTCAATCTCTACAAGGTGCTGTTCGCCGCGCTCTCGCAGCAGAAGGCAAGCGGCCGCAAGCTGGTGGTGAGCGAGCGCAGCAACTTCCCCACCGACCTGTACATCGCCGAATCGCTGTGCCGTGAACGCGGCTTCACGCTGAAGCTGATCGATGCGAGTGAGCTCCCAGCCGCACTGACCGACGAAGTCGCCGTGCTCATGCTCACGCACGTCAATTACCGCACCGGTGCCATGCACGACATGAAGGCCGTCACCGCCGCCGCGCACGCCGCGGGCGCGCTCACCGTGTGGGACCTGGCGCACAGCGCGGGCGCCGTGCCCGTGGCGCTCAACGACAGCAACGCCGACTACGCGATCGGCTGCGGCTACAAGTACCTCAACGGTGGCCCCGGCGCGCCCGCTTTTGCCTGGGTGAACACGAAGCACGCAGGCCAGTTCGAGCAGCCGCTGTCAGGCTGGTGGGGCCACGCGGCGCCCTTCGAGTTCACGCCGCACTACCGCCCCGCGCCAGGCGTCGGCCGCTACCTGTGCGGCACGCAACCGGTCATCGCCTTGGCCGGGCTCGAATGCGGACTCGACACCGTGCTGGCCGCCGAAGCCTTCAACGGCACCGGCGGTGCGATGGCCGCGCTGCGCACCAAGTCGCTCGCGCTCACCGACCTGTTCATCCAATTGGTCGAGCAACGCTGCGCAGGACAAGGCCTCTCGCTCGTCACGCCGCGCGACCACGCGTTGCGCGGCTCGCAGGTCTGCCTCAGCCGTGAAGAAGGCGCCTACGCCATCGTGCAGGCGCTGATCGCACGCGGCGTGATCGGCGACTACCGCGCCGGCGATTCGCAGATGCCCGACATCCTGCGCTTCGGCTTCACGCCGCTGTACCTCGGCTTCGAGGATGTGTGGCACTCGGTCGAACACCTCGTGCAGGTGCTCGAGACCGGCGAGTGGCGACGCGCCGAATTCAACCGCAAGAACGCAGTGACATGAGCACCGACAACGACAACAACAAGACCCCCGAGTCCATCGTCCACGAAGAGAAGGCGCAGCTGGACTTCAGCAAGTCCATGAGCTATGGCGACTACCTGCACCTCGACGAGATCCTCAACGCGCAGCATCCGCTGTCGCCCGCGCACGACGAGATGCTGTTCATCGTGCAGCACCAGACCAGCGAACTCTGGATGAAGCTCATGCTGCACGAGTTGCACGCCGCCGTGCAGTGCATCGCGCAAGAGCGCCTGCCCGACGCCTTCAAGATGCTCGCGCGCGTGAGCCGCATCATGGAACAACTGGTGAGCGCATGGACCGTGCTCTCCACCATGACGCCGCCCGAGTACACGGCCATGCGCCCCTACCTCGCCAACTCCAGCGGCTTTCAGAGCGCGCAGTACCGCTGCATCGAGTTCCTGCTCGGCAACAAGAACGCCGCCATGCTCAAGCCCCACGCCCACCGCGCCGACCTGCTCGCGCAGGTGGACGCGGCCTACCGCGCGCCCTCGCTGTACGACGAGTCGCTGCGCCTGCTCGCACGCCACGGCCTGCCCGTGCCCGCCGACCGGCTGGAGCGCGACTGGACCCAGCCCTACGAATCGAGCGACGGCGTCGAGGCCGCCTGGCTCACGGTGTATCGCAACCCGCACGACCACTGGGACCTGTACCAGCTCGGCGAAAAACTCACCGACCTCGAAGACGCCTTCCGCCTCTGGCGCTTCCGCCACGTGACCACCGTGGAGCGCGTGATCGGCTTCAAGCGCGGCACCGGCGGCACGGGGGGCGTGAGCTACTTGCGCAAGATGCTCGACGTGGTGTTGTTCCCCGAGATCTGGAAGCTGCGCACCAATCTGTAGTGCGTCATGCAGGGGCTTGCAGCAGCCCCGGGCGAACGAGGGTTGCTCCCTCGGCGCAAAGCGCTACATTTTGGAGAACACGGAGGCCGCTGCCATGAACAACAACACCTCGTTCTCTGCCGAAGAGCTCTCCACCCTGCGCGAACATGGCGTCGTGCTGTTCGCCGATCGCGTGATCTTCGACGCGCAGCCGCCGATGCCGCAGCAGCAGATCGATGCGGTGCAGGCCTTGTGCGCCGGCCCGCTGCCTGAAGCGCTGGTCGCGCTGTGGCAGCACACGGCGGGCGGACGCCTTGACTACGACCTGGCGTTGCCGATGAACGGCAATGTCGAGAGCGTCAGCTGGTCGGAGCTGTTCTGGGACGGCAGCGACGGCTACCGCGACCTGCAGGGCTGGATCGAACATGAGCAGGAACTCGCCGAGGAAGGGGCCGAAGACAGCGGCACGCCCTGGAGCGGCAAGCTCACGCACCTGCCCTTCGGCGGCTTCGAGTACTGCGACCGCGTCTACGCGGTGGTCGAGCCCGGCGCCACGCACGGCCAGGTCATCGCGTGGAAGCAGGGCCTGCCGCCGGCCTGGACGCACGCGCTGCACGAAGACGGCCTGAGCCCAGTCGCGGCCGACCTGTACGGCGCCTTCGCGGCGCTGCATCTCGACGAAGACCCGCTGGCGCCGACAGGCGACTACTTCTCGGGGCAGGCGCTGCTCGCCTACCTCGACGACCGCCACGAAGGCTACGGGCTGGACCTCGACCTGATGGACAAGCTGGTCACCTTCTATTGCCGCGCCATCGTCGACTGGCGCACCCCGCTTGCAGACGGCACGCTGCGCCATCACCCGGCGCTCGCACGCGCGGCACTGCGCCACGCGATTGCCACCGACGACGCTGCGCTGGTCGCCGAACTTGCCGCCGCAGGCCTGAACTTCGAAGGGCCGCATGAAGGCAGTGCACTCGCCACCGACGTGGCCGTGGGACACAGCGCCTTCGCCGCCGCGGCAGCGCTGGTGCGCGCAGGCGCGCCGGTGGCATCCGACGTGCTGCGCAACATCGACGGCCAGATCTCGCCCGAACTCACGAGCGCCCTGCTGGACAACGGCGCCGAGCCGACCGTGGCGGCCATCGTGAAGTGCGCAGCCTGCGGTGCGCCCGCCAGCGCGCACCTGATCGCCGACGCCTGCGCGCAGATCGGCATCGACGTGCCGCCGGCCTTCGTGGCGGATCGCGATGCGATGTTGGTCGAACTGGAAACCACGCTCGCGCAGATGCGCGATGGGACGCGGGGGCATTACCTGGGGCAGGAAGGCTTGGCCGAGCGCATCGAGCATCTGCAAACGTTCCGGCTCTGATTTTTCAGGGCGACGCTCACGCCGACGGGGCACCTTGCTCCGCGAATGTCCCCCGGGCTTCGCCCTCCTCCTTAATTTCGCTGCGCAAGGCACCCCATCGGCGTAAGCGTGGGGCAGCGCGGTCGTTGATCGGCTGCACGCCAGCGCTGTGTCCCGTGCCCAGGACACTGGGTGCTTCCCGCAGCGAAATCAAGGAGGAGGGGCGAAGCCCCGGGGGACATTCGCGG